>NZ_CP049616.1:2501875-3115000 GCF_011068285.1 Flagellimonas oceani | reverse complement strand
CGTTTACGATCATAGTGAGCCCTTTTGTGGCAAAAGCCCCAAAGCTTTGTCCGGCAGAACCTGTAAAATTTAACTTAAGCGTGTTTTCAGGTAACCCCTCTTCCCCATAAATTTTTGAAATTTCATTACTCATGATGGCTCCAACGGCTCTGTCCGTGTTCTTGATAGGGAAATCCAGTGTGGTCTTCTCTTTCCTGAACAATGCAGGGTGTGCCTTTCCTATAATTTCAAACTCTATGGATTTGCTGATGTCGTGAACCTGCTTTTCTGTATTGTACAGTTTTGTTCCCTCTGGAACGTCGATTCGGTACAAAATGGGAGTAAGGTCAATTCCGGCCGCTTTGTAATGTTCAATGGCTTTTTTCCTATCCAGTTTCTGTACTTGTCCGACCATTTCATTCAAGGTCCTGAAACCTAGTTTGGCCATAATTTCGCGTAGTTCTTGTGCCACAAAGTACATATAGTTGACAACGTGTTCCGGTTTCCCTTGGAACTTTTTGCGCAATTCGGGGTTTTGTGTGGCAATACCTACCGGGCAAGTGTTCAGGTGGCAAACGCGCATCATGATACAGCCCGATGCAACCAACGGTGCCGTTGCAAAACCGAATTCCTCTGCTCCTAACAAGCAAGCAATAGCGACATCGCGTCCGGTCTTTAACTGTCCATCGCACTCGAGAACAACCCTGTTTCTTAAGTCGTTCAATACCAAAGTCTGTTGGGCTTCTGCGATTCCCAGTTCCCAAGGCAGTCCGGCATGTTTTAAAGAAGTCAATGGTGATGCTCCTGTTCCTCCGTCAAATCCGGAAATCAATATGACATCGGCCTTTGCTTTGGCCACACCGGCAGCGACCGTTCCAACACCAACTTCTGATACCAACTTCACGTTGACACGGGCTTCCCTGTTTGCGGATTTTAAATCATAGATCAATTGCGATAAATCTTCAATCGAATAAATGTCGTGGTGCGGCGGAGGGGAAATCAACCCTACGTAAGGAGTGGAATTCCTAGTTTTGGCAATGGCCGGATTAACTTTAGGGCCTGGCAATTGTCCGCCTTCGCCCGGTTTGGCCCCTTGGGCCATTTTAATCTGTATTTCCTGTGCGCTGGTCAAATAGTTGGAGGTTACCCCAAATCTACCCGAGGCCACTTGTTTTATGGCGCTGTTCTTCCAGTCACCGGTTTGACTTTTGTAGAAACGAGCGATATCCTCGCCACCTTCACCGGAATTGCTCTTGCCTCCGATTCGGTTCATGGCGACAGCAAGATTTTCATGGGCCTCCTTACTGATACTTCCGTAGGACATGGCCCCGGTCTTGAACCTTTTTACGATTTCGGTCCAAGGTTCCACTTCTTCAATGGGAATAGGATCATAGTTCGAAAACTCGAACAGTCCACGGATGGTCATCAGGTGTTTGGATTGCTCGTTGACGAGTTTGGAATATTCTTTATAGGTATCCGGCTCGTTGTTGCGTACCGATTTTTGGAGCATGGCGACACTTAATGGATTGAACATGTGCTTTTCACCATTTCTCCTCCAGCGGTACTCCCCACCAACCTCAATGTCGAGATTTGCAGATATATTTTGTGATAGAAATGCCTTTTTGTGGCGTTTGGTCACCTCTTTTTCAATCTCATACAACCCAATGCCTTGGATTCGGGTCGGGGTGTTCGGGAAATATTTGTCAACCACAGTGGTGTTGATACCGATACACTCGAACAATTGGGAACCACGATAGGAATTAAGTGTGGATATTCCAATTTTGTTCATCACCTTCAAGATGCCTTTTCCAATAGCTTTATTGTAATTTTTGACGGCTTCCTCAAAAGTATAATCGGTAATGTTGTTTTCCTCGATTTGTTCACCGATGATCTCGTTCACCAAATACGGGTTGATGGCACTTGCGCCAAAACCGAAAAGGAGTGCAAAATGATGAACCTCCCTTGGTTCGGCCGATTCTATAATGATGCTCAACTTGGAACGCTTGCCTAACTTTCTAAGACCACTATTTACGTAAGAACAGGCCAAAAGTGCCGGGATGGGTGCCATTTCGGCACTCACCATTCTATCCGACAAGATGATGATGTTGGCATCTTCATCAATAGCATTTGAAGCTTGCTTCAAAATGCCGTCCAAGGCCTCTTCCAGGCCATTGTGCCCCTTTTTAATTTCGTAGAGCATGGAAATGGAGACAACTTTATAGTCTGGACTGGCATCGTAATTTTTGATCTTGTCCAAATCTTCCTTGGAAATAACGGGGTTTTGGATTTTCAGTTTGCGGCAATGCAATTCGGAAAAATCAAAAATATTGTGGTCGCTGCCCAAGGTCAAACTAATGTCCGTGATCAATTCCTCGCGGATACCGTCCAAAGGAGGGTTGGTTACCTGCGCAAACAATTGTTTAAAGTAATTGTATATCAACTGTGGGCGTTCGGACAATACGGCGATCGGTGTATCGGAACCCATAGAGCCAATCGGCTCCTTGCCATTTTGTGCCATCGGCATTATGATGGTGTTGATATCTTCTTGGGTATAGCCGAATGCGGTTCTCCTGGTCTGAAGCGGGAATTCCCCAAAGAACACTGGGCAATCGTTGTACGGAATGTCCCTTAAGTGGACCAGATTGTTCTTTAACCATTCTTTATATGGATGTTTTTTGGCTATGGCTTCCTTGATTTCTTCATCGTTTACGATCCGTCCCTCTTCCATGTTCACCAAGAACATTTTTCCGGGCTCCAATCTTCCGTGGAATTCGATGTCTTCCGGTTCCAATTCAACGACCCCGGTTTCGGAGGACATGATCACATATCCTTTTTTGGTTACGGAGTATCTGGATGGGCGGAGTCCGTTTCTGTCCAATACGGCACCAATGTAGTTTCCATCCGTGAACGGTATGGATGCGGGCCCGTCCCAAGGTTCCATAAGGCATGAGTTGTATTCGTAGAAGGCTCTCTTGGCTTCGGACATGTCCGGATTTTTTTCCCATGCCTCCGGCACCAACATCATCATTACTTCTGGTAGCGACCGTCCTGTCATCAATAATAGCTCAACAACCATATCCATGCTGGCGGAATCGGATTTTGCCGGCAATACAATGGGAAGTATTTCTTTGATGTCCTCACCAAACCAGTCGCTCTCCATCAATTCCTCGCGCGAGCGCATACGTGAAACGTTTCCTCTTAAAGTATTTATTTCCCCGTTATGGCACATATACCTGAAAGGTTGCGCCAAATCCCAATTGGGAAAAGTGTTGGTGGAAAATCTTTGGTGCACCAGTGCCAAGCGTGTAACTACGCGAGGGTCCAAAAGGTCTTCGTAGTATCTGCTGATATCCTTAGGGACCAAAAGCCCTTTAAAGATGATGATTTTTGTGGATAGACTGGGCAGATAGAAGAATTCACTTTCTGAAAGTTTGCTGTCTATAACCGTATGTTCCGTGATTTTACGTGCTATAAAAAGTTTAAGGTTGAACTGGAACTCATCCAAATCCTCCCCTTTTCCAACAAACACCTGCATTACATAAGGTTCGGTCTCTGCCGCTATTCTTCCGGGCACGGAACGATTCACGGGAACGTGTCGCCATCCTAATAATTGGAGTCCTTGCTTTTTTATGTTTTCTTCAAAAACCTGTATGCAAAAGTTGCGCTGGTTTTCTTTTTGTGGTAGAAATACGTTGCCAACGGCATACTCACCGGCCTCCGGCAATTCAAATTTGCAGGTATCCTTAAAAAATGCATGCGGAATATCTATCAAGATACCTGCGCCATCACCTGTTTTTCCATCTGAACTCACAGCTCCCCTGTGTTCCAATTTATCAAGAATCTCTAGGGCTTTGTGAATTATGTCATTGGACTTAATTCCTTTTAAGCTGCAGATAAATCCTGCACCGCAGTTGTCGTGCTCAAATTCCGGTAGGTATAAACCTTGTTTCTTCAATCCCATCATTAACGTATTTCCTCAAAAATATCAAAATTGATGTATAAATAATAAGGTTTTCGCTGATTATCAGATAAATAATCAACGTATTGTTTGTGGGGTTAAAAAAAATTCAATTTAGGAATTAATGGAATGTTAAATTATCATTATCTCAAATAGAGTGTTGAAAATAGTTTCTTCCCTATTTCGATAAGAGTGTTTTGCTCTTTAGGGAGGTATTTTTGAGATGGGTGCTTGCTAAAATAAGGGGAGATGTGGATTGGTCTATCCTTTTTGATAAAGGAACCCCCTCTTTTGGGAGGGGGTGTATGTTTTTTAATCTTTTAAGATACTTCTGGAGATGACAATTTTCTGGATTTCGGAGGTACCTTCATAAATCTGTGTGATTTTGGCGTCCCTCATCAACCGTTCTACATGGTAGTCTTTCACGTATCCGTTTCCACCATGTATTTGGACGGCTTCTACCGCTGTTTCCATGGCAACTTCGGAAGCGTACAGTTTTGCCATGGCTCCGGAGAGGGTGTAATCGTTTCCAGTATCCTTATCGCAGGCCGCTTGGTAGACCAAATGGCGGGCCGCCTGTATTTTGGTGTGCATATCCGCCAGTTTGAATGCAATTGCTTGGTGGTTTGCTATTTCTGTGCCGAAGGCCTTGCGTTCTTTTGAATATTTAAGTGCCAATTCGTAAGCTCCTGCGGCAATGCCCAATGCCTGTGCGGCGATTCCTATTCGACCACCGGCCAGGGTTTTCATGGCAAATTTAAAACCGAAACCGTCATCGCCAATGCGGTTTTCTTTTGGCACCTTTACATCGTTGAACATTAAGGAGTGGGTATCGCTTCCCCGAATGCCCAGTTTATTTTCTTTGGGGCCAATATCAAAACCATCCATGTTTTTTTCAACAATCAGGGCATTGATGCCGTGGTGGTCTTTGTCCCGGTCTGTTTGGGCGATGACCAGGTAAACTTCGGCTTGGTTTCCGTTGGTAATCCAGTTTTTTGTACCGTTTAATATATAGTGGTCACCGTTGTCTATGGCCGTTGTTTTCTGGGAAGTTGCATCACTCCCGGCCTCGGGCTCGGAAAGACAGAACGCGCCTATGATCTCTCCCGTTGCCAAACGGGTCAGGTATTTTTGTTTTTGCTCTTCGCTTCCGTAGGTTTCCAGTCCCCAGCATACCAATGAGTTGTTCACGGATACCATCACCGAAGCAGATGCGTCTATCTTGGACAGTTCTTCCATGGCCAGAACGTAGGATAGCGTACCAAGGCCGCTGCCTCCATATTTTTCGTTGACCATCATGCCCATAAATCCAAGTTCTCCCATTTTTCTAACGAGCTCACTCGGGAACTTTTGGGCTTCATCACGCTCAATTACCCCTGGCAAAAGCTCGTTTTGGGCAAAATCCTTTGCCGCTTGTTGTATCATTAACTGTTCTTCGGAAAGTGTGAAATCCATAAAACTGAATAATATTTAAAAACTACCTACAAATATAGCTTTCTAGTATTAATATTTTATAAAACATAATGGTTAAATGAGAATGATTGAATTTTTCTTCGAATGAAAATACTTTGTTCCTTCCCCTTTGCTTATTTTTATACCAATTAGATTATGCGGAAATATTCATTTTGAATATCTTTAGCCACACAGATAACTGCTCAAAAATATTATTCCTTAATTAAACCAAACTTAACATGGAAACCCTTTTAGTTGTCATTTTTGTAATTGGATATTTGGCAATTACCCTTGAACATAATTTAAAAATAGATAAGCTTATCCCCGCTTTGGCCATGATGGCCATTTTGTGGGCCTTGATGGCTTTTGGCATCGATGGTTTTACCACTTGGTTCGATTCCGGGAACCATGCGTTGTTGGAGAACTTCGGGTCCTTTGGGCACGAAGAGAAGATGGAACTGATGGAGGAAACACTCCTGCACCATTTGGGAAAAACAGCCGAAATTTTGGTGTTCCTTCTTGGGGCAATGACCATTGTTGAGATCATTGACTATTTTGATGGTTTTGCCACCATAAAATCCTTTGTCAAAACAAGGAGCAAAAAGAAGATCCTTTGGATATTCTCTTTCTTGGCCTTTATCCTTTCCGCTATCATAGATAACTTGACTGCGACCATTGTACTTATTTCCATCCTTCAAAAAATTGTTAAGGACAGGGATGTTAGGCTCTGGTACGCCGGTTTGATCATTATCGCGGCAAATGCCGGGGGTGCATGGTCGCCGATCGGGGACGTTACCACTACCATGTTATGGATCGGGGACAAGGTTTCCACGGCAATGCTGATTGAGCACCTTTTGGTACCTTCTTTAGTTTGTATGTTGTTGCCTTCTTTTATCGCATCCTTTCTTCCTGCTTTCAAAGGAGAGATTGATGTAGATGAAGAAGATGGAGGGTCAAAATCCAAATACGGGCCAAGAATGCTTTATTTGGGACTTGGGGCCATTGTTTTTGTTCCCATTTTTAAAACGGTGACACATTTGCCTCCCTATGTGGGCATGATGTTGTCTTTGGCCGTTGTGGCAACTTTTGCCGAAATCTACAGTAATAAAAAGATCGCCATTTCTTCTGTGGACCAAGAAAGTGATGAGCATGCGCACCACAGCCCGGTACATAGCGCTTTGACCAAAATTGAATTGCCAAGTATTTTGTTCTTCTTGGGTATTTTGATGGCGGTTGCCGCATTGGAATCTTTGGGGCTGTTGTTCAACTTCGCCGAAGGACTAAAACAAGGTATGCCATTGATCGGAACAGAGATGGCCGGCACAAGGGTATCCGATTTGGTTGTGGTCTTACTGGGTGTAGGCTCGGCTATTATAGATAACGTTCCATTGGTGGCGGCCAGTTTAGGGATGTTCTCCGAGCCAATGGATGACCAATTGTGGCACTTTATCGCCTATTCCGCGGGAACAGGTGGTAGTATGTTGATTATTGGTTCCGCAGCAGGTGTTGTTGCCATGGGAATGGAGAAGATTGACTTCTTCTGGTACCTTAAAAAAATATCATGGTTGGCCTTTTTGGGCTTCATTGCCGGGGCAATTGTATTTATGGTGATGCGATATTTGTTCTAAAAAATACTTTAGTTCAAAAATCTCCGTTATTATTGCAAATAAATTGGGGATTTTATATGAATATTTTTCAAGAAGTAACGGAAGGCGCTGAGGCAACTGCCTCAATTTCCGAGGAAAAGACCTTGTCCGTAATCGATCTTATTGTAAATGGAGGAACAGGAAGTGTTATAATTATTATGGTGCTTTTTGTTCTTCTTTTTGTAGCCATGTACATTTATTTTGAACGCATTTTTGCCATTAAGGCAGCGTCCAAGATAGATAAGAACTTCATGAACCAGATTCGGGACCATATCAGCAATGGTAAACTGGAAGCTGCAAAATTGTTGTGTGCACAAACGGATTCTCCCGTAGCGCGACTTACCGAAAAAGGGGTTGCCCGTATCGGAAAACCTTTGGATGACATCAACACCGCGATTGAAAATGCAGGTACGCTCGAAGTGTACAAACTGGAAAAGAACGTTAGCGTATTGGCTACCGTTGCCGGTGCCGCACCTATGATCGGATTCTTGGGAACCGTAATTGGTATGATCTTGGCATTCCATGAGATGGCAAGTAGTGGCGGACAGGCAGAAATGGGCTCATTGGCATCAGGTATTTACACGGCCATGACCACAACGGTTGCTGGTCTGGTGGTAGGTATTATCGCTTATATTGGTTATAATCACTTGGTGAACAGGACTGATAAAGTGGTGCATCAAATGGAGGCCAATGCCGTAGAGTTTTTGGACCTTTTGAACGAACCAGTATAACCCTTGGCTATGAAACTGAAGGGAAGAAACAAAATAAGCCCGGAGTTCAGCATGTCATCAATGACGGATATCGTATTTCTGTTATTGGTCTTTTTCATGTTGACCTCCAATGCGCCAAATGCACTGGATTTGCTATTGCCAAAGGCAAAGGGTAAATCCACCAATACACAAAATGTTTCGGTCACCATAGATAAGAACCTGAAATATTTTGTGAACAACGAGCAGATCAACAAAGAATACATTGAAATTGAATTAAAAAAGGCACTTGAAGGTCAAGAGAAGCCGACAATCATCCTCAGAGCAGAAGAAAACGTGGCCATTAAAGAGGCAGTCAACGTAATGGACATTGCAAACAGGAACAGTTACAAGGTTATCTTGGCGGTGCGGCCAAAATAATGTCCTTTTTAGATACGAGACACAAGAAAAAATCCTTTACGCTCACAACATTGTTGTTGAGTGCACTCCTTCTATTGCTTTTTTATATTGGATTGACTTATCTGGATCCACCTATAGAAAAAGGAATTGCCGTCAATTTTGGAACCATGGAATTTGGTAGTGGCGAAGTACAACCTACGGAACCGGTACGCTCTGAACCTAGGGAGGTAGAGAGTCAACCCGAACCACAGGAAGTTGCGGAACCTGCCGAGCCAGAGGAGACCGTTGTCGAAGAAGCTCCTGTTGAAGAGGTCTTGACAAGCAATGACGAGGAGACCATCAAATTAAGACAACAACAAGAGGCCAAACGTAAGGCGGAAGAACAAGCAGAAAAGGCAAAAGCCGAAGCAGAACGAATTGCCAAGGAAAAGCGGGAGGCTGAGGAAAGAAAACGTCAGGAGCAGGAAGCCAAGAAAAAAAGTGTGGACGCCCTTATCGGTGGTATTGGAAAATCCGACGGCACCACTACAGGGAGCGAAGGCGACGATGATCGTGCAGGTGACAAGGGACAACCCGATGGTGATCCTTATGCCTCATCTTACTACGGTTCCCCTGGCAGTGGCACTGGAGGCTATGGATTAAGTGGAAGGTCCTTGGCCAACAAGGGCAAGGTACAGCAAGATTGTAACGAAGAAGGAAGGGTGGTTGTAAGAATTACCGTTGACAGGTCCGGAAAAGTTGTTAAAGCGGAACCCGGCGTAAAAGGTACCACGAACAATGCACCATGCTTATTGGAGCCAGCGCGAAAAACGGCATTGCTCCATAAATGGAATTCCGATTCCAACGCACCTTCTCAGCAAATCGGTTTTGTGGTCGTCAACTTTAAATTGGGGCAGTAGTGACCTATCAAGAAACGTTGGACTGGATGTTCGGACAGCTTCCGATGTACCAACAAAAAGGTGCTGCTGCATTGAATGCGAAGCTGGATAACATAATCCACTTCTGTGAAGTGTTGGACAATCCTCAGAGAAAATTCAAGAGCATCCATGTCGCGGGAACCAATGGCAAAGGTTCCAGTAGTCACATGTTGGCATCGATTCTTCAGGAAGCAGGTTATAAGGTAGGACTATATACTTCTCCCCATCTAAAGGATTTTAGGGAACGGATCAAAATAAATGGAAAGGTTGTTGGTGAAAGGTTCGTTATGGATTTTATAGCAAAGCATCAACCTTTTTTTGAGTACAACAAACTTTCTTTTTTTGAAATGACCGTTGGCATGGCCTTTAGTTATTTTGCAGAGGAGCAAGTGGACATTGCCGTAGTTGAAGTTGGATTGGGTGGACGTTTGGATTCCACCAATATTATAACCCCTGAGGTTTCCTTGATCACGAATATAGGAATGGACCACACCCAGTTTTTGGGCGATACCTTGGAGAAAATTGCTTTGGAAAAAGCTGGAATCATTAAGCCAAGAGTTCCTGTGGTCATTAGTGAGACCCAACCAGAGACGAAAATGATTTTCAACCTGATTGCACATCAGTTAAAATCGAACATAGTTTTTGCGGATAGAGAACCGGCAACGGGATATGCAACTGATTTGCTTGGTGAATATCAACATAAGAATATTAATGGGGTAATGGCGACCATTGCGCAATTAAAAGGTTTTGATATTTCTGATGAGGCTGTTTCTACGGGATTGAAAAATGTCGTGGCCAATACCGGACTTATGGGCAGGTGGCAGATATTGCAGCAAAACCCATTGGTGGTTTGTGATACGGCCCACAATAAGGAAGGGCTTCAATTGGTTTTGAAGCAAGTCGAAAAACAATCTTATAAAAAGCTCCACATTGTACTTGGTTTTGTAAGTGATAAAGATGTTAGATCGGTACTCCAACTTTTTCCGAAAGAGGCGCATTATTATTTTGTAAGACCTGGTATTCCTCGTGGATTGGATGCCAGTGCTCTTAAAGAAATGGCTAAGGAACAGGGGCTTATGGGCGAAAAATACGGTTCGGTACAACAGGGCTTTCAAAAAGCCTTGAGTAACGCCGATGACAAGGATATGATCTACGTGGGAGGAAGCACTTTTGTTGTTGCCGAAGTTGTGTGATTTTTTTCACTTTTTTGTTTTTTAAATCAAAAACAGTGTTATATTTGCACTCCCATTTAGCAAATTAAATGGGCGCTTAGCTCAGTTGGTTCAGAGCACCTCGTTTACACCGAGGGGGTCGGGGGTTCGAATCCCTCAGCGCCCACTTTTAGAGTTTAAACAAAAACAAAACCTTGCATATCTTATTGATTTGCAAGGTTTTGACTTTTTAGGCCTTTATTTAAATTGGTTTGATTTGATATGTTTTGGTTTGCAATTCGGTTAGTAAAATTTTTTCTGAAAAGTGTTAACCGAATAAGCCTGTAAATTACTATATTACAGCAACTTAGTGTTTGACTTTCGTAGGTGATTTTCGTTCAATTTAACACAAAACCTATGAGAACTCGGTCTACATTTTCAATCAGTTTTTGGATAAGCACTGCCCGGCGGAATGACGGAACCGCTAAGATTTATGCCCGTATCACCGTTGATTCACAACGAGTTAACATGAGCCTCAAATACACCATTCCTGCAGAAAGTTGGGACCGAAAGGGATCGAGGGTTCTGGGGCGCACAACGGAGGTGCAGGAAATCAACGCCTATTTAATGGAGGTTGAAACCGAGCTTTTCCAATGTTATCGTGAATTACGATCCAAAACGACCTACATTACACCTCAAATGGTCAAGGCGAAGTATTTCGGGGAGGATGAGAACCAAATGACATTAACGTCCCTATTTGAATACCATAACCTCCATGGCGCACATAATCTGGGTAAAGCGACCCTGAGCCATTATAAAACCACCCAGAAGTATTTATTGGGCTATCTAAAGAAGCACTATAAATGTGATGATTACAGATTGTCACAGCTCAACCATCAGTTTGTTGTGGGTTTCGAGACCTACTTGCGAAAACTACACCCTATCCACCATCACGGTAGACTTTCTAACAACGGGGCGATGAAACATATCCAGCGTTTGAGAAAGATGGTCAGAATGGCTGTGAACAATGAATGGATAGAAAAATACCCCTTTCAAAAATTTAAGATTAGGATGGAAAGAAAGGAAAGGGATTTTTTGACCTTGGAAGAATTACGAAAAATTCAGGATTTCCAAACCAAGATTGAACGGTTACGAATTGTAAAAGACTTATTTGTTTTTAGTTGCTACACGGGCATTGCCTATTGTGATATAATGAACTTAAATGAGGACAATCTCGTATTGGGTATCGATGGAAAGCATTGGATAAGTACAAAAAGACAAAAGACCAAGAACAGTTTTAGGCTGCCTTTAATGGGACCAGCATTGTCGATTGTCAAGAGATATCACTATCATCCAAAAAGACGTACAGATAAATTATTTCCTAAGATTTCCAATCAAAAATTAAATAGCTATCTGAAGGAGATCGCCGATTCATGCCAAATCAATAAACATATAACCTTTCATATGGCGAGACACACGTTCGCCACAACCATTACATTAAGTAATGGGATTCCCATAGAGACTGTTTCTAAGATATTGGGACATTCAGAGTTGGCCACGACCCAAATTTATGCAAGAGTATTGGATAACAAAATCAGTGAAGATATGAGTGGATTGGAATCCATCCTGGATACTAAGTTATCGGAATCAACTGATGATAATAAGAAGGTAATTGAAAATTAATTTGAATCAGATGTAGATGGTTTGATAGTGGTAAACTCAATTAGATATGGTTTGAGGGGTATACCTTGGCTATTCCTAAACCCTGAGCCTACAATGATCTGATAGGTTTTAGCTGCCTCCAAAGGTTCAATATTGAAATGAAGTGCCGTTTTGTCCTCAGAAAATCCGTGAAATTCTTTGAACCTAATCAGGTGTTCTTTTCCTAGTGGCCCAATTTCAAAATTGCGGAATCTTGTATCCATAGCATCTGAAAAATGGATGGTGAGGCTTTCAACGTCCGGATTTATATCTTCCTGTCTTTCATTAAAAGGTTCTACTTTGGTCACTTTGGGGCGGCTTTCTTCGAATCTTTTCTTATAATTTTCTAAAGGTTGTCCAAAATACTTTGAGTAGTTGACAAATTCAATCAACTCCATTTCATTATCAAAATCCAATTCCATCATTTTTTTTATGGCCAGTTCTTTGTTTGGTTCCTGATGGTAATATTTTTCACATATGGCGTAGCCAACATAATAGGCGAGATCACGCATGCCAAACTTATTGTTTGGACTGTTCCATATCCAATTCTGCAAATAAGGAGAAAACATTTCTTTGGAGAATTCGGTCTTGATTCTTTCGTTGTGTTCTTTTCCAAATTTTATTTGAGGATTTGGGGAATCTGTTTCCAATGCTCTTGTGCCAGCGAATTCGGCAACCCCTTCTATAAGTGTCTGGGCAAGTAGTGTTTTTCCGATGGTGGTTTTTTGCTGGGTATGGACATATTCGTGTATGTTCAAGAAAATAATATTCTCTTTGGGATTGTTCTCAAAATAAGGGACCAAATGGGAGAGCTGCTCAGGCAGTTCAAAACTTGGGGTAGTTTTATCGGCCAATGCAATTTCAGAACCTATCAAGACCAGGCTATCCATGGTTGTGCCACCACTTCTCAGGGCACCAATTGTAAAGTATATCTTGGAATCTTTTAGATCCGGGTATACAGCTCTTAAATCCTCAATCCCTTCTTCAAGTTCCTTACTGTAATTATTAACTTTATTTGTGTTTTCCCTAATCGATGACCAAAACTCCGGGTAGTTTCTGATTGCATCCAAATATTCGTCATTTGAATATCCTCGGGCATCAATCATTGCTTTTTGTCCTATTGAACTCTTTTTTATGAACAGCTCTTGTAAATAAGTGCCCTGTTGTATGGTATCTTCTGTCGACATTATTTTATCATATGCATTCCAGAAGTTATTTATATCTGAAGAGATAATGCTCAGTTCAGGTTTGTCATTTTTACAGCCAATAACAACGAAGAGGACAAGTAGGTAACAATATTTACGCATATGCCATTTAGGAATAAAGAGTATAGGGAAAGGCTTTTGTTACATTAAATCAAAATGTTTGATAAAATTGATTTGGCTTAATGAACATGATTTATAATTAGCCTGAATTTATGTGTAAAGACTTTTTGCCATAGCGAACCAATCTCATTTTAGAAAAATTACTCATGATATTGAATAATTAAGAAATGGATAAAATTGGTGTATTTAAAAAGTGTTTTTGAACACTTCAGTACGGCATTGATTATTTGATTTGACTTTCCTAAAGTCCGTACAAACCAAAGAACATTTATAGGGCAGCTGATTTTCAATCATGCTGTATTTATTCGGTCCCGCTTGCGGGACGAAGGGAATAGCAAGAGGGTGATGCGCAATTTGCGCCATCACGGTTGTTTTCGGGTCTTCAACAAGTTGAAAACCAGTGAATTGATAATATTTTGAAATACTGTTCAAAATCCTGGGCTACAGTAGACTTTTCCGATATCTACAGTAAACCCTTTGGGAAGCCCTGTAAACACAGGAAATTTTTGACGAAAAAGTTGACGCAATTTCACTAAAAAATAAAATCGCCCTATGGAAAAGCAATCTACAAATGGTAAAACAAGGAAAGGAGCCGGTGGTTATTCCAACATCACTGTAAAGAAAGAAGCGGCCATACGTTTTCGGAGCTATTCCAAAAAGTAGGTTGCGCCCTTTCGGGTTTTTGCTTCACGCTTATCTACCGGAACACTACAAAAACCCGATAGGATCCATACGCAAAAGTTAGGGTAAGTATTTGGGACGATTTCAGTTCAATAACATTTTACACCCACTTCTAGACCACTTAAAACCTTGATAAATATTTTAGTTATGTGAAAAACCTATTCTAAACATTAGAGTATCTATACTGGGTTAAACTTTTTAAACTTCATACGTCATTTGTCCACCCTGTTCCTTTATTGAAATAGTGCCAGGCTGCAGAAGCATTTCATAAATTTTTAGTTAGGTATATAATTAGGATTTGTGCATGAGAGTTTGATTCATTGATTTAAACTTCTCAACAATATTTCCAATATTTCTCTATTATTCTGACTTAATCTAATTTTTAAACCATTGTTAAGAATAATGGCTTCTTTCTTATAAATAGAAGCTATATGAACACTATTGATAAGGTCAAAACGGGTAATTCTAAAAAAGCCTTTATAACTTAAGACTTGTTCATAATATTTTAAAGGGTTGGAAGCCAACATATTTTGACCGTTTTGCAGGTTAAACCTGGTGTAATTACCTTCCGATTTACAATGGGTGATATCTATTAGGTCGACTGCTACATACTCATTCCCAGTGTGTATTAAGAATCTTGAGCCATTTTTATTCAAGAACTCATTCATGATTGTTAGTCGTTGCATATTCCATATTTTTTGACGTTTGTTTAAAAAATGGCCCAAAATGTCGACTAATTCCAATTCTTTGAATGGTTTTAGTAAATAGTTAAAAGCAAAGTATTCAAAAGCACGTGTTATAAATTGACTATGCCCTGTAATAAAAAGTACATCGAATGTATTTTCAGGGAAGTGTTGTAATATCTCAAATGATTCCCCATCCCTCAGCATAATATCCATTAACAATAAGTCTGCTTTCGACTTACTTAATTTTAAAATAGACTCTTTAACGGTACTGCTTTCACCAATGATTTGGAATTGAGGAAGGTAATCACTTACAATTTTTTTAATGTATTTTCTTGTTTCCTCATCATCTTCAATTATAAAAGTTGTTATCTTGTTTATCATTCTAAGGTTATTTCAGAACACAATTTAAGCCCTAATAATTTGCTGATGAAAAGAATAGCAATTATCATGATTATGTGGACAACATTGGTTCAAGCCCAGCTTGACCAATACAATCAAATTCAGATTGACACCTTTAAATTTCAACCTTTAGATAATGAAAATCTCAAACTCTTTAAAAATATCTTAGAAACCAACAATAATCTTTTAGGTTGGACAAAGTATTATTCCTATTTAGGGTATCATAAATTAAGAACGAAAGAACACGATTCGGCTATTTTTTATTCTAAGAAAGCAATTGAATATTTTGATAAAATGAAAATCAAACACCCTAATGAGGAAATGTCTTTGACATATGCCTATTATTCATTGGGCTATATTGAAAGATTAGAAGAGCTATATTCAAAATCGACAACCTATCTTCTAAGGGCCTTTGACCTTGCTGACAAATTCAAATTGGAAATTAAACCTTATATACTGAGTTCTCTGGCTGCCAATCACCTGTCTCTTGGTAATAATGAACTGTCTCTTTTCTACTATCAACGATGTATTAAGGATTCCAATTATCTAATATCTGATCAAGCTGCTATTTCCGCATTTAATCGTCTTGGCCTTTTGTACTCCAAGAACTATTTGAAATATCGGGATTCATCACTTTATTATTATCATAAAGCTATTAAAAGAAGCCTTGGGTCAAAATATAAAAATAACTTATCTGCCGTTTATGGTAATGCGGCAGAATGGTTTAGGGCTTCAAATATTGATTCGGCGTTGTGGTACTACAGAAAGTCGGTCGCTGCATATAAGGATTTTGTTTATGACCAAAATTCGTCCCATAATAAAACGAACAACTATCAGAATTTATATCAAAGCTATATTGATATCCATGAAAACAAAGCAGAGATTGCTATTGTTCATTTGCAAAATATGATTGATACAATGAAGTATTCTGTCAAGAATAGGAATGAGCGGGATTTGATATCGATGGCATATGAAAACTTGATTATGGCCTTTGAAAAGGAGGGTCGGCTTTATAATGCAAATAGAACATTGAAGGACCAAGTTGAATTTGAAGTTGACTTTAACAAATTACAAATGCGGCAAGAGTTGGAAAAATTACAATTGGATTTTGAGACCAAAAAACGGGAGGAGGAAATTAACCAACTTAAAAAAGAATCAGAACAAACGAATAAAATACTGGAACAACAGCGTACAATTACATGGAGCTCAATTGCATTAGGGTGTTTGTTTTTGGGGCTGGGAGGATTAATAATGCGGCAAAGGACAACAGGCCAGAAAATGAAAGAAATAACATTGGAGCAAAGGTTGTTGCGATCACAAATGAACCCTCATTTTTTGTCCAATGCATTAAATTCTGGTGTTCTTTTGATGGATACCGATAAAGAAAAAGCCAAGTTGTATATTCTTAGACTCGCTAAACTATTAAGGTTGACCTTAGAAAACTCAAGAACCGATTTAGTAGCTTTGGGTGATGAAATTCAAGCGCTTCAAAGTTTTTTGGAACTTCAATCCAATTTTTCCCAAAATTTTGATTTCAAAATTAAAATTGATCCCAAGCTGGATCAAGAAGAAATCCTAATTCCACCTATGTTGATTCAACCTCTTGTGGAAAACGCTATAATTCATGGTATTTCAGGTGCTTTTGAACGCGGAAGTATTATAGTGGAAATTGTTAAAATTGATACAAAATCACTCCTTTGTACAGTAAAGGATAATGGTCAAGGGTTCGATGGCACCCAAACTATCCCTGGAGAGCATACATCTTTGTCTCTTTCCATATTAAAAGAGCGTTTGGCGATTTACAATAAAAAGAATGGGAAACCTGCTTTATTTGAGATTAATAACCAAAAAAATCAAAGCGGAGCCGAAATTGTTTTTGCAGTACCCTATAAACATTTATAATTTCAAATTAATTCGTACATCCATTTCCTTGTTTTAGATGATGAATTCACATGTTCATCAATTAAAGCTTACATAAAAAATAAATACTTCTTTAATTGGTATAGTATAAATCCTACTCTATTGGGAAGGGTGATAAATGATTCTTTGTATGGGGGCAAATTGAGGAAGGCAAGTGGATTGAGAAAAACTAGTCTTTAAATGGTTTAAATCTTTATTAATAGACTTTACCTTCTATACGTGGTCATTTAAATAGGTGTAAAGAATTAAAAGGGCAATCAACCGATGATAGGGTTGATGTGGTTCCCCTGATTAATAATCAAATATTTTTTATGAAAAACCCTGTTTATGTGCTGGTTCTAACCTTTATTAAGCACAATGGTTATAAAGTTGACCCGAAAGAACTTGAATTTCAATTATTAAGCCACCCCACTTATCCAAGCCTGCATTCAATTACCGGGGTTCTTGATCATTTTGGGTTGGAAAACATAGCATTGGAGCTTCCCTTGGAAATCGGAATATTACCCGAGCTACCCAAAAGTTTTATGGCGGTCTCTAAACATGGGCAATACATGCTGGTCGATAAAAATAGGGAGGGATTCAAATTGCTATTTGAGGATGGAAAAAAGGAACAGCTATCCAATGAAGAATTTTTGGATCATTGGAACGGCATTGTACTGGGTATTGAAACTGAGGGCCATATTGAACCCAAAAAACAATCTATAAGAAAGATGCCCAATTATACATTGTCGCTGTTGGTCCTATCAATTTTAAGTGTCTACCTCTTGTATTCTTATCAATCAACCTTTGAAATCGTCCATTATTTGCTGGGGGTTGCGGGTTTATTTATTAGTATTCTCATTTCCTATCATGAATTGGGATTCCAGTCCAGGGCATTGGATAGAATTTGCGCCGTTAACAAGGCTACCAATTGTGACGCCGTTTTGCAATCTAAAGGGGCAAAGTTATTCGGTAACATCAAATTGAGTGTTATCAGCTTGATCTATTTTTCGGGAATCACGATTACGTGGTTTTTAAATTCCTTATTGGGACTTGAAAGTGGAGCATTGATTTTTGTCACCATACTTTCATTGCCAATCACCTTATTTTCGATTTTTTATCAATATAAAATTGTAAAGCAATGGTGTCCCCTTTGTTTGGGTATTATCGCTGTTTTGTGGGCTCAAAACTTAGCTATTGTCATTAATGGGATTTATGGTTTTTCAATGGGGGAAATGGCAACCTTGGTTTTGGGGTTACTCATGGCAACATCGATTTTGATTCCACTTCAATCGTTGTTAATTGAAAATGAATCGTTGAAAAAAGTAAAAATTGACCATTTCAAGTTCAAACGCAACTTTAAACTGTTCCATTCCTTGTTGCTAGCTTCAAAAACAATTGAGACATCCATCAAAAATTATGGGGACAAAGAAATTGTTTTAGGTGACCAAAATGCTCCACTTGAATTGTTATTGTTGACAAGCCCGTTATGTTTTTATTGTAAATCTACCCATGCGGATATGGAAAATCTCCTTAACCAATATCCGAATAGCTTTCAACTAACTATCCGATTTAATGTCAATGCGGAAAATCTTGAACATTCAGGCACCAAGGTATGTGCCAGATTGTTGGAACTGTACCATGAAAATGACGGAAATGTTCTGAAGCATGCCTTGGCTGAGGCCTATGCCGAAAATACCAATATGGAGAAATGGTTGGCAAAATGGGGGCACCCTGTCCAATTGGAAACTTTTGGTCAGGTGTTAAAGGAGCAACAAAAATGGAACCATAAAAACAAATTGCATTTCACCCCAGTTCTGCTTATTAATGGAAAGGAATTTCCTAAAGAATATCAACGGCAAGATCTCTTGTTTTTTATTGACGATCTGGTAGAACATGCCTTATTGCCAACTGAAGGCAATTATGTTTCGTTCCACTGAATTTATTTGGGCATTGCATTAGAAGCCCAACAAAATATCTTTTCGCGAAGGATGGACATAAATCTTGGATGTCCTTAAATGTCCAGGGTGTTATTAATTCTAAATGATTTTTAAAATGAAAAATTTAGCAAATTTAAAAGGAGTAAGGATTTTAGGTAAAGCTCAGCAAAAAGGAGTACAAGGCGGAGCATCGTCAGCTTGTGATGGCTCATGTAGTGGTATTGGATCAAAATGTCTTTACTATTGTAATGGATTCACCTACAAAGGTATTTGTACAGCACAAGGATGTATAGTTGTCTAATCAATTCACCAAACTTAGAATTCAATTAGCCAAAGGAATTTTCCTTTGGCTAACTAATTATTAAACAGTTAATGTTCACCTCAAATTTTCCTTTTTACAAGCAAGTAGACCTAAAAGATTGCGGTCCCACATGTCTTAAAATGATAGGCAAATACTACGGTAAAACCTTCGATATTCAAGATTTAAGATCTTATTCGGAGACCAATAGGGAAGGCAGTGATCTTTTGAATCTTTCTAAGGCATCCGAATTGTTGGGATTTCACAGTATAGGGGTACAACTAAGTTTTAATAAATTATTGGAGGTTCCATTGCCTTGTATTCTGCACTGGAACAAGGAGCATTATGTAGTACTCTATAAAATCAAAAAAGAAAAGATTTATGTGGCGGATCCCGGGCATGGATTACTTAGGTATAACACCAAAGATTTCATCAAATTTTGGATTGGTAACAATGCTGATGTAACTACCGAAGAAGGGATTGCCCTACTATTGGAACCAACACCCAAGTTTTACTCCAGGGATGATGGGAAGCCAAAAAAGAATGCTTATGATTTTAACTTCATTTTCAAATACCTTTTTAAATATAAACGCTTTGTTGTTCAATTGGCGATTGGGCTTTTAGCCAGTAGTCTACTGCAATTGTTCGTTCCTTTTTTAACTCAAAGTATTGTGGATGTCGGGATTAAAAATGAAGATTTGAACTTTATTTATCTAATCCTTATTGCCCAACTTTTCCTGTTTTTTGGTCGTACAGCTTTAGAGGTAATTCGAAGTTTTATAATGCTTCATTTGAGTACCCGGATCAACATATCGTTGATCTCGGATTTTTTTGTCAAATTGATGAACCTCCCCATTTCTTTTTTTGATGCGAAAATGACCGGTGACCTGTTGCAACGCATCAATGACCACCAGCGAGTTGAAAAAATACTTACGGTATCTTCTTTAAGTGTTCTCTTTTCAATGGTAAATTTTTTGATTTTTGGTATCATTTTAGCCTATTATAGTATTCAGATATTTACGATTTTCTTTATCGGGAGTGTACTCTATTTTATTTGGGTTCTTTTCTTTTTAAAAAAGAGACGGGAGCTGGACTACAAAAGGTTTTCTGAAATAAGCCAGGAACAAAGCAAAGTGATCGAGCTCATAAACGGAATGCAAGAAATCAAGCTTCACAATGCAGAAAGAAGGATGCGGTGGAATTGGGAATTTGTTCAAGCCCGATTGTTCAAAGTTGAGATGAAGAGCTTGACATTAGAACAGACCCAAAGTGTAGGTTCATCTTTCATTAATGAATTAAAGAATATTCTTATCACGGTATTGTCTGCAAAACTGGTCATCCAAAATGATATTACCCTAGGGATGATGGTTGCGATTTCTTTCATTGTGGGACAATTGAATGCCCCCGTAATGCAACTGATTACTTTTTTGAGGGAGATCCAAGATGCTAAAATTTCATTGGAAAGGCTTGCGGAAATCCATAATATGGATAACGAGGAAACCATAGATGCCAATACCTTGGTGAATGTTCCAGTTGACCAAGGTTTTAATTTAAGCAATGTAACATTCAAATATCCTGGCGGATTATCCAATGTGATAAAGAACCTTGATTTGATGATTCCGGCCAATCAAGTAACTGCAATTGTGGGGATAAGCGGAAGTGGAAAAACAACTTTGATGAAAATGCTTTTAAGGTTCTATGAGCCTAATGAGGGCAGCATTTATATCGGTAAAAATAAACTCTCGGATTTCGCCCAAAGTTCATGGAGATCCAGTTGTGGTGTAGTTATGCAGGAAGGATATATCTTTAATGATACTATTGCCAGAAATATTGCAGTAGGTTCAGATGTGATTGATGAAAGGTCATTAGCTAAAGCTATAAAAATTGCCAATATCCAATCTTTTCTAGATGAATTGCCATTGGGTGTAAATACAAGGATAGGGCCAGAAGGCAAGGGGCTGAGTACAGGTCAGAAACAACGTTTGTTAATTGCCAGAGCGGTTTATAAGGACCCACATTTTCTATTTTTAGATGAAGCCACTTCGGCTTTGGATGCCAACAATGAACGTGTAATAATGGATAATCTACAAACCTTCTTTAAAGGCAAGACGTGTATTATTATCGCGCATAGGTTGAGTACTGTGAAGAAAGCGGATAATATTGTAGTGCTGGATTCAGGAAGAATAGCTGAATATGGAAATCATACTTCTCTTACTCAATTAAAGGGGGATTATTATCACTTGGTAAAAAATCAATTGGAATTGGGAAACTGAATTATGGGCTATGGAAAAAGTACATGAAACTAAGTTTAATATAAGAAGCGAAAGTGTCCAAGAAATTTTGGGAAGGGTTCCAAATGCTTTTATACGTTGGGGTAATACAATTATTCTTTTTTTAATACTGGGAATATTGATATTATCTTCAGTAATACATTATCCTATAGTTTTGGAAGGAAATTTTGAATTGGTGCCAAATGCAGTGGCAAAGGAGGTTCATGCTCCGATTTCGGGCACATTTATAAAATGGACTGGCAAAAATGGTTTATTAGTTGAAGATGGAGAGCGATTAGGGTTTATTAGTGGTTCACAAAATACGGTGTTTGAATTAAATTCACCACAATCGGGTAGTCTTCTTGTAGATCCATATCTTAAAGAAGGAAATTATGTCAATAAGGGTGATCTACTTTTTAAAATACTACTAACAAAACCTACTGATTACAATTTGTATTTCACAGTAAATACGGAACCACCATTTGATGCGATTAAAGAAGGGCAACATGTTCAGTTGAAAATTTATGTTAGTGACCTAAAACATGTAGTATTTCTTGGAAACATTGGTAATATTTCTTCGTCAAAAACAGGGGCTTATGAATTTAAAATTCTAGCTAATAATCTCTCTTCAAATAGTATCTCAAAATTTTTAGGAAAAAAATATAAAGCCGAAATTGAAATAGATAATCCCAAGCTTATAAAATACTTTTTTTCATCCAGTCTAGATGATTTAGAGCTTTTTAAGAAAGATTTGTAAAAGCTTGAATGAGTCTAAAACAATTTAGTGATTAGGTATTGAATACAATGTTTTTTAGGGGCTGAATTTTCTCAAGAGTCTAGTGATAAAACAATGATTTATCAATGTGATATAAGATTTCGTCGATGATTCAGTCAGCCCGACGCATTTTAGTGTTTGGTTTGGCAGATATGTTTGTTTAATATTTTATGGTTAATTTTGTTAGATACGAAGGCGAATTTCTAAAAACGGTCTGTAATTCGGTTAGTAAAAAAAGTATCAGCAAGGAAAAACCCAATAAACATAAGGGTTGGCAAAAGAGGTTCGAATCCCTCAGCGCCCACCAAGTAAAAACCTTTGATTTTTCGAAGGTTTTTTTGTTTTTAGCCCTTGTTTGAATTAGTTTGGTTTGAAATTCGGTTAATGAAATTCTTCTAAATAATATCAAGAGGAAAGACCAGATGCAAATAATCTCTAAAACGAAAAATTTGAGCTATCTGATATTTTTTTGTGGTGATTTGAAATTCAATCTTTTTTGCTGAGTTTGAGGGGGCCGAATTTTATCCAGTGAGGGGCGGTATACGATGTCCAATGTTTCCATATTTGAAGAGAATCACAGAATGGTCTTGGTATAGGGTTATTGTCTGTTTAGCAAAAGCGTGACTGTATTGGAGTGAGGAAATATGGATATTATGGTATTTCTCTGTACTACAGCTGATAATCCGCAGAGAAAGAATTCCTGGGTAAATAGCCTGTTTAAACCTAATTTTTGAACGTCCACATATTTTAAAGTTTTCAATTCAAATTTATACGGAAAGGAACACTATTTTGAAATTTCAAAATGTATTCAAATTGTTCCAAAAATCTTCGGGAAATCCAATCATATTTCTCAAGAATATAGTAGTTTGCTTGGACTTGTAATCTATGTTTAACAAATCAGCTAAAATGAAGAAAGTAGTAACATTTGGAGAGATTATGCTGCGATTGGCGCCCAAAGATAACCTCCGGTTTTCACAGGCATCGGAGTTTAATGTAATCTATGGGGGAGGTGAGTCCAACGTTGCAGTATCCTTGGCCAATTATGGCCTGCCGGTGGAGTTCGTGACCCGTTTGCCCAAAAACGACATTGGGGAGTGTGCACTCTTGGAAATGAGAAAACGCAATGTCGGAACCAATCACGTTGTTTTTGGTGGCGACAGATTGGGCATTTATTTTTTGGAAACCGGTGCGGTAAGTCGTGGAAGTAAGGTGGTCTATGATAGGGCACATTCCGCAATGGCAGAGATTGAACCAGGTAGCATTGATTGGAAATCTGTGTTTAAGGATGCCCATTGGTTTCATTGGACGGGAATAACACCTGCCATTTCACAAGGAGCGGCAGATACATGTTTGGAAGCTGTAAAGGTGGCAAGTGAAATGGGACTTACCATTTCCACCGATTTAAATTACAGGGCAAAATTGTGGAATTACGGAGTGGAACCCGAGACAATTATGACCCCCTTGGTTTCCTATTGTGATGTGATTTTAGGGAATGAGGAAGATGCCCACAAACACTTTGGAATTCATCCAAAAGGTTTGGATGTGCATAAAGATGGAAAAGATGTTACTGCGGAAGCGTTTCTATCCGTTTGCGAACAAATGATGGAAAAGTTTCCAAGAGCAAAAAAAGTAATCACCACCCTACGAGGTTCCATCAGCGCCTCGCACAATACATGGGCAGGTGTAATGTACGATGGAGAAAAAATGTACAAATCCCCAACATATCAAATCACACATATTGTGGATAGAGTAGGGGGAGGAGATAGCTTTATGGGAGGTCTCATTTATGGTTTAAATACTTACGAGGATGACCAAAGAGCATTGAACTTTGCCGTGGCAGCTTCCTGCTTGAAGCATACCATTTATGGCGATGCGAATTTGGCGACCATTGCGGAGGTTGAAAAGTTAATGGAAGGCGATGCTTCGGGACGAGTGGCCCGATAATTTTTTATTTTACAGAGATACAATCGATTGTGTTCGCAAACGGGAATGAATAAAAGTTGGATGTCATCAAATAAAAGCCCCGAACTTCGGGGCTTTTTTTATGTAATCTTTCCATGATGTAATTACCCCGTAAAGTAGGATAGGATGGCAATCACTATAACTACCAATAAAACTGAAAGTATTATATCGATGGTGCTATAACTGTCCTTGGAATTTACACGGTCTTCTGGAGAAAGTGTGCCAAAAGACAAGCCTTTAATGGTAGCATAGTTCGGTGGAGCGGTTGCTAATGTGACCGCAATACATAGTGCCACTGAAAACAAGAACATAAAAATGGCCATATGAGCAAAATTGACCGTTGCAAATTGGAACATAAATCCAGAAACCTCTGTTCCGGTTGTAATCTGCGGTTGATAATAAATCTCGGCCCCCAATCGTAAAATCAATAGTATTAGTCCAGCAAATAACGTGGTGATGGCCGCTTTGGAGTTTACTCTTTTCCATATGATCCCCAATAGGAATACCGTGGTCACGGGTGGTGCAATGTAAGATTGTACATTTTGCAAATACTGGTACATGACCCCACCGCCAATTTTGTCCATAATAGGAATCCAAATAATGCCAAGTACTACAATTATTCCGGTGGCAATCTTCCCTATGGTCAATAGTTCTCGTTCAGATTTGTCTGGACGTAACTTTTTGTAGATATCAATGGTGAAAATGGTAGAACAAGAGTTAAATACCGATGCCAATGAACTCATCAAAGCTGCCATAAGACCACCTGCTACCAAACCTTTCAATCCTACAGGAAGAAGTGTTTTCACCAACATAGGGAAAGCCCTATCGGCTCTGTCCACACTAAAGACTTCAGGATTTTGGATGGTCAACGCAAATGCTATGATACCGGGAATCAAGAAAATCAAAATGGGCATCAATTTAAGATAGGCTCCAAAAATGGCGCCTCTTCTACCAATTTTAATATTATTTGCTGCTAGGGTTCGTTGCACAATATATTGGTCCGTACACCAGTACCAGATGCCCACAATGGTTCCACCGAACAGCAAACCTGTCCATGGAAAGTCAGGGTCGCTCATAGGTCTCCACATATTAAAGTGGTCAGGGCTTACCGATGTTACCGTTTCATGCAGTTGGTTCCAACCACCTACTTCTTGCAATCCTAAATACGTAATGATCAAGGATCCCAGTATCAGGATCACCGTTTGCAATGTTTCGGTATAGATTACGGCCTTCATTCCACCTATAACTGTATATATTCCTGTAAATATCACTACTCCGATGGCTCCATACCAAAAGGGAATCCCCAACAGTTCGGAAACTACGATTCCACCGGCATAAATGGTCACCGAAACCTTGGTCAATACATAGGCGACCAAAGAAAAAATGGACAAAAACCAGCGAGATCTGCCATCGAAACGTTTTTCCAAAAATTCGGGCATTGTAAATGCCCCGCTTCGAATATAGAAGGGAAGGAACAACCAGCCCAGGAGCAATACAATCCAGGCGTGCAGCTCATAATGAGCCATAGGGGTGCCCGATTCAAACCCGGTACCCGCAAGCCCCACAACATGTTCAGAACCAATATTAGATGCAAATATGGAGGCGCCTATGACGAACCACCCCACGTTTCTACCCGCCAAAAAATAGTCTTCCGTGTTCTTATTTTTTTGGGATACCACCCACACGGCAACACCTATCAAGGCCAAAAAATAGATACCAAGTACAATCCAATCCGGCTTTTCTAATACTGATTCCATTATAACTAGTGGTTTACCTGATCAAAATCGGTAATTAAATATATTGGTTGATGATGTTCTCAAACAATTCCTGCTTACCACTACGCTTTTTAATGTCTTGGTTTGCAGATGCATGTTTGTGAAGATCTTCCAAACGGAGCTTGCCGTCTTCAAAGGACTTTCCGGAACCGGAGTCGAAGGAAGCATAGCGCTCTTTGCGCATTTGGCTGTATTTTGAATTTTCGAGAATATCGCTTGCAGCCATCAAAGCTCTGGCAAAAGCATCCATACCACCGATGTGAGCGTGGAAGATATCTTCCAAATCGGTCGAATTCCTTCTGATTTTGGCATCAAAATTTACACCACCTCCTTGGAAACCGTTTGCTTCCAAAATAATCAACATGGCTTGGGTAAGTTCATAAACATCCACAGGGAACTGATCGGTATCCCATCCATTTTGGTAATCGCCCCTGTTGGCATCGATACTGCCCAGCATGTTGTTATCCGCTGCAATTTGAAGTTCGTGCTCAAAGGTATGTTGGGCCAATGTTGCATGGTTTACCTCTATGTTCAGTTTGAAATCGTCTTGGAGGCCATATTTGTTCAAAAAGCCCAGTACAGTAGCCGAATCAAAGTCATACTGATGTTTAGTGGGCTCCATGGGCTTTGGCTCAATAAAGAAGGTTCCCTTGAAACCTTGTGCACGGGCGTAGTCCTTGGCCATGTGAAGGAATCTTGCCATATGGTCCTGTTCACGGCCCATATCGGTGTTGAGCAGCGACATATATCCTTCTCGTCCTCCCCAGAAAACATAGTTTTCACCACCTAGTTTTATAGTGGCGTCCAATGCATTTTTCACTTGGGCACCGGCGTAGGCCACCACATCAAAATCTGGATTTGTCGCAGCACCGTTCATGTATCTTGGGTTACTGAAACAGTTTGCCGTTCCCCATAGCAGTTTTACGCCGGAATCTGACATTTTCTGCTTGGCATAGTCCGTAATGATTTCCAATCTTTTTTCGGATTCGGCCAATGTTTTTCCTTCATCGATCAAATCAAAATCATGGAAGCAGAAGTAGGGAGCTCCTATTTTTGTGATGAACTCAAAGGCCGCATCCATTTTGTCCTTGGCCTGTTGTATAGGGTCCGTGTTGGTCAACCAAGGAAAATCTTGAGTAGGTGCTCCGAAGGGATCGCCACCAGTTCCGGTAAAGGTATGCCAGTAGGCAATTGCAAATTTAAAATGCTCTTTCATTGTCTTACCGGCAACTACTTTATTCTCGTCGTAATATTTGAAGGACAACGGATTGTCCGATTTTTTCCCTTCAAATGAAATTTTACCTATTCCCTTGAAAAATTCCTTATCTCCTGTTGTAATCATAATATTTAAAGTTCAATTGTGTATGTATTCGTTTAGATTCTTTTTCCATGCTTGATAAGCTTCTTGGTATTTTTCTGCAGAAGCATCTGGTTCGTATGTCTGCTGAACTTTATCGGTGGCGGTTGCTTCTCCAATATTATTGAAGTCACCGGAAGCATAGGCAGCGGCCCTCGCGGCTCCAACAGCACCTGTGGTTTCAACAATATCAATTTTACTATTGGAAAGTGTGGCTATTGTTTTTGAGAAAACACCGGCCCTAAAAAGATTGTCGTTCCCTGCTTTTATGGATGTGATGTCGACACCATCATTTTTTAAAATTTCCATCCCATATACAAACGAAAAAGCAATTCCTTCCAATGCAGCCCTGTATATGTGGGATGCTTTGTGAACGTTGAAATTGATGTTCAACATGCGAGATCCTTTGTTGATGTTGTTCAACATGCGTTCCGACCCGTTTCCAAAAGGCAATATATGAAGCCCGTCCGACCCTATCGGAACCGACTCGGCTTGTTGGTTCATGACATCATATCCGATGCCTTTGCTCAGTTCGGAACGTACCCAACTGTATTGGATTCCCGTGCCGTTGATGCACAATAGTTTGCCGATTCTTGTGTCTTCTTTTGAGTGGTTAACGTGGGCAAAACTGTTGATTCGTGTATGTTCTTGCGTTTTTTTCTGTCCCGATATGGCATACACTACACCCGATGTTCCCCCGGTGGCGGCAATTTCGCCTGGTTCCATGACATTTAGTGCCAATGCGTTGTTCGGCTGGTCTCCTGCCCGGTACATTACTGGTATCCCCTCGGGCAGCCCCGATTCGGCAGCGCCTTGTTTGTTCACAATTCCCTGTTCTGAAAAGGACGGGCAAATTTCGGGGACTGAAGCTGGATCTATACCGGCATCTTCCAGCAACCATGAGGCCGCTTTGTTTTCTTTGAAATCCCACATGATTCCTTCTGAAAGTCCCGATGGGGTAGTGACACTGGAACCGGTAAGTTTCATGGCCAAGAAATCGCCGGGCAGCATAAACTTATCTATTTTGGCAAAGGTGTCGGGTTCATTATCCTTTACCCACTTTAGCTTGGAAAGTGTAAAATTGCCAGGAGAGTTCAATAAGTGGTCTACGCATTTGGATTTTCCTGAGTTTTGGAACAAATTTTCACCAATGTCCACGGCCCTGCTATCACACCAAATAATGGAAGGCCTCAGTACATTTTGAGACTTGTCCACCACCACCAATCCGTGCATTTGGTAAGATATACCGATGCCTTTAATCGTATTTTTATCAATGGAGTTCTTTGCGATGATTTGCTTTGTCGCCAAGCAGGCATATTTCCACCACAGATCGGGGTTTTGTTCGCCCCAGCCTATATTTATCGAATCGATTGGCATTTCTTTTTTAGGTTCCTGCACAACGTCCTTTACTTTGCCAGAACCGGCTTCCACCAAGGCAACTTTTATCGAAGAACTACCAATATCATAGCCTATCCAATACATTGATCAAAAATTACGTATTTTTTATATATATTTTTCAAATATAGTTAACGGAATCGATTGCGTAAATTAAATTTCGATTTTCTTTTTGTGAAGTAGCCTGTATAAAGGGGGTAGAGTACTTAACCTTACTATAAATGTGCCTGAAAGCTGGGATTAAAAAAAATCGATTTTAAAAAATTATTGTATAAGAAAACTAAAAGTTAAATTAGTCGCCAATAGTTCGAGTCCATTGGCATTCCTCGACTTGAATACTCTAATTGCAATTTGAACGATGAAGATTAAAAAAGAGGTTACCATATATGATCTTGCTAAAGAGTTGAACTATTCTCCCTCTACCATTTCGAGAGCGCTGAACAATCATAAGAGTATCAGCAAAAAAACAGTAAAGCGGATTAAAGAAGCCGCCGAAGAAATGGGGTATCGACCGAATAACTTGGCTGCCGGATTAAGGAATAACAAGAGCAATACCATAGGAGTGCTGATTTCCAGGATAAACAGGCCATTTGTCTCTTCACTCATCAGCGGAATTGAAAAAACGGCCCGAAAGGCAGGTTACAATGTGTTGATAAGCCAGTCGAACGATAAATACCAAAGTGAAATCAACAATAGCAATGCCCTTTATGATAGTAGAATCAGCGGTTTAATTGTCTCACTATCCATGGAGACCATCGATATGGAGCATTTCGAAAAATTTATGGAAAATGGTATTCCAATCGTTTTTGTGGATAGGGTTCCCAGCAATTTCAATTCCTACAAAGTGGTCATCGATAACTATACTGCAGGATATTCGGCCACAAAGCATTTGATAGAGCAGGGCTGTAAAAGAATTGCCCATTTTGCGGGTGCCAAGCACCGTAATGTATACTTGGAACGAAAAAAGGGGTATTTGGATGCACTTCGGGAACATGGACTTCCCATTGAGGATAAACTGGTAGTTAATTTTAAGACCTTAAGTTTTGATGAAGGTACCAAAGCCACCGAAAAATTGTTGAAAATGGCCAACCCACCGGATGGTATCTTCGCTGCCAACGATACTACGGGTGTGAGTGCCATAATGTGCGCTAAAAAATTAGGGGTAAAGGTTCCCGACCAATTGGCAGTTATCGGTTTTAACGATGACCCCATTTCATCAATCGTGCAACCACCATTATCTACGGTATCACATCCTGCAAGTAAAATGGGGGCAATTTCTGCCAAAAGAATCCTTGAGCATTCGGCACAGAGTTACGATGCCGACCTTTCTGAAATTACAGTATTGGGAACCGAAATTATTGCACGCGGTTCCTCATTGAGAACGGTAAAATCTTAAAATCCGAAGATACTTGGAAGCCACAGACTCAATTCAGGAAAAACACTCACCAATATAAGAGCCAGAATCATGGCCAAAAATAAAGGGAGCAATGGCCGAATCACTTTTTGGATGGTGGTTTTGCCAACCCCTACCCCTATAAAGAGCACAGAACCTACAGGGGGCGTGCATAGACCTATGCACAGATTCAATACCATTATGATTCCAAAATGTACCGGGTCTATTCCTATGGCAGTCACCACCGGCAAAAATATAGGAGTGAAAATCAATACCGCAGGTGTCATGTCCATAAAAATACCAACAACGAGTAGGATAATGTTGATCAGGATGATGACCATTATCTTATTATCGCTCAATCCCAACAATAACTGGGTCACCGTTTGGGGAATGTTCTCGTAAGAAAGCACCCAGGACATGGAAATGGACACTGCTATAAGTAGCATTACAATGGCAATGGTGGATGCGGATTCCACCAAAATAGGACCAATATCCTTGAGGGATATTTCCTTATAGGCCATTGCCAAAACAAGGCAATAAATAACCGCAACCGATGATGCTTCCGTTGCTGTGAATATTCCCGCCACGATGCCTCCTATTACAACAATCAAAAGGAACAAACTGGGAAGTGCATTTAAAAAAGTGGTCAATATGTTCTTGAAAGAACTACGGTCCGCTGTCGGATATCCTTTTCGTTTGGCCCAGATGTATGCCACGATCATTAAAAGAAGTCCAGTGATGATTCCCGGGAGATACCCTGCCAAAAACAGTGCTCCGATACTTACGCCCCCACTCGCCACCGAATAAATAATAAATATATTACTGGGAGGGATTATAAGTCCTGTAGTGGCCGATGTAACATTTACCGCAACACCAAATCCCTTATCGTAACCTGACTCCTCCATTTTGTCGGACATGAACCCTCCGATGGCGGCGGCAGCTGCACCGGCCGATCCTGCAATAGCCCCGAACAACATGGCGGCCACGATGTTAACATGGGCCAATCCTCCAGGTAGGGCGCCTACCAAACTTTTTGCAAAGGCAATCAAACGCTCTGCAATGCCCCCCTTGTTCATAATGTGGCCTGCCAAAATAAAAAAAGGAATTGCCAAGATGGAAAAACTGTCCAACCCAGTCACCAATCGTTGTGCAATGGTGGTTAGCGCAGGAAATGTGTCAACACTGACCAATAAGGTCAGCATGGATGAAACCCCTAGGCTCCAAGCAACTGGCACGCGAAGGGAAATCAATATGAGAAAACTTAAGATAAGAATACTAATTTCCATTCTTCATGTTTTTTAGTAGATCAAAGAGTTCTGAGAGTTTGTAGTAGAGGATGAAAAAACCTGATATGGGCAACACCATGTTTACAAAGCCGATAGGTAGTTGCAGCGCCGGTGAGGTTTGGCCCAACGCAAAGGAAATATAAACGTATCGCAGACCTCCTATCAAAAAAATAGACACAGCAAAGAGCAATACCACACTAATAACAATGAGGTTAAGGTACTTTTCTTTCTTAGGGTCAAGGTTTTGGGGCCATAGATCAATTGCAATATGTAGCTTTTTCCCCGAAGCATAAGCGGCTCCCAAAATACTGAGCCAAACCAATAAAAATCGAGCAAGTTCATCGGTCCATGAGCTTTGGCTTTCCAATAAATATCTGGTGAACACACCCCAAACAACATCAAGGACCATAGCCCCCAGTAGTATGGCAAGCACCCATTCCAGAAAAGTATCAATGTGTCTTTTCATTATTGTACTTTTTTAATTTCTTCCACCATTTCATATAAATGGCCGTCTTTTTCTTTTAAGGATTGCAGCATTGGTTCCGTTTTTTTTTCAAAAAGCGATTTGTCCGGATATGATACATGAACCCCAGCTTTTTTTATTTCGCTCAAGGCTTCGCGTTCGGCTTTTTTCCAAAGTTTCCTTTGTAAAACCGTAGCTTCCTGAACTGCTTCCATCAACCATTCTTTCTCTTGTGGGTTTAATTTGTTCCAAGTTATTGTTCCGATGACCAAAATATCCGGTATGGAGCTGTGTTCGTTCAAGGAAAAATATTTACAGACTTCATAATGTTTGGATGTGTAAAAACTGGGGAGATTGTTCTCGGCACCATCCACAACACCTTGTTGGAGCGAGGTATAAAGCTCTGCCCAAGAAATTGGGGTAGGGGACCCACCGAATTGTTTGACCATTTCAATGGCGGTGGGGCTTTGCATCACCCGGATTTTCAATCCCTGAAGATCTTCCGGTTTATTGATGGGGGTGTCCTTGGTATAAAAAGATCGGTTTCCGGCATCAAAATAAGTCAATCCTTTCAACCAAAATTGTTCTGACCCCGAAAGCAGTTTTTTACCGATACTGCTGTCGTATATTTTAAATCGATGTGCATTATCGCGAAATATATAGGGGTAACCCAGAACTTTTAGGTCTGGTGAAAAGTTCTCCATTACAGCAGCAGATACTTTGGTCATGCCCAAACTTCCGATTTGTAACAATTCCAAGCATTGCTTTTCCGAACCCAACTGACTACTGGGGTAAATTTCAACTTTAAGTTTGCCTTCTGATTTTTTTTCTACCAAATCGGCCATATGCACCATTGCCTCGTGTACAGGATGGTTTACACTTAGACTGTGCGCCAGTTTAATGGAATTGACATCCTTGTTCTCCGATCGGCACGAAAGAAAAAAGACAAAAATTATGGGCAACCACCACGATTTCATACTTTTTTAATTTCTTGTATGATGGCAAGTACTTCTTTCACCTTTTGGGTGATGAGGCTGAAATTCCCTGTTATCAATGCTTGCTTGTCTATGAGCTTGGAGCCCATACCCACACAGGTAGCACCCGCATCGAACCAACCGGTCAAATTTTCTTTGGTGGTGTCCACCCCACCCGTGGGCATAATATTGGTCCAAGGTTGTGGCCCTTTAACCGCTTTGATGAACTGTGGGCCATAGACTTCCGCAGGGAATAGCTTTACCACTTCGCATCCCAGTTCCTCCGCTCTTGTAATTTCGGTAAGGGTACCGCACCCGGGAGACCAGAAAATCTTTTTTCGATTACAGATAATGGCAATGTCCTCGCGCAATACAGGGGTAACCACAAATGAAGCTCCCATATTGATGAAATTGGACGCCGTAGCGGCATCGGTAACGGAACCTACTCCCAAGATCATGTCCGGGCATTCCTTATTACAGAAGTCCACCAATTGGGAAAATACCCGCTCTGCATTCTCACCACGATGGGTGAATTCAAATAATCTTGCACCGCCATCATAACAAGCTTTTACCACCTGTTGCACCATTTTGGAGTCGGAATTATAGTATAGTGGGACGAATCCGGTATCGCCCATAGTTTTAAAAACCTCGTTTCGGGTATATTTTTTCATGTATCTACTAATGTTTGTTAAGTCAAAATTTTTTTATGTAACACTATGATTTTTAGCTATTTTTTATCGTGCTGGGAAATTGAAAAAATGTTTTGGCATTGTTGTAGGTTATGTCCTCCACGATTTTTCCGATCCATTCAATGTCATTGGGTAGAAGACCCTCCTTAAGATCATTGCCCAGCATGTTGCAGAGCACCCTTCTAAAATATTCGTGCCTAGGAAAGGACAGTAAGCTTCGGCTATCGGTGAGCATACCTACCGAGCAGCTTAGCAATCCTATATTGGACAATGTGTTCAACTGGTTTTCAATACCTTGCTTTTGGTCCAAAAACCACCAAGCGGCACCAAATTGAACCTTCGATTTGATTCCCTCTCTCGTAAAATTCCCTGCCATAGTCGCAAAAACTTCATTGTCCGATGGGTTGGAATTGTATAGAATGGTCTTGGGTAGACTATCTTTCATGTTCAATTGGTTCAGAAAACTGGCCAGTTGTTCGGCATGTTGATAGTCCCCGATGCTGTCTACTCCGGCATCGATACCGACTTTGTTCAGGATTGCTTCGTTGGTATTCCTTATTGGGCCCAAATGCAATTGCATAACCCAATTTTTCTCATGGTATAATTGCCCAAGGGTATTCAGTATTGCCGTTTTGTAAATGGCAACTTCCTTCTTGGAAATTGATTTTTCCTCAAAGCGAAGGGATAAAATGGTATTCACTTGATCTTCGGTATATTCAAATCCATACGCATGGGATAAACCATGATCGGAGAGTCTACATCCATTTTTATGAAAGTAATCGACTCTTTTTCGAATCGCTTCTTTCAAGGAATCAAAATCGGTGATCTTGATACTTGTGATTCTGGACAGGGCATTTAGGTAGTCAATAAAACCAACATTGTCAATATCGATCAATCCATCGGGTCTAAACGTGGGCAGTACGTTAACGGGATAGTCAGATTCAGCTAGTTGGGAATGATAACGTAAATCGTCCAATGGGTCGTCCGTTGTGCAGACCACCTCGACATTCATACGCTGAATTAGATTTTGTGGTGAAAAATCCGGATTTTCAAGTTGTTTGTTGCAGTCACGATAAATATCGGAGGCGCTTTTGGCATCCAATAGCTCATCAATGCCGAAATACCTGCTCAATTCCAAGTGTGTCCAGTGGTACAATGGGTTTCTAAGTGAATAGGGTACCGTCTCGGCCCACTTTTGGAATTTTTCTGCGTCGGAGGCATTGCCCGTAATATATTTTTCTTCGATACCCAAGGCCCGCATGGCCCTCCATTTATAGTGATCCCCCTGGATCCAAATTTTGGTCAGGTTGGCAAAATTTCTGTTCTCCGCAATTTCATTGACGGGAAGATGACTGTGGAAATCTATGATGGGTTGATTTTTTGCGAAGTTGTGATATAACTCCTTTGCGTAATCTGTTTGGAGCAAAAAATCTTCCTGTATAAATTTTTTCATGCTTTGATTTAAAATAGATTTAATTAAGGGTGATGGTTCCAGTGCTCATTTGTGGAGCTCCCAGTTCAAAGCTCCGTTGCATGGGACTGCTACCACCTACATACACCTTAAAATTTCCCGGCTCAAAAACTCTTTCACCCTCGTTGTTGACCATTTGGAAAGCTGAAGGGTCTAAAGTGAAAGTAATAGCTTTAGAGCTTTTAGGCTCCAGCCTTACCCTTTGTACCCCGAACAATTGAAAATTTGGAACCGCCACAGAAGCCTCGGTATCCGATATATAGAGTTGTACTACGTCATCAGCCATAACCTCGCTTTCATTCGAAACATCAAGGGATACAGATACTTGGTCATTCTTGGTTATGGATGTTTTTGAAATACTGAGGTCGCCATACGAGAATTCCCCATAGCTAAGGCCATAACCGAAAGGGTAAAGTGGCTCTTGGTCCATATATTTATAGGTTCTTCCTTGCATGGTATAATCTTCATAATCGGGGAGTTGATCCAAGGATTTTGGAAAGGTAATGGGCAATCTTCCGGAAGGGGAAACATTGCCAAAAATAATATCGGCTATGGCATTACCACCTTCTTCCCCGGGATACCAAACCAAAAGTACGGCATCGACCAGTTCGTGTACCTCTGCCAAGTTCATAGGACTACCACCTGTAACAACAGCAATAATAGGACGCTCTCCCGCGGCCTCGCGCAACTTTCTTAAATAGGCAATTTGATTTTGTGGAAGGTTATAGTCGAGTCGATCACCTGCAGTGGCAGATGCCAGAGCGGCTCCTTCTTCACCTTCCAAAAGATTGGAAATGCCCAATACGGCAATGGTGGCATCGCTTGTGCCCGCATTCGGAGAAGCCCAATCCTGTGGATTAAGGGATTCCCTGTCCAATAAGGCTCCCTTTCTATACTGTAGTTGGCTTCCTGGATGAATGGCACCGGCCACTCCTTCCAAAACGGTCACCATTTTTGGGTTTACACCATAGTAGTTGCCTAAAAGAACTTCGGTATTGGAAGCGTTGGGACCTGTCACAAAATATCTTGAAAGGTCGTTCTTTAAGGGAAGTACACCATTGTTCTTTAGCATAACGATACTTTTCTGCGCTACTTCCCGTGCTAGGTTTCGATGCTCGTCGCTGTCAATCACATCGGTCGGAATATCGTCATAGGGATTGCTTCCTTTTGGGTCAAAAAGTCCCAATTTAAAACGGGTGCGAAGCAAAATTGCGAGTTGCTCATCAATCTCATCCTCGGTAATGAGTCCTTGTTTTACGGCTTCCGGTAATCCTTTTAAATAGGTACTGCCACAATTAAGGCTCACACCGCTTTTAACCGCAAGGGCTGCTGCTTCGGCCGGAGTATCCACGACCCCATGTCCGCCATTTTCCGGAGAATTATAGAAGTCTTCCAGTGCCCAGCAATCGCTTAGCACATGGCCTTCAAAGTTCCAAGTATCCCGGAGTACGTCCGTGATCAAATAATTGTTGGAACAGCAAGGCTCTCCGTTGGTGCTGTTATAGGCACACATTACTGCTTCGACATCGGCGTCCACTAAAGATTTGAAAGCTGGCAAATAGGTTTCCCAAAGATCTTTTGGGCTAGCTGTGGCATTGAACTCGTGGCGCAGTTTCTCAGGTCCACTATGTACGGCATAATGTTTGGCACATGCGGCGGTCTTTAAATATTTTGGATTGTCCCCTTGGAGCCCTTTAACGAACGATGTACCCAAAATAGAAGTAAGAAAAGGATCCTCGCCATAGGTTTCCTGGCCGCGGCCCCAACGTGGATCCCTAAAAATATTAATGTTCGGTGTCCAAAATGTAAGTCCGCTATACCTAAGATGGTAGCCTTTGTCCTTTGCTGCATTGTGCATCGCCCGTGCCTCATCGGAAATGGCAGAACTCACCCTGAATGCAAGGTCGCTGTCAAAAGTGGCACCAAGTCCAATGGCCTGTGGAAAAACAGTGGCGGTACCAGACCGTCCTACTCCGTGCAATGCTTCGTTCCACCAGCCATATGGAGGTATTCCCAAACGTTCTATTGCAGAGGTGTTGTGCATCATCTGATCCGCTTTTTCTTCCAATGATAATCTCGAAATCAAGTCCGCTACACGATCATCTATGGATAATGAGGTGTCGTAAAAGGGGAATTCATACTGTGTATTCCCCTCGCCGGTTTCTATATTGTTGTTGGTTGAATTATCCGCTTTTTGGTTGCAGGATGGAAATAATAGGGGAACCGCAGCACACAAGAAGAGTATCTTAAAATGTTTCATTGGTTGGCATTTTTAAATCTTTTTCTTCAAATAAATTTCAAATTTCGTAAAAATATCGATTTTTGCAATCGATTGCACTGTACATTTTGTTAATCTATGAATTTTTTAGTTATTTTACTCAACGCAATTGATTGATTTAATAATAAATCAATTTTTTTTTGTGCATTTCCAAAATCATGAGACATATTCTTAAAGAAATAAAGCTTTTCCTTTTTTGTGCTACCATTCTATTGAGCACCAGCGTGTTTTCCTTTTCCAGTGGATACGATCTATGGCTCAAATACGATAAAATTTCTGATGTTGAACTACTTGAAAACTACCGAAAAAACCTTGAAAGTGTTTATTTGGAAGATGGAGGGGAGACCTTGGACATTATTCGAAAAGAACTGTCCATGGGACTTGGAGGTCTATTGGATGAAACGGTTGGTTTCAAAGCTTTTGATACGGCTGAAAACCAACTGATTGTTTCCAAGTTTGGAAGCCTCCCGGAAGTTTTTAAGAGTACGGTCAAAATGGATGCTTTAAAAAAGGAAGGATACATCATCAAATCGATAAAACAGGGAGGTCAATCTTATGTTTTGGTTACCGCAAATAGCGATATAGGGCTTCTTTATGGCACCTTTCATTTACTTCGTGCCCTGCAAATGCATGAATCTTTGGATGGGATTGATATAAAAGAGTCTCCAAAGGTCGATGTACGGATGTTGAACCATTGGGACAATTTGGATAGGACTATCGAAAGGGGTTATGCTGGATTTTCCATATGGAATTGGCAAACTTTACCCGATTATATCGATCAACGATATATTGATTACGCCCGTGCAAATGCATCTATCGGAATCAATGGTACGGCCTTGACCAATGTCAATGCCAATGCGCTTATCTTAACCCCGCAATACCTAGAAAAGGTTAAAGCTTTGGCCGATGTTTTCAGGCCTTATGGTATTAAGGTATACCTCACGGCCAGATTTTCCGCTCCCATGGAAATAGGTGGATTGAGTACTGCGGACCCCCTGGATCCCAAAGTGATTCAATGGTGGAAGGATAAGGCAAAGGAAATCTATAAAAGTATACCGGATTTTGGAGGATTTTTGGTGAAGGCCAACTCTGAAGGCCAGCCAGGTCCTCAAAATTATGGGCGAACACATTTGGATGGAGCCAACTTGTTGGCTGATGCCGTGGCACCTTATGATGGAGTGGTCATGTGGCGGGCTTTTGTTTATTCAGAGCACGATGCCGAAGATAGGGCCAAACAAGCTTACACTGAATTTGTTCCGGACGATGGAAAATATAAGGAAAATGTATTGATCCAGGTAAAAAATGGGCCCATAGATTTTCAGCCAAGAGAACCGTTTCATCCATTATTCGGGGCTATGCCCAATACCCCACTGATGATGGAGTTTCAGATAACAAAGGAGTACTTGGGTTTTGCCACACATTTGGTGTATCTCCCCAAACTATTTGAGGAAGTGCTGCAGAGCGACACCTATCAAAAAGGGAAAGGATCCCTTGTCGCCAAGGTGGTGGACGGTTCCCTGAACAATAAAAAACTAACAGGAATGGCTGGTGTAGCCAATATTGGAACCGATTTCAATTGGACAGGCCATCCGTTCGGACAGGCAGATTGGTACGGATTCGGAAGGTTGGCATGGGACCCTTACATGGACTCCAAAGAGATAGCCGATGAATGGCTGCGCTGTACTTTTGGCAATGAAGAAGAATTTTTGGAACCCATCAAAAAAATGATGATGGAATCTAGGGAAGCGGTAGTCAATTATATGAATCCGCTTGGCCTGCACCATATTTTTGATACCGGCCACCATTATGGACCGGGTCCTTGGGTGGGCAATCTATCACGTCCGGAATGGAATCCGGTATATTACCACAAAGCAGATGAGGAAGGTATTGGTTTTGATAGAACAAAAACAGGTAGCGATGCATTGTCGCAATACGCTCCAGAGTTGGAAAAAATGTACTCCGACCTGGATACCTGCCCAGAAGAATACCTGTTGTGGTTCCACCATTTGCCTTGGGATTATAAGCTCAAAAGTGGAAGAACTTTATGGGATGGTCTTGGAATAAAATATCAAGAGGGAGTGGACCAAGTACGCGAGATGATCACAACTTGGGACAATATGAAGCCTTATGTTGATAATGACACCCACCACCAGGTAAGCATGTTGTTGGATATACAGCTCAAGGAAGCCAAATGGTGGCGAGATGCTTGCATGCTATATTTTCAGACATTTTCAAAAATGGATTTTCCGAAGGAAATGGAAACCCCGGAAAACAACTTGGAATATTATAAATCTTTGAAATTCCCCTATGCGCCAGGTATACGTCCGCGCTGGGATTAAATTAACAATACATAATGGATAAAAAAACAGCCATAGTAACCGGAGGCAACTCTGGACTTGGATATGCAACTGCCAAAAAATTTTGTGACCTAGGCATCAAAACCTATGTGATAGGGCGCACCAAGGAACGTACCGAAGAGGCTTGCGCAGAAATGGGACCAAATGCAGTCGCATTGATCTTTGATTTGACAAAATTGGATGAGATTCCGCAAATTATTCAAAAAATATACGATGATGAGGGACATATTGATATACTCGTAAACAATGCGGGAATCAATATGAAAAAACCATTCACAGAGGTAACCGATGAAGAATTCGAACAAATAGTGCATACCAATCTCTTCAGCGTTTTTGCCATCAGTAGGGAAGTGGTCAAAAAAATGAAAGAAACCGGTGGCGGAAGCATAGTCAATATCAGCTCTATGGCCGCACAATACGGTCTACCTCAAGTAATCGCGTACTCGTCCAGTAAAACGGCCATTGAGGGTATGACGCGTGCCATGGCAGTGGAACTTGCCCAGTTTGGCATAAGGGTTAATTGTATAGCCCCAGGTTTCATCAAAACAAAAATGACCGCGAAGGCATTGGACTCCGATACAGATCGTAAAAATAAAGTGTTTTCAAGGACACCAATGGGTAAAATGGGGCTGCCGGAAGATATTGCGGATGCCGTTTACTTTATGTGTTCAGAGGAATCCAAGTTCGTGACAGGGACCGTTTTGCCCATAGATGGTGGGAACAGTATTGGTTTTTAAAATATGGGAGAGAGACAGATGATCACCATGCAGCAAAATATGCGTTGGTATGGCCCCAATGATGGTATACATCTTCGTGATATCAGACAATGTGGGGTGACGGGAATAGTTACCGCATTGCACCAAATTCCCGTAGGTGAAGTTTGGAGTGTGCACGATATTCAGGAAAGACAACGCATGATTGCTGAGGAGGGCATGGAGTGGACCGTAGTGGAAAGTCTACCGGTCCATGAGGATATCAAAAGAAAGGGAGGTGATTTCCAGCAATATATTTCCAATTACAAAAAAAGCCTTGAGCATTTGGCCGAATGTGGCCTAAAAGTGGTGGCATATAATTTTATGCCCATTTTGGATTGGGTTCGCACCGATCACGCATTTGTTAACCCCGACGGAACCAAAGCCCTCCTTTTTGATGAGATAGCCTTTATATTTTTTGATGTCTTTTTGTTGAAAAGACCCGGAGCGGAAAGCGATTATTCCACAGATAAGGTGGAAGAGGCTTCGGAATATGGAAAAACTTTGAGTCAGGATCAAAAGCACCAACTGTTTAACAATGTTTTATTGGGATTGCCCGGAAGCGATGAAAGTTTTACACCAGAGAAGATTTTGACCCTACTGGATGCCTACAAAGGGATTGATGACCGAACACTGCGGAGCAATTTGGTTCACTTTCTTTCCGAAGTTGCTCCCGTCGCTGAAAAAGTGGGCATAAAGTTGGCGATACACCCGGACGACCCTCCTTTTTCGGTTTTGGGCTTGCCAAGGGTGGTATCCACAGAAGAGGATTTGGCGCAAATTTTGTCGGGAGTTCCTGTAAATGCCAATGGACTGTGTTACTGCACAGGTTCTTTGGGTGCACATCCCAAAAACAATCTTTCAAGAATTATAGATACACATGGTGACCGCATTTATTTTTTGCATTTAAGGAACGTCAAAAGAGAAGATGGAAAACGCTTTAGGGAGTCCGAACACCTTTATGGTGACAATCCCATGGAAGAAATTATTGAGAAGCTACTGTTGTTGATGAACAAGAACGGAGCAGCACTTCCCATGAGGCCCGATCATGGGTTCCTGCATTCAATGGAGGGTAAGGAAAAGTACCCTGGATATTCTTTAATTGGAAGGCTTAAAGGATTGGCGGAAATAAGGGGAGTGGAGCTGGGCTTGGCCCATAAACTAAAAACATAACACAGGTTTCATGGTGCATATCTAGGTAATGATGGTTGCCAGCGAAGTCTTCATGGGACACTTAACAATATTGTGTTCCCAATAATAAAGCATTTACAACTATTTCTTGTTATTTTAAAGTTCATATTGCCCAAAAATAGAAGCAAAGGGTATGAAAATTCTTGGTATTTCGGCTTACTATCACGATTCCGCAGCGGCTATTATTGTTGACGGTAAAGTGCTGTTCGCCGCCCAAGAAGAAAGATTTACGAGGATAAAGAACGATGCATCCTTTCCTGAAAATGCCATACAATTTTGCCTTTCCGAATCAGGATTGGCCTATGAAGATATTGATGTAATTGCTTTTTATGATAAACCGTTCCTGAAATTTGAACGGTTGCTGGAAACCTATTACGCTTTTGCGCCCAAAGGTTTTAAATCCTTCGCCAAGGCAATGCCATTGTGGTTAAAGGAAAAGCTCTTCATCAAACAGTTTATTAGAAAAAAGCTCAAAAAATTGGGGGCTAAAAATTCGGGAAAGATCGCTATCAATTTTCCAGAACATCACTTGTCACATATTGCCAGTGCATTTTATACCTCCCCATACGCCCAATGTGCATTTTTAACGGTGGACGGGGTAGGGGAATGGACGACCACTTCGTATGGGGTTGCCAGCGGGGAAAATGGAATTCAAGTATTGGGGGAACTCTATTTTCCGGATTCATTGGGTCTCTTTTACTCGTCATTCACTTATTTTTTGGGGTTTGAGGTGAACTCGGGAGAATATAAAATGATGGGGTTGGCTTCGTATGGCAATGAAGCATCCGAGCAGGTGGCAAATTTCAAGGAGATCATCAAAAGGCATCTTGTGGATATCAAGCCCGATGGCTCGATAAAACTCGATATGGATTTTTTTGAATATCCATATGGGTTACAAATGGTCAATCCAAAGCGGTGGGAGCAGCTGTTCGGAATCAAAAAACGTCAGCCTGGAGAAAAGTTGGAACAAAAACATGCCAATTTGGCCTTTGCAGCTCAAAAAGTTCTAGAGGAAGTTTTGTTGAGTTTAATAAGATTCATAAAAAAGGAAACAGGAGAAAAATTCTTGTGCTTTGCAGGTGGGGTGGCCTTGAACTGTGTGGCAAATTCGGTACTCTTCAACCAAAAGATTTTTGAGGATATTTATGTGCAGCCCGCAGCTGGAGATGCGGGTGGCAGTTTGGGAGCTGCTCTGGCCGTGGCCCATATTCAGGAAAAACACAATTTTGAAGGTGCCCAAAATCCCTTTAATGTGTATATGGGACCCAGATTTTCAAATCTGGATGTTGAACGGGTGTTGCGCAAGCACAAGTCCAGTTATCGGTATTTTGAAAATAAGGATGAGCTGATAAGAGCCATCGCCGGATATTTGGCAGAGAAAAAAGTGGTGGGCTGGTTTCAGGGCAGAACTGAGTTTGGTCCAAGGGCTCTGGGTAACCGCAGTATATTGGCCAACGCTTCGGACCCGGAAATGCAGCATACCCTGAACATGAAAATAAAGTTTAGGGAAGGTTTTAGACCTTTTGCACCAGCTGTCTGCAAAGAAGATTATAACGACTATTTTGAGGAAGGAAAGCAATCTCCGTACATGTTGTTTACAAGCAAGGTGAAGAAAAAACTTAGAAAGGAGCTTCCTTTTGACTTTGAAAATATGAATCTGGATGAAAAGCGCAAGGTTCCAAAGTCGGATTTACCGGCCATTACCCATATTGACCATTCGGCAAGGGTTCAGGTGGTCGACAAACAAATGAATCCGCTTTTTTGGAATTTGATTCAGGAATATAAAAAGATATCGGACGTAGGCGTGATTATCAATACGAGTTTTAACCTTAAGGATGAGCCAATCGTCAATAGCCCGGAGGATGCCTATATTTGTTTTATGAAATCCGAAATGGACATATTGGCCCTTGAAAATTATTTAATCGTAAAGTAAATGGAATTTATCAGTGAATTCTTCCTGTTTTTAAAAGAACGAAAAAAATGGTGGTTGATACCCCTGATCATCATATTCATAATTTTCGGTGTGCTGATATTTTTGACCAGTAGTTCGGCTCTTGCCCCTTTTATTTACACAATATTTTAAGGATGACAAGGGAAAAAGGACTGGAAACTATTCTGGTATTGGTGTTGGCATCATTGATTTTGTATTTAAAGTTTGATACTAAATGGCTATTGTATTTGAGCTTGTTTTTTTTGGTGGTATCAGTGATTTCTGCAAAGTTAACGATTATCATCGGTAAAATATGGTTCACGTTTTCCCATTATTTTGGAATGGTGATGAATGTGCTGATCATGTTTCTGATTTTTTATATCATCCTGACCCCATTATCCTTTTTACAGAAATTGGCTAAAAAGAATAAAATACTTCAAAAGCCGAATGGAGAAACGTATTTCCACCAGCGTAATCATATTTATACTGTAAGGGACGTCGAAAAACCTTGGTAAATATTACGATATTGAATCCCTTACCTTTAGGAGCTCTTGATGGATTTCTTCAAACCTGCTAACCTTAAGCCCGCCTTCTTGAGCACTGGAGAGTAAATCCTTGGCGAGCTTAGTTTTGCCGAGCATCATATAAGCTTTGGCGAGTCCTTCAATGGAAGCCCTATTTTTATCCAAATAATTGGATTTTGAAAAGTAGTATTCCGCCTTCTCAAAATCTTCCAGTTGCAGGCACATGTTTCCGGCCATTTGGTAGACCCTGCCTTGTTCGGGATATTCAAAAATCAGCGTTTCGGCAACGGTCAGTGCTTTTTTATATTTTTTGTCCGTTTTATATGAATTAAAAGCCAAAGCCATGGCATTGTCCCATTTTGCCTTCTTTTTATGAAGGTCTTGGGCCAAAAGCTCTTCAAAAGATCCTCCTTCGCTATAACTTGTAGCCGGTCGCTTGCCGGACATATCCATATCGTATGGCCATGATTTCTTGAGTTCGTCTACAACCAATTTTCCTTGAATGGAGTCAATTTGGGTTGTAGGTATGTCAACGAAAGCTTCAGCGTAACCGATGTAATTTTCCCAATTGTCCAAAACATTCAACGCTCTCATTTTGTTGTAAAAGGCATCCGCCATTAAAAACTGTCCTTTGATGTTCGGGTGTACATGTTCTGTCATCAATTCATTCCCAACTATGTTGTGGGGCGAGTGGGAGTTGAACACCTGTCTCATATCTACCAGTGCCGTATTGTACTTTTTGGATAGGTTCACAACGATATCGTTAATTTTCTCTGGTGCCCGAAACCTTAGCAAGTCCAGTTCCTTTGCCAATTTGAGATATTTTTGGGCCGAATCTTGGTTTTTTTCGAGATAATGGCGCCCCAACATAAATGCGGCCATGGCATTTTTACTTGCCATGGTGTGGGCTTCCGGGCTGTTTTTTTCCATTGCCGATTCAAAACCCTCCCTATTTTCGATGGTATCGCTGATAAAAGGTTCAATATCCTTTTCATTGCTGACAACGGTCGACAATATTACTGGAATATCGTTTTTTTTGTAGCTAGACAAAATTTTGTCCAGATTGCCCTCAAATTGCTTCAAGCCGTCATTGTAGACATCTGAATTATAGGGTATCCGTTGTTCTTTTACCATTACTTCCATTAAGGTGGTGCTTCTCTCCGAAGGCTTTTGCGAGTATGCTTCTGCTGTGTTTGACCCCAAAAGCGTGTAATAGCTGTTTTCAAAAAGTTGGAACGACCGCAGTTTTTTTAGGGTTAGATAGGTTCTGATCAAAAAAGGGTGGGAACCGTAAGAAATGGAGGAGCCCGTCCCGAGTGCCCCATAGTATTCATTATGACCCGCATAAATGATTACCAAATCAGGTTTTTCCACAATAATATCATCCGTTAAGTCCCAGAGGGTATAGGAATTCACAGCGGTAATCCCTGTATTTATCACTTCAATGTTTTTGTCGGGGAACGTTAGTGAAAGTCTGTGCTTCAACATTCTGGGGAATGACCCTCCCCTGTAAAACGGAAAGCCGACAACGGTAGATGCACCCTGTACAACAACACGAAAAGTGCTATCCGTCTTGGTTTCTAAAAATAAATCGGCTTGATTATCGGATCGCAGGCCATTATCCTTAAAATACTTGCCTGCGATTCGTTTGTTCATGACAAGATAATCTGGCTTGTTCTCAATAGGCACTTTATGAAAAAGTTGGTAGTCTTCACCATATCCAGAAACCCGAAGAATAACCTCCAACAGCAATAACAATATTAATGGAAGACAAACAGCAACTATCTTGAATATAATTTTTTTCATACTGTGAAAATAAGTTTATAGCCACCTTGATTGCATCAATTTTGTAGCGTTTAAGTGTTAAAACGGTATTTTGATTGCACAGAAAACAGTTTACGCAACCGATTTAGCATTTAAAATTAATAAATTCGAATTTTAAATATGCAGTTGGGGGAAAAGGATCTGATTTTCGATGAGGATATGGTCTAATTACAAGTCCTTAAAACCATTGTACAATCTTTGCCAACACGTACGGAATCAAACCAAAACATCTTTAAATCTTTAAAATGTTCCACTCTTTCAGAAAATCCTTTCATGTTGTTATAGGAGCCATTTGTGTGTTACAATTTTTTGCCTGTAAAGATGCAAAGAAGAGTGCGCCAAAACCAACTGTTGACTTTAATATTCCCACCAGGGCCGATGGTGAAGCAGATGCCCAAACAGTTGAGATGATCGGTAGGGTTCGGAATGCCGTGGGCAAGATCGATATTACCAATGTACCGTACATGCTCAACAGTAAAAAAGCAGCTTTTTATGAGGATCAATTAAAGCGTCTAACGGGTAAGAGCCGGATCAATGTGCTATTCAAATATGCTTTGGAATTACTCAACACAGGCAGAACCAATGAGTCGATTGATGCGATTCAAGAAGTCCTCACAGCTGCAACCGCCAGTACGGCCAATGTTCGGCCCGAAATCATCTTTGCCATTAAAAAGCAATTGGCCATTGCTTACATGCGAAAAGCGGAGCAGGATAACTGCATCATAAACCATAATGCAGAATCGTGTATTATTCCGTTGAGCCCAAGGGCACAACACATTTTGACCGAAGGTTCCGAGAAAGCCATTGCCCTCCTCAACGAGCTACTTGAAATGAACCCTAATGATCTGGAATGTCAATATTTGCTCAATATCGCGCATATGACCTTGGGTAGCTATCCTCAAGATGTTCCTGATCGGTTCAAGTTGCCCGAATCACACTTCGCCAATTCTTCAGCGTTTCCGCATTTTACCGATATCGCTATGAATTTAGGGGTAGATGAAAAGGAAATGGCGGGCGGTACCTGTATCGACGATTTCAACGGGGATGGGTATCTTGATATTTTAGCATCTTCATGGGGGTTTGAAGACCAAATCAAATATTTCGAAAATGATAGGGTTGGTGGATTTGTGGATAAAACCTTGGAAGCTGGATTAAAAGGTGTTACGGGAGGTCTTAACCTCAGACACGCCGATTATAATAATGACGGGCATTTGGATTTTGTGATTTTGAGAGGTGCTTGGTTGTCCATTAACGGTGGAATCCCCAATTCCCTAATGCGAAATAATGGCGACGGCACTTTTACCGATGTCACTTTGGAAGCTGGGGTGTATTCTTTGAATCCTACACAAACAGCGGTTTGGATGGACGTTGACCTTGATGGATGGTTGGATTTGTTCATTGCCAACGAGTGGAATGATAGGAACAAGAGCTACTGTGAGCTATACTTGAACCAGCAGGATGGGACTTTTAAAAATGTCGCCAAGGATGCAGGCATTACCGTGAAAGGATTTTTTAAAGGTGTGGCAACTGGCGATTTGAACAATGATTTATATCCAGATCTTTACCTTTCCAATTACATGGGATTGAACACTTTGTATATGAACACGACCAAGGAAAAAGGAGTCCCCTCTTTTGAAAAAACAGAGGAATCTGCTGGAGTTTCCAATCCGGTAGCGAGTTTTCCTACATGGATTTTTGATTATGACAACGACGGATTTGAGGATATTTTTGTCTCTGGATATTCGTCCGCGGACATTCTTCCTACGGAAATGATGCTTCGCAACTTAAGAAGCAATGCCACAGATTACAGACCTTTGCTGTATAAAAACAATGGTGATGATACTTTTACCGAAGTGTCCTTGGATGTAAATTTAAGTGAGCCTATTGCAACCATGGGATGTAATTTTGGTGACCTGGACAACGATGGCTTCCTTGATTTTTATCTGGCAACGGGAGACCCGAGTTACTTTTCCATTGTTCCCAACAGAATGTTCCACAATGTGCGAGGGGAAAAATTTGAGGACGTGACCTACAGTGCGGGGTTTGGCCATATTCAAAAAGGACATGCCATTGGATTTGGTGATTTGGATATGGATGGTGACCAAGATATTTATGCAGTAATGGGCGGTGCATTGGAAGGGGATACTTTTGGAAACCTGTTGTTTGAAAATCCTATGGGCAACAAAAACAATTGGATCAATATTGTACTGGAAGGCATCCAAAGTAATCGCTCCGCGATTGGGGCCAAAATCGTCGTTACCATTGTGGAAAATGGGAAAGAGCGAAAAATCTATCATTCGGTAGGAACTGACTCCAGTTTTGGGGGCAACAGTTTAATGGAAGAGATAGGGCTGGGCAATGCCAAGAAGATCAAGAAACTTGAGATCAAATGGCCTTATCGTTCCCAAAATACTTCCGTTTTTACCGATGTTCAAGTAAATCAGGTCATAAAGATCAAGGAAGACGGAAGCGTTCAACAACTGCGACTACCGAAGATCACTTTCAATAAAAAGGAGGCAATGCACCATCATGATATGGAATAGTCCGTTATTCCATTTTAAAAATGGTCAAAGGTCTATTGTTGTTCGCAATAAAGAGGTAAGGCTTTTGGTTCAAGGTCACCATTTTCATTTGTTTTGCATTCAACCCGTTGTAAAAGCTAACGTCTTTGTAAGTTTTCATATTTCCTTCCGAATCACCCAATAGAATGTAACCTATGTTGGAATCATATTTTACCGTTTCCACTTCGGATTCGTGGATGGCGCCGGAACCGATGACGTCCATATGTCCATCTTTGTTTACATCAGCAAAGACAAAGGACATGGTGGGCCCCAGTTGTGCACTGGTGGGCAAATGCTTTACGGTAAACGATCCGTTGCCCATGTTTTCCAAATAGACGGATTCAAACTCGGTAGCTTTTTTGTGAAATGAGTTTTCAATTTCTTCTTCGCCATAGATATCGATAAGACTGGAGTTGGCGAATTCCTCGTAGCTCTTTATTTTTTGGCTTACAAAAGCGTTTTGGCTTGTTGAGCATTCTTTTCCGCGAACGGGAACCAGCTTTCCCTTGTAGATTTTGCTCAATATCATATCATAGTGGCCATCACTATCAAAATTGTTCCCATATACGTGCAAGGGTTTTTCTTTGGAAGGATGAAATTTGTTGTTGGCGCCCAGATTACCAACAAAATAATCCATATCGCCATCATTGTCAAAGTCTATTTCGGAAACGGTGTTCCACCAACCTTCAGTTTCGCTCAATACATCTATGTCATGCTTCTGGAAAATTCCTTCCTGAATATCAAAAATGGTAATGGGCATCCATTCGCCCACGACAATCAGGTCTTTTTGGTTGTCACCATCATAATCCGACAATAAAATATCGTTCACGAGGCCTATTTCCTGAAAATCAGGGGCTACATTTTGCGTGACATCAACAAAGCTTCCGTTGGTGTTTCTTAAAACATAAGATCTTGGCGATAAGGGATATTTACCGGGTATGACACGCCCTCCAACGATCAAATCCAAATCACCATCATTATCATAGTCGTGCGAGGCGATGGCTTTGGTGCTGGTCAGCATTTTTGGTAAATTCTTGGATCGGGTAAAATTTGCCTTTCCATCATTTATATACAATCTATCTTGCAACAGCGGGCTGTCCTCATCCAGTTCGTAACCGCCACTTGCCACGTAGAGATCCATATCCCCATCTTTATCGGCATCAAAGAAATGCGCTCCATTATCCTCAAAACCCTTATCCCTATTGAATATTTCTTGTACTGCTTCCGTATATTTTCCATCTTTGGTCTGAAGGTAGATGTGCGCTGATTGACCCGGTCCGCCTCCGAGGAACATATCGGTAAGACCATCATTATTGACATCAGCAACAGCAAAAGCGGGGCCTTGCTGTGATTGTTTCTGAGGCAGCAATACTTGTTTAGAGAAATCATTAAAAGAATTTTCGTCATGCGCATAGGTAATGCCCAGTGCCTCTGGATTCATAGGCACAAAATTCTGGGGCCTTTTGTACCGGGTTTCCGAACCTGGGCCTGCTTCGCTCTTGTCAAAGGTCAAGGTCTGGTTTGCTTGGATGTTTTCCTTTATAGAAATATTACCATCTGCCCAGACTACTTCGACCTTTTTTATGGTTGCTTCGTCGCCTACGCCAAAATTCAATAAAGGAGAAACGGAAGATTGATACCCCCTTGACAAAAAGAGCTCCTGAAACTGTTGGATACTATCAGTGTACACCTTGACCTTGGAACCGATTGCATTTTTATTTTTGCTGTCGCCCACAAGTCTTATGTTCAAAAAATTCGCTGTGGAGTTATTTTCATAAACAAAGGCTTCATCATCAAGGTTGTTCACGACCAGGTCCAAATCGCCATCATTGTCCAGATCGCCATATGCAGCGCCGTTGGAATTGACAGCTTTTTCAAGTCCCCAATCTTCAATAACTTTTTGAAAGGATAAATCTTTTTTGTTCTTGAAGGCGTAATTCTGAAGTTTATCCGAGGGCATTTGGCTCAATATGTCCTCAATGGGCATGGCTTGCAGTGAATCTTCATGGGCATCCAGATAATTGCCGAAATCCTGATTGGCTATTTCGCGTTTAATGCCATTCGTAATAAAAATATCCTTGAAGCCATCCCCGTCAAAATCTGCGATGAGAGGCGCCCAGCTCCAATCGGTCTTGGAAACGCCCGAAACTTGGGCAATGTCGGTAAAATATCCATTGCCGTTGTTCAGATTCAAAACGTTGGACATATAGGGGTAGTGGAATCCTGCCTCTACGATCCACCAAAACCCTTCTGTGTTCATGCTGGCCATGTTTTGCTTGCCCCGGCTGTGATCTTCTGCGGACATGTCCAGTACCAAGAGGTCGGGCAAAAAATCGTTATTGATATCCGCAAAATCAGAACCCATGCTGCTGTAGGATATGTGTTTCATTTGAGTGTTAACCTGATTGGTAAACGTTCCATTTTTATTGTTGATGTATAATTTGTCAGGAGTTATAAAGTCGTTGGCCACAAAGACATCGAGCCATCCATCATTGTTATAATCACCAATGGATGCACTCAAACTGAATTCTTTGTTCACCAAACCACTTTCACGGGTAACATCGGTAAATTTTGCCCCATCATTTCGATAGAGATGGTCGGAGGTTTGCGGGTAGAACATTTTGTCCTCGACAATAGCCTTGAGGTTCACTGAATTTAAGAAATCGTCCCGGTGGTTGATCAAATACATATCCAGATCTCCGTCTTTGTCGTAGTCGAAAAAGTAAGCTTGTATGGAAAAGCCATCATCATCGATTCCCCATTTACGTGCCTCCTCCTTAAAAGTGCCATCTTTCTGGTTTACAAACAGTTTGTTCCTTCTCTGGGCATTATTTTTCAGGGAGGCTGATTTACAAACGTAAATATCCATCCATCCGTCGTTGTTGATGTCTATCATGGTTGCTCCCGTGGTCCAACCTTGGGAATCGTTCACTTTGGCTTTGTCCGTAATATCTTCGAAGGTAAGATTGCCTTTGTTCAGGTAAAGTTTGTTGGATTCCTGGTTGGAGGTAAAATAGATATCATCCAGACCGTCATTGTTGATATCAGCGAGTGCGACCCCCCCACCATTGTACATATCGTAGTAGTTGAGAATATTGAATTCCGCCGTTTCCTTGACCGAGTTTTTAAAGTGGATATTGGTCTTTTCGTTGGGAACCAAGGTGAAGAGTGTATCAGCGGTAGTCTCCTTTTTTTCAACTTTTTTGGGCCCACAAGATATTGCCAGCATCAAAAGCAAAGTAATACTGGTTAATTTTGATAAATGCATAGTTATATGTTTCAAAATATGGAATTCTATAATTAACGCAACCGTTTGCTTCAAATTTATAAAAAGATAAAGTGTTTATTGCAAAAAACTGAATTATTAAAATAAATCTGTGCTTTCCAGTAGATTATATTTCAATTGCTAAAACAAAGTCTAGTGGTCTGAACGGCAAAAAACTTATCTTTGATTTCCCAAAGAAGCTATAATGAAGGGCAAAAAGGAAGTTACCATATACGATATTGCGAAAAAGCTCAGTCTAGCAACATCGACCATTTCAAGAGGCCTCAAGGAACATCCAACCATAAGTAAAAAAACGGTTGAAAAAATAAAGAAAACTGCTGCCGAAATGGGTTACCGACCCAATAATTTAGCTGCCAGTCTCCGGGGCAATAAGATGAAGACCATTGGAGTGCTGCTACCCACAATAACGCAGCCTTTCCTTTCTTCATTGATCAGCGGTATAGAGGAAGTTGCCCAAAAGGCCGGCTATACGGTATTGATCATGCAGTCGCATGATTCCTACAAGGAAGAGGTTGAACTGACACAGTCCCTATACGATAACAGGGTTAGCGGGGTTATCTGTTCTTTGGCCATGGAAACGAAAAATACCGACCACTTTAAAAGATTTATTGAAAATGATACGGCTTTGGTTTTTGTGGACAGGGTTCCCAAGAGTTTTGACACTTATCATGTGGTGATAGATAATTTCGCTGCAGGGTACAAGGCTACCAAACATCTGATTTCACAGGGGTGCAAACGTATCGCTCATATAACTGCAGGGAATGAATTCAGTATTTATTATGAAAGAAAACAAGGGTACTTGGCAGCCTTGGAAGAACATAACCTGACCATCGATGATGAACTTATTGTACGGGTGGACAGAATCACCTATAAGGAAGCAAGAAAGGCAACCTTAAAATTGCTTGAGTTGCAAAAACCGCCCGATGGTATTTTTGCGCCCGGCGACATTTTAGGTGTCAGTGCAATACAGGTCGCAGAACAACAAGGGGTTAAGGTGCCTGAAAAATTGGCAATTATAGGATTTAACAACGACCCCATTTCCAGTATTATAGACCCCAATCTATCCACTGTATCGCATCCAGCCTTTAAAATGGGGCAAACCTCGGCAGAAATTATTTTCAATCGGTTAAGGAACACTAAGAATAAGAGTGATATCGTAAAACAAATAGCGTTTTTGAACACAGAGATCTTGGTTCGGGAATCCTCTAAAAAATCATAATTTTTCTTCGTATTTAATTAATCTTCAAAGATTATCCTGAAAGGTGATGCGGGTAACCCTTCCTTGTTGTACAAATTAGGATTTTCAGGATTGTCGGCCCATGCATAGCGCAAATATTTGGGGTCGGATATTTCATCGCTCCAAACCATAATTCGGTCATCTTTAATTTTGGCTTTTGCCCAAACAAACTTTTTATCTTCACCAGCAATGGCAAATTCACTTAACGGCTCCCCGTCATTACTGGTAAGGCCACTGCCTATATGGTCAAAAGAAAGGATAATCTTATTATCGTCGATGCTGTGATCGCTATATATGGGGCCGGAATACACAATATCTTGACCGTATGCCAATTTTAAGCCTGCCAAGGCCATGCGTTCGCCGACATCTTTTTTATTGTCAGGATGAATATCGTTCCATTCCCCCAAGTCTATATTAACCGTCATGGCAGAGTTGGGAATCGACAACGATTTTAATTGAGCCTCCCTTAGTTCGGCCCAGTTGCTTTCTGTAGGCAAGTAGGTTACGTCCATGAAATTGGGTAGCTGAGCATATATGAACGGAAGTTCCGGTTCATTAAAAACAGTTCTTAGGCCAGCTACAAGGGCATGCATATAGCCTTCGTATTTTTGAGGTTCCCCGGCATTACTTTCTCCTTGGTACCATAACACCCCCTTTATCGGATAATCTTTATATGGGGCAACCATGGCATTATACAGGGATGTGGGCTCGTTTTGTGGATTTATTCTCCGAGGTCTTGGAGCGTTTGAATCATTGTTTGCAAAGGCCGAAAAATCAAAAGGCTTGTACACCTCCCCAACTTTATAGTTCCAATAACCTTTTAGGTCGACCGTATCGTTTTCGGTAAAAATGTAATAAGGCTTGTCGGGTACAAAACCGCCTTTGCCGCGGGTGTTTTTAACTCGGACCACAAAGGTGTTTTTACCAGCTTTTAAAAGTGTGTCCGGTACGCTGTACCTTCGTTGTGGGTATTGGTAGGTCTTATTTCCGACCAAAACCCCATTAATGTAGAGTTCGTCCGCATCCACGATTCTGCCTAAAAATACCCGTGCCTTTTTGCCCACCATGGATTTTGGGATGTCAATTTCCCTGCGATACCACACAACACCGTTCAGATCTCTTGCTCCTTGGTCTTCCCAGTATCCTGGAATGTTTATTCTTCGCCAGTTTTTTGGTTCAAAATCCACGTCGTACCATTTGATGTCTCCGATGAGCCCTTTGTCCGTAATTTTTTTTGGTTCTGGGTTAAAATTGGGCTGGTTTCCCATGAGGCTGTTCACATATGCGGTATCCTTGTTCTGTTCGATAATTTTTAGAACCTCTGGAAAATCCGAATACCCTTCTTCCGGAATCCATGCTTCGATTGGGGTTCCGCCAACACTGGCATTGATCAAACCAATGGGAATACCATATTTGGCATGGATTTTTTTGGCAAAAAAGTAGGCTACCGCCGAGAAAGGGCGCACTTCTTCCCCCACGGCTTTTTGCCAACTACCGCCTTCCAAATCCTCTTTGGGGCCTGAGATGCTCGTTGTTGTCGGAATTTTAAAATGTCGGATTTTAGGATTGTTGGCCGTGGCAATTTCATCGGCATAAAGCACATCATGGATGTCCAACTGGTGCACCATATTGGATTGTCCGCTGCACAACCATACGTCCCCGATCAATATATCGTTGACCGTAACCGTATTTTTTCCAGAAACCTTCATGGTAAATGGTCCGCCGGCTTTCATTTTTGGCAGGGTAATTCTCCATTCACCTGAAGATGAGGTAATGGTCTTATAAACTTTACCTTTAAAGGAAACTGTAACTTTTTCGTTGGCATCCGCCCATCCCCAAATGGGTATTTCCGCATTCCGTTGCATTACCAGACCATCACTGATCAATTGAGGTAGTTTGATTTCCGCTTTTATCGCTACGCTAGAGAAAAAAAGGCACACGGAAATAATAAGGACTTGAAGTTGGTTCATCTTTATTGATACATTTTTATGGCATAAAGTTAAGCATTATCATTTTTACACAATCGGTTGTAATTAATGGTTTTTTATTATCTTCACAATTTTTAGAGGTATAAATTCATAGATTTTCATTTAAAGAGTTAAAGCATGCGTATTTCGGACTGGTACTGGGAGTGCTTGGAACACATCATGGAAACGCGCCTTCTGAACTTGGTGATTATCTGTTAACGAAATGCTCATGGATACAAAATAAAGTATGCTACTACAATTTCTTCAAACAAAACATATATGCGGGAACCGTAGATTATAACAAACGAATCAGTCCAAAAAAACAAATCAACTATAAAGCTTATCACAGTTACATTACCTATGACCTTTTTAAAGAAAATTACAAACACGACCTTAAAAATTGTATTATTATTCTGTGCGGCCCATGGCCTGTATGCCCAAACTAATGATGGGTATGTTGTCCCTACGGCCACAAAAAAAACTTTTCCGTTGGCCTCCCAGGGTAAAGTCGCCGCTGTTTTAGTAAGTGACAACGATTTTGAGGGTGTGAAGCGTGTGGTGCGGCACCTTCAAAAGGATATTCTCAATGTTACCGATATCAGCCCAGAAGTTTTCATGGAGTCGGCTTCTTTGGAGGGCAATGTGATTATTATTGGTACTTTAGGTAAAAGCCCAATTGTGGATGAATTGGCAAAAAAAGGCAAAATAAACGCTAAACAGCTTGAGGGCAGATGGGAAAAATTCACTACCCAAATTGTGCAAAACCCGATGCCAGGGGTCAAACAGGGATTGGTAATTGCAGGTTCGGACAAAAGGGGTACCATTTATGGCACTTATGATCTTTCCAATGAAATTGGAGTGCATCCATGGCATTTTTGGGCCGATGTCCCTGCCGAGAAGCAAACCGAATTACATGTTTTGCCCGGGGTTCATACCAAAGGCGAGCCGAAGGTTAAATACCGAGGGTTTTTTATTAATGACGAAGCCCCGGCACTAACAGGGTGGGTAGGCGAAAACTATGGAAAATTCAATTCCGAATTTTATGATAAGGTCTTTGAACTTATCTTAAGGATGAAGGGCAATTACATTTGGCCCTCCATGTGGCAGCCACGTATGTTTTATGAGGACGACCCCAAGAACGGGGAACTTGCGGATGAATACGGGATTGTGATGGGTACATCGCACCATGAGCCTTTGACACGTGCCCACGAAGAATGGTCCCATTTCGGGGGCAATGAGTGGAATTTTGAAACCAATGCAGCTCAATTAAAAGAATTCTGGAAGGGAGGCATTGAACGCATGGGTGACAAAGAAACCCTTGTTACGATAGGAATGCGGGGAGATGGGGATGAATCCATGAGCGAAGGGACCGCTATTGATCTCTTGGAGGGCGTTGTGGAGGCCCAAAGGGAAATTATTGAAGATGTTACGGGTAAACCTGCAGCAGAAACACCTCAAATATGGGCGCTTTATAAGGAAGTGCAGGATTATTATGATCAGGGCATGGAAGTTCCCGAGGATGTGACCCTTTTGCTGTGTGACGACAACTGGGGAAATATTAGAAAGCTTCCAAGTTTGGAGGCCAAACCACGTAAAGGAGGGTATGGCATTTACTACCATTTTGATTATGTGGGAGGTCCTAGAAACTATAAATGGTTGAATACCAATCAAATTGAACGTACTTGGGAACAAATGCACCTGGCCTATGAACATGGAGTAAACAAGGTTTGGATAGTAAATGTCGGGGACATTAAGCCGATGGAGTTCCCCTTGCAATTTTTTATGGACTATGCATGGAATCCAGATGCCTGGAACGCCGATAATTTGGACAACTATTATTCGCACTGGACAAACGAAGTATTTGATGGTATCGAGACCGAAGCTATTGCCGATATCATGAAAAAATACACCAAATACAATGCACGAAGAAAGCATGAACTTATAGACCCTTCCACCTTTAGCCTTACCAATTATAACGAAGCTGATAAGGTCGTAAACACCTATAATGAACTATCCGAAAAAGCTCAAGGTATTTATGATAATCTCCCTGAACAGTACAAAGATGCCTATTATCAGCTAGTATTGTTTCCGGTATTGGCCAGTGCCAATTTAAATGAGCTCTATGTAAGTGCTGCAAAAAATAATTTTTATGCAAAACAGGGTAGGGCCTCAGCAAATGCATATGCGGATAAGGTAAGGGAGCTCTTTATGAAAGACAGGGAGCTTACCGATTATTACCATAATAAAATGGCCGATGGCAAATGGAACCATATGATGTCACAGAACCATATCGGGTATATGAGTTGGCAGGAACCTCGATTCAATAGAATTCCGGAAACTTTTAAAATTGATATCGCCGACGATGCCGAAATCGGGGTTGCAATTCAAAATTCGGAGGAATGGTGGTCCGGCGATAACAATGATGCCTTGCTTCCTATGTTTGACCCAGTAAATGATCAAAAATATAGTGTTGAAATTTTTAATCGGGGCAAGCAAAGTTTTGATTATTCCATCCAGAGCAAAGCGGATTGGATTCAACTTACAGAAGCAACAGGTACGGTCGAGGAAGAAAAAACCATATCTATTTCCATTGACTGGTCCAAAGCGCCTTCAGGTCAAAATGAATCCGTCATCACAATCTCTGGAGCAGGAAAAAGTATTCCTGTTCAAATCAAAATAAACAATTACAATACCCGCAAGGTGGAAGGTTTTGTCGAAAACAATGGCTTTATTGCCATGGATGCCTCGCATTTCTCCGAGGCAAAGGCACCAAAACCTTTTGAGTGGAAAGTGGTGGATAATCTTGGAAAAACAGGCTCCGCTGTAATTTCGTTGCCAATAAAGCAAGGTCGTGTTGAACTATCGAAAAAATCCCCAAAGCTCTCCTATAATGTGAATTTTCAAAATGCGGGAGAGGTTAAGGTACACATGTATTTTTCCCCTACTATTAATTATGCGACTCGAGAAGGGATGTACTATGGATTATCATTTGACGACCAATTGCCGACCAAGGTAAATTATGATGCAGACCCCAATATTTTTAATTACAATGGCAAAGTGCCGAGTAACTGGCACAACAACGTGGGTGACAATATAAAAATAATCACAACTACATTTGAAATTGACCGGCCCGGAAACCACACCTTAAATTACTATCGTGTGGATGAAGGTCTTGTGCTGCAAAGAATTGTTATCGAAACAGCAAACAGTCAGTTGAAGGATACCTATTTAGGGCCACCGGAAAGTCCAAAAGTGAGCCAGTAATAAAAGGAAAACCTTAAAAGAAATTATTTCAACATAGAGTAGCAAACAAGAACCTATATTTTGAACGAACTAGACGAATAACCCAATAATAAGACACATGAAAACACTAAAACTATTTCTATCCACCGCCGTTCTTGGAACTTTGGCCATGGGCTGTACACAGGAGGCCGAGAAGCCTTCGGAACCTAAAACGCTTAGGCAGGCATATCAAGATGCTTTTTACATTGGAACAGCTCTGAACAGATTTCAAATTGAGGAGTCGGATTCTGTAATGGCGGAGATTGTGGGCAAGGAGTTCAGTAGCATCACTGCTGAAAATATGATGAAGTCCATGCACATTCACCCGAAGCGTGACACTTTTAATTTTGAAATGGCCGACAAATTCGTGGCCTTGGGCGAAAAATATGATATGTTCGTACACGGGCACACATTGGTTTGGCACAGCCAATTGTCGCCATGGTTTGGCACTATCGAAGACAGCCTGGAGTTTGCGGACGCCACCGAAAAGCACATAAAGGATATTGCCTCCAAGTATAAGGGCAAAATTGACTCTTGGGATGTGGTCAACGAGGCACTCAATGAGGACGGTTCTTTGAGAAATTCCATTTTTCTTCAAAAAATGGGCGAGGATTATTTAGCCTCTGCATTTAAATGGGCTGCCGAAGCAGACAATGGAGCCGATCTCTATTACAATGACTACAACATGACGAATCCTGAAAAACGCCAAGGAGCCATTGCCATGGTAAAGAATATATTGGATCAGGGTGTTAAAGTGGATGGAATAGGCATGCAGGGACATTGGCACTTGAATTCACCATCTTTGGAGGAAATTGAGCAAAGCATACTCGATTATTCCGCACTTGGGGTAAAGGTTGCGATTACCGAATTGGATGTCAGTGTGCTGCCAAATCCATGGGATCTCGAAGGAGCCGAAATCAGTCAAAACTTTGAAAACAGTGAGGGCATGAATCCTTATAAGGATGGTCTGCCCGATTCCATTCAGGTGAAACTGGCAAACAGGTACAAGGATATTTTCAGCCTCTTTTTAAAACACAAGGATAAGATAAGCAGGGTTACATTTTGGGGGGTCAGCGATGGACAATCTTGGTTGAACGGTTTTCCTATTCGAGGCAGGACCAACTACCCATTATTGTTTGACCGGGATTTAAAGCCAAAAGCTGCTTACGATAGCATTATGGCCCTTAAAGAGCGTTTTGATGAACAGCAACTTGCTAATTGATCATAGATGAATCTGGATTCGCAAAAATTATCCGTAAAGGAAAAAATTGGATACAGTCTAGGGGACCTGGCTGCCAATTTGGTATTTCAAACACTGGTTACCTATTTAGCATATTTCTACACAGATATTTATGGGCTCAAAGCCAATGATGCATCTGCAGTGACCCTGGTGGTAGGGCTGATTGCTGCATTTGCATTCAATCCTTTGATGGGGGTCATCGCCGATAGGACGGTAAGCCGTTGGGGAAAGTTCAGGCCGTGGATTTTGTGGACTGCGATTCCTCTCGGTGTTGCGGCCATGTTGGCGTTTAGTACACCGGACTTTTCGTATAAGGGAAAAGTAGTTTATGCGGCGGTCACCTATACGCTACTTCTTTTATTGTATGCCGCGAACAATTTACCGTATTCTGCACTAAGTGGTGTGATCACAGGTAACATGAAGGAGCGCAATAGCCTTTCCGCCTATCGTTTTATCGCTGTGATGGGAGCCCAGTTTTTTGTGCAGGTCTTTATGTACGATTTGATCTTAAAGGCCGGTGATGGAAACAAAGCGGCCGGGATGGAAACGGTGATGACTTGGCTTGCCGTTATAGGAACTGTAATGCTGCTCATTACATTTTTCACCACAAAAGAGCGCGTGGTCCCAAAACCGGAACAGAAGTCAAGCATTAAAGAAGATTTGGGCGATTTGTTTCAGAACAAGCCTTGGATAATCATGTTGTCGCTAACCACTTTGGTGTTTATTACTTTGGCCATGAAGGGTGGGTCTTATGTGTATTATTTTGAAAATTACGTGGACCAAAGCAGCTTAAATACATTTTTAAATCCATTGAAACCCTATTTGCCAAACTTTGAGAACGATACTTCCTTAGGCTTGGGGGTTTTTAATGGAGGGGGTATTCTAATAGGCCTCATAGGGATAGGTCTATCCAAGACCCTTGCGGATAAATACGGTAAGCGGAATGTTTTTGGTGGATCACTGTTTATTTCCACCCTTTTCATCATCTCATTTTACTTTTTCCCGCCAAAAGCGGTAGGAGTTATTTACGGGGCGCAGATTCTCCATATGTTTTTCTATGGCATCAGTACGCCCATTTTGTGGACGATGATCGCCGATGTTGCCGATTATTCAGAGTGGAAAACTAATCGGCGCGCCACCGCTATTATTTTTTCTGCCATGATGGTGGGCCTAAAAGGAGGCCTAAGCATAGGTAGTGCATTGGTAGCCTGGATATTGGGGCTATATGACTACATTACCAAAGAAGCTGCCGTTGCCGGTGTGGAAACGGTACAGCCCCAGAGTGCCATAGAAGGGACCAGATTATTGGTAAGTATTTATCCAGCAATACCATTTTTAATTGGTGTAGGTCTATTGTTTTTCTATGAAATCAATAAAAAGATGGAGTTGCAAATTGAAAACGATTTAAAAGAAAGAAGATAATTAAAGTACAAAAAATGCCAGAAGAAAAAATAGACCATATTGATTTTGACCTTTTAAACGAGAAAGCTATTTCCAAACCGATTGTATCGCACATTTACACGGCAGACCCGTCTGCCCATTATTTTAACGGTAAAATTTATATCTATCCCTCCCACGATATCGATGGAGGCGAAGCTTTCGATGATTTAGGAAGCCATTTTGCCATGGAAGATTATCATGTAATATCCATGGAAAATATTGAAAGCGAAGGTGTGGACCATGGTGTGGCTTTGCATGTGGACGATGTGCCTTGGGCAGCAAAACAAATGTGGGCACCGGACGCCGCACACAAGAACGGAAAGTATTATTTGTTCTTTCCGGCAAAGGGCCATGATGATATTTTTAGGATTGGGGTGGCAGTTAGCGATTCTCCAGTGGGACCCTTTACGCCTCGACCAAAAGCCATAAAGGGGAGTTTTTCCATAGACCCAGCCGTTTTTGAAGACGAGGATGGAAGCTATTACATGTATTTTGGAGGCTTATGGGGCGGTCAATTACAGCGCTGGCGAACTGGGACCTATGACTCGTCACAACCCAAAAGTCCAACCGCCCACTTACCAAAAGACGATGAAACGGCACTAATGCCCAAAATCGCAAAAATGACGGATGACCTGTTGGAGTTCGCCGAAGAGCCCAAAGACGTCCTGCTCATTGATGAAAAAGGCAATCCATTATTGGCTGGGGATAATAAGAGGAGGTTTTTTGAAGCTGCTTGGCTGCACAAACATAATGGCAAATATTATTTTTCATATTCCACTGGTGATACACACTTTATATGTTATGGGATAGGAGATAGCCCTTATGGGCCATTTACGTACAAGGGAAAAATTTTGGAACCTGTGATAGGGTGGACATCGCACCATTCCATTTGCAAGGTGGAAGATAAATGGTATTTGTTTTACCATGATTCCAGTTTATCCAAGGGTGTTACCCATCTTAGATCCATTAAGGTAATTGAACTGGTTCATGATCAAAACGGACTCATAAATGCAATAGAGCCCTATAAGCTCTAAACGTTCAGATTCTTTTGTTTTGTGATGGTATCCTATACTATTGAAAATCTGGGACTAACCTCTTGGCTTTAACGCTTTTTAAGTATTATTAAGTTTTTTTTAAAAAAATGCACAATCGGTTGTTTAATATAAATGTATTTTTTACATTTGTTAATATAGAACATAATTATGGTAATATAGCATATGTCGATACCATATTTAGTTGACCTTTTGAGACCAGTATTAATAGTCACTATTAAGCTACCATTATGATTTTAAAAAGGTTTGTTCAACAGGAGATTAGAGATATTTTTTTCAAGCTTGGGATGTTCCAAGAACTTTAATAAACATCTGATATGATAATTCAATCTTAAACTAAATTTTATGACAAACTTTTTATTAACTCAAGGAAGAAACTTAAAGTGGCTTGGATTCATTCTTCTTACAGTGCTGTTCTGCTCTGGGATGAACGCCCAGACTACTGTTTCGGGTACGGTGTCTGATGAAGGTGGTCCGATTCCAGGGGTAAATGTTATCCTTAAAGGAACTACCAATGGTACTGCAACCGATTTCGATGGAAATTATACGATCAATGTTCCATCCAATGGGGTTTTGTTATTTAGCTATGTGGGTTTTAAAGCTCAGGAAGTGCCCGTAAATGGAAGATCACAAATCAATGTTACAATGGAGGAAGATTTGCAGTCTTTGAGCGAAGTTGTAATTATTGGCTATGGTACTCAGAACAAAGAATCGGTAACAGGTTCCGTAGTTTCCATTAAAGGGGATGAGCTTGCCGAAGTTCAGGCAGCAAACTTTCAAGAAGCTTTGCAGGGACGCGCCCCAGGTGTAAACATATCAACCACCAGTACAAGGCCTGGAGCCAACAATACCGAAATTAGAATTCGTGGCGTGCGCTCACTTACAGGTAGCAATAGTCCGTTGATAGTTTTGAACGGTATACCTTTCTCGGGAGGCCTTAACGACATCAATTTAAATGATATAGAAAGCTTGGAAATATTGAAGGATGCCTCTGCTACCGCAATTTATGGTTCGAGAGGTGCGAACGGTGTTATTTTGATTACCACCAAAACTGGTAAAAAGGGGCAAAAAGCACAATTCACGTATAATACATATTACGCTACCAAAGAGGTCTTTGCCAAATTCCCGATGATGAATTCGCAGCAGTTCAATGCTTTGAGAGAAGCCACGGGACTATTCAACAATGGAGACCCTCTTTACGCTACCGGAGTTGACGAAGACCCTTCGGTAAACACGGATTGGCAAGATTTGATATATGGTTCAGGACTTCAAACTTCTCATGACATTGGGGTGACCGGTGGAAGTGAGACGGGAAGCTACAGTATTGGTATCGGATACTTTAAAGAAACATCTGTGTTGCCGGTGGAATCCTTCCAAAGATATTCATTGCGTGCACAGGTTGACCAGCAAATAGGGGCTTTTAGGTTTGGATTAAATTCTGTAATGAACTATAGCTTGACCAATGCAGCGGGCCAAGGTCTTTACGGAAGCCTCAGTGCTACGCCTATTTTAGATCCATATAATGAAGATGGTAGTTTAAAAAGAGTAGCAAGCATGCCTTTGGATGACTTTTGGGTGACCACAAGGAGTACGCTTGGCGATATCGGTAAAGGACGTGTAAACCTTCAAAAAGATTTTGGTACCTATAACAATATTTACGGAGAAGTTGCAATTCCAGGAGTGGAAGGTTTAAAATACCGTTTGAACGTAGGTCTTAACCTAAGAATGAGCCGGGACGGTAATTTTACCGGTGAGGGTGTTGCCAACGTAAATCCATTGGCACCAAACGGTGCAGGTGTAAGTAGTAGTCTTACCACCGATTATGTTATTGAGAATTTATTGACATATGATAGAACGTTTGCCAATAAGCATCAAGTTAATGTGGTTGGGTTGTTCTCTTCCCAAAACACAAAATATGATGACACCAATTTAAGTGCGCAGAACCTTCCAAACGAGCAATTCTTATTTTATGATTTGGGACCTGCTCTTGTCGAAGATCTTACAGGCTATGGAGGCCAGTATCAAGAAAACAGTCTGTTGTCCTACATGGGTAGGGCCATGTACCAATATGATAGCCGTTACCTAATCACCGCCACCATAAGGGCGGATGGATCATCAAGATTGGCGCCTGGAAAAAAATGGGTTACCTATCCTGCGGTTTCGGTAGGTTGGAATCTTGGTAACGAACCGTTTATGGACAACGTCGAGTGGGTGAACCTTCTTAAATTTCGAGCAGGCTACGGGGAAACATCCAACCAAGCCGTAAACAATTATGCTACTTTAGGAAACTTGGGCGTTAGAAACTATAACTTCGGAGAAACCTTTGCAACAGGTTACTTCGTACAAGAACTTCCTAACAATACATTGGGTTGGGAGTTCTCTGAAACCTATAACTATGGTTTGGACTTTGGCCTCTTCAACAATAGATTGTCAGGTACCGTGGAATATTATACCACCGATACCAATGATATCTTGTATCGAGTAGGATTGCCCTCATCCTCTGGTGTTGGTTCCTTTGTAGGAAATATTGGATCTACTACCAACAAAGGTGTGGAAGTTGCATTGAATGCCACTATTTTGGACAATCCTGATGGGCTAAGTTGGGATTTTGGAGTCAACGTCTATACCAACAGAAACGAGATTACTTCCTTGGCAAGTGGGGAAGAACAAAATGTTGGCCAATTATGGTTTGTTGGTTCTCCGATCAATGTAATTTTTGATTATAAGAAAGTTGGATTGTGGAATGAGACAGACGCAGACTACGAATACCTTCAGACACTGGAGCCAGGAGGAAACGTAGGTATGATCAAGGTGGAATATACAGGGGAATACAATCCAGATGGCTCTCCTGTAAGGCAAATCAATGCAGATGATAGACAAGTGCTTGATCCAACCCCCGATTTTCAGGGTGGTTTTAATACACGATTAGCGTATAAAAATTTCGATTTAAATGTTGTGGGTGTATTTAAAAGTGGAGGTATAGCTGTGAGTACGCTATACTCTTCCAATGGTTACCTTAACTTATTGACTGGTAGAAGAAACAATATAAATGTAGATTACTGGACACCGCAAAACACGGATGCCAAATATCCTGCTCCAGGAGGAATTCAGGCTGGTGACGGTCCAAAGTATGGAACCACCATGGGATATTTTGACGGTTCTTATCTAAAAATAAGGGCGATGACTTTGGGATATAATTTTGACCAAGACCTAATAAGTGATTTGGGAATGTCAAATCTTAGGTTATATGCAACCGTTCAAAACCCATTCGTACTGTTTTCACCATTCCATAGGGAATCCGGTATGGATCCTGAAACAAACTCGGGAGTGGATGCTAATGGAAATGCGCAAAACTCAGCCACCGGTACCAACGGATTTATTTCTAGAGGTATCGCTACAATAGGGGCAAACGTACCTACCACACGTAATTTCATGCTTGGATTAAACTTAACATTTTAAAAAAAAGGGATTATGAAAAAACTTAAAATAAAAATGATGTTTACGGCTATGTTGGCTGTAACATTATTTATAGGTTCTTGTACAGAGGACATCCTTGAAGAAGAGCCAAGGAGTGTCTTTACTCCTGATTTCTTCCAGACTGAGACAGGGGTGGAAGGTGGAGTTACCTCCTTGTACGTACATCTTAGATTTCTCTATGGTGCATGGAACTATTATAACTCAACCGAAACTGGTACAGACGAATATACATGGGCACAAAGTGCAGATGGGAACTTTAGGGACATGGATTTGTCCGGAGTGGGATCCATTATATCCACAAGCGCACCTCCAGCAGGACCTTGGTTCAGCTGTTTCGAGGCCATCAATACAGCAAGTGGTATAATTGAAAATGCCGAATCTGTTGGAATTGATGAATCACTCGTCTCGGAAGCAAGGTTTTTCCGAGCGTTCGATTACTTCCTATTGGTGCAAACCTATGGTGGTGTGCCCTTGGATTTGGGGGCCGGAGAATTAAAGTTCAACACTTCCACGAACAGAGGTTCTGTGCGTAATACAGTTCCCGAAGTCTACACCAAGGCAATCTTTCCGGATTTGCTGACTGCGATCGAAAATTTGCCGGAATTCCCACGTTTAACAGGTACAGTTACTAAAAATGTAGCTCGTTTATATTTGTCCAAAGCGTACTTGACGTATGCATGGTGGTTGGAAAACCCAAACAACATACCTACCTATCCGGAGGCTCCAAGAACCGACCCGGATGGACGTGACGCAGCTTGGTATTATCAACAAGCATATAACATTGCAGCTACGGCGATCGATAACCCCGGGCCATATGGGTTGTTGGATTATTTCTACGATGTACATTGGGCACCTAACGATCGTCACAACGAAATGATGTTGTATGCCGATCACACCCAAGAAAGCGCCATATATAATGGGGCTGACTTGAACTGGGGTATTTCCGGTGCACAGGACAATGCATCCGTTTGGATGGCCACATGGAACTATACCGTTATAAGAAGTTCCGGTGCAAGTACCGTTCAGCGTGAAGCCGCACAGAGCTACGGTCGTCCATGGACAAGGATGGCACCACCAGTAGATGTTTTCGAGGAAACTTTCGAAGAAAAAGACTTGGATTCACGATATGATGGTACTTTCGTTACCTCATACCGGGGTAACTGGGACAAAGGTGGCGATGCAACGGAGAGTTATCCAAATGCCAACGGATTGCCAGTGGAACCAGGGGATGCAATTTTGACTTTCCTTGATGAGAACAACCCAAATGTTGTATATCCTGATGGACAAGGTGAAAGTAACGTAGGTGCCGGAGTATTGCCAGGGCGCGCCGATTTTGTTATCGAACCTGGAGCCATCAGCAGGATCGTATATCCCGGACTATGGAAACTCGGAACTTATAGAACAGATAACAGCGGAGGGCTTGGTGCTCCAAACGCTGGATTGACACGTCCTTTCCCGATAGCCAAATTCTCGGAGTTTTACTTCATTGCTGCCGAAGCTGCCGTTCAAGGTGCAGTTCCACAAGGCGGTAAAACCGCAAGGGATTTGATCAATGTGATTCGCGCCAGAGCTGGTAGGTGGCGTTTTGATAATGGGGAACAAATGGAAAGAATCGAGGATAACAGTGCGGCGCTGACCGCTGAAACACCTGCTGTAATCGATATTGATTATATATTGGCAGAACGTTCCAGAGAATATTTTGGAGAAGGGTATAGATGGTATGATTTGGTTCGTACCCAAAAATGGGAAGAAATTGCAGGTAGCTATCGAATTGCAGGGCCCAATTATGGAGATCATACGCCTGAAACTTTTAACCGAACTATAGAGGATTATCATTATTTACGTCCAATACCACAGGGGCAATTGGACGCAATGGAAGCCACGGAGGCTGAGAAAAGTGCATATCAAAACCCTGGTTACTAAGAATAATAGATAGTTATTTGAGTTAGTTAGTTTTACCAAGCACTGCTTAAGTCTTTTAAAGAAGATTTAGGCAGTGTTTTTTTTAAAATCAACAAGGTCACATTAACGGTCATTCAGCTAAATTATGAGTTTGGCCGACTGTAAAAGCACCGTTTCAACACCAATAAGTTTGCCTATAGAAAATTTGAAGAATATGAAAAGAATGCTATATTTCATTGGCTTCCTCTTACCTTACCTTATTCATGGGCAACAAGTTGGCGATTTAAAAATTTGGTATGATGAACCTTCCGGAAATACTTGGGAGAATGCATTGCCCATAGGAAACGGTCGTATCGGCGCGATGGTCTTCGGCAACGTGGACAAGGACATCTTTCAACTTAATGAGCACACGGTTTGGAGCGGAAGTCCCAACCGAAACGATAATCCCAATGCCTTGGAAGCCCTTCCAAAAGTTCGAAAACTTATATTCAATGGGGAATATAAAGCCGCAGAACAACTTGCCAATGAAAAAATAATCACAAAAAAATCCCATGGACAAATGTTTCAGCCCGTCGGGAACTTGGAATTATCCTTTCCTGAACACACGGAATATAAAGACTATTATCGTGAGCTCAACATTGGCAATGCAATCAGCAAAACATCTTATAAGGTCAATGGTGTAACATTTACAAGGGAAGCGTTCGTTTCTTTAGCCGATAGGTTATTGGTCATTAAAATAACTTCGGACCATCCCGGACAAGTTTCCTTTACCTCGAATCTAACTTCCCCTCATACTAGTGCCAAAATTGAAGCACAGGATAACGACCGGATTTCACTCTGGGGGAAAACCAGTGACCATGAAGGCGTTGAAGGAAAAGTAGAGTTCAATGCCTTGGCCCGCATAAAGACAGAGAAGGGAAAACTAAAAAGAACTTCCAACTCTATTAAGGTAGAAAATGCAGATGCAGCCATTATCATGGTGTCCATAGCCTCCAATTTTAATTCCTATAAAGATTTGGCAGGTGATGAAGGGCAACGAGCCGCTTCGTTTTTAAATACTGGATTTGATAAATCATATAAGAAGTTGAAGTCCGATCACATTAAAAAATACCAAGAACTTTTTAATAGAGTTGTTTTGGACTTCGGTAGTACCCAAGCATCCAAATTGCCGACCGACGAGCGATTGGCGAATTTCCGAAATACCCAAGATCCCTCTTTTGTCGCTTTATATTTTCAATTTGGAAGATATTTATTGATATCCTCTTCCCAACCGGGAGGTCAGCCGGCAAATTTACAGGGGATATGGAATGGGAGCATGAAGCCGGCGTGGGACAGTAAGTACACTATCAACATCAACGCAGAGATGAACTATTGGCCGGCGGAACGAACCAATCTTTCAGAGCTTCATGAACCTTTTTTGCAAATGGTACAAGAACTGTCCCAGACGGGCAGGGAAACCGCGGAGGTCATGTATGGCGCCAAGGGGTGGATGGCGCATCACAATACTGATATTTGGCGGATGACCGGACCTGTAGATGGAGCATTTTGGGGCATATGGAACGGAGGTGGCGCTTGGACGAGCCAGCACCTGTGGGAACATTACCTATACACCGGTGATGTTGATTTTTTAAAGTCCATTATGCCCGTTTTAAAAGGAGCCGCCCAGTTTTATGCGGACTTTTTGGTAAAGCACCCCAAATATCCCTATTTGGTAATTGCCCCGGGGAATTCCCCGGAAAATGCCCCGAAAGAGCATCAAGGTTCCTCCATTACAGCAGGTTCCACTATGGACAACCAATTGGTCTTTGATGTCTTTACTACGTATATCCAAGCATCCAAAGTTTTGGGGAACAATAACGATTTTATAGATTCACTCAAAACGCTTAGAAGTAAACTGCCTCCCATGCAAATTGGGAAACATAATCAATTGCAGGAATGGTTGGATGATGTTGATTCACCAGAGGACCACCATCGTCACATATCCCATTTATATGGCCTTTTTCCATCCAATCAAATTTCACCTTACCGAACACCAAAGCTTTTTGCAGCTGCCAAAAATACGTTGTTACAACGCGGCGATGTCTCTACAGGTTGGAGCATGGGCTGGAAGGTAAATTGGTGGGCTAAAATGCAGGATGGGAACCACGCGTACAAATTGATAAAGGACCAGTTGACCCCTGTAGGTGTAAACCAAGGAGGGGGCGGCACCTATAACAATCTATTCGATGCGCACCCGCCATTTCAAATTGATGGGAATTTTGGCTGTACCTCCGGTATCGCCGAAATGTTGTTGCAAAGTTCGGATGGAGCACTTCATTTGCTCCCGGCTGTTCCCGATGCTCTTGATTCGGGCTATGTTGGCGGTTTAAAAGCACGGGGCGGTTTTGAAATAGTTGCCATGGAATGGAAAGATGGGGATCTTTTGGTGGCTACCATAAAATCCAATTTAGGAGGTAACCTACGCATAAGGGTTCCCAACGAGATTGAGCTTACGGGAACCGGTAAATTGGTAAAAGCAAAAGGGAAAAACCCTAACAACTTCTTTTTTACGGCAGAAACGATGACTCCAATCATTTCAAAGAATTCTGATATTGAAGAACTTACATTGCCCAAAACTTTTCTTTATGATATCATGACGAAAAAAGGAAGGGCCTATACCTTTAAAATAAAAAATTGACCATGAGAAAAGCACATCTTTTTGTTCAAATAACGATTTTGCTGTTTTTTGGTTTTTCGGGACAGTCCCAAATGAAGAAGGCCACCAACCCCATTATTTTTGCCGATGTACCCGATGCCTCTATGGTCCGAGTGGGCGACAATTACTACATGAGCAGCACCACAATGCATATGAGCCCGGGAGTGCCCATCATGAAATCAACGGACCTGGTCAATTGGAAGATTGTCAATTATGCCTATGACCGATTGGGCGAAGTGGATGCCCTTAATTTGGAAAATGGCAAAAATGCCTATGGCAGGGGGTCATGGGCCAGTTGTATTCGTTATCACAACGGAACATTCTATGTATTTACATTTGCCGCGACCACTGGAAAAACATATGTCTATTCCACAAACGATATTGAAAATGGAACGTGGAAGGTACAGACCTTTGAGCCATCTTACCATGACCTGACCGTTTTTTTTGATGACGATGGAAAAATTTATATGATTTGGGGCAATGGTAAATTAATGATGGCCGAACTCAAAGCTGATTTTTCGGGTATCAAGGAAGAAACCAAAAAGGTATTGTTGGAAAATGCCAGCGCCCCGGCAGGAGAGAATATCATGTTGGGAGCAGAAGGATCACAACTTTTTAAGGTCAACGGCAAATATTACCTTTTCAACATCACATGGCCCCAAGGTGGGATGCGAACCGTACTTATTTACCGTTCCGATAAGATCACAGGACCCTACGAAGGTAAAGTAGCATTGCAAGATAGGGGCATCGCCCAGGGAGGACTCATTGATACACCTGACGGAAGATGGTTCTCCTATTTGTTCAGGGATTATGGATCTGTTGGAAGAATCCCCTACCTACTGCCCGTTGCCTGGGAAGATGGCTGGCCCGTTTTAGGAGTTGATGGAAAAGTGCCCGATACGTTGGACCTTCCATCTGGTAAAGGTTGGATCCCTGGAATTGTAAACTCCGATGAGTTCAAAAGAAAAAAGACAGATAGGGAGCTGCCACTGGTCTGGCAGTGGAACCACAATCCGGTAGACAGTCTATGGTCACTTTCCCACCGAAAAGGGTTTCTTAGGTTGATTACAGGGCGTACGGACAACTCATTGGTTGAAACCAGGAACACCCTTACGCAGCGTACCATTGGTCCTGTATGCGAAGGGACTATTGCTATGGACATTTCCAATATGAATGAGGGAGACAAAGCTGGTTTGGCTCTTTTACAAAAAAACTATGGCTGGGCAGGTGTTGCCAATGTAAAAGGGAACAAGAAAATCGTAATGGTTTTAGGGAACAACGAAGGTGAAAAAATCATGGAGGAATTACCGATAGATCAAAAAACAGTCTACTTAAAGGCCGCTTGTGATTTTACGGACCTGAAGGACGTGGCTTCGTTCTATTATAGTCTGGACAATAAGGAGTGGAAGAAAATAGGATCGGAATTGCAAATGTCCTATACCCTGCCGCATTTTATGGGTTATCGTTTTGGGCTTTTCAATTATGCGACCAAAAATCCAGGAGGGTATGTAGATTTTGATTTCTTCAGAATAAAAGATGAACTGACGGTAAGTTTGGACTAGGATACAAATTTAATTGGGCCATATGAAGAAGACCATTAAATAAAATAGCATGAAAATGAAGCAAATTATAATCACGGTAATAATGGCATCGATAGTTTTTGCCTGTAGTGAGAAAAAGGAAGACGACACTCCGGGAGTGGTCAATACCAAATACGGAAAGGTACAGGGGACCGTTGAAGATGGACTTACGGTTTTTAAAGGTGTTCCTTTTGCAGCACCTCCCGTAGGCGATTTGAGATGGAAGGCACCACAGCCCCCAACATCTTGGGACGGTGTAAAAGAAACTACAAAATTTGCTCCCGCTCCCGTTCAAGGGAATGATCAGAAGGGCAATAGCGAAGACTGTCTTTACCTTAACATATGGACACCAGCTACTTCCTCAGGGGAAAAAATCCCGGTTCTGGTCTGGATCTATGGGGGTGGCTTCAGTTTTGGAGCCACATCAGAACCTGTTTACGATGGTGCGGCCTTGGCCAAAAAAGGAGTTGTGTTGGTCAGTATTGCCTACCGTGTAGGGCAGCTGGGCTTTTTGGCACATCCAGAGCTCAGTAAGGAGAGTCCCGACAAGGTATCGGGAAACTATGGAATACAAGACCAGATCGCAGGCCTAAAATGGGTCAAAGAAAATATTGCTGCCTTTGGTGGTGACCCAGATAAGATTACCATTTTCGGAGAATCAGCAGGAGGTATTTCGGTAAGCATGCTCTGTGCTTCCCCATTGGCCAATGGTCTTTTTCAAGGGGCGATTTCCCAAAGTGGCGGTTCCTTTGGGCCTTCTCGACCGGTTACGTTTCCTGGGGAGAATATGAAAACACTCTCCATGGCCGAAAAAGAAGGGGTTGCCTATGCTGAAAATGCCGGAGCATCATCTTTGCAGGAACTTAGAAAATTACCTGCGGACAAACTCCCTCTCGGTATGGGCATGGGCGGTGCTTGGCCCATCATCGATGGATATGTCATCCCAGATGATCAGTTCAAACTATATGAAAAAGGGGATTACAACGATGTACCCGTTCTTATAGGCTACAACTCCGACGAAGGAGCAAGTTTTACTCGGGAAAAGGACGTTCAAAGTTTTGTTTCAAACGTAGAGAAGCGCTATGGAAAGTATGCAAAGGATTTATTGGAAGCCTATCCTGTCGGTGAAAATACCATTCCTAAAACAGCCCGTGATTTGGCCCGCGATGCCGCTTTTGGATGGCATACCTGGAGTTGGGCACGCCTTCAATCCAGGACAGGGGACTCAAAGGTGTACCTGTATTATTTTGATCAACATCCTGAATATCCGGAAGATTCACCCAAATATGGATACGGCTCCCCACATGCACAAGAAGTCCCTTATGTCTTTCAAAACCTAGATCAAAACAATCCAGATTTGTCCACATCTGACAGTGCTATATCCGAAGCTATGGGCACCTATTGGACAAATTTTGCCAAATATGGAGACCCGAACGGAGAGAATGTACCTGAGTGGCCTGCCTTTTCTGAGGAAAATCCCAAAGTGATGTATTTTGAACAAAGCCCCCATTTGGGTCCAGTTCCGAGTGAGGCATCATTAAAGGTGCTTGACAATTATTTTGAATGGCGTAGAAGTCCCGAAGGGAAAGAGTGGGTAAATGAGATGGAATAAAAAGTTCGGCGAACAATGCAAAACCACATAAATGAGTAAGACAATGAAAGCCAAAATACCCGTATTGCTAGTTTGCACAGTTGTTTGTCTACAATTTGGACAGGCCCAGGAAAAACTGTATCCAAATGAGTTTTCACTTGGCGATGTTGAACTGCTGGATGGTCCGTTCAAAGATGCCCGAGATTTGAACATTGAAGTACTCCTTAAATATGACCCGGACAGATTGTTGGCCCCCTATCGTAAAGAGGCCGGATTGGAACCCAAAGCCCCTGCTTATCCCAACTGGGAAGGATTGGATGGTCACGTTGGTGGACATTACCTGTCCGCTATGGCCATGAACTATGCATCCACAGGAAATATGGAGTGTAAACGACGCATGGATCATATAGTCGCCGAATTGAAAAAATGTCAAGATGCGAATACCAAGAACAATCAAGAATGGGGAAAAGGCTATGCGGGAGGATTTCCGAACAGTGCAAAACTTTGGTCATCCTTTAAAAAGGGAGATTTCAAAGTGTATTTTTCCTCATGGGCACCCTGGTATAACCTACATAAAATGTATGCAGGCCTTAGAGATGCCTACATATACGGGGACAATGTTATGGCCAAGGAAATTTTCCTGAAATTTTGTGATTGGGGGATAGAACTGACCGATGGACTCAATGAGGAACAGATGCAACGCATGCTGGACATGGAGCATGGGGGCATTAATGAGAGTTATGCCGATGCCTATCAAATTTCGGGAGATGAGAAATATTTGAAAGCTGCCAAACGATTTTCCCACAAACAGGTTTTGGACCCGCTCTCACAAGGAATAGACAACCTCGACAATAAGCATGCAAACACCCAAATTCCCAAATTCATTGGTTTTGACCGAATCGCGGAATTGGACGATGCCGATAAGTTCGAAGCCGCCAGCACCTATTTTTGGGAGACAGTGGTGAACAATAGGAGTTTGGCCTTTGGGGGAAACAGCAGAAAGGAGCACTTTCCGAGCGTGGCATCCAGTATAGATTATGTGACCGAGGATGATGGGCCTGAATCCTGCAACTCCTACAACATGCTCAAGTTGACCGAAGGATTGTTCCGTAAGTTTCCCAACGCGAAATACGCGGATTATTACGAGAAAACGCTGTATAATCATATTTTATCAACACAACATCCAGAGCATGGAGGTTACGTGTATTTTACCTCGGCTCGACCAAGACATTACCGAGTATATTCGGCGCCCAACGAAGCGATGTGGTGCTGTGTGGGCACAGGAATGGAAAACCACGGCAAATACAACCAGTTTATTTATTCCCACAATCAAGATGCACTATATGTCAATTTGTTTATCTCGTCTGAATTGGATTGGAAGGAAAAAGGAATCAAGCTAAAACAGGAAACGGATTTTCCAAACGGTGAGACGACGAGATTGACTTTTACCGAAGGGGATGCAAACTTCGAACTGTTGATTCGTTACCCCGGTTGGGTCGCCAAAGAAGCTTTCAAAATAAGAATTAATGGGGAGGAGTACGAGCATGCCGCCATACCATCTTCCTATATTCCGATAGCAAGAACATGGAAAAAGGGTGATGAGGTCGAAATTTCGCTTCCCATGAAAAACCATATCGAACGTTTGCCCAATATTCCCCAATACGTGGCATTTTTTCATGGCCCCATTTTATTGGGTGCCAAAACAGGAACCGAAGACCTAAAGGGTCTTATTGCAGATGATAGCCGTTTTGGACAATATGCCGGAGGAGAACGCTTGCCATTGGATCAAGCTCCCATTCTTATTGAAGATGATTTAAGAACCATTGCGGACAAACTAATTCCTGTACAAGGAAAGCCCCTTCACCATAAGCTGGATGTAAAAATGGTCAATCTCCAAGAACTTGAATTGGAGCCTTTTTATCAAATTCATGATGCCCGATATATGATGTATTGGCTGACGCTATCTGAATCTGGATACAAGGGATATTTAGATTCATTGTCCAATATGGAGAAGAAGAAAATTGAATTGGAGAGAAGGACGGTCGACCATGTGGCCACAGGAGAGCAACAGCCAGAATCCGATCACTATATGGAAGAGGCCAAATCCAATTCAGGTAATTCGCATGATGATTTTTGGCGCGAGGCAAGGGACGAAGGATACTTCAGTTATAAAATGGCCACAGGTTCAGAATCCAATCTGAATCTGTTGGTACGCTACTGGGGATTTGAATGGGGCCAACGCAAGTTCGACATCTATGTTGATGATGAAAAGTTGGCAACGGTGGACAATACCAAAAAATACAACATCAGTCAATTCAAGCAAGAGATGTACCCCGTGCCTGAGTCACTTTTAGAAGGAAAAGAATTTGTCCGTGTGAAATTTATAGCACACCCCAACAGTACGGTCAGCGCAGTGTACGACGTACGTTTGGTAAGACCCAATTAAGTAGAAATAGCATGAAAATGAATGTAAAGATTCTAGATTACCGAACCTTTGTTATACTGGCATTTGTCCTCATTTCAACAGGTTGTTTTGTACATGCCCAAGTACCAAAAGGGGGCAAAGAGATCAGTGATGAATTATTGGGTCTCTTTTTTGAGGACATCAACTATGCCGCAGATGGTGGCATATATGCCGAAATGGTTCAAAATAGATCCTTTGAATATGATCCCACCGAACAACAGGGATGGAATCCGTTTTCGTTTTGGGAATACATGGAACCCGGATATTCCTATGGAAAAATCAGTGTGGAGACCTCAAACCCCGTTCATAAAAACAACCCACATTATGTTGTCGTTGATGCTGAATTTATCGGCAATTATGAAGAACACGAAGGAAAGTCTGGTGTAGGGGTCAAAAATTTGGGCTTCGATGGAATGGTGGTCAAGGAAGGCGATACCTATAATTTCTCTGTGTTTCTAAAACAATTGAGTGAAAGCCCTATAACCTTGGACATTGGTTTGCAAGGCACAGATGGTACTGTTTTGGCGGAAAACAAAATACAGAGCACAGCCAAAAATTGGGAAAAATACACTACAACTTTGGTGCCTTCACAAAGCAGGGACACCACCCACCTGGTCATCTTGGCCACGACCAAAGGCAAATTTGCCATGGATGTGGTTTCACTTTTCCCTGAGAAAACCTTTAAGAACCGTCCCAACGGATTAAGGGCGGATATGGCCCAGCTTTTAGCGGATATGGAGCCCAAGTTCGTTCGTTTTCCGGGCGGGTGTCTGGTGCACGGAGACGGTTTGCACAATATGTACCGGTGGAAAAATACCATTGGGCCCATTGAACAGCGCGTGGAACAGCGCAATATCTGGGGGTATCACCAAACGGCAGGTTTGGGATATTTTGAATATTTCCAGTTCTGTGAGGATATCGGGGCAAAACCTGTACCCGTGGTACCCGCTGGGGTGAGTTGCCAGAATTCGGGAGGTACGTGGAGAATTGGAGGAAAAGGGCAACGGGCACTTCCCATGGACGAGATGGATGAATATATTCAGGAAGTATTGGATTTGATTGAATGGGCCAATGGGCCCGCTACATCAAAATGGGGCAGTAAAAGAGCGGCCGCAGGTCACCCGGAACCCTTCAACCTGGAATATGTGGGCATTGGAAATGAAGACAAAATGACCCCAGAATTTAAGGAACGGTTTACCATGCTCTACGAAGCGGTAAAAGAAAAACATCCAGAAATCACGGTCATTGGGACCGTTGGCCCATTTTTGGAAGGGGAGGATTTTGACAAGGGATGGGAACTAAGCAACAAATTAAGGCTTCCCATGGTGGATGAACACTATTATATTGAGCCGGATTGGTATTTGGGCAACCAAGAACGGTATGATGCATACGATCGAAAAAAAGCCCAAGTGTATTTGGGGGAATATGCCTCATGGGGCAACAAACTCTATAATGCCATAGCAGAAGCGGTCCATTTAACAGCCATTGAAAGAAATGGGGATGTGGTCAGAATGGCCTCCTACGCGCCGTTACTGGCCAAAAAAGGACATACCCAATGGTCAACCGATATGGTGTTTTTTGATAATACCACGTTGTGCCCAACCCCAAATTTTTATGTACAAAAGCTTTTCATGAAAAATAGCGGTGATCACTACTATGAAAATGTGGTCAAATTTTCTAAGAAGGATACCACATTGGCGGCTTCTACGGTGATGGATAGCAAGACAGGAGATGTGATACTAAAAATGGTCAATGCGGGAAAAGTGCCAAAAAACATGGAGGTAAACCTTTCCAAATTTAAAAATAGGGGAGGCAATGCAAAATTGACTGTGCTTACAGGAGACCCTGAGGCTGAAAACACTATTGAAGATCCTGGCAATGTTGTTCCGGTCACTAAGGCGTACAGTGTGGACAAGAATTTTACATATTCAGCACCTGCAATGTCATTGAGCGTCATCAGAATAAGGACAAAGACATAAACTTAAAAAAACTCACAACAGCAATACTAAATCAACATGGAAAAAATCAAACAAAACCTCAAAAGAATCACGGCCATTTTGCTATTGGCCGCAGTAGCGGGATTGTACTCCTTTTCGGTGGACGATGAAATTACAGGCCCAAAACCCAAGAAAGCAAACAACATCCCTGTATTCACCAAAGTGGTGTATGAGGGTAACGACCAAGTTTACTTGGACAACCCTTTACAGGATAACGAGTTCTATACTCCAATTTTACAGGGATGTTACCCGGACCCTGCCATTACAAGAAAGGGAGATGACTACTATTTGGTATGTTCCTCCTTTGCCATGTTTCCCGGGGTTCCGATTTTCCATTCCAACGATTTGGTCAATTGGACTCAGTTGGGGCATGTTCTTGATAGAACCTCTCAATTGGACGTTCACGATACAGGAATAAGTCAGGGCGTTTATGCACCGGGAATCACTTACAACCCAAATAACGATACTTTTTACATGATCGTTACCGCCTTTGCAGGTGGACTGGGCAATATTGTGGTGAAGACCAAAGACCCAAAACAGGGCTGGAGCGATCCGATTAAACTGAATTTTGGGGGCATTGACCCGTCCATATTTTTTGATGAAGACGGCAAAGGGTACATTGTTCACAACGACGCCCCGGATAAGGGCAAGGAACTGTACAGCGGACATAGGGTCATCAAAATTTGGGAGTACGATGTAGAAAAAGACCAAGTTGTTGAAGGGACCGACAAGATTATTGTGGATGGAGGCGTTGATATTTCCGAAAAGCCTATCTGGATTGAAGCACCGCACATTTATAAAAAGAATGGCAGTTACTACCTTATGTGTGCTGAAGGCGGTACCGGGGGATGGCATAGTGAGGTTGTATTTAAGAGCGATAGCCCAAAAGGTCCCTATGTTCCTGCACCCAGTAATCCAATATTGACACAGCGGTATTTTCCTAAGGACAGAAAGAACAAAGTGGATTGGGCAGGTCATGCCGACTTGGTCCAAGGACCGGACGATGAATATTATGGAGTGTTTTTGGCTGTACGACCCAATGAAGAAAATAGAGTGAATACGGGTCGTGAAACCTTTATTTTACCTGTGGATTGGTCCGGGGAATATCCTGTTTTTGAAAATGGTCTGGTTCCCTTGGAACCTAAACTTGAAATGCCCGAAGGTGTGACCAACAGAACTGGGAAGAACGGTTATCTGCCGAATGGAAATTTCACCTATACGGAAGATTTCAGTGAAGAAAATCTGGACTACCGATGGATAGGACTTCGGGGACCGCGGGAAGCCTTTATGGAGCAGACCAAAAAAGGTGTGGAAATTACCCCTTTCGAAACCAATATTAAGGAAGTAAAGCCCACCTCTACTTTGTTCTACAGACAACAGCATAATACTTTTTCTTTTACCACTACGATGGAATACAGACCCAAATCGGAAAACGATTTGGCCGGTGTGGTCGCCCTTCAGAACGAAGGTTCAAACTATGTTTTCGGAATCACCAAGAAAGGTAAGGACTATTATATGGTTCTGGAAAAGAACAAGTGGCCTAACAGGAGGGGAGAAATCATATCCGAAGTATTGGCTAGTGAAAAAATAGATTACGATGGCGAACTGGAACTTCAAATAAAAGCCAATGGAGATAAGTATGAATTTGCATATTCCAATGACGGTTCCACATTTAAGACAGTGGGAGGAGTGGTCTCTGGAGATATTCTATCAACTGATGTGGCAGGAGGTTTTACAGGATGTCTTTTGGGATTATATGCCACCTCGGCTAACGATATCGTTCCTGAATAAGGAAAAATCATCTTTGAAGAGTATCTGAAAGAAATAAAAGCAAAAATGAGAAAAACAATAGGTCTTTTGGTATGGTCCATTTTCTTCTTGACAGGAGCAAATACCTTCGCCCAAGATGATGATTTCCATATATATCTTTGTTTTGGACAATCCAATATGCAGGGTGCGACCAAGGCAGAACCCATGGATACAATTCCTGTGGCCGGATTTGAGATGATGAGTCCCATGGATTGTCCTGACCTGAATCGTAAAATGGGCGAATGGTATCCCGCCAAACCACCTTTGGCCAATTGCAACGCAGGGCTATCGCCCGCTGATTATTTTGGGCGCACCATGGCCGAAAATGCCAAAGAAGGAGTGAAGATCGGGGTAATCAATGTAGCCGTAGGAGGTTGTAAAATAGAACTTTACGACAAGGATAATTACAAAAGTTATGTAAAGACCGCCCCGGACTGGATGTTGAATTGGATCAATGAATATGGGGGAAATCCATATGGCAGATTGGTCGAACTGGCTAAAAAGGCCCAAAAAGATGGTGTTATCAAAGGCATTTTATTGCATCAAGGGGAATCGAACACTGGAGATACCTTATGGCCCCAAAAAGTAAAGGAAGTCTACAACAACTTGTTGAAAGATCTGGATTTAGATCCTGCCCAAACACCCCTGCTTGCCGGGGAACTTTTGAGCGAGGACGAAAATGGGGCCTGTGCCAGTATGAACAGCATCATAAATACATTGCCGCAGGTTATCCCAAATGCATATGTGGTACCTTCTGATGGTTGTGAAGGAACTCAAGATCGACTTCATTTTTCAGCCGCTGGATATAGAAAGTTGGGAAAACGCTATGCGCATCGAATGTTACAGGTTTTAGGGCAGGAAAGTAAGGATGTGGCATTGACTGCCAAAGGTCCCGATAGTATGCTTCAGGTTACGGTTGGCACCAGAAACGGAATGCCTTTTTATAATGTGATTTATGGTGACAAGCCCGTGGTGGTCGATGCTCCCTTAGGATTGGATACCAACTTGGGAGATTTCACCAAAAACCTTGTTCTTAAGGATAGTTTGATCATCGCCCCGATGAGCGAGACCTATTACATGAACAAAATAAAGAAGGAAAAGGTTGAATATAAGGCCAATGAAGCGGTTTTTTCATTTTTGAAGGATGGGTTAAATGCATTTGATTTAATTTTTAGTATTGGAAACAACGATATCGCTTTTAGATATAAGATGTATCCCCAGAACGAACATCTCAGCACTGTGGTCAAATCCGAGGCAACGGGATTCAAATTTCCGGAGGATACCAAGAGTTTTTTATCCCCAATGATGACCCCAATGACCGGATTTGCCCGAACTGCACCCAGTTATGAGAGTGGTTATGAGGTGGAAAAGCCCATGGTGGAAAATAAGTCACCTGAAGGTTATGTTTTCCCGGGACTCTTCCGTACAGAAAGCGGGTTTTGGGTTTTGGTTTCCGAGACAGGAGTACATGGTCAATACCCAGCATCCCATTTAGGAAATTTCAACAACGGCGGCTACAGTTTGGAATTTCCGAATCCTCGTCAAAACAACGGGTATGGGAGCAGTGCTGCCCAAATAGGGCTGCCAGGTCTATCCCCTTGGAGAACGATAACAGTGGGGAAGACCTTAAAGCCGATAGTGGAGACCACAATTGCTTTTGATGTGGTGCACCCATTATATGAGCCGTCCAAGCAATATGAGTACGGGCGAGGTACATGGAGCTGGATCATTTGGCAGGATGTGAGCATGAACTATGACGATCAAATAAAATATGTTGATCTCGCTGCCGAACTGGGATATGAATTTATTCTGATAGATGCTTGGTGGGACAGCCGGATTGGGTATGAACGCATGGAGGAGCTCATCAATTATGCAAAAGGTAAGGGTGTAGATGTGTTTTTGTGGTACAATTCCAATGGAAGTTGGAACGATGCTTTTCAGACCCCTATCAACAAAATGAGTACTTCCGTTGCCCGCAAAAAAGAAATGAAATGGTTGAACAAAGTAAGGGTAAAGGGAATTAAGGTCGATTTTTTTGGAGGTGACAAACAAACCACAATGCAATTGTATGAAGATATACTCTCAGATGCCAATGATTATGGTTTAATGGTAGTTTTTCATGGAGCGACCCTGCCCCGGGGATGGGAACGAATGTTTCCCAACTTTGTGGGAAGCGAAGCAGTTTTGGCTTCGGAAATGTTGGTTTTCTCCCAAGATGTGCGTGAAAAAGAAGCGCTTTACGCCACCCTTCATCCATTTATCAGAAATACCGTGGCCAGTATGGAGTTTGGCGGTACCGTACTGAACAAGTTTTTTAACAAGGGCAACAAGGATGGTCAAAAAAGATTGACCAGCGATATTTTTCAATTGGCAACAGCGATACTTTATCAAAATCCCGTGCAGTTTTTTGCCATTACCCCAAATAATTTGACAGATGCCCCGGAGTGGGCTTTGGATTTCATGAGAACCGTGCCCACTACGTGGGACGAGACAGTTTTTTTGGATGGATATCCCGGTAAATATGTAATTCTAGCAAGAAGGCACGGAAATCAATGGTATATCGCAGGAGTAAATGCACAGCAGGAAACTCTGGAAATAGATGTGAGATTACCCATGTTGGACAGCGGCGAAAAATTGACGATTTACAGGGACAACAAAGAACTTATGGGCAGTGCGACTACCGTAAAATTGAAAAAAAACAAACAAGTTTCGATCGAGATTCCAAATAAAGGGGGAATCCTAATTAAAAATGAATGATTGGACTGGTACAAAATGGAATATGACACATCAAAAACAATCTTCAAGCAACGGTATAGGCGGAGCTTTTTAGGTTTTTCAAAATAAAGATTTGACTTAATATTAAGGCTTTTACTTAATATGTATGAGTGCCAGTTGGCATCTAGGAAATTAAAATAATGATATAAAATGAATACGAAACTTAAACTGAAATATATTGGAATTGCTTTTTCCACCCTGATTCTTTTTGGTTGTAAGGGAGATAAGGCCCAAAAAGGAACAGAGGAAATGGAACAAACAGTGTCCAAGCAACCTTTGGGAGAGAACAATATTGCCCATAAATGGAGCGAGATAGCTTTGTTGGCAACGGCTAATGATACTGAAAAATTCAATCCAAGACCAACAATAACCTCACGATTTTTGGGATTGACCTTCGTGGCTATTTTTGATGCATGGAGCCGTTATGATGGGAAAGCGATACCGGTTTATTTGGAAGGTGTTGATAGGAGACCACAAAGTGAACATACGTTGGAAAATAAACAAATAGCCATAAGTTACGCGGCTTTTAGGGCTTTAAACGAATATTATTATTCGGACAAAGAACTTTTCAACGATTTTATGGTGGAGCTTGGGCTAGATCCAAATAACGAATCGTTGGACCCCAATACGCCCGAAGGAATCGGAAATTTGGCCGCAAAGGCAGTCATAGAGGCTAGAAAAGGGGACGGTGCCAATCAATATGGAGAAGAAGAAGGTTCCAACGGAAAACCGTATTTCAATTATACAGGGTACGAACCGGTAAATTCGGCGAATTCCAATGTCGACCCAAATCGCTGGCAGCCAAAATATTTTTCAGATGGCAAGGGGGGAAAGTTTGCTCCTGCCTGCCTAACTCCTTTTTGGGATAGGGTAGCACCGGTTTCCCTCAAGTCAGGGGATCAATTTCGTCCAGGACCGCCTCCAAAGATCGGTTCAGAGCAATTGCAAAAAGAAGTGCAAGAAGTTGTGGAGCTTCAGGCAAACCTTTCGGATTATCAAAAAGCGTTGGTGGAGTTCATGAGGGACGGCCCACAATCTGTCCAGCAGGCTGGCCACTGGTTGAATTTTGCCCAAGAAGTATCCAAACGGGATAATCACACCTTGGATCAAGATGTAAAAATGTTATTTTATAACCAAGTTGTTGCCATGGATGCATTTATTGCATCGTGGGACAGTAAAATGTATTATGACTTTGCCAGGCCGTTCGCTTTGGTTCATGAATATTATTCCGGGAAAACAATAAAAGGTTGGGGCGGGGTAGGTAAAGGTATGATTGAAATGGATGGTGGACAGTGGAGGCCCTATTCTCCGGATACATTTTTATGTCCTCCATTTCCGAGCTACACTTCTGGTCACAGTACCATTAGCGGCGGATGTGCCGAAGCACTAAAGCTTTGGACAGGTAGTGATAAATTCGGGTACGAGACCCAACTGGTTGCCGGGGCATTGACAGAGCCTGATAATTTAGGAGACACCATAACGCTGAAGTTCCCCACATTCACGGAAACAGCCCAAATGGCCGGTATTTCCCGTGTTTTAGGAGGGTATCACATTCAATCCGAGAATATTGCCGGATTGGAATTGGGCATAGATGTGGCAAGGGAAGCGTGGACATTTTATAAAAAACATATTGGTGAGGAATAACTCCAATTTTTTATAAAAGTATTGCTTGCCAACCCAATGATGACGTATTTCGATAAGCAAAATTGTGGGATAATGCCATTACATAGAAAAATTGGTCGAAGGTTTTTTTGTTTTTAGCCCTGACCAAGGACTATATTCTTTCTTCAAACTGTAAAGCACTGGTTTATTCCTTAAATTTACGGAACACGGTACAATGGATGTTTTCGTTTGTTGTAGGTAAAACAATTCTCTTCGACAAGGTGCAATAACAAGGTTTTTAAATGACAAGTCAACGGTTTGATGTGATTATTGTAGGAGGCGGTTTGGCGGGTTTAACCAGTGCCATTCACTTGGCAAAACATCAATTTCAAGTTCTTATCATCGAAAAAAACAGTTATCCAAAGCATAAGGTCTGTGGGGAATACGTCTCAAACGAAGTATTGCCTTATCTCAACTATCTTGGTTTTGACCCTTTCGAATTTGGGGCCCAACGCATTTCTGATTTTGAGCTCACCACCCACAACAACAAAACCATGAAAGCCAAATTACCGTTGGGTGGATTTGGCATTAGTAGATACGAAATGGACTTTAGGCTGTATCGACTGGCACTAAAGCATAGTGTTTCGGTAGTTGAGGATACTGTGGTCGATGTCCTTTTTACGGATGATATGTTTCAGGTTCAAACCAAAAAAGGTCAAAGTTTTACCTCTAAAATCACTATTGGTGCCTTTGGAAAACGATCTAATCTGGACCTGAAGTTCCAGCGTAACTTCATCAGCAAAAAATCACCATACTTAGGGGTGAAAATTCATGTATCAGGAGATTTTCCCAAAAATAAGGTAGCACTTCATAATTTTAAAGGGGGATATTGTGGTGTTTCCAAGGTGGAGAAGGAACATATCAATCTATGCTATATCACCAGTTACGCAGCATTCAAAACGTACAAGGATATTGATGACTTCCAAGATAAGGTCTTATTTAAAAACAGGGCGCTCAAGGAGGTGTTTCAGCATTCAAATCCCGAATTTGAACAACCATTGACCATCAGTCAAATTTCCTTTGCGACCAAAAAGCCTATCGAAAATCATATGATCATGTGTGGGGATTCAGCCGGAATGATTCACCCATTGTGCGGAAATGGCATGGCCATGGCGATTCGAAGCGCACATTTGGCATCGAACCTTATTATTGACTATCTTCAAAACAAAAAACAAACGCGAGCAGAATTGGAGCGAAAATATGCTACGGCTTGGAAAAGAACATTCAGTTTTAGGTTAAAAGTGGGACATGGCATTGCCTATTTATTCCGACAAGATTGGTTGGCACCAAAATTACTGCTAGTTTTAAGGGGAATGCCTTTTTTAATACCGTCGATCATACGGATAACCCATGGTAAACCCATACAAGTTTAATGAGCTTTTTTTTAAACACCACATACAGAAGTGATGCCACAGAATTAATGGACGATTTTTCCATGAAGGGCGAATTGCTTCGCGATACTTTGGACAAGCTTGGAAAAATAAACAAGTGGCTGGGTGGCAACCATGTAACCTTGAATGGCCTTCGCCAACTCTTGAAAAATCAACCTAAGGACAAGGTATTGACCATCGTGGATTTGGGTTGTGGACATGGTGATATTTTGAGATTGATTGCAGATTTTGGACGAAAGCACAACTACTCCTTCGAACTTATTGGCATTGATGCGAACCAAGATGCTATCGAGTACGCCGATGAATTATCCGTGGCCTACGAAGAGCTATCATTTAGGAGTGTGGATGTTTTTTCAGAAGAGTTCCGAGCTATGGAGTACGATATTGTGCTTTCAACCTTGTTTTTGCATCATTTGAATGAAGATGAAATCCATGCCCTATTAAAGGAGGTGACCACAAAAGCCAAGCTGGGGGTGGTCATCAATGACCTACATCGCAGCAGCACGGCTTATGGATTGTTCAGATTATTGGGCCTTGTCATTTCCAACCACATGATTGTGCAGGACGGATTGACATCCATTTTAAGAGCCTTCAAGCGAAAGGAAATCGAACAAATATCAAGTCAACTTAACCTTAACTCTAAAATTAGTTGGAAATGGGCTTTCCGCTACCAATGGCTAATTAAACCTTAAATGGCAGTAAAAATCACCTCGGTTGCAAAGCAACTACCAAAATATAGCAGGGAAACCAAGGATATTTTACCTTACGTAGAGCTTTGGCTCCAAGGGCAAGAGGAACGCTTTAGGCGAAAAGTCCTTAAGATTTTTGAGAACGCCGCGGTGGATAAGCGCTATTCCATCATGGCGCCAGAAGAAGTGTTTTTAAAGACCTCATTTGAGGAAAAAAATGACATTTACACCCAAGAATCCATAAAATTGGCGGAAAAGAGCCTTTTGAAAGCTTTGCAAAAGGGGAATCTTGAACCAACGGATTTGGACTACATTATCACGGTGAGTTGCACCGGCATTATGATTCCTTCCTTGGATGCCTATTTGATCAACCGGTTAAAGCTGAAACAGGACATTGTGCGGTTGCCGGTAACCGAGATGGGGTGTGCTGCAGGAGTATCGGGGATTTTGTACGCTAAGAATTTTTTAAAGGCGAACCCCAACAAGCGGGCTGCCGTTATTGCGGTGGAATCGCCCACGGCAACGTTTCAGCTCGATGATTATTCGATGGTCAATATCGTGAGTGCAGCCATATTTGGTGATGGTTGTGCCAGTGTCATTTTATCATCTTACGAAGATGAGGTTGGTCCAGAAATCAAGGATGAAGCCATGTACCATTTCTATGATGCAGAGCATATGATGGGGTTTAGATTGAGGAATAGCGGTCTACAAATGGTCTTGGACCAGTCCGTTCCGCAGACCATTGCAGATCACTTCCCGGATATCATTCATCCTTTTTTGGAGCGTAATGGCCTAACCATTGCCAACGTGGATCATTTGGTGTTTCATCCAGGGGGCAAGAAAATTGTCCAAACGGTTGAGGATCTTTTCGGTGCCTTGGGGAAAAATATAGATGACACCAAAGAGGTTTTGAGATTGTACGGGAATATGAGCAGTGCTACGGTACTTTATGTGTTGGAACGATTTATGGACCGAAAATTACCAAAAGGAGATACGGGCATTATGCTCAGTTTTGGACCTGGGTTTTCTGCTCAGCGAATATTATTGGAGTGGTGATATGAAAGAATTTACAGATAAAAATTATTGGGCCTTAATACTCGGCGGCAGTAGTGGACTGGGTCTGGCAACGGCAAAAAAATTGGCCAAACACGGCATGAACATTTGTGTGGTATATCGCAGTCCCCGAATGCAGGAAGAAGCAATTCTCGAAGAGTTTAAAGTGATGGAGCAAGAGGGCGTTCAGTGTAAAGCATTCAACACAGATGCTTTCAATCCCCAGAAAAGGGAGGCGCTGATCCAAGAATTGAAATCAATTCTGGGGAATAACCACAAGATACGCGCCATGGTGCACAGTGTTGCCAAGGGCAACCTAAAACCCATGGTATCGGATGGGGAATCGGAGCTAAAGCATGATGATTTTACCTTGACCATTCAAGCAATGGGCATTAGTTTGTACGATTGGACCAAAGAAATATTTGAAGCAAAGCTTTTCGCATCCGACGCTCGAATAGTCAGTTTTACCAGTGAAGGCAATTCCAAGGCATGGCGCAGCTACGCAGCTGTTTCTGCGGCGAAAGTGACCCTTGAGGCCATTACCAGAAATATAGCCTTTGAGTTTGCGCCCTACGGAATCAGGGCCAACTGTATCCAGGCAGGGGTAACGGATACGACATCTTTGCGCATGATTCCCGGAAGTGAAAAAATTATACAATATACCTTAAAACGAAATCCCAATAAACGTTTGACTACTCCTGAGGATGTGGCCAACGTTGTTTATTTGCTAACAAAGGACGAAGCCGCTTGGATTACGGGAACGGTGATTCCTGTGGATGGTGGCGAACACTTGGTGTAACATGGAGGCAGAGGAAATCATAGCATTATTGCCCTATCAATCCCCATTTTTATTCGTGGACGGGATTGAGACCATTTCTGAACACCACATAACAGGGCACTATACCTTTAAAGAGGATGAATTCTTTTACGAAGGTCATTTTAAGGGCAACCCTATCACCCCGGGTGTAATTCTGACGGAATGTATGGCGCAGATCGGTTTGGTTTGTTTGGGTATGTATTTGGTTAAGGATGAGTTGAGGAACAGCCAAAAACCACAGATTGCCTTGACCTCCCATCAAATGGATTTTTATTTGCCCGTCTTGCCGGGCCAAAAAGTCATTGTACATTCCGAAAAGGAGGTATTTCGATTCAATAAATTGAAATGTAAGGTAAAAATGCTGAACGAAAAGGAGGAACTTGTGGCGAGAGGGATAATTTCGGGAATGTTGAAAGTATGAAGCATCGCGTCGTCATCACAGGAATCGGAGTAGTTGCACCAAACGGTGTGGGTATTCCACAATTCACGGAGGCTTTGAAAGATGGAACTTCCGGTATCTCGTTCCATCCACAATTAAAAGAACTCAATTTTTCGTGCCAAATAGGAGGTGTCCCAAACATCACGGAGGAATTGAAATCCCACTATTTTACAGAATTGCAGTTGCGGGGATTTAATAGTTCCGGCATTTTGTACGGTTGCATTGCCGGTATTGATGCATGGAAAGATGCTGGATTTGATAAGCATCCGGAGAGCGAGCTGGATTACGACTCAGGGCTTATTTTTGGGACAGGCACATCAGGCGTCGATAAATTCCGGGAAGCCATTTATCAACTGGATGACGGTAACGTAAGGCGTTTGGGCAGCACAGTTGTTTTGCAGACCATGGGCAGTGGTGTTAGCGCTTATTTGGGCGGTATGCTTGGGCTGGGCAATCAGGTGACTACAAATTCATCGGCCTGCACAACAGGTACGGAAGCTGTTTTAATGGGATACGACCGTATTGCGAGCGGAAAGGCGAAAAGAATGCTAGTAGGTAGTTGCAGCGATTATGGGCCCTACGTTTGGGGCGGGTTTGACGCCATGCGGGTGATGACTTACAAACATAACGACGAACCGGAAAAAGGCTCTAGGCCCATGAGTGCCACGGCATCCGGTTTTGTGCCAGGGAGTGGTGCGGGAGCTTTGGTGTTGGAATCCTTGGAATCTGCAATGGAACGTGGTGCGACGATTTATGCTGAGGTTTTGGGCGGAGAAGTCAACTCTGGAGGGCAGCGCCAAGGCGGCACCTTGACCGCACCAAATCCGGAGGCCGTGCAACGATGTATAAAAAATGCCTTGAAAAATTCAGGAATAAATCCGAATGAAATAGATGCTATCAACGGCCATCTGACCGCCACGTCCAAGGATGCCCTGGAAATTGAAAATTGGACCAAGGGATTGGGGAGAAACGGTGATGATTTTCCCTTTATCAATTCGACCAAATCATTGATTGGGCATTGCTTGGCCGCGGCGGGCGCTATTGAATGTGTGGCCAGCATTGTTCAAATTAAGGAACAGTTTATAGCGCCGAACATCAATTGTGAAGATCTCCACGACGAGATCAAGGCCATGATTGCTGCAGCGAAGGTGCCGACCAAATCCATGAATCACCAAATTGATGTGGTCGCCAAGGCCAGTTTTGGTTTCGGGGATGTGAATGCCTGTGTTTTATTTAAGCGATTTAAACCGTAACTTACCTTTCAAAAAAATATGAAGAAAGAAGAATTGATCGCCAAATTAAAACCCATCATCGAACCTTATGTTCAAGATGAAGAAGCTTTCAAAAACCTCTCCGAAGACACAGATTTTGTAAATGACCTCAAGATAAACTCAGCGAATTTGGTGGACATTATTTTGGATATTGAGGACGAATTTGATATCCGCTTGGAAAATGAGGATATGGAGCAAATGCTTGATGTAAAGTCGGCCATGGGCATAGTCACCACCAAAATGGGCAAGTAATGGTCGGAAACGACATTGTTGATCTTGCTGAAGCGAGGTATGCTTCAAATTGGCAACGACCACGGTTCTTGGATAAACTTTTTTCAGAATCGGAACAAACATATATCCAAAATACAGCAAACCCATTTCGAATGGTCTGGCGATTATGGAGTATAAAAGAGGCATCCTACAAACTTTACACGCAACTACATCCTGTTCGTTTTTATAATCCCAAGGCGTTCGAATGTGAAACCAACCATAATTCATGGGTTGTGGGATTCAAGGATTTCCAATGTTATATTGAAACAACGGAGACAGCCAATTACATACTGTCAGAAGCAAGGTTGAATCGACAAAACTTGGGTTCTAACATCATCAAATTTGAAAGTACGGGGCAAAAGCAGCAGAGCAATGAGTTGAAGGAAAGGCTGCTCAGTTGCGTTGCTGATTCCTATCAGCTAGTAAAGAACGAAATGGGAGTTCCCGCATTGACGAATGGGGAACAAATACTTTCTGTAAGCCTTACCCATCATGGAAGCTATGGTGCCTTTGCCATAGGATGATTGTTGAAAGAATTGCACATATTATGATATCTAATGAATCTAAAAGCACAAAACGTGTTTTGAACAAAAACTGACTTCATAAGAAAAATATTACGTTTTATCGAAATGTTTTTTCACGTTAGCTTTTAAAAATGTAAGTTTCCACAGCTAAACTAACGCATGAAAAAATTCTACTTCTCAATCCTTTTGGGCCTGGTTCATTTTATGGTATCTGCCCAAACGGAATTTATCACTACTTGGAAGACCGACAATCCAGGAGTATCAGCCGATAATCAAATTACAATTCCCACTTTTACGGGAGAAACCTACAACTATACTGTTGATTGGGGCGATGGCACTTCCGATTCCAACGTATCAGGTGATATCACGCACACATATGGAGTTCCCGGCACTTATCAAGTTTCCATTTCTGGCACATTTCCACGAATATACTTTGAGGCACAAATGGTCTCAGGTAGTTCTGGATTTTTAGTTAATGGACTTGACGATAACAATAAATTGTTGAGCATAGATCAATGGGGTTCTATCCAATGGAGTTCTATGCAAAATGCATTTTTTGGTTGTGAGAACATGGTGATCAACGCCACGGACATCCCCGACCTTTCAAACACTGATAATCTTAGTTCCATGTTTAGATTTTGTTCCTCTCTATCTACTAATGAAGCTATGAGAAATTGGGACGTAAGTTCTATTACTTCCTTTTATAGTATGTTCGAGTATGCAATACTTTTTAATGAAGATATAGGAGGTTGGGATACGTCTAATGTCGGGGGGATGGGGTTTATGTTTTCTGGAGCTGAATCTTTTAACCAAGATATAGGAGGTTGGGATACATCAAATTTACGCGATGCACAGTATATGTTCCAAACAGCATCTGCGTTTAACCAAGATGTTTCATCATGGAATTTAGAGAACTTGATATTTATGAACGGTATGTTTTCCGGGGCAAGTTCTTTTGATCAGCCTATCGGCAGTTGGAACGTTTCCAATGTTACCAATATGGCCAATGCGTTTAGTGGAGCTACTTCATTTAATCAACCTATTGGAGAATGGGATGTTTCCAATGTAGAAAGTATGAATTCACTTTTTGATCAAGCTATGTCGTTTAATCAAGACTTAAGTGCTTGGGATATGTCCAACGTAGTGGATTTGGGCAGTATGTTCCAATTTGCACAGGCGTTTGATCAAAATTTAGGTGATTGGGATATTGGCAACGTAACAAGTATGTCCAATATGTTTTCCTTTACGAAACTTTCCCAATGGAATTACGATAATACTCTTATTGGTTGGTCTAACCTTCCAAGTTTGCAGAGTGGAGTTCAATTAGATGCTGGACGCAGCACATTTTGTAACGGCGAAATGGCTCGGACATTTCTTATTACCGATTATGGTTGGACCATTACGGATGAAGGCAAAGGTTGTCCGTTTGTTACAACTTGGAAGACTGACAATCCTGGAGCTTCAGCCAGTAACCAGATTAGTATTCCTGTTTCCAATGAATCACTTTATGATTATGCAATAGATTGGGGTGATGGCACTGTCGATACTGATGTGGTTGCAGGTATTACTCATACATATTCAGCTCCAGGAACCTATGAAGTTTCCATTAGCGGAGACTTTCCCAGGATTTATTTTAACGAATCCGGCGATGCAGATAAGCTTCTTAATATCAAACAGTGGGGAGATATTGCTTGGACTTCAATGGAATCCGCCTTTGCAGGTTGTTCCAATCTTGCGGTTGGGGCTACAGATGCCCCAAACCTATCGAATGTTACGAGTTTACGCCGAATGTTTTATTACTGTAACTATCTCACTTATGATTATAGAGATACCCGGGAATTCTCCAGCTTTAATGGAGTTGAAAGTTTTGATTCTTGGGATGTGAGCACAATCACGGATATGTCCTACATGTTCGACAAGTCTTCATTTAATCAGGATATTTCGTCTTGGGATACGAGCAATGTAGAGGACATGTCATATATGTTTTTTAGTTCTAGTTTTAATAATGACATTAATTCATGGGACGTAAGCAATGTAGTGAACATGGCGGGGCTGTTTAGCAGCGGTATGTTCAATCAGGACATTTCTGACTGGGATGTAGGTAATGTTGTTAATATCGATTTTATATTTAATAGCACCTATTTCAATCATGATATTACCGGTTGGAATGTTTCGAGCCTTGTAAGTATGCGAAATGCTTTTAACCAAGGCCACTTTGATCAAGATTTAAGTTCATGGGATATTTCCAATGTGTTGGATATGAGTAATGCTTTCGATGATTCGGATTTATCCAGAGAAAATTATGATGCTATACTGATTGCTTGGTCGCAACTTCCGGGATTAAAGACGGGCGTTACTTTAGGGGCCAATGATGCTATATACTGTACGGCCGAAAACGAAAGAGCTACCTTAATCAATGATTACGGCTGGACCATAAACGATTATGGGATTGACTGTGAACCCGAAGTACCTTTTGTGACTACTTGGAAGACGGATAACCCAGGTCCTTCAAATGACAATCAAATAACTATTCCAACAAGTGCAACAGATATTTATGACTATAGGGTAGATTGGGGAGATGGTACTTTTGATGAAGCAGTTACTGGAGACATTACCCATACGTATGCACAGCCTGGAGTATATGAGGTGTCGATTACTGGAAAATTTCCTAGAATATATTTCAACGGTTATGAATTTGGTCCCCAAACCTCCGATGATTTAAAATTATTATCCGTGGATCAATGGGGTTCAAACCGTTGGAGGTCAATGGGTTTTGCATTCTCAGGCTGTGAAAATATGGATATTACGGCAACGGATATTCCCGATTTCTCAAGAGGAGTTTCCTTAAGTGGGATGTTCTGGGATGCCAAATCCTTGAAGGGGAACGCATCTATTGCCAATTGGGATATTGAAAAGGCGACATATATGAACTTTATGTTCAGAGGAGCCAGTAGTTTTAATGGTTCAATTGGAGAATGGGATGTTACCGGAAAGAGAGATTTCTATGGAATGTTCGAAGATGCCGAATCGTTTAATCAAGATTTGAGCAATTGGAATGTTCAAGAGATGGAAAATATGACCAATTTGTTCAAGGGCTCTGGCCTTTCAAATACGAATTATGATAAAATCTTGATAGGTTGGAGTCAGTTGCCATCTTTAAAAAGTGGGGTGCAATTGGGGGCTCCGGACAATTATTATTGTAGTGCCGCGGATGAGAGACAATATTTAATTGACACCTATGGATGGGTAATAGACGATGCAGGTGCCAACGAAACGTGTTTTTTTGTGACTACATGGAAAACAGACAACCCCGGGATTTCTGCGGATAATCAAATTACAATTCCTACCCATCCTGATGAAACCTACAACTATACTGTTGCTTGGGGCGATGGTACTTCTGATGAAAATATAACAGGTGATATTACACATACTTATGCAACTGCAGGAACCTATCAAGTTTCGATAAGTGGAAAATTCCCAAGAATATATTTCAATTATTTTCCAGAAGATGAGGCAAAGGATTACGAAAAGTTGATTTCAGTAAGTCAATGGGGCGACCTTCAATGGAGTTCAATGGCCGATGCCTTTGCGCGTTGTACAAATTTGGACGTTGTCGCAACTGATGTTCCAGATCTTTCCAATGTTGAAGACATGGGTTATATGTTTAGGGCTTGCAGTAGCTTGGTAGGAAAACCGAATTTTTCGGATTGGGATGTTTCAGGTGTCACTACAATGTTCGGTGTCTTTCTTGACGCGCCATTGTTCAATCAAGATATTGGCGGTTGGGATGTTTCCAATGTCACGGATTTGGGAGCTATGTTCTTGGGAGCATCATCCTTCAACCAAGATATATCATCATGGGATGTTTCCAACGTTACCCGAATGGTTAATATGTTTAGTGGTGCCAGCTCATTTAATCAAGACATAGGCCTCTGGGATGTTTCCAGTGTTGATGATATGGCCTACATGTTCAGATCTGCAAACAGTTTTGATCGGTATATAGGAAGTTGGAATGTTTCAAATGTAAACCGGATGGAAGGGATGTTCATGGGCAATAGGGTTTTTAACCAAAATATATCGTCATGGGATGTTTCCAATGTCAGCAGTATGGCGGTTATGTTCCTGTGGACAGATCGCTTTAATCAGGATATATCTTCTTGGGATGTGTCTAGTGTCACAGATATGGACAGTATGTTTCAAGAAGCGGTCGCTTTTGATCAAGATTTGGGTAAGTGGGATGTCTCTAATGTAACAAATATGGATTGGATGTTCCTTGGCGTACAGCTATCCAATGGCAATTATGATGGAATATTAAATGGATGGGGTTCCCTTTCAAGTTTGCAGACTAATATTAATTTTGATGCTGGCTCAAGTCAATATTGTGATTCTGAAGAAGCACGACAAAATCTTATTGATAACTTTGGCTGGACAATCATCGATGGCGGCAAGGTCCCTTTTTGCAACGAGGACAATGATGCCGATGGAGTTTTGGACCATCTGGACCTTTGTTTGAACACCAATCCAGATGCTGTAGTGGATGAATATGGATGTGAAATTATTCCAGCGGATGCCGTCCAGGTTTATGTATTGACACCTAGTTGTATCGATAGTACGGATGGGGCAGTACATATTTTGATGGATGTACCGGGTCATTTGATGGATATTTCAATATCTGGTAATTCTTACTCCAATCAATTTGATGATGTAGCATCCGGGCAGGAATTTGAAATTGGTAATCTATCCGCAGGAATGTATACCATTACCGTTTCCATACCTGAAATTTTGTTCGAACAAACTTATGGTGCCACTATAAACAGTTTGTCTTCCATAACGGGAAAAAGAGCTTCGACCGATTCCAAAAATGGTACCGTTTTATATGAGGTAGCTGGAAGTAAGAATTATGATGTTTTGATAAATGGGGAGAAAAAAAGCTACTCCTTTGAAAATACAGGAAGGCAAAACATTCTGATTGAGAACTTGTACGGTCAAAGTGAAGTTTCCATTTCAGGTGAGAATGCTTGCCAAGGCATTGTGTCCGATAGCTTTTTTATTGGAGACGCCATTCAAGTGTATCCGACCATAACCTCATCCCGAGTAAATATAATGACCAATAAAAGTGTAATTAACACAATGGTTTTTGGTTTGGATGGAAGGCTTGTCAGGGCTATCAATTATGATCAAAACAACAAAAGTATAGATGTTTCCACCCTGAAATCGGGAGTTTATTTCTTGCAAATGGAAGTTGAAGGACATATGGAAACCGTAAAAATTGTAAAGCGATGAAGACAATGAAGTCAATTGCCCAGATGATATGTTTTTGTATGACCCTTATTCTTTGCTCTTGTGGGGGAGGAAGCGGAGGGGAACAACCGCCCCCGGAACCTGAACCCAGTAATGATTTGCCTTTGAAAGTAACAGGAACATTGCCTGTGAACGGGGAACCTTGTTCCGATTATGAAGAAGTACCCTCGGACGATTCCATGGTCTTGATTGCTTTTAATTGGAACGAGGCGCAATTTGCGGACAATTACGAATTAGCTGTTATGGAAGGTAGTTCTGAGGTATTCAGCAATATGTATTCCAATTTGGAGGCCCAAGTGGAACTGCAAAGAGGGAAGACCTATACTTGGTCCGTTACAGCAATCAATGAGTTTGGGAAAACACCAGGAAACACCTATTCTTTTACCACCCCTGGAATACCAGTGGGCAATTACGCACCCTACGCAGCAGAAATAAGCGTTGCGTTTAATACCGAAACAATGGAAATGTCTATAAGTTGGGTTGGTAGTGATGAGGACGACGATGCGCTTACCTATGACATAAAAATTCTTGAAAACGAAAATATTATATTGGAAGAAACGGGTGTCGATGCTAATATTGTCGACCCAATCCAATTTATTGATGGGGTCGACTATTCGGTTGAAATAATCTCCAAGGACACTTCTGGCAACTTTTCGATTTCGACGCGGAGTTTTAAGGCTCCCTAAGAATTAGAAAGCCTCCGAAAGTCGGAGGCTTTTTTGTTTTTATAAGTCAATGGACTCCCCAATATCGGGCAGAATCAATTTTTTGCCTTTCTTCTCAAAATATTCCGCAGCTTTGGATTTATCCAATTTAATTGGGGGGAAAGTGTCGTAATGGCAACCGATGACTTGGTCACATTTAATAAAGTCGCTTGCAATGGTCGCATCCTCATAGCCCATTGTAAAATTGTCGCCAATCGGTAAAATGGCCATATCCAGTTTTGGGCAGGTCATAGGAATCAGTTCCATGTCCTTGGTCAAGGCAGTGTCGCCAGCAATATAAATGCATTTGGAGTCGTCCCATAGCACAAAGCCTCCAGGATTTCCGCCATTGCTTCCGTCGGGCAGCATACTGGAATGAATAGCGGTCACGTATTTGGCCGTTCCAAAATCAAAGGTGTATTTTCCTCCATGGTTCATACCGTGTCCATCGATACCTTTATCGCCAAACCAACTCACCACCTCAAAATTGGAAACCAATAGGGCATCAGGATTGTTCTTGGCTATGGCTTCCACATCAAGCACATGGTCTTGGTGGCCATGGGTCAGAAAAATATAGTCGACTTTAAGGTCATCAATATTAATATCGGATGCCATCTCGTTGCCGGTGATAAAAGGGTCGACCAAAATATGTTTTCCGTTCATCTCGATCAAGAAAGAAGCGTGTCCTAGAAAGGTGATTTTCATAGTATAGTATTTTATTTCATATGTTATTTTGAAGGCAATTCGCCCATCCTATAAAGTTAACAAGAAGAAGATGGAATATCAATTCAAATGGGAAACGTTCAGAATCCTTTTGCACATTTTTTTGAACCAATAAAATAGGATTGCAGAAAAAGAACTTAACTTTGCAGCATGATTGCCACGATTTGTAGAAAAGCACATTTTAACGCCGCGCACAGGCTCCATAACCCAAAATGGAGCAAGGAAAAGAATATTGAGGTGTTCGGTAAATGCAACAGTCCTAGCTTTCACGGTCATAATTTTGACCTTGAAGTACGGATAAAGGGCGAGGTAGACCCCGATACCGGGTTTGTAATGGACCTTGCCGAGCTGGGAACATTGATCCATGATGAGGTAGAGGAACGCTTTGACCACAAAAATTTGAACGAGGATTGTCCGGAGTTCGAAAATCTGCTTCCGACAACGGAGTATTTTGTAAAAGTGATCTACGATATTCTAAAACCCAAGCTTAAAAAGGGGCAATTGTTGCATATTACCTTGCACGAGACATCAAAGAACTCTGCAGAGTATGGAGATTGGGATTAATTTCCGATATTGCACCCCGTTTTCAAAGGGATATTAGCTCAGTTGGTTTAGAGCGCTGCCTTGACAGGGCAGAGGTCACTGGTTCGAATCCAGTATATCCCACTTTTTCTACTCATATTCCGAAATTCTTTTTCTTAATTTTTGGTTACTGCGCTCCAAGCGTTCGTTTTGGTTACGTAAACCGCCCAACACCTTTTGCATGGCCTGTAGGCTTTCTTGTTGTAGGCTGATGATTTGTTCTAAGTCTGATCGGGAAAAACTTTTGCTCATAGTTATGTTTTTATCTCTAAAAAAACTTTAAAGGTCTATTTATCTCCTAATAAAGCATTTCAAAGTTATGTAAAGATTTTTAAATCTCCCAACAAGGCATATTTTAATACTTATAACAGTTGTTTTTCTTGATTATTTTTATTGCTCAATCACAGCAATTGCTATGGATAAACCATTTTACAATAGAATTAAAGCGGTTTTAGCCGAAAAGGGAAAAACCAATAATTGGCTGGCAGATGAATTGGATATGAATACAAATACTGTTTCAAAATGGTGCCGGAATGATATGCAACCAAGGGTTGAAACACTATTTCAAATCGCAAAAGCCTTGGATGTGGATGTCAGGGAGCTTCTCGTTTCCACAAAATGATGGTAATGCGGCACAGGAAAATTCGGATTCATGGTTTTATAAACGTAACAACCAATCATAACACCTCTAATACCCGCTCCAAAGCCATCCCCCTTGACCCTTTTATAAGCATTGATGCTTTTTCCAAAGGATTCTTCATCAAATGTTCCTTTAGGGCATCAAACGATTTGAATTTGTTCAAAGATGTTTTGGTCGCATAGAAATTTTCACCAACGAGGTATGTTTCATCAAATTGTAGCTCGTTGGCAAAATCTGCAATGGCCTGATGCTCTTCGGCCGCTGTGTTGCCAAGCTCGAACATATCCCCGATGATCAAAGTCTTTCTCTTGGCCTTCATTAAATCGAAGTTTTCCAAGGCAGCCCTCATGCTCGTCGGATTGGCGTTGTATGCATCCAGAATGATATCGAAACCATTTTTGGACAATAATTGTGACCTATTGTTTTCCGGACGATAACCCTCAATCGCCGATTTGATATCCTCAATGGGAACATTAAAATATTTTCCCATTAAAATAGCGGCGCAACAATTGGAAAAATTGTATTTGCCCACCAATTGTGTTTGTATTTGTGTTCCTTCCACCTCCACTGCCACATAGGGGTCGGCGCCGAGGAACTTTATGTTATAATATTGATGGTCACTGGAGCTAAAGCCCATTTTTTTGGTGTAGCTCGCTAACTTTTCCTTCTGAATATCATCGTCGGCATTTAAGAAAACATATTTGTTGTGGCCGATTAAATAATCGTAGAGTTCGCTTTTTCCTTGGATTACACCTTCCACGCCTCCGAAACCTTCCAAATGGGCCTTTCCAAAATTGGTGATATAACCAAAATCTGGCTGGGCAATGCCGCACAAGAACTCGATTTCCTTTTTGTGATTGGCGCCCATTTCCACAATGGCGATCTCGGTGTCCTCTTTTATGGACAGCAAGGTCAAAGGAACCCCGATATGGTTGTTAAGGTTGCCCTTGGTGGCTATGGTGTCATATTTTTTAGAGATAACAGCGTTGATAAGCTCTTTGGTGGTGGTTTTTCCATTGCTTCCCGTCAGCGATACGATTCTGGCCTTGGAATAATTTCTATGGTAGGTTGCCAACTGTTGCAAGGTGGCCAAAACATCTTCGAAAAGAAGAAACCTGTCGGAGGTTTTGAATTCCTCCTCGTCGATTATGGCGTAGGCAGCTCCATTGTCCAACGCGCTTTGCGCAAAGGCATTGCCGTTAAAGTTGGGGCCTTTCAAGGCAAAAAACAGACAGTTTTCGGTGATTTTCCGGGTGTCCGTACTTATGGTGGGATGCTCTAAAAATAGAGCGTGCAACTCTTTCATCGTCATAAATCGAAGATAAAAAAAAGCCCCGACCTTTTTGGCCGGGGCTTTTAAAATACTCAATAACTTTTTTATCTCGCCTTTTTGTGGCGTACTGTCTTTTTAGATCTGGATTTGGATCCAACTCTGGACATGGCACATCTAAAGCCGATATCGTCCGTTGCCATATATTGTGGCAAATATCTACGTTGTGCAGGGTCCAACCAGTAAGCGCGGTCTCTCCATGATCCACCTTTGTACACGCGAACCTCGTTGTTGATCAAAGATGTTCTGTAGTTGGATTCGTCATATTGGCGAACAATTTCACCATCCTCGTTGCGCTCAACCTGGTGCTTAGGAGAGTCGTACATTTTTTGGGTGTCGCCATCCTCTTCGCTAAAGCGGCTAAAGAATCTTGAAGATCCTGGATCTCCATCCCTAAAACCTCTGTTGTCACTTTTATCGAAGTTGGTTCTTAGGTAGGTTTCCTCTTCGGTTACCGGAACTTCCTTGATTTCCCCTGGAAGGTTGACAGCTACAATTTTACCGTTTGGCAAGGTGTCGTATACAATTTCATCCTTTAATACCTCAACTTTTCCGTCTTCGCCTATGGCTTTTTTCGTGAAAACGTTTCCGCGGTAATAGTTGAAATCGCTTATTTCATCATCAACTATTGGGCGATACACATCCGCAACCCATTCGTTTACGTTACCGGCCATGTCATATAGACCAAAATCGTTGGGCTTGTATGATTTTACCTGACCTGTGATATCGGCTCCGTCATCGGACCATCCGGCAATACCGCCGTAATCTCCTTTTCCTTGTTTAAAGTTGGCCAATTGGTCCCCTCTACCCACACGTTGACCGTTACGGGTATAGTCACCTTCCCAAGGATATTTTTTTCTACCTCTGTAGTTATTGTATTCTCTGGTTCCAACAAGTGCCTGGGCAGCATATTCCCATTCGGTTTCGGTAGGCAATCTGTATTCTGGCATAATTACACCACTGCTTCTTTTGGCAAAGGAGTTGATGGAATCTTTTTTCTGTTTTCCTTGTAGGGAATCAATCTCACCTCCATAAACGGACTCTGGATTGTTCAAGTAGGCCTCGGTACTGAAAGTACCTTCCAATTCGCCGTTCAATACTTTGTACTTGGTATCGTCGGCAAGGTAGCCCTCTCTTTCCAACATAACTTCGTTTACCCTATCGGTTCTCCATTCGGCATATTGGGTGGCCTGCACCCAGTTTACACCTACAACGGGATACTCCGCATACGCAGGGTGTCTTAGGTAGTTGTTGGTCATTGTTTCGTTAAAGCCCAATCGGTTTCTCCATACCAAGGTATCCGGTAGGGCACCTTGGTAAATATTTGCATATTTTGGGTCGTCCGGAGGGTACACCGCCTTCAGGTAATCCAAATATTCAAGGTACATCACATTGGTTACTTCTGTCTCGTCCATGTAGAATGACTGAACGTGCTGTTGTGTAGGCGTGTTGTTCCAATCATGCATAATGTCGTCCTGGACTTTACCTTTGGTAAAAGTTCCACCCTCTACAAATACGGTTCCTGGAGGAGTTTCTTGTTCTTTAAAATCCGAATTGTATTGAAAACCTCCCTCTTTGGCATTAATTTTCCAACCAGTGGCTCTGGAGACATTCTTTGATGAGGAAGAGTTTTTACAACTGGAAAAACTTCCCATCACTACGGCGCAAGAAAGTACAACTTTAATTAAGTGTTTTTTCATAATTTGGGCTTGAGTACTTTAAATCTCAGGGTTTTGACCCTCAGTATCTTCGACTTGTTTTGATTTTTTAAATCTTTCGATGGCATTAGAACGGTGTTTTTACCATTATATTTTGTGCTCATCAAATATTTCTGACATACAAAAAATGCAGCATGCCACACTTCACTAACGGAGAAGGTTACAAAATAGTATGAAGAGGATGGTTTTTAACGGTTATGATAGGAACTATGGATGTTTTCACACTTTTGAATCAAAATAGGATGTGATTTATCCCTACCTATTATTATAAATATCTACCTCAACATAAGAATTTCGTTAAAACACCGTTTATGTGTAATAAGTCCAAAAGAATTGTTTTGGATTAAATAACTTTACTAAACGCTAAATACTTAGAATGAGAAAGTTACTCGTATTGGTGTTGTTGGTCATCGTAGGGGCACCGTCGATGAGCGCACAACAAGAAAGAGCGATTACCACAGCAGTTCCGTTTTTGACCATTGCAGCCGATGCGCGGGCATCAGGTATGGGGGATATGGGTGTCGCCACCTCCTTTGATGCATATTCCCAACAGTGGAACCCGGCCAAATATGCATTTGCCAATAAAAAATCAGGTGTCGGAATAAGCTATACCCCGTACTTGGAAACCATTGTCAACGATGTTTCCTTGCTAAATGCCAATTATTATAACAAACTTAACGACCAAAGTGCTTTTGCATTTGGACTGCGTTATTTTGGATTGGGGGAAATCGAACTGAGACAGACCATAGATCAAGACCCAACTTTGGTAAAACCCAACGAGTTTGCTTTGGATGGCTCTTATTCCTTAAAATTGAGCCCAACATTTTCCATGGCCGTTGGAGGTAGGTTTATAAGTTCAAATCTAAGATTTCAGGATGGTGTGCAGGATTCACAGGCAGCCAATGCATTTGCCGTGGATGTTGCAGGATTTTACAGGTCCAGGGAGATTGCATACAGCAATTATGATGGCCGTTGGAGAGCTGGATTCAATATTTCCAATTTGGGAGGCTCTTTGCAATATGATGAAGGAGGACAGGAAAACTTTTTGCCGACCAACCTGAAACTGGGTGTTGGTTTCGATTTTATTTTTGATCAAGACAATGTTTTGGCCATCAATACCGAGTTCAACAAACTATTGGTCCCTACGCCAAGGGATTTTAACGGGGATGGTCAGATTACCACGGAAGACAACGATGAATATCAGAATATAAGTTTCTTTAACGGAGTTTTTGAATCTTTTGGGGATGCCCCGGATGGTTTCAGTGAAGAATTGAAAGAGGTGACTTGGGCACTCGGTGCAGAGTACCGATTTAGGGAAGCCTTTATGTTGCGAAGCGGTTACTTTAACGAAAGTGAGGAAAAAGGTTCCCGAAAGTTCTTTACATTGGGAGCGGGCTTCAAATTCAAATCGGCCCAAATAGACCTATCCTATCTGTTCTCGACCTCTCAGGTCAGAAATCCATTGGAAAACACATTGCGTTTCTCGCTCAGCTTTGATTTTGGAGAGGAATTCTTCAACGATTAAGGTGGTTTAAAATATATAATTGAAAACCTGTCCGTTGGGGCAGGTTTGTTTATTTTTGGGTATATCCTAAAAGATTACATGGAAAAAAAGAAAATTGGTTTTGAACTGCTCATTTTTGATGATGCATCGGAGTTGTCACAAAACGAACAAAAATTGTTACATGAAGCGTCCATGGCCAGGCAGAACGCATACGCTCCGTACTCCAAATTTAGGGTTGGGGCCGCTGTGTTACTCGAAAACGGAGAAGTGATCATTGGGAGCAATCAGGAAAATGCATCCTATCCTGCCGGTCTTTGTGCAGAGCGTGTCGCTATTTTTCATGCAGGGGCAAAATATCCCGGTGTAGCCGTAAAAACCATTGCTATCTGTGCTTCTTCCTCCAAAGATGGGACAGTTTCACCTGCAGCGCCCTGTGGCAATTGCAGGCAATCCATTATAGAATACGAACAAAAACAGCGATTACCAATTTCACTATTGTTAAGTTCGGAAACAGGGCCCATATATAAATGTAATTCCATGGCCGATATTCTGCCATTGGCATTCAATAGCTCATTTTTGGGCGATTCTTAATTCAATTCTTTTTCCAAAAGAGATATATATGTATTTTTGCTGTCCCCAGTACAGGGGAAATTCATTTAATTACTACTATAGATGAAAAAAATCACCAAAGAAGTTTACCTTAAATGGTACGAGGACATGTATTTCTGGAGAAAGTTCGAGGATAAACTGGCCGCCGTATATATTCAACAAAAAGTTAGGGGTTTCTTGCACCTTTACAATGGGCAAGAAGCTGTTCTGGCAGGTGCATTGCATGCCATGGACCTCGAAAAGGACAGGATGATCACTGCCTACCGGAACCACGTTCAGCCCATTGGTATGGGGGTAGACCCTCGAAGGGTTATGGCAGAACTTTATGGTAAAGTGACCGGAACCTCAAAAGGTATGGGCGGTTCCATGCATATTTTCTCCAAAGAACACCGCTTTTATGGTGGTCACGGAATCGTAGGGGGGCAAATTCCCTTGGGTGCCGGGTTGGCCTTTGGTGACAAATATTTTAAAAGGGATTCGGTAACACTTTGTTATATGGGCGATGGTGCCGTAAGACAAGGTTCGTTGCACGAGGCCTTCAACTTGGCTATGTTGTGGCAATTGCCAGTGGTTTTCATTTGCGAGAACAACGGTTATGCCATGGGAACCTCTGTGGCACGTACATCACATTCCACGGAAATCTGGAAATTGGGTCTTGGTTATGAAATGCCATGTAGCCCGGTGGACGGAATGGATCCTGCCATAGTTGCTAAGGAAATGGACAAGGCCATCGAGCGTGCCCGTACAGGAGGGGGACCAACTTTCTTGGAGATGAAGACGTACAGGTACCGAGGACACTCCATGTCCGATGCTCAGCATTACCGAACTAAAGAAGAAGTTGAAGAATATAAAAAGATAGATCCGATCACTCAGGTGAAAGATGTGATCCTTGAGAAAGGATATGCATCCGAGGACGACCTTAAGAAAATCGATAAAAAAGTGAAGGACCTTGTTAAGGAGTGCGAGAAATTTGCCGAAGAGTCGGATTTCCCACCAAAAGAACAATTGTACGACACCGTTTACGAGCAAGAAGACTATCCATTTTTACAACATAAATTATAATTAGATGGCAGAAGTAATCAACATGCCTAGATTGAGCGATACCATGGAAGAAGGAACCGTGGCAAAATGGCTCAAGAAAGTAGGGGACAAGGTAGAAGAAGGGGATATATTGGCCGAGATCGAAACGGACAAAGCCACTATGGAATTTGAATCTTTTCATGAAGGGACTTTGCTTCACATTGGAATCGAGGAAGGTGATGGTGCCCCGGTTGATTCACTTTTGGCCATAATCGGTGAAGAAGGTGAGGATATATCCGGCCTATTGAACGGCTCGGGAAGCTCATCCGATGCCCCAAAAGAAGAAGGTTCATCAGAAGATAAGGATTCTTCTTCCGAACAAGAGGAAGAAACTGAATCCAAGGGAGATGAAAGTAGCGAGCCTGCCGATATTCCCGAAGGAGTAGAAATTGTGACCATGCCCCGATTGAGCGATACCATGGAGGAAGGAACGGTCGCCAGCTGGTTAAAGAGCGTTGGGGACAAAGTGGAAGAAGGAGACATATTAGCCGAAATCGAGACCGACAAGGCAACGATGGAATTTGAATCCTTCTATTCCGGAACCCTTTTACATATTGGTATTCAAGAAGGTGAAGGAGCTCCCGTAGATTCCTTATTGGCCATTATTGGCCCAGAGGGAACCGATGTTGATGCTGTTTTGAACGCACAATCATCAGGAGGTTCGTCCAAAAGCGCTCCCAAAAAAGAAGCTTCCAAAGATGATGCTCCGAAAAAAGAAGAATCATCCCAAAAAGAAGAAACAGCTCCGGCCACACAAGATGGTCAGCGTATATTCGCTTCACCATTGGCCAAAAAGATTGCCGATGAAAAAGGCATCAACTTGGCAGATGTAAAAGGAACAGGCGATAACGGGAGAATCGTTAAAAAGGATATAGAGAACTTTAAGCCATCCGAAAAAGCAGCTCCTGCGGCAGAAAAAACCGAAGCGGCTCCCGGAACGGCACCAGTTGCACTTCCTGTTGGCGAAGAAAGCGTGGAAGAGGTTAAAAATTCTACAATGCGCAAGGTAATCGCCAAGCGTTTGGGGGAATCCAAATTCACTGCACCACATTATTACCTGACCATTGAGGTGGACATGGACAATGCCAAGGCATCCCGTGCGCAGATCAACAGTTTACCGGATACCAAAGTGTCCTTCAACGATATGGTCTTGAAAGCTTGTGCCATGGCCCTTAAAAAGCATCCGCAGGTAAATACGTCGTGGAACGGTGATTCCACGATCTATAAACATCACATTCACATGGGTGTTGCCGTTGCCGTAGATGAGGGTCTTGTGGTTCCTGTAGTTAAATTTGCAGATCAGTTGAGTTTGACCCAACTGGGAACTGCCGTGAAAGATTTGGCAGGAAGAGCACGGAACAAGAAAATAAAACCGGACGAAATGGAAGGAAGCACCTTTACGGTTTCCAACTTGGGAATGTTCGGTATTCAGGAATTTACTTCCATTATCAATCAGCCTAACTCGGCAATCTTGTCCGTAGGGGCAATCGTTGATAAACCGGTGGTCAAAAATGGTGAGATTGTGGCCGGAAGTACGATGAAAGTTACTTTGGCCTGTGATCATAGAACGGTCGATGGAGCTACTGGGGCCCAGTTCTTACAGACGTTGAGGGCTTACTTGGAGAATCCGGTGACCATGTTGGCATAGACCATCAATGGAGTACATTCAATAATTACATAATTTAAAAGCATCCTTTTTCAGGATGCTTTTTTTATCTTTAAAAAACTCAAAAAACAACACCAATGAAAATTCTGTCATATGTTCTTGCAGCACTTTTGGCTCTAAGTTGCGGGTCGACCAAGATTGTGCAAACAACCAATGTTTCCCCTGAAACAAAAAAAACAACCAAGCCAACAGAAACTTTTACCGATGCAGAGCGTATTGGTGAAATGATGAATTATTTGGCGAGCAACGACCTCAAAGGAAGGGAGGCCGGTGGCGACGGCATTGAAATGGCAGCGACATATATTGAAAACTACTTTAAATCCTACGGGCTCAAACCATATTTTGAAACGTACCGCGACACACTTTCCAATTTTAAGAAGCCTGCCTACAATATTGTGGGTGTTGTGGGGGGCAACGACCCCGATTTAAAGGATGAATTTATTCTGATAGGCGCACATTACGATCATATTGGGGCCATAAAGCCCGAAAATGGTGATTATATTGCCAACGGAGCCAATGACAATGCTTCAGGTACAACTTCCGTTTTGGAAATGGCACGGTATTTTGGAACACAAAAAACGAACAAGCGGACACTTATTTTTGCTTTGTTCAGTGCCGAGGAGAAGGGTTTGTTGGGCTCCAAGCACTTGGCAAAAAAATTAAAAGAGCAGGATTTGAACCTATACACCATGCTTAATTTTGAAATGACCGGTGTTCCCATGCGGGACAAGGATTATTTGATGTATGTCACTGGATACGAAATGTCCAATCTTGCGGAAATCAGTAACGATTATGCTGGTGAAAAGTTGGTGGGTTTTTTGCCGACTGCAAAGGAGTTCAACCTGTATCAGAGGTCGGACAATTATCCGTTCCATGAAGAATTTGGAGTGCCTTCCCATACATTTTGCACTTTTGATTTCACCAATTTTGCGTATTATCATAAAGTTGGGGATGAGGTTTCCCTGATGGATTTTGACCATATGGCCGCTTTGGTGAACAAAACCATTCCGGTGATTGAAGGGATTGCCAATGCTCCATCGCAAGAAATCAAATTAAAGTAATAGCATATTTTCGAACAATCCGATCGTAGGTCGGAGTGAGAAAACCAAAATACAGTATGGCAAACATTATTATTACGGGTACGAGTAGGGGAATAGGATTTGAGTTGGTAAAACTTTTTGCCCGTGAAGGGCATCAGGTATTGGCGCTATCACGTAATGAAGGACCCGTAAAAGCATTGAAATTGCCCAATGTGCAAACGTTGCCCTTTGATTTGGGCAATCCTGCCGATTTTGAAAAGCTCAATAAATTTTTGGAACAATGGCATGTAGTGGATGTGCTTATCAATAATGCAGGTCGGTTTTTGGGCAAACCATTTTCGGAAACCACGACGGAGGAATTTGAAAGGGTTTACAAAGTAAACGTGTTCGGAGTAGCTGAAATCACAAAGACCATACTTCCAATGATGGGACAGGAGGGTCATGTGGTTACCATAAGTTCCATGGGCGGGGTGCAAGGCAGCATGAAGTTTCCCGGGTTGTCTGCCTATAGCTCCAGCAAGGGCGCCGTAATTACATTGACCGAACTCTTGGCCGAAGAATACAAGGAAACCGGCCCAAGTTTTAACGTGTTGGCCTTGGGAGCCGTGCAAACGGAAATGCTGGAAGAGGCCTTTCCGGGGTACAAAGCTCCTGTAACTGCATTGGAGATGGCCACTTATGTGAAGGAGTTTGCATTGACCGGGCAGAAATTATACAACGGAAAAATGTTGCAGGTGAGCAATAGTACGCCTTAGGTTGTTCGCTCTTATGTTGTTAGCAAATCGGAGTCCAATATACATTCTCAAGTAAAAATTCTTTGAAGGTCATGGTTTTGGGCTCGTCGCTTTTAGATTTTATCTCGAACCTTGCCTTTTCTTTGTTCCATTGCATAAGAACGGACATACATTCTAGCTGGGAATAGATATCATAGGCATTTTTTAATATGTTCAATTTTTCCGATAGTTCATCAAAAGAATCAAAATAGCCCATTGAGTCCTGTCCAACCAATGCATTTTCGATAAACTTTCTGTCATCAATATGGATACTTTCATAGTTTTTTTTCAACAAATAGGTTAAGGTGCTATCATCAATAATTTTGTTGGCCATGTATTCTATTTCTTTTATGTACTGGACAGGTGTGTTTTCATTTTCTTGTGAGTAGCTATAGGAGATTACGGAGTCCTTTTGTTCTTGTAAGATTCCAAAAGGAATAAGTTGTAATGTGAATTTGGTATCAGTTCCAAATCTGGGTATCTCAACATCCAAGAAAAATACCGCATAATCGGAGCTTATGTTTAGCTCTTCTTTTAAAAAGGTGTGAATACCGAAGTTCTCGGGTAGGATCTTTCCCAAATCTTTATTGGATGAGATGGATTTTCTATACTCGCACAAGAATTCTTCCTTTTGTAAAAAGGTATAAATGCCATTGGTATCTTTGTATGCACCTATGGTGGAGCTGCATGTGCATCCACAGGTAGGAAAGCTGCCCCATACTCTCAAATAACCGTTCTTTGAGTCGTCAATTTTATTGTACTCAAGAATACCATCCTCATTGGGTTCAAACAACGAATAACAGTTTTGAACCCTTTGCCATAATTGTTTTTCAAGATTGGTTTTGTTTTGACATACGACGATGTGCGGTAAAACAAAAAGAAGTAGCAGTAATATGGTGTTTCTCATGACTTCTCCATTTGTGGAAAAGTAAAAAACATTTTGAGCATTGGATGAGGTTAATTGACGAATGCCTATTTTCGTTTGACGAATGATGGAAACTACCCTACAAAAATACCTCCCAGAGCTTGCGGTGGCTCCCTGTTTTGAACTCATCAAAACCCATGGAGTGCATCTAAAGATTGTAAACCATCGAGTTACCCGGCATGGGGACTACCGAAGATTACCGAACGGTCTGCATCTTATTACCGTAAACGCTTCCCTCAACAAATACCGGTTTCTTATTACGCTCGTCCACGAGATTGCGCATTTGGTCGCCTTTGAAGCCTATGGTCGTCGAATAAAACCACATGGAACCGAATGGAAGCGTACCTTTCAGCACTTAATGGTTCCTTTTATCAGGCCAGAGGTGTTTCCAACACAGCTATTGCCCATAATAGCGAACCATTTTAAAAACCCGAAAGCAAGCAGTAGTACGGATGCCAGGTTGTCCATTGCACTAAAGGCTTTTGATGAGGAAGAAAGGAAAAACAGTTATGTGTACGAACTACCAACAGGCAGTGTTTTTAGGTTGTACAACGGCAAATTGTACAAAAAAGGAAAGAAGAAAGTAAAACGGTACGAATGTGTGGAATTGTCCACTGGCAGGTTATATTTGTTCCAACCAAACGCAGAGGTCGAGTTGGTGCAAGATGTAACGGGATGACCAACATTTTAAATTAGATCATAGTAAAATGAACAAAAATTATTATGCAGTTTTAATGGCAGGAGGAGTTGGATCACGGTTTTGGCCGGTGAGTACATCATCCAACCCAAAACAGTTCCACGATATGTTGGGAACGGGCAAGACCCTGATTCAAAAAACGTTTGATCGGTTGAACAAGTTCATCCCCACCGAAAACATTCTGATCCTCACCAATGAGCGTTACAACGACTTGGTGCTGGAGCAATTGCCCATGGTAAAGCAAGACCAGGTGGTTTTGGAACCCGCTATGCGAAATACGGCACCCTGTATTTTGTATGCATCGCTAAAGATTCAAAAAATGAACCCAAATGCGGTAATGATAGTAGCGCCCAGTGATCATTGGATTGAAGATGAGGCCGCCTTCGAAAAAGATGTCATTGCATGTTTTGATAAATGTGAAAAGGAAAATGCACTTTGTACTCTGGGAATTCAGCCTACTTTTCCCAATACAGGATTTGGTTATATCGAATTTGAAAAAAGAAGTGACGCCCAACTAAAAAAGGTGTCCCAGTTCAGGGAAAAACCGGATTATGAAACCGCAAAGGACTTTTTGGCACAGGGAAACTTTCTTTGGAACGCAGGAATATTTATGTGGAGCGTGGAAACCATAGTCGAAGCCTTTAAAAAATACCAGCCGGGCCAATATCAACTATTTGGAGAGGGTATGTCCTGTTACAATACAGGTGAAGAAGAAGCCTTTATTCAAGAGAACTACGCCAAGGCGGAAAATATCTCCATTGATTATGCTATCTTGGAGCGATCCCAATCCATTTATACCCTTCCGGCAACTTTTGATTGGAACGATTTAGGTACATGGGGCGCGCTGTACGATAAACTGGAGAAAGACGAAAACGAGAACGCAGTGGTAAACGCCCAGACCCTTTTGGAAGATGCAAAAGGAAATATGATTCGTTCCCCAAAAGGAAAGGTAGTGGTTGTGGACGGTCTGGAAGACTATATTATTGTGGATAAGGAAGAAGTGCTCTTGATCTATCCCAAGGATAAACAACAGGACATTAAAAAAGTATTGACCCAAGTGAAGGACAAATTTGGAGATCAATTAGCATAGCATATGACCGAAGAACAAAAAAAAGAAGCAGAGACCACGGCTCCGAACCAAGATAGTGGGGACGAGGTAAAAAAGGATTTTAAAGGACTTTTGGGCAGTGTGCGCAAGTTCCTTTCGGATCTGTTGGAAATCCGTTCCAATACAGATGCCGCCGCTACCAAAGAATCCATAATAGCGGATATCCCCTTTAAGAACCACACCACATGGATTTTGGTGTGCTCCATTTTTATTGCATCCATTGGTCTGAATGCCAACTCAACCGCAGTGGTAATCGGTGCCATGCTTATTTCCCCTTTAATGGGTCCCATTTTGGGAATGGGCATGTCGTTGGCCATTAACGATATTGATACTTTGCGCAGATCGCTCAAGAATTTCACCGTAATGGTGGTACTTAGCGTGATTACCGCATTCCTGTTTTTCTATTTTTTCCCATTACGAGACGAATCTTCGGAATTGTTGGCGCGAACCAAACCCGATATCCGGGATGTGCTGATTGCCTTTTTTGGTGGGCTTGCACTCGTGATCGCACGTGCCAAAAAAGGAACCATTGCCAGTGTTATTTTTGGTGTGGCCATTGCAACGGCTTTGATGCCCCCTCTTTGTACGGTAGGTTTTGGATTGGCCATCGGTAAGCCATGGTATGCTGCAGGGGCGATGTACCTGTTCATCATCAATACCATTTTTATAGGACTGGCCACCTTCTTGGTCATCAAGTTTTTAAGGTTTCCCATGGTGCGGTATGCCAATTCCCAGCGCAGAAGGCTAATTGCCCGTTTGGCATCCATTACCGGTATTTTGGTGATGATTCCGGCCGGATTTACCTTTTACAATGTGTTTCAGGAATCACTTTTTATGAAACAGGCACAGAGCTTTTTAAAGGATACGGTTGAGATATACCAGTTTGATGGTGCGGGAAGATATGTGGACAACCTCACCAAATTGGAGTACGTGGACGATGGAACTTCAATAATCGAAGTGGTTTTTATGGGGGATGAGCTGGTTCCCGAAAACATAATCAATACGTGGAGAACACAAAAGAACGAGTACAACAGGCTAAAAGATGCCGAACTGCACATCATTCAAGGCGGAAGGGACGATTCCGAAGAGAAGTTCAACTACGTGAGTGAACTTTACGAAAAGAACAAGGCCGAACTTTTGAACAAAGATGAGCAAATCAGATTGCTTGAAGAAGAATTGGCCATGTTGACCAAAAATGTAGGCAATCAGATTCCTTTTCAAAGCATAAGTGCAGAGGCAAAGGCGAATTATGAAAATATTGATGCCTTGGGATTCTCCTACCAGATACGCACCGATTTTAAGAAAATGGATACTGTTCCTGTTTTTGAGGTGGATTGGAAAAGCGGTGTGAGTTCAGACCAAAAAGAGGCGGACACCAAAAAAATGCTGGCTTGGTTAAAGTTGCGGCTTCAAGATTCCACTTTGGTCATTAAAGAGGCCGAATAAGCTTTCGTTTTATTTTTTGAATAGCATTCCAGAACCTGGAATGTCACTGTTTTCATTCCAAGCAGGTACCCAAAAATGGGTTGTCGAACCTTCGTCGGCTTCATCAAAATCATAATAGCCAACATCCAAACGTAAGGAGGTCCACGGACCTTCGTGCATCTTGTTGAGGTATTCAATTGGTATGGCCATTTCCATTTTCGCTCCTGTTTGGGTTTTGGTCAGTGCGGACTCGACTTTTACGGGCAAGGAGTCTTCATTGTAGATAGGGTTTTCTTCTTTGAAGGTTCTCAAAAAAGCCAGCCAATCGCGACCCCTTCCCGCTCCTGCACTAAAAGCACTGGTTCGTTGGGGTCTGGCATCAAGCCTAACAACTATGGCATCCTGCTCCCAATAAGAGCCTTCTTCATTGGTGTAAAAGTTATTGTCCTTTACATCTACGGCCACATAAAAATACCTGTCGTCATAAGCTGTGGCAAACTTCATTTCAAAATCTTCTTTCCCATCAAAATCAAAAGGGGAGCCATCCATATGCTCTACCTTGATCCATTTAGAATTGTCCCATTCCTTCAATTTTCCATCCACTTTTACTTTGGAAATTTCTTCTGTTTCATATTTAAAGAAGGGTAGAAAATTCAAGGTTGAAGAGAATTCAACGTTTGGTTGATTTTCAAACAAGTAGGTAATGTCAGCTTCCACTTTGATGGGAGAAAGGTCTTTTAGGGCTTTGCCATGTACATTTTCGATGGCCAAATCAAAAACGGCCATATCGTTGGGTTCCACAATAAAATCGGTCTCTTTAAACTGATAAAACAGTTCATCGTGGGCGATACCTTTAAGTTGCACTCTCATTTTTGTATCGGAATCGTTGGTGGTCCTTACTTGTGTGATGCTATTTTTGGCATTTGGCTCATTTTCATAAACAGGTTCTATTTTAACGGGAAAAGGGCGGTTCCGAACCAAATCAACAATTTCTTCGGTCACTACATCTTCGTCCCAGATTCCGTCCAAGAACAAATTGGCCAAAATGGGTCCCTCTTCTGTCATTGTGACCCAAACTACATGGTCAAATTCGCCGTACGCCTTTCCTCTAAGCTGACTTCCGCCCCCAGTGGTTGCCAAGGCAATATATTTACCATTGTTTCTTTGTGTTTTCCAGTATCTGTGATAGTGTCCTGCAAAAACGTTGTGAGGTCTGTCCTGAAGCAACTTTTCTACATCTTTCCACCTTTTTGTGTCGTTTTGGACCCAAAGGGGTTGATGTAAAAAGGCCAATGTCCATTTAACATCTTTGTTTTCTTCCAATACTTTTTTGATGTATTCATATTGTTCATCATCAATAGTTCCTTTTCCCGCACCACGTAAGTTGTCTTCAGAATTTAAGCAAAGGAAAAGCACATCTTTATAAACAAAATGATAGTAGGACACCCCGAACATTTCTTCCCATTTTTCCTCCATAACCTCATTGGTGATGTCATGGTTTCCGGGCACATAAAAAAATGGAGCCTCGAGTTGGGATATAAAACCATTAAACTCCTTCCATTCTTCATTCAATCGAACTGTATCACGCGTATATCCTTCAATAAAATCGCCAACGCTCATTACAAACTCGGGTTGTAATAAGTTCAACTTTTTAATTCCTGTTGGAAAAACACCAGGCCGGTGCCCCCCAGTTCGGTCTGTAACGACAGCAAATTGGAACTGTTCAGGGGATGCATTCCAATCGATATGGTTCCAAGGTTTTTGTTGTGTGGGGATATCGATGTAGATCGTAGGTTTGTCTTGGGCCAAGACGGTTGTGAGGGACAAAAGGGTAAGGGTAAGGAAATAAAAACGTGGCATGGTTGATTTTTAACGAAAATTGAGGATTTTTCGTTAAATAAACCGAAGGTTCAAATTAAGGTTGGGTTAATATTTATTTATGAACAGGCTACGCTACAACTCAATTTCTTTCTTCGATATACATTTGTCGAACTTTTTTGAACAACTCGGAGGAGTACACAAAATCGGTCACCGCTTGATTGTCTGTCTTAAAGATTTCCTTGTTGGTACCTTCCCATTCCTTGTGCCCATTTTTTAGGAAAAGGATTTTTTCCCCAATTTCCATTACCGAGTTCATGTCGTGGGTATTTATGATAGTGGTGATGTCGTATTCCTGGGTGATTTCATGGATTAGGTTGTCGATCAGGATGGCCGTTTTTGGGTCGAGCCCAGAGTTGGGTTCATCACAGAACAAGTATTTTGGGTTCATTACAATGGCTCTCGCAATGGCAACACGCTTTTGCATCCCCCCGGAAATCTCAGCAGGAAACCTTGTATGTGCATCGACCAAGTTGACCCGCTTCAAAACAAAATCCACACGATCTTGTTTTTCTGATTGGGACTGTTTGGTGAACATGTCCAAAGGAAACATCACATTGCCCTCTACCGTCATGGAATCAAAAAGGGCACTCCCCTGGAATACCATTCCCATTTCCTGTCTTAGGTTTCTTTTTTCTTTTATAGAAAGCTCGGAATAGATTTGGCCATTGTAGCAAATGTTTCCATCATCGGGCTCAAAAAGGCCCAACAGACATTTTAAAAAAACCGTTTTTCCAGAACCACTTTGGCCAATGATCAGGTTGGTCTTTCCTTTCTCAAAAGTTGTCGATATTCCCTTGAGTACGTGATTGTCCCCAAACGATTTGTGTATGTTTTCTACCTCTATCATTAGCCCAACAATAATTGTGTTAAAATATAATTCACGATGATAATAACAACACTGGTCCAAACAAACGATGTGGTACTGGCCTTTCCCACTTCCAAAGCCCCGCCCGTCATGTAAAAACCATGATATGAGGGCACCGTGGCGATCACAAAAGCAAAGACTACCGATTTTATCAGCGCATAGGTGACGTGGTACGAATTAAAATCCATTTGAAGGCCTTGTATAAAATCACCGCTTGGGGCAAAACCACCGAATACGGCGGCGACCCATCCTCCTAAAATACCGACGAACATCGAAATCGCGACCGCGAAGGGGTATAACATAATCGCTATAATTTTTGGGAATACAAGATAATTCAAGGAGTTGATGCCCATCACTTCCAAAGCATCAATTTGTTCCGTAACACGCATGGTGCCAATGCTCGAAGTAATATAGGAACCCACTTTTCCTGCCATTATTATGGAGGTGAAGGTCGGGGCAAATTCCAGTATCACGGATTGCCTTGCTGCAAACCCGATAAGGCTTTTGGGCAAAAGAGGGTTGGTTAGGTTAAGTGCGGTCTGTATGGTGACGACCCCTCCAATAAAAAAGGAGATGAAAATAATGATGCCCATGGCCCCAAAGACCAGTTCATCAACTTCCTTGAGGATCAAGGTTTTCATTATGCGCCACTTCGTAGGCTTTTTAAATACTTCCCAAACCATGATGAAGTATTTTCCAATCGCTTCTAGGTATTTCATGCGTTTTTTGGACTTGAGATGATAAAAATAAGAATATTGTGCAGCTTTTAACCTTCATTTAAATTTTAAAACAGGATAAATGAATAGTTTTGCCCTAATTTGATTAAACCCATAACATGAGAACAACCAACCTTATAGTTTCCCTTTTAGCATTGTGCATGATCAGCTTTTCCTACGGTCAGCGAAGAAAAAAGAACGATGAGCAAGTACAACCGCCAGCACCTATTGCACAAACCCCGAAACTGGTCGTGGGCATAGTGGTAGATCAGATGCGTTACGATTATCTGACGCGTTTTTGGAATCAGTATGGCGAAGGAGGCTTTAAGCGATTGGTAAACGAAGGGTTTAATTGCAAGAACAATCATTTTAATTACGCCCCAACAAGTACAGGGCCCGGGCATACCTCGGTTTACACAGGAACCACACCATCCATGCACGGGATTATCGGGAACGATTGGTTCGATAAGGAATCCGGGGAAGAAGTGTATTGCGCAGGGGATGACAGCTATAGTTCGGTGGGCACTACCTCCGATGCTGGACAAATGTCTCCGCACCGAATGCTGGTAACCACCGTTACCGATGAGTTGCGCCTGCATACCCAAAAAAGGGGAAAAGTAATAGGTGTCGCCCTAAAAGACAGGGGAGCCATACTTCCAGCGGGCCATACCGCAAATGCAGCATACTGGTTCGAGGGCGGACAGGACGGCAATTGGATAACAAGCTCTTACTACATGGACGAGCTGCCGCAGTGGGTGGCCAATTTTAATGCTTCGGATAAGGCGGAGACCTATAAGAAGCCTTGGAATACCTTAAAACCCATCGAAACCTATGTGGAAAGCGGTTTGGATACCAATAATTATGAAGGATTGCAAAAAGGGGAGACCACCAATGCCTTTCCCCATGATCTTCCTGCCATTTGGGATCAAAACGGACAGTTCGACCTCATAAGAAGGAGTCCTTATGGAAATAGTCTTACAGCTGATTTTGCTTTGGCCGCTTTGGAAGGTGAAGATTTGGGAGCCGATACCATAACCGATTTCTTGGCCATCAGTTTTTCTAGTACGGATTATGTAGGACATTTTTATGGGGTGAATTCCAAGGAGATAGAGGATACCTATATACGATTGGACCAAGATCTGGCCCGTATTTTTTCTACGTTGGACGAGAAGGTGGGCAAAGGTGAGTATACCGTGTTCCTTACCGCTGACCATGCAGCTATTGATGTTCCATCCTATTTGATGGATTCCAAGATTCCTGCAGGATATCTGGACATGAACGGTATGAAAACAAAGTTTGGGGAGTTTCTTCAATATAAATATGGAACAACGGATGTGGTTAAGGATCTTTCCAATTATCAATTGTTTTTGGACCATAAAATATTGGCCAATTTGGATATCGACCTTGATGATGCCCAAGAGGAAATCGCACGGGAATTATTGACCTACGATGGTATTGGCCAGGTCTATACGGCCCATCAAATGTGGGAGAACGAATACACCAAGGGAATACCTTATATTTTACAGAACGGTTACAACCAAAAACGCTCCGGCGATGTTCTTCTGGTCCCAAATGTGGGCTATATTTCGTACAGTAGAACGGGTTCCACGCATGGTTCTGCCCAAATATACGATACCCATGTGCCGTTGTTGCTGTATGGAAAGGGCATCAAACAGGGAAGTACGGTAAACCGCACGGAGATTCCCGATATCGCACCTACCATAGCCGCTTTATTGGGCATTGCGTTCCCAAGTGGAACTACGGGCCGGCCTATTGGGGAGGTTTTGGAGTTTAAATAGAATTAAGTTTGGACCAAATTCCCTTCCAACGGTAGCTCCTTATAAACTTTCCTTCTTTTTTGGAAACGTATCTGGGTTGTTGTTGGAAGAAAGCCTTGAGGTAACCCAAAATAGCTTGGAAGTACAATATTGGGCTTTTGGCCTGCAAAGCCATTTTAAGGGCAGCTATTTTAGTAAGGACGATTCCGTAACGCATTTTGTAAAATGCTTCGCCTTTGGTCTGATAATTTTTGGAACTGTATCCATGTCCTGTCGGGCGGAGGTGTTTTACATGAATTTCTGGGAGTGTAATGGTTTCAAAACCGTGGTATTTGGCCAGAAGCGTGTCCACAGTATCCCAACCCACTCCCGGACGTAGACCGTCGATTTTTTCAAAGCAGGCTTTGTGATAGAGTTTAATGGGTCCCCGGATATGATCTTTATCCGCAATATTTTCATAGATCCATTCATCCTCCTTTTTTATGTAGAGAAGTCCCGAGCACATGCCCAATTTCCAATTGGCCTGAAATTGGTTGACGATAAGTTCAAAATAATTATTGGGCAGTACGATGTCCGCATCAAATTTGCCGACGAGATCATATTCCGAAGCGTGTGCCAAGCCAAAATTGAAGGTGTCCACCACCTTTTTGCCAGGTATATGCTCATCGGTTGAGTTGCGCTGAACGACTTTTATCCAGTCGTATTTTTGTGCGTAGTCTTTTGCAATGGTAAAAGTATCATCAGAAGAGTTGTCGTCCACTACAATCACTTCATTGGGCAAATAAGTCTGGGCCACAAAGGAATCCAAGCAATCCTTTAAAAAAGAAGCTTCATTATGTGCTGGAATAACAATACTGATACGCATTGGCTAAAATTCCAAAAATCCCGGGACTTATCCCAAATTAGTTTTAAGTTTAGTAGTCAGTAGTCAGTAGTCAGTAGTCAGTAGTCAGTAGTCAGTAGTCAGTGGGGTAACCCTTGTGATGCTAAAATCCGGAACTCGGTCAAACCAGAAAGGACTCCTTAACACGCTCAGAAGCAGAAACTATATTTCTCTTTCAGCATAAACAATATAATACCTATTGGTAAAATACCGCAATATGGGACGTATTCCGATTTTTTTGGTGGGGTTGGTCCATTTGGCCGAATCCTTGATGGTCCAACCGGCTTTTTCCAAGAGCCAATCAAATTGCCAATCCTCGAACTCGTGATAGTGGCGGTCCCAAGGGTCCGTCTTGCTGCGGTAAGCTGGTGAAAACCATAGTCGCATAGGTATGCTGGCCACCAATTTTTTTGCTTTTACCTCTTTTAAAACATTCAGGGGGGCCACCAAGTGTTCAAAAATCTCAAAGGCGGTTACCACATCGGCATCCGATTGCGCCACATGTTCAAAATCCACGTCAAGATCTTCTCCGGTCGTATTTGTAACCGAATACCCATTGGACTTCATTATTTCTGAAAATGGATTTTCGACCCCAAGGTCCAAGATGGATTCCGAAGGGTCAATATGTTTTTGCAAGAACACTAGCGTATGCTTGTATCGCTTGTTCGGAAAGTTGTTTTCATACATGGGCTAAAATTCCAAAAAACAAATCACAAATCCCAAATTAGTTTTAGGTTTAAGTATTCAGTAGTCAGTATTCAGTAGTCAGTGGTCAGTGGTGGGCGTATTGAATTTGAACTTGATACTTGAGCAAGCTGTTCTAGATCAACATCTATAAACAATCGCATTCACGTTCATTCCGGCACCGACACTCGCAAAAATTACAACGTCTCCTTTTTTTACTTCATGTTCGGGCAGTTTTCCTTTAAGTACCATATCATAAAGTGTAGGTACCGTAGCTACGGAACTATTGCCCAAATCCTGGATACTCATGGGCATAATGTTTTCGGGAACGTTTTTTCCGTAGATTTTGTAAAACCTTTTGATGATGGCCTCATCCATTTTTTCGTTGGCCTGATGGATGAAAATCTTTTTAACATCATCAATATCAACACCACTATCATCTAGGCAGGAAGCCATGGCCTTTGGCACATGGATACAGGCAAACTCATAGATTTTACGACCTTGCATTTTAATGTACCGTGTGTCCTTGGAGGCTGAGGGACTGTTGGATTTATCAAAATAGAGATAATACGCTTCCTCATTGGCGTACGTTACCGATGCATGGGACAAGATTTCCCCATTGGATGTATTGGCTTCGAGTATGGCTGCTCCTGCGCCATCGGAAAAAATCATGCTGTCGCGATCATGGCAATCTACTACTCTGGAAAGCGTCTCACCGCCGATTACCAAGCATTTTTTGGCCATACCACTTTTAATGAACGCAGTGGCCTGAATCATACCTTCAATCCAGCCAGGGCAACCAAAAATAAGGTCGTAGGCCACACATTTTGGGTTTTGAATCCGTAGTAGGTGCTTTACCCTAGTTGCTAAGCTTGGAAGCGTGTCCCCTTGTATTTTTCCGAGGGTAAGGTCGCCAAAATTATGCGCGAAGATTATATAATCCAGTTCTTCCTTATCCACTCCGGCAGTTGCAATGGCCTCTTCGGCAGCCAGAAAACCGATGTCCGATGTTTTAAGATCCGGTTTGGCATACCTTCTATTGGCAATGCCGGTAATAGCCTCAAATTTTTCAATGATCACATTGTTCTGCTGTTCAAAGGCCGATCCATCGGTTTCCATGAACTTGTTGTGCAAAAAATCTTCGTTCTTGGTAATTATGGAAGGGATATGACTTCCGGTACCTGTTATGCCAATTTTCATGTTGTGCGGAGGTTTTACAATACAATTTAAGGTATTGAATCATTAATATTATGCATGCATAATAAAATATACAATGTTCAAAAGGTAACTTATATATTATTGGATACGAAAAAGCCTTGGTCTATTTCTAGAATCAAGGCTTTTTACTAATGTTTATGATGCTTTTTACGCTTCTATATAATCTTCAATAGGCGCACAGGTACACATTAAATTACGATCCCCAAACGCTTCATCCGTCCTTCGAATACTTGGCCAAAATTTGTTTTCGGCGATATAGGGCAGTGGAAAGGCTGCCTTTTCCCTGCTATATGAATGTTCCCAGGAATCGTTGGTGACCATTGCCAAAGTGTGCGGCGCATTTTTTAAGACGTTGTCCGTATCATCGGCGGAAGCCTCGTCAATTTCTGTTCTAATGGACAACAATGCATTGCAGAAGCGGTCCAGTTCGGCACGGCTTTCGCTTTCGGTCGGTTCTATCATCAATGTTCCGGCCACTGGGAACGATACCGTTGGCGCGTGGAAGCCATAATCGATAAGTCGCTTTGCGATATCGGTCACCTCAATGCCATTTGCTTTGAACGGTCTGCAGTCTATGATCATTTCGTGGGCGGCGCGTCCTCGTTCACCTGCATATAGCACGTCAAACTTTCCTTTTAAACGGTCTTTAATGTAATTTGCGTTTAAAATAGCCGTTTTGGTCGCATTTGTGAGTCCTTCCGAACCCAACATTTTAATGTATCCGTACGAAATCAAACAAACCAAGGAACTTCCCCAAGGTGCAGATGAAATTGCGGTAATCGCATTATCGCCACCTGTGGGAATCACGGGGTTGGTGGGTAAAAATGGTTTCAATTGTTCGGCAACACAAATAGGTCCAACACCAGGTCCTCCGCCACCATGGGGGATGGCAAAAGTCTTGTGCAGGTTCAAATGGCAAACATCGGCCCCAATGGTCGCAGGATTGGTCAACCCAACCTGGGCGTTCATGTTGGCGCCATCCATATATACCTGACCGCCCTTGTCGTGGATAAGTTTGGTAATCTGTTTTATGGATGATTCAAAAACTCCGTGGGTGGAAGGATAGGTGACCATCAATGCAGCCAAATTTTCTGCATGTTGCTCCACTTTTTCTTCCAAATCGTTCAAATCGATATTTCCTTTTTCATCGGTTTTGGTCACAACGACCTTCATTCCGGCCATCACGGCCGAAGCTGGATTGGTTCCGTGAGCCGAAGCAGGAATCAAACAAATGTTTCGGTGTGCTTCGCCCCTGGATTCGTGGTAGGCTCGGATGACCATAAGTCCCGCATACTCTCCTTGCGCCCCTGAGTTGGGTTGAAGTGAAGTAGCCGAAAACCCTGTGATCACATTGAGTTGTTCCTCCAAAGATTTTAGAACCGTTTGATAGCCTTCAGCCTGATTTAAGGGTACAAAAGGATGAATATTGCCCCATTCTCCCCAGCTCAATGGCAACATTTCCGATGCGGCATTCAGTTTCATGGTGCAGCTTCCCAAAGAGATCATGGACTGGTTCAACGCCAAATCCTTGCGCTCCAATTTTTTGATATAACGCATCAACTCCGTCTCTGAATGATAGGAGTTGAAAACTTCGTGCTCCATAAATGGAGCTTGTCTTTGTAGGTTTGACGGGATTCTTACTTCGCTATCCTTTTCAACGAAAAAATCTTCTTTGTTTCCTGTAAAGTGCGCGAATAATTTTGTCAATTTGATGACATCCTCATCGGAGGTGGCTTCGTTCAAGGAAATTGAAATGGTTTTATCGTCAACATAATTAAAGTTAATGCTGGACGATTCCGCCATCTCCTTTAATTTGGCTGCATCTCCCACTTCAATCTTCAATGTGTCGAAAAAGGAATTGTTCAATTGCTTTAGTCCGAGCTTTTCAAGTGCCGTTGCAATGTTGCAGGCCTGTCTATGGACTTTGTTGGCGATATATTTTAAACCTTCGGGGCCATGATAAACGGCATACATACCTGCCATTACGGCCAATAGTACTTGTGCGGTACAAATATTTGAGGTCGCCTTGTCCCTTTTTATGTGTTGCTCCCTTGTTTGAAGGGCCATGCGCAGTGCATGGTTTCCGTCCGTATCTTTGGTGATACCGATAATACGTCCCGGAATGCTTCGTTTGTACTCTTCTTTGGTGGCGAAGAACGCGGCGTGCGGTCCACCATAGCCCAATGGAATCCCGAAACGTTGCGTGGTGCCCACAACGGCATCCACACCCCACTCGCCGGGCGGGGTCAACATGACCAAACTCAGAATATCGGCAGCAACCGCTACCTTTATTTCATTTTCCTTGGCTTTCTCCACAAAGGAGGCATAGTCGTTTACTTGCCCATGCTTTCCGGGATATTGCAACAAGGCACCATAAAATTCATCTGAAAAATCAAACGTCTCATGGTTATCAACAACGAGCTCTATCCCCAGAGGAATGGCTCTTGTTTGCAATAAGCTTAATGTCTGCGGCAATATTTCTTCGGATACAAAGAATTTTACAGCACCATTTTTTTTCTGCTGACGGCTACGAAGCTCGAACAACATGTTCATTGCCTCTGCTGCTGCGGTACTTTCGTCCAAAAGCGATGCATTGGCGATTTCCATTCCGGTAAGGTCGGCGATCATGGTCTGGAAGTTCAACAGCGCTTCCAATCTACCTTGGGCAATCTCTGCCTGATATGGCGTGTAAGCGGTGTACCATCCCGGGTTTTCCAAAATGTTTCTTTTGATGACCGATGGGGTCAGGGATTCATGGTACCCCAATCCGATATATGTTTTAAAAACCTTGTTTTTCTTGGCCAGTTCGTTCAGGTGGCTCAGGAACTCATGTTCGCTGATACCTTCGGGCAGGTCCAATGGTTTTTTAAGTTTGATGTCATCGGGAATGGTCTCATAAATGAGCTGTTCCATACTTTCCACCCCAATGGTCTCGAGCATGTGGGGCAAGTCTCTTTCTGTGATGCCAATGTGTCTGGCGGCAAAAACCTCTGTGTTCATGTTCAATCCAATAAAGTGCACAAAATTAGGGATTAATTCAATGAAAATGGCCAATTTTGATGGTCTCTGGGGCAAAGTTGTTAACCACAAATTAACCTTGGGGGCAAAGCTTGATCTTTTACCTTGATGCGCACCCTAAAAGCTATTTTCGATTTTTACTTGGACGCCAGTGTACATGTGGCCATTGCTGTGATTTCTATGGCGGGCGTCACCTTTCATTTATTGGGAAGTTCATCGGATATCAATCTGATGGGGTTCATTTTTTTTAGTGTGATCGTGTGCTACAATTTTATTAAATATGGGGTAGAGGCCTATAAATATCTGATTGTTTCCAATGCCTATCACAAAATCATTCAACTGTTCAGCTTTGTCTCCTTTGCCTTCGCCATTTATTTTTTGTTGAAATTAGATAAAGCTATCTGGATGGCGACCCTAGTTTTGGGTGCTTTGTCCGCGCTGTACGCCGTGCCTTTGTTGCCCAGCGCCAAAAACTTGAGGAATTTGGCAGGGTTAAAGATTTATATCGTAGCCTTTGTTTGGGCCGGTTTTTCGGTCTTATTGCCTGTTTTGGATGCAAAAATAGCCTTGGACTGGGATTTTGCAGTAACCTTTATCCAAAGGATGTTATTGGTTCTGGTGCTGATTTTGCCTTTTGAAATAAGGGATTTACAATGGGACGACAAAAGTTTGAGGACATTTCCACAGGTCTTTGGTATAAAAAACACTACCAGATTAGGTATTGGATTAATTCTGATATTTTTCTTGATGACGTTTTTGAAAGACGAAATCCATCAAAATGAAATCACATTGCGGCTCATTTTGTCCATAGCACTTATTTTAGTGCTGGTTTCAAAAAAGCGAATGCAGTCCAAATATTTTGTGATGTTCTGGGTGGAGGCGATACCGATTTTTTGGTTCTGTTTGTTCTGGTGGACAGAGAATTATTTTTAAAGTTTATCTTCCAGATGCCTCTTCATTTTCTTCTTGTCGTCATCTGAGAGCATGGTCAGTCCGGCCCTGTCGCACAATGAGGTCAGTTCGCCGTTCTTTTTGGAATAGCCGCGACATACCTTGCAGTACAGCAGGTGGAAGCGAAGTTTTACGATGTCCCAAAAACTAGCTTCCTTGTACTGGGATTTGTCGCAGATACACGATGCCTCTTTACATGAAATCTTCATACCTAAAACCAATTTTCGTTTAAACAGCCCATGAGCGATGTTCTTGCCCTGTGGACCATTACCCACAAGTTGGACGGATTAATATCCAATTCATTACAGATATCCTCGGTGCTCATTCCCTGAATGGTCTTTAATTTAAATACCATGGCCTGTTTTTTGGGCAGTTTTGCAATACAATCTTGGATCGCCGAGCCCAACTCTTCATTTTCCATCACATTGTCCCCATCTCTGCTATAAGGGTCGGCGACCTGTTGTTCCAGCCAATCCCCTTCGGCATCGGTATCGGAACTATAATTGATGCGTACTTCGGCCTTGCCCTTTTTGGAATTTATTTTTCGGTAATGATCTATGACCTTTCGTTTCAAAATAGAAACTAACCAAGTTCTTTCTGCGGCATCACCTTTAAAGTTTTTGGCGGAATTTAAACCTGCGAAAAAAGTTTCCTGTACCAAATCCTTGGCAATTTCAGCATCGCTCACACGCGATACCGCATAGTTGAACAGGTAGTCCGCATATAGGTCGACCCAATTGTCCGGTTGAAGTTTGTGATTGGCCATATTCTTATCGAATTACCAAATGTAATGGTTTTTGGACATATATTTCCGAGGTTAAAAACGAGTTAGACGTTTCCTTGATAGCATACTAACAGGGAGCATTTGGTATTAACTGTTTTTGGCAGTCAATCATTTTCTAATTATTGGTCTCCAAAAGTCCAGCACGTTCCAACAATGCATTAACGTTCGGTTCGGCTCCACGGAATTTTATATAGAGATCCATTGGATTTTCGGTACCACCCTTGGAAAGTACGTTCTCCTTGAACTTATCTGCGACAGTCTTGCTAAATATCCCATTTTCCTTGAAATATGCAAAAGCGTCCGCATCCAATACCTCTGCCCATTTGTAACTGTAATAGCCTGATGAGTATCCTCCCTGAAAAATGTGTGCAAAAGAGGTGCTCATGCATGTTTCTGGGGTTTCGGGGAACAAGTTTGTGCTTTCAAAAGCTGCTTCTTCGTATGATTTTACATCCTTGATGCCTGATGGATTTTTCCCGTGCCATGCCATATCCAAAAGTCCAAAGCTCAATTGGCGAACCGTGGCCATACCTTCTTGAAAAGTAGCGGATTCTTTTATTTTTTCCACCAATTCCATCGGGATCAATTCCCCGGTTTCGTAATGATGTGCAAAAAGTTCCAAAGCCTCTTTTTCGTAGCACCAATTTTCCATCACCTGACTGGGCAGCTCTACAAAATCCCAATATACCGAAGTGCCCGATAGGCTAGGGTAAGTGGTGTTCGCCAGCATCCCATGCAATGCATGCCCGAATTCGTGGAACAGGGTTGTTACCTCGTTAAATGTGAGCAACGATGGTTTTGAGCTGGTAGGTTTGGTAAAATTACAGACGTTGGAAATGTGGGGTCTGCTGTTTTTGCCGTTCAAAATGTACTGAGGTTTGTAGGAGGTCATCCAGGCACCTCCTCGTTTTCCTGGTCTAGGATGGAAATCGGCATAAAACAAGGATATGAAGTTGTCGTTTTCATACACCTCAAAGGTTTTGACTTCTGGATGGTATTTGTCCACGTTGTCAACCTCTTTAAAGGTGAGTCCAAAGAGTTTTTCAGCAACTTTGAACACCCCATTGATCACATTTTCAAGTTTAAAGTAGGGTTTCAACTTCTCATCATCCAGATTGAATAATTTTTGCTTTAATTTTTCGGAATAGTAGGCGCTGTCCCATTTTTCCAAACGGTCGATGTTGTCCAATTCCTTGGCATAGGCCTCCAGTTCGGCAAATTCCCTTTCCGCTGCCGGTTTGGCTTTGTCCAAAAGTTCGTTCAAAAAGTCTTTTACTTTTTCCGGGGTCTCTGCCATACGCTCTTCCAGAACAAAATCGGCATGGGTTTCATATCCCAAGAGATTGGCTCTTTCGTGACGCAAGTTAACGATGCGCTTTACGTTTTCCTGGTTGTCCAGCTCATCATTGTGGAAACCCTTGCTACCGAAGGCCATGGAAAGTTCCTTGCGCAATTCCCGGCTCTTGGCATATTTCATAAAAGGTATATAGCTCGGATAGTCCAATGTAATCAGCCAACCTTTTTTATCCTTGGATTCCGCCAGTTGGGCAGCTGCTTCTTTGGTGCCCTCGGGAAGACCTGCCACATCTTTTTCATCCGTTAGCAACATTTCGTACTTGTTGGTCTCTGCCAATACGTTTTCTCCAAATGTGAGTTTTAACTTGGATAGTTCGGCATCAATCTCGCGAAGACGTTTTTTGTTCTCCTCCTTCAAGTTGGCCCCGTTTCTGCTGAAATTCTTGTATTTCTTTTCAAGAAGGGTCTTCTGTTCGGTAGTCAGATCCAGAGAGTCACGTTGCTCATAAACGGCTTTTACCCTTGCAAAAAGACCTTCGTTCAACGTAATATCGTTGCTGAACTCTGATAAAATTGGTGATACTTCTTGGGCTATTTTCTGAATCTCTTCGTTGGTCTCCGCTGAATTCAGATTGAAAAATATACTGGAGATACGGTCCAATTGCTGTCCGGAAAAATCCAAGGCCTCTAATGTGTTTTCGAACGTAGGGGCTTCAGGGTTGTTCACAATATCATCGATTTCCTTTTTGGTATCCTCGATGGCCTGAAGAAAGGCAGGCTTAAAATGTTCGTTTTTTATTTTGGAAAATGGAGCCTCATTAAATGCCTCCAATAATGGATTGTTCATAGTTGTTGCTTCTGTTCTTTGTTTTTTAAACGTATCACGGCCCAATCACTCAATAAATAGGCAAAACCGATAATGGATGAAATTACGGCCATGGTCAATGGGGCGTAACCTCTTATGGTTGTTCCATAGGTTTTTCTGTTCATGGCGGCGATGGCCTCTTCGGAATATTCGTTGAGGTCCACAAAACCGTTTCCGTTCAAATCGTATTTGCTGGCATAATCCGAAATGAACTGCCAGCGTATTTCAATGAAAATTAAAAGGGCGGCATAGATGGTAAATACCAAAAGGCCACTTTTCCAGAGTCCTTTTAGGTATGGATTGTGCACTTTTTTTAGCGTGAAGCCAAAAAAGGCAATGGCGCAAATCCCCAACAATATGCCGATTTGATTATAGTTCATAACCAAAAATGATTTTCTAAAAGCTCTTTTTTACTTCTTCGGCACCTTTGATGACTTTTTCCTTGAGGCCTTCTTTATAGGAGATGATATTGTTCATAATCTCGCTGTTGGAACTACCGATAATCTGCGCCGCAAGTATTCCAGCGTTTTTGGCCCCGTTCAGGGCAACAGTGGCCACGGGAACACCCCCCGGCATTTGCAGAATGGACAAAACGGAATCCCAACCATCAATGGAATTGCTGCTTTTTACGGGAACCCCGATAACAGGTAGGGGAGATAACGATGCCACCATGCCCGGTAAATGGGCTGCACCACCTGCTCCTGCAATTATTGCGGAATAGCCATTGGTGTGTGCGCTCTTGCTAAAGCTGAACAGTTTTTCGGGCGTTCTGTGGGCGGAGACAATATCCACATCCACTTCTACGCCCAGTTCCTTTAATATGTCGATGGCGTCTTGCATAACGGGAAGATCGCTCGTACTTCCCATGATCACGGCTACTTTGCTCATATCAATTTTTTATTAGGTTGATAATTAGTTTTATCATGATTTCCTTCTGATTTGGGTCGCTTTGTGCTATCAGTAGAGATAAGGCAACTAATGTATTTTCAGAGATTTTGCTATCCCCTGTTTTTTTAAATAGAAAATCATTTTGTTGTAGATACCAAACAAAAAGTAAGGCACCTATTCTTTTATTTCCATCGGAAAAGGGATGGTTTTTTATTATAAAATATAATAAGTGTGCCGCTTTTTCTTCAATGGATGGATATAATGATTGGCCATCAAAGGTTTGTTCTATATTACCTATTATACCTTTAAGGGAGTGGTCTTTTTCATTACCAAATAAGTTAGAGGCTTCTTTGAGAGACATTAACTTGGTCTTTAAGTTTTGAATTAGCTTCTTCGCTTCAGAGTACTCTATTTGATAGTGTATTTTTGAAGATAGGTTGTCGCTGTCCAGTCTATCTTCATCGAATTTATTGAGTATGATAAATGACTGGGTGTATCTTGTTAAAATCTCAACAAATCCTTTGGCTTCAATTAATTGAAGCTCCTTTTTGGATTGAAATGAGTGTGTTAAGAGTTCAATTGTGCTCTCCAGTTGTTTTAAATTGCTTTTATATGTCTGTTTTAATCTTTTTTCGTTTAAGGTGTATCCGTTGATTAGATGGTCTTTAATTAATTTGTTGGCCCATATTCTAAATTGTGTTGCCCTATTTGATTTTACACGGTAACCGATTGAAATAATTACATCGAGACTAAAAACGTCTATATTTCTTTCTACAAGCCTGCCACCTTCATTTTGGTGAACTGTTGCTTTTTTTGCAACGGTTGAGTCCAAAATCAACTCCTTCTCCTTGAAAATATTTTTTATGTGTCTTGAAACGACAGATTTATCCCTTTCAAATAATTCAGAAATCTGGTTTAGCGAAAGCCAAACTGTGTCATCACTAAGATTTACTTGAATCTCTGATTTTCCATCTTCGGTCTTATAAATTTTTATACTAAAGGACATTTTATTGCTTTGTAACCACTTTAATGGTTTCCTTTACTTGCTGTGCCACTTCCCTGGCCCTAACCATGTTCTCGTCCACAATGGTCACGTGGCCCATTTTACGAAACGGTCGGGTTTGTTTTTTGCCATAAATATGCGGTGTAACCCCATCCATTCCCAATATTTCTTCGATGTTTTCATACACTACCTCTCCAGTATGTCCTTCGGCTCCCACCAAGTTAACCATAATTCCGGCTACTTTGCTATCGGTTTTTCCCAATGGAAGGCCCAAAATGGCACGGATATGTTGCTCAAATTGATTGGTATAGGCGGCTTCAATACTGTAGTGCCCACTATTGTGCGGTCTTGGCGCGGATTCGTTGACCAAAATTTGGTCGTCCTTGGTCTGGAACATTTCTACGGCCAGCAGTCCTACGTGCTTCATGTGCTCGGAAACCTTCAAAGCCACTTCTTGGGCTTTTTGGGCTACGGCGTCATCAATCCGAGCGGGACAGATGACATATTCCACTTGATTGGCCTCGGGATGAAATTCCATCTCAACTACGGGATATGTTTTTACCTCGCCTTTGGCATTTCGGGCCACCACGACCGCCAATTCATTTTTAAAATCTATCATTTTCTCGGCAATGCACTCCACATTGGGCAGTTCCTTGAGGTCCTCCATCTTTCTAACGACTTTTACCCCCTGTCCATCATAACCAAATTGGGCGCTCTTCCAAACAAATGGCAGCGAAAGTCCGCCATTGTTTATGCTGTCCTCAATTTCGGAAGTGTAGGCAAAGCGGGTAAAGGGAGCGGTTGGAATACCATGGTCGGTATAGAACAACTTCTGTACGGCCTTGTTCTGGATGGTCCTTAATGTTTTGGTTGGCGGATAGACCGTGATTCCTTCGTCCTCCAGCTTTTCAAGGGCGTCCACGTTTACATTTTCAATCTCTATGGTGAGCACATCCACATCTTTCCCAAAGTCGTAAACGGCATCAAAATCCATTAAACTGCCCTGCACAAATTCGTTGCATGCTATTTTGCAGGGAGCTTCGGCCGAAGCGTCCATAACCTTGGTCTGTATGTCCCATTTTCTGGTTTCGTAGAGCATCATTTTGCCTAGTTGTCCACCACCTAAAATTCCCAATTTAAAGTCTGAAGAGAAAAATTGCATTGATTTGTAAATTGAATGTGGGCAAAAATACATGAAATCCACGAGGGTATAAAAGATGTAAGGTTTTAGCAGCTTTAAAAATAGTATCTTTGCCAACCTGACCATAACTTGAACACATTGATTAAGCTCCACGACAAAGTTTTTAAGCCGTATTTAAAGGAAGAGCAAATCCTTGCGGCCATTGATAAAATGGCCAAGGAGATTGCAGCTGATTATAAGGACGAAACACCTTTGTTTGTTGGTGTCCTTAATGGTGCTTTTATGTTCGTGGCCGATTTTCTGAAGGCTTACCAGCATCCCTGCGAAGTTTCTTTTGTGAGGTTAAGTTCCTATCAAGGACTGACATCAACGGGCATTGTGGAGACGCTTTTGGATGTGCCGGAGGAATTGGAGGGAAAGAGCGTCATTATTTTGGAAGATGTAGTGGATACCGGCCGAACTTTAAAGGAGTTGGTACACTTGTTTTCCAACACCAATGTAAAGGAGTTTAAAATCGGTACGCTCTTTTATAAATCCGATATTTATAACGGGGAATATGCCATAGACTACGTTGGACTGGAAATCCCGGACCATTTTATTGTGGGGTATGGACTTGATTATAACGAGCTGGGCCGAAATCTTAGAGAAGTTTACCAATTAAATCAAACAGATATGATCAACCTAGTGCTTTTTGGAAAGCCAGGAGCAGGGAAGGGGACCCAAGCAGGTTTCCTAAAGGAAAAGTACAATCTGAAACACATTTCCACAGGGGATGTTTTCCGTTACAACATTAAAAATGGAACCGACCTTGGCACCTTGGCCAAGTCTTATATCGATAAAGGCGAGTTGGTTCCCGATGCCGTGACCATTGATATGTTGAAAGCCGAAGTGGAGAAAAATCCGGATGCGGCAGGTTTTATTTTTGACGGATTTCCACGTACGGCCGCGCAGGCAGAAGCATTGGACAATTTCTTGGAGTCCAAGGATATGAAGGTGAACGCCACTATTGCTTTGGAAGCTGAGGACGATATCTTGGTGGAACGTCTTTTGGAACGTGGAAAAAGTAGTGGCCGTTCCGATGATCAGGACGAAAGTAAAATCCGTAACCGTTTTGATGAATACAATGAAAAAACGGCACCTTTAAAAGCATACTACGAAAAACAAGGGAAATTCCATTCTGTAAACGGGATAGGTGAGATTGATGAGATTACCCAGCGGTTGAGCAAGGTAATCGATTCCCTATAATTGATTTCCCAAATACTTTTTTATATTAGAATATGACCGAAGGAAATTTTGTCGATTATGTAAAGGTGCACATCTCTTCCGGAAACGGGGGAAAGGGTTCTGCCCATTTACGTCGCGAAAAATATGTGGCCAAAGGTGGGCCCGATGGTGGTGATGGTGGTCGAGGCGGTCATGTTATAGTCAAAGGGAACAAAAACTTGTGGACGCTGGTCCATTTTAAGTTCAAAAAACACTTCAAGGCCGGCCACGGAGAACACGGAAGTAAAAGCCGAAGCACCGGGGCCGACGGAGAGGATGTTTATATGGAAGTGCCACTGGGAACGGTAATACGGGATACCGAAACCAACGAGATACTTTTTGAGATTACCGAGGACGGTGAAGAGAAAATTGTGCTCGAAGGCGGTATGGGCGGACTGGGCAACTGGCATTTTAAAAGTGCCACGAACCAGACGCCACGGTATGCCCAGCCGGGCATAAAAGGACAAGAGGGCCATTTGACCCTTGAACTCAAGGTCTTGGCCGATGTAGGTCTGGTAGGTTTTCCCAATGCAGGAAAATCAACGCTGCTCTCGGTAATGACTTCTGCCAAACCCAAAATCGCCAATTACGAGTTTACCACGCTAAAACCAAACTTGGGTATTGTGGAATATCGTGATTTTCAAAGTTTTGTAATGGCGGATATTCCCGGTATTATCGAAGGTGCCGCCGAAGGCAAAGGGCTGGGGCATTATTTTCTTCGTCATATTGAACGGAACGCCACGTTATTGTTTTTGATTCCTGCCGACAGCAAAGATGTAAGTAAAGAATACGATATACTTTTGGACGAGCTGCGACGATACAATCCCGAATTGTTGGATAAAGGGCGTTTGGTGGTCATTTCTAAATGTGATATGCTGGACCAAGAACTTATCGCTGAAATGGATGAGGACATGAAAGAGGATTTCAAGGATGTGCCATATATGTTTATATCTTCCGTCAGTGGATTGGGAATTCAGCAACTCAAGGATAGACTTTGGAAGCTATTGAACGAATAATGGCCCGCTACCTATCGTCTAATCAATATATTGATTAATTTTAGGAGAACCCAAATATCCAATATGCGTTATTTACTTTCCATAATTTTGATTGTTTCGCTGGCATCCTGTAGCTCTGTCAAGGTAAACTATGACTACGATAAAACGGTTGACTTTGCCAGCTATTCCACCTATAATTATTATTCGGATATGCAATCTGGATTGAGCCAATTGGATGAAAAAAGATTGCTCAATGCGTTGGATTCTACCTTAAAAGCACGTGGCTATCGATTGGCGGAGGAACCCGAACTCTTTATCAACATAATGAGTAATGAATTTAGAAGTGCACCTAACAACAACGTGGGTGTAGGGCTTGGCGGCGGTGGAAGAAATGTCGGTGGAGGTATTTCTGTAGGGCTGCCATTGGGAGGACCGAACATGCAACGCAGTATCCAAATCGATTTAGTGGATGCCCAGCGGGATGCCCTTGTTTGGCAAGCGGTGGCCGAGAGCGGTCTCCGAGAGAATGCATCGCCCAGTGTGCGTGAGGATAAGCTGCGGGCCGTGGTGAAAAAGGTTTTTTCAAAATTCCCTCCAAAACTTAAATAGTAGCTCAAAATCAGTTTGTTGCATTTTTTTTAGGCCGAATGTCAACGGTTTTACCGTTCGCTTCGTCAAAATTACCACTTGTCATAAATCACTTCATCAGCAAACAATTGTCCGGTACTTTAGCTTCAGAAATAAATTCTAAAACCGAACAGTCATGATAGCACTAGCCAAATTTATTATCTCAATTTTAGTGAGCATTATTTTATAGTTTGCTGAGCCGACTAAAAAATTCATCAAAATGAAAAAACTGAACACAGCACAAAAAGTTGTTTTAACGATAGGCGTTCTGGGCCTTGCTGCATCGATATATGGGAAAATCAATGGATGGGAGTATAAGGAATACTTCCCGTTTTTTTACTCCAGTCTTAGCATGATGTGGATTGCATTCCTACCTCGGAAAAGGGCCTGCTTTAACCCTTTTAAAAGAAAATCGGCACAAAAATCCTAGTATGGCCAATTCTGTATTGGTTTAATGTAAATTTGGGCAGACCTGGCTCAATGGAATGGAATTAAGTTCTCGTAAAAGAAATATCGCATTTTGGACCCTTCAATTATTGGGTTGGGGTTTTATTAACTCCATAGCTGCGTTGATTCCCCAAAACATTAGTATAGAGATGACCGTTTTTTCCGTGGTCGTGGGTATTTTTATAGGTATTTTCTCCACTTCGATACTTCGCTTGTACCTTAAAAGAAATGTACATTTTGATTCTTTTGGAGGTAAAGAAGTCATTAAAATTATTGTGTCCATATTGGTGGCTTCTACAATTTTTGGGCTTTCAAATATATTTTTTGGATATATCTACATAAAATTTGGGCCAGAAATCACCGAGGCGGAAATGCTGATGTTCGAGGGTTACGACAAGTTTATGGTGCAAGTGCTGAACTCTGTTTTTTTGGTCGGGGCTTGGACAATTACCTATTTGGTCATCAAACTGCTCTTAAAGCTTAACCAGAACAGAATTGAACGGTTGGAACTGAACACTACCTTGAAACAGGCCCAATTGAACACCTTAAAAGGCCAGATCAATCCACATTTTATGTTCAATAGCCTCAACAATATTCGCGGTCTAATGTTGGAAGATGTGGAAAAGTCAAGGGAAATGCTTACCAAGCTCTCCGAAATTATTCGATATTCCCTTACCAAGAACAACATTAACGATATTCCCGTTCGGGAAGAGTTGGAGGTAGTGGACAACTATATCGACCTGTCAAAAATCCAGTTCGAGGACCGTTTGGAGTTTGTAAAACAAATAGAGGAAAATACATTGGACCTTAGGATACCGCCCATGATCATTCAGTTATTGATAGAGAATGCGGTCAAGCACGGTATTTCCAACCTTAAAAATGGAGGTCGAATCTTGTTGGCTATTTTCAAAAAGGAGGATGATCTGTTCATTGAGGTACGGAATACGGGAAAACTGAACATTTCCGAAGGCTCCACTAAATTGGGGTTGCAAAATATAGAACAGCGCTTGAAGTTGTTGTATGCAGAGAGCGCATCTTTTAAATTAGAGGAAATATCGGATGAGGTTGTGGCAGAAATCAAAATACCAAAGGCATGAAAATTAGGGCAGTAATAGTTGAAGATTCTCGATTGGCCCGTAATGAGCTCAAGGAACTTATCAAATTACACGATGATTTGGAACTGATAGGAGAAGCGAGCAACGTAGACGAAGGGGTTGTACTTATTGAGTCCGAGTCCCCGGATTTGTTGTTTCTGGACATCAACATGCCGGAAAAGGACGGTTTTGACCTCTTGGAAATGTTGGATGATGTGCCTATTACTGTTTTTACGACCGCTTATGATGAGTATGCCATAAAATCCTTTGAGTACAATGCTTTGGATTATCTGCTAAAACCGGTCAGCAACAAACGCTTTGATATGGCCTTGGAAAAAGTACGTGCAAAAATGGTTTCCAAGCAAGAGGATAACAGTTCCGCTAAAAAATTGACCAAGAACAGCCAGATTTTCATTAAAGATGGTGAAGCCTGTTGGTTGGTGAAAATAGGCGACATTTCCTTGTTCGAAATTGTGGGCAACTACACGCGGGTATTCTTTGAAGACAAGAAACCCATGTTGTACAAATCGCTTAACCAAGTAGAGGAAAAATTACCGGAAGATTCTTTTTTTAGGGCAAACCGCCAACAAATTATAAACACCAACTATATTGAAAATGTAGTGCCTTGGTTCAATGGCAAACTTAAGCTCACCATGAAAAATGGAGAGGAAGTAGAGGTCTCCCGGAGACAATCCTACATATTCAAGGATAAAATGAGTTTATAAAAAACCTCCAATTGAACTATTGGAGGTTTTTATTTCTTAAGGTCTTAGGATGTCCTTGTAACGGTCTTTATAGCCGACAAGCACCACAATGTTTAAAATCAGAAGAACCAAAGCTGGCACAATGGATTCCATAGCCATGGTTAGATGAACCAAAACGGCACATACCGAAACGCTCATCAGTATAATGGCCATTAAGGCTCCGTATTTGTTCAAAATAAATGAGATTCCCGCCAACACTTCTACCAATCCCACTAATATTATAGTTTTGGACATGGTCAACCCGGTGAAATATGCCATCATACCTTCCGACATTTCTTCGGGAGCGGGTAGGAATGGATAAAGTTTGTTGGCTCCAAATATGATGACGAACAATCCCAATAGGATACGGACCACCATAAAAACTTTTGAATTCATAGATGTAAATTTTATTGGTTACACACTAAAAGTATTCAAAAATTGAATATGTGATAATTTTTTAGGTGGATTTAATTTGTTGTACTTCAGTTTTTTAAAGCGATTTCAACAAGCCGCCATCAATCGGGATGTTGGTGCCCGTAATAAAAGCTGCCTGGTCGGAAGCCAAAAATGCAACGAGGTACCCATATTCTTTTGGGTCGCCAATGCGCTTTACAGGAACTTGCTCTTCCATATTGGAGCGGACTTCATCAGGTGAAATACCAAGTTTTTCTGCTTTTTTGGAGTTTAATTGTGCAATTCTATCCGTATCAAAATAACCTGTAAGGGTGCTGTTTACGGTGATGCCATCTTTGGCAACATCATAAGCTAAACTTTTGGCCCATGTGACCACCGCTGCACGAATAGTATTGGAAAGCGCCAAATAATTCAAGGGTTCCTTCACCGAGATAGAAGCAATGTTAATGATGCGGCCCCATTGGTTTTTCTGCATGTGTTTTATGGCGAGTTCTGTAGAGTATACCACAGATTTGAACAAGAGGTCAAAAGCATTTTGGTAATCCTCAACCTTCTTTTCCAAGGCACCGCCCCCTTCGGGACCTTGGGTATTGTTCACCAAAATATCCACGGTGTTGGATGAGAAGTATTCTGTAATCTTTGTTTTATAGGCCTCAAAATCGGTAAAATCAACGGATAGATATTGGTGTTTTTGACCTTGCGAACTGTCCATTTCATGGATCAATTCTTTCATGCGACCCTCACTGCGGGCCATTAGCGTCACACTTGCTCCACTTTCGGCCAGTTGTCGTGCAATCGCCTCTCCAATTCCTTTGCTGCTACCACCTACGAGGGCATTTTTTCCTTTTAACGAAATGTTCATGGTTAACGGTATTCCTCTCTTACAGGACTAAAAATGTCCATTAATTTACACGCGGTCAGTGCTTTTCCACTATGTGGGGCATTGGACGGAATAATCACAACATCTCCAGCGGTGTAGGTTCCTTTCTCTCCGTTCAAGGTAAATTCAAAAGTACCTTCCACAACGTGCATTATCTGTTCATGATCATGTTTATGTTCGGGCACTTCGGCATGTTGGTCCACATCCCAAAATACCCAGCTCATGCGTTCCCCGTGCACCAACTTGCCGTGGTAGCCGGGCATAATTTCTTTGGATTTTATTTCTGATAGGTTCATTGTTCTCAAATTTACCACCAAGATAAACATTAATCCAGCGTTTTCGAATTTGTAATGGCAACCGCTTTGGCTATTTTTGAGGTCTAATTAAAAACAATGCGGTTACATTTTATAGGTTTGGGGGAGGCCCATATGTTCAATTTGGCCATTGCCTTGCACAAAAAAGGGGAAGTGGTTACGGGCAGTGATGAGAAGTTTGATGGATCCCTTACATCAATTATGCGGGAGCAGGGCTTGGTATCGAACCAAACAGGTTGGTTTTCCGATAGAATAAATGATCGATTGGACGCCGTTATCTTGGGCACCGCCGTAAAAGAGGACAATCCTGAATTGATCAGGGCACAGGAACTGGGCCTTAAAATATTTTCTTTTTCCGGGTTCCTTTATGAGCTCACCAAATACAAAACACGGGTAGTGGTGGCCGGAAGTCAACGTAGGTTTATGGTGGCTTCCATGATTTTGCATGTTTTGGAGTACAACGATATTAAGGTAGATCATGCTGTTTCGGCGACAAACGGAATACATCTGACCAATGAAAACGACTTTGTTCTCATCGAAGGAGGGGACGGTATTTCATCCATCATCGACAAAACCCCTCAGTTTCATAAGTATCGACCGAACATAGCTTTGTTGAGCGATATTGAATTTGAAGAAAACGGTTCGTATGCTGACTTTGATACTTATGCGGAGCAGTACAGTATTTTTGTGGACAGCATTGTAAAAGGGGGAAGCATTACGTACAATGATGAAGATGTTGAAGTGAAAAAACGAGTTGAGTCATCCGAAAACCCTATAAGAAAACTACCGTATGTTACTCCGGAATATCAAGAAATGGATGGGGAAGTTTTTTTGGATACGCCCGACGGCGAAATGCCACTTGAAATTTCGGGGCGAACCGCATTGAATAATTTGGCGGGCGCCAAATGGATTTGCCAGCAAATGGGTGTGGACGAGGTGGAGTTTTACGAGGCGATGGCTACTTTTAAGTCTTAAACTCCAAACTGCCTTAAATGATGGTCAAGGTGCTTGTACTGCATTTGCCCCCATTGTTCTGAGGTAAAAGAGCCAAATGCCGGGTGTGGGTCCCATTCTTTTTTGTCTTTTTCTTTGTGGAAATCGTTGACCAAACCAATCAAAACATTTTTTTCTTCGGTGAAGTTTTTTGGTTCCACCACTTTTAGGCCTTTGGCCGTGGGCAACCCTTGGCGCCAAGGTTGATCGTTGTAGAGACTTTTTTTGAAAAATTGGCTCATAAACTTTAAAAGAGGACTTGGCTTGCCCATATCATACCTTCCCAAAGCAATTTTTAAGGGAAATTGGCAATGGTGGAGCATCTGTCCCACCTCCATTTTGCCCCATTGCCTTTCCGAAGATTTTGAAAGTTGATTGATTCGGGATAAAATTTCTTCGTATGCCTCAGTGTTGAAAAGGGATTTCATAATGAAGGATTTATATTGAAAATTACATAAAATTATTCTCCTATCTTTAGCACATGCAAGAAAAACTAGCTTCCTTTCCCATAAAAAACTGGGCCGATGATGACAGGCCAAGGGAGAAACTGGTGCAAAAGGGAAGTTTTGCACTTTCCGATGCCGAGCTGATCGCTATTTTAATCGGTTCGGGAAGTAGGAACGAGAGTGCCGTGGAACTTTCCAAGCGCATATTGGCATCTGTTGGCAATAATCTCAATGAACTTGGCAAATTGTCGGTAAACCAGTTGATGCGCTTCAAAGGAATTGGCGAGGCCAAAGCGGTGAGCATTGCGGCCGCATTGGAGGTGGGCAGGCGAAGAAGATTGGAGGATACCCCCAAAATAATCAAAATACAGAGCAGTCACGACGCCTTTGAGCTGCTCTACCCACTGATCGGCGAACTTCCGCACGAGGAGTTCTGGATCGTTTACCTAAACAACTCCAACAAAGTTGTACATAAGGCACAATTGAGCAAAGGGGGCATTACCGGAACGGTGGTAGACATCAGACTTGTACTCAAACAAGCATTGGAAATAGGTGCCGTAGGGATTATTTTGGCCCATAACCATCCTTCCGGAACTTTAACGCCAAGTGCTGCGGACAAACAAATAACCCAAAAATTGAAGATGGCATCGGATGCCCTGGATATAAAAATATTGGATCACTTGATCTTGGCACAGCACCAATATTTAAGTTTTGCCGATAAAGGAATACTTTAGCCCATGTTATTGATTTTTACCCATAAGGTAACCAATAGATTGAACTATACCGCCAAGCAGATTTTTGAAAAAATCCTGGGGGTAGAAATGGGTTTTACCACAAAGGTCGAAGAGTTCATCAAGCATAACGGACCTAAAATGACCTATTCCAAACAACCGTTGCAGAACGAATTCTTTATTCGGAGCAACGACCTCTTGTTCGAGCAGGGCATCAACGATTTGGAGGTAAAGGTATCCGATTGGGACGGCTTGCCCTGTTTTTTTTCGGCAGGAGATAAAAGTACGGTTCCCTTTGATATTTTTTCTGCCAGTTTTTTTCTTTTGAGCAGGTACGAGGAGTATTTGCCCCATGTAAAAGATAGTGTGGGCAGGTTCCCCGTTAAGGAAAGCATAGCTTATCAGAATGATTTTTTGGAACTTCCCGTGGTGGACCTTTGGGCCTACAAGCTGTTGGAGGCCTTAAGGGAAAGGTTCCCCGATTTGGATACCAAGGAAAAGGATTACCGTTTTACCTCGATCATAAATGTTACAACGTCCCATGCGTATGCCATGAGAGGTTTGGCAAGAAGCATTGGGGGCCTTTTGCTGGATCTGGGCAATTTTAGGTTTCGGGATGTTTTAGATCGCTTTTCGGTGATGATGAGGCTCAAAAAAGATCCTTATGATAATTTTTTCGAGTTGGTGGAGATTCATAAAAAGTTTCCCATTAAAACCATGTTCTTTTTTCAGTTTGCCAAGCATTCGGCGCACGATAAAAATGTATCTACCAATAATAATAAGTTTCGTTATCTAATAAAATCCGTGGCCGATTATAGCGATGTGTCCCTGAGCACCTCGTATATCTCATCCTACGATAAAAATGTGCTCCGTGAAGAAAAAAAACAATTGGGCAATTTGATCAATAGACCCATTAGCTATGCACGGCTCCGTTACAATAAAGTCAATGTTCCCGCTACCTACAGAAATTTGGTGGAGACCGAGTTTACGGACGATTTTTCCATGGGCTACACCCACGAAATCGGTTTTAGGGCGGGTACCTGTACGCCGTTTTATTTTTATGATATCAATACCGAGGTAAGGCAACCCATTAAAATACATCCATTTGCCATGCACGATTACGCATTGATCAAGTATAAGAGCAAAGAAGAGGTTTTTGAGAAGATGGACCGGGTATACCGTTTGGTAAATCAAGTGAAGGGCGACTTTGTTCTTGTATTCTCCAACGAGCTTTTGGGAGGAAAGCAACAATTGGATTGGATGGAACTTTATCAATCCCTTTTAAAAAGATACTATGTTTGATCATAAAGTAACCGACGTTTTTTTTGATTTGGACCATACCTTATGGGATTTTGAAAAGAACTCGGCATTGACCTTCGCCAAAATTTTGGTTGAAAACAAGGTCAACGTGGATTTGGACGATTTTTTAGAGGTTTATGCCCCCATCAATATGCAAATGTGGGCATTGTACCGGCAAAACGGAATTGGAAAATCCGAACTAAGGTACCAACGTTTAAAGAGGACATTTGATCAACTTGGCGAGCACGTGTCCGATGAAATCATCGACATATTGGCCCACGAGTACATTGCCCATCTATCATCTTTCAACCACTTATTGCCAAACACCTTGGAGGCTTTGGATTATCTTTTTCCTAAATATAGGTTGCACATCATCACCAATGGATTTCAGGAAGTACAGACAAAGAAGCTTAAGGGAAGCGGAATCCATCATTATTTTCAAAAAGTGATCGACTCCGAAATGGCAGGGGTCAAAAAACCTGATCCGTACATTTTTCAAATGGCATTGGACATGGCACAGGTAAAGCCCCAAAACTCGCTGATGGTGGGCGATAACCTTGAAGCGGATATTTTAGGGGCAAAGTCCATGGGAATGCAGGTGCTCCATTACAATTTCCATAGGGAAACCCAACATGGGGAATGTACCATGATCGACGACCTTATTGAAATAAAAAACATTTTATAGAGTTATATTACAAGTGGTAAACCCCTTTTTGGCACGTGGAAATGTTTTTGGCAATGAAAAGATTACTGTACTCCGTTCTCTGGATCACAGGATTATTGTTTTGCTCCGTATCATGTATGGAGGAGCAGGATTTTGATCAGATAGATGATTTAAGCGTGACCCCGACCTTGGCCTCGGGAATTTTTTATTTGGAATCCGATGAAGAGACCATAAACTCGGTTGCAACAGGTTCTTTTTATTCTGAAGAATTCACTTTTGAAGCCTTTAACGAGCAATATGTTGCCGAACGCCTTATAGAGGGAACCATTACTTACGAACTGGATAATACGACAAGCAAGGATTTACGCATTGTTGTTGAATTTTTGGATGAAGATGGAAGGGTTTTGGATATAGAGAGGTTTGATATCGAGGCGGACCCTTCCGAAACCTTGATCAGGGAAGTGTTTTATGGACCAAGTGGCAAACCTATCGATATTCTTGCAAATACCACCGGTCTTCGAGTGTCGGCCGTTAATTTGAGCGACAATACGAGTATATCTCCTGCTGAAAATCCAAGTTTAATCCTGCGTTCGGGGGCAGAATTTTTATTTCGACTACAATGAGGATAGCCCCAAGACTCATACTAATGGCCCTGTTTTTAAGCGCAACCGGGTTGGCCCAGAACAAGGAGATATTATACGATTTTTACGAAATTCCCCAGTCCCTGATGGTGAACCCTGGCGTGAAGACCTCGCAGAAATGGCATGCAGGTATTCCTGTTTTGTCCGGCCTTTCCGTACAAGCTGGAACCAGCGGTGTTACCGTGAACGATCTTTTTGCTGACGATGGGGTGGATTTTACCACCAAGGTCCAAGAGCGGTTGTTGTCTGTTATGACCGATAGGGATGATTTTGGCACAACCAACCAGATAGAGGCATTTACCGTAGGGTTCAGGGGTAAAAACCGACCGGAAAATTACTATACTTTTGGAATGTACGGCGAAATGGACATTATTTCCTATTGGCCCAAGGATTTGGCCATTTTGGCTTTTGAAGGTAACGGTGGGGCAAATTTGGGAAGGAGCTTTGATCTAGGGGACCTAAACCTTAGGGGCGAAGTGGTCAATGTGCTTCATTTTGGCATTAACAAGAAAGTTGATGAGAACCTCACCATTGGAGGAAGGGCGAAAATATATTCCAGTATTTTCCAGTTTCAGTCCATAAAAAATTCAGGATCGTTTGTTACGCGGGATGGACAGAGCAATGTTTACGAAAGTGCCATCAATGCCGATATGCAGCTTCAAACTGCAGGTGTAAAAGGGTTTTACGATATCATCGACGAGGATACGGGAACCACGAAAAAAGATGTGAAAAGCCTGTTTACGGAAAGAACGCTCTTGGGCGGAAACCTTGGTTTTGGTGTTGATCTAGGTTTTAGCTATAATTTGAATCCCCAGACCACGATAACGGGAAGTATTTTAGATCTTGGCTTTATTAATAATTCCAAAGATGTTTGGAACTACACTTTCGCTGGGAGTACGGTAACGGATGGAATTTCTGTTTTTCTTCCGGAGGATATCAACAATGTGGATAACGACCAGTGGCAAGAGCTCATAGATGAAATCGATGCAGCATTGCCCCATGGCGAAAACCAGTCCAGCTATATCTCGTGGAGGCCGGTAAAGGTTTATGGTTCCGCTAGGTACGATTTTGGACAGGGCGGCAATGGCCGGATTTTCGATAATTGTGGATGCGCTGTAAATGGCAGGGGTAGGGCAAGTACCTCAGATCATTACAGGAACAGTGTCGGCGGACAACTATTTATGATAAAAAGACCAAAGGGAGTCCAAGCTGCTTTGACCGGTTTTTACCAAAGGCGGTTTGGCCGTGTACTCTCATTAAAAGGTACGTATACCGTAGATAAATATTCCTTTACAAATATCGGGTTGGGCGCAAATTTTCAGATGGGACCGGTTAATTTTTATGTACTGGCGGACAACCTTCTGAGCTACTCCAATATTGCCGACAGTCACTACGCTTCTTTACAGTTCGGATTTAATATCATATCTTGGAACAATAATTGAGTATTGATATTATATGAAATCGAAAGTACTATACATATTGTTATTTGCAATAGTGATTGGCAATGCTGCGAACGCACAGTTGAACAGCTACAAATACATTATTGTGCCCAAGAAGTTTGAAGCTTTTAAATCGGTCAACGAGTACCAGACCAGCACTTTGGTCAAATATTTTTTTGAAGAGAACGGGTTCAATGCCCTTTATGATGATGAGCTTCCCATGGAGTTGGCAGGTGACAGATGTTTGGGGCTTTTGGCCAATTTAGAGGATGGTTCCAATATGTTTACCACAAAAGTCACCATCGTACTTAAGGATTGCAACAATGTTGAAGTGTTCAGGTCGGTCGAGGGCGTTAGTAAAATCAAGGAATACAATAAGGCTTACAGGGATGCCATTCAAAAGGCATTTATTTCCTTCGCGGGAATGGACTATAGCTATGAGCCCCAAGAAAAAGCACAAAGGGAACCAACAACCGTCACCCTCAATTTTAAGGACGATGTAAAATCGGTTCAAGAGGAACCAAAAGAACATATTTTGGAGCAAAAGGCGACCACCGAAGAACAAGTGTACAAATCGGTGGAACCGAAACCATCATCCATTGTAAGAGCCGCCGAAAAGCAATCGTCCGAGTTGCCAGATGAGGTTTTGTACGCCCAGCCTACCGATTCAGGTTATCAACTCGTGGACAGTGCCCCAAAGGTTGTTTTAAAGTTACAGGAAACCTCTATGGACAATGTGTTCATGACCGATTTTAATGGTAACAATGCGGTGGTCTTTCAAAAAGATGGCAAGTGGCTGTTGGAGTATTCCGAAAACGGAGAAAAGGTACAGAAAGAGCTCAATATCAAATTCTAGAAATTGTACTTGTTCTTCCACCTTTTCTTTAGAAAATCCTTCATGGAATTTTCTCTCGGGTTGTTCCCGGGCTTATAGAAAGTTGTACCCGAAATCTCTTCTGGAAGAAACTCAAAATCCACAAAATTGTTCTCATGGTCGTGAGCGTATGCATATCCCTTGCCATAGCCCAAGTCCTTCATTAATTTAGTGGGTGCGTTTCGCAATGGAATCGGCACGGATAAATCCCCTGTTTGACGGACCTTTTGCTGTGCTTCGTTAATGGCCATGTAGCTGGCATTGCTTTTTGGGGAGCTCGCCAAATAAGTGGCGCACTGGCTCAAAATAATCCTTGCTTCGGGATACCCGATGGTGGTAACCGATTGAAAAGTGGTATTGGCCATTACCAGCGCCGTAGGGTTGGCGTTTCCAATATCTTCGGATGCCAATATGATCATTCTACGGGCAATGAACTTTACGTCCTCGCCGCCCTCTATCATCCGCGCCAACCAGTAAACAGCTGCATTGGGGTCGCTTCCACGTACACTTTTAATAAAGGCGGAAACAATATCGTAATGTTGTTCCCCGGTTTTGTCATACCGAACCGTGTTGCTTTGGACCTTGTTGAGTACCAAATCATTGGTTATGACAATTTTTCCATTTGGCTCCGAATTAACGATAAGCTCAAAGATATTGAGCAATTTTCGGCCATCTCCTCCCGATAATCGGAGCAGGGCATCGGTTTCTTTTAGTTCGATGTCCTTTTTGGAGAGCAAGGTGTCGGTCTCAATGGCACGCTCCAAAAGTGCTACGAGGTCATCCTTTCCAAAAGAATTCAATGTGTAGACTTGGCAGCGCGACAAGAGTGCCGGAATTACCTCAAAACTTGGGTTTTCGGTAGTGGCTCCAACAAGTGTCACCCAACCTTTTTCCACCGCAGCCAGCAACGAATCCTGTTGTGATTTGCTAAACCGGTGGATCTCGTCAATAAAAAGAATGGGGTTTTTGGATGTGAACAGGCCACCGCTCTGTTTGGCCTTGTCAATTACTTCACGCACATCTTTTACACCACTGCTAATGGCGCTCAAGGTGTAAAATGGCCTTTGGCTTTCCGTCGCAATAATGTTGGCCAAGGTGGTTTTTCCTGTTCCGGGAGGGCCCCAAAAAATCAATGAGGGGATTATGCCACTTTTGATTTGGTTGGTCAAAGCGCCCTGCTTTCCCACCAAATGTTGCTGACTGATGTAATCCTCTAAAGTTTTCGGACGTATGCGTTCTGCCAAAGGTTCGTTCATACATCAAAAATAAAATAAATTTGATGGTCCGTTGTTCTTAAAAGAGGAAGGATTTTTATCTGCCACCTGACAATTTGTATAAATTTAATGTTATGGCGGGATGTTTGATTTTGTGACCGTATGAGTTCAGATTCGTTTAAATTCTCTAATTCAGTAATAGTGGCGCCCTTAGTGGCGGTGTTGTCCATTTGGATCGTGTTCTGGGTAGAGATGCAATTGGGCATCAACTTGAACGAGTATGGTGTATATCCTCGCAGACTATCGGGCCTGCTGGGAGTGTTCTTCAGTCCGTTTATCCATGGTTCCATCGAACATTTATACAACAATACCATTCCTTTAGCAGTTTTAACGGCATTCCTTTTCTATTTTTATCAAAGTGCGGCCCTTCGGGTTTTGTTGGTAGGAACCCTGATTTCCGGGCTTCTTACATGGGCAATAGCCAGGCCGTCTTACCATATTGGTGCAAGTGGTGTTATCTACTTATTGGCCAGTTTTATATTTTTTAAGGGGATTTTGGCCAAGAATTATCGTTTGGTCGCTCTGTCCTTGGTCGTGGTTTTTATATATGGCAGTATGATCTGGTACATATTTCCGGTCAAGGACGGTATTTCGTGGGAAGGCCATTTGGCGGGATTTATGACGGGACTGGTACTTGCTTTTGTCACTAAAATTCAAGTTCCGGAAATTCGAAAGTATGATTGGGAACGAGAAGATTATAGGGAAGAGGATGATCCTTTCCTACAACATTTTGATGACAACGGCAATTTTATAGAAAGTGCTCCCGAAGAGCCGGAAGAGAAAATTGAAATCAAATATCACTATAAAAAGTCGAGTGATGATTAGCCTCTCCGTTGTCGGACCACTTCATAAAGGAACACACCGCAGGCCACCGAGACGTTCAACGAACCAATTTTTCCAATAAGGGGCAATTTGGCCTGATGTTCTATAATGTTGAGGGTAGAGGGGGAGATGCCTTTTTCTTCCGAGCCCATTATGATTGCGGTGGGTTGGTTAAAATCTATTCCATAGATTTCATCATCTGCCTTTTCGGTAGCACCAGTGATCACAATTCCCGAGGATTGCAGGTAAAAAATGGCATCTTTTAAATGGTCTACCTTTGCGATGGGCACGTTAAAGGCAGCCCCGGCCGAGGTTTTTACGGTATCGTCCGTTATGGGAGCGGCCCCGCTTTTTGGAATTATAATGCCGTGAACGCCGCAACATTCCGCAGTTCGGATGATGGCTCCAAAGTTTCTTACGTCCGATACCCCATCCAGCATCAGGAACAGGGGAGTCTCTTCTTTGTTGAGTACTTGCTCTACCAATTCTTCAAACTGATGGAATTCCACCGGTGATATTTGCGCTACGGCTCCTTGATGGTTATTGTTACGGGTAAGGCGGTTCAGTTTCTCAACAGGAACATAGGATAGGCCGATACCGTTTTTTCGCGCGGAAGATTCCAGCTCTTTGATTAGTTCCCCCTTAATACCTTTTTGAATGAATATTTTGTTGATGGGTTGCCCGGCGTTTATCGCCTCCATAACTGCCCTAATGCCGTAGATCTGACTGCTCATTTTGTATTGCAATTGATTTGCAAAGATGCAACAAAGAACCTTATTCCCATTTTATTGGGGTCCCTATTTTGTAAAAAACGAAAATAAATAAAAGTTATAGGTCAAGTTCGAGCACTCCTGGAGCATCTTTTGCATAGTGGTACGACCTCCAAAAAAAACCGCTTCCAGCAAACTTCCACACTATTTTTCCACTCGATGTAACTTCCCAAATGCCGTAATCTCCTTCTGTTATCATCGTATTTCCATTGGGGAGTCTTACGGCGCCTGAAACCCTGTCCGCAAATAGGCCAGGATTTGAGAAACTCCATGTAATTTTTGGTGCTACGTTTTGGGGTATTGTTTGTTGGTCGAGTGCTTCTGGCAGTTCCATTTCATAAACGGTAGACTGGCCCAACTCTCCGCCATTGGAAAAAATCATGAATTTTCCGGGCTCGAAAAGGTTTGGGTGATGGTTGTTGTAGAAAATACGTTCTGATTCTTGGTCTCCGTAGGCAGCTGGATTTCCAAACCGATAGACTAGATCACCCCCCAGTCCAAAATTTCCGCCCGAATGTTCAGCAGCAGATGCGGTGGATGTACTATGGTCTATGACCCAAACTTCGCTGTAAAAATTGACACTAAGGTATATCAGGTCGTTATCGGCATCATAATCAATGCCATTAATGTGCATAAGATTGCCTGTATCGTTACTATTAAAGTTGATATCTATAAGCTGTGGGTTGTCGGATACTGAGCCATAATTGGATTTGGTGTCATCCACATCTTGTATGGTGTGATCTATGGAATGCCACTCCCAAACAATTTGATCGGTAGTAGGATCTATTTCAATGATCGATTCCAAATAGAGGTCCATATTATGGGTGGAACCATTTTCCAAGGCTGTTTCTTGAGGGATTCTTTCCCAGGCAATAGCTAGTATATTCCCATTGGGCATCCTTTCAATATCGTGATGCATTCGATGTTCACTGGTGGCATAGACGAAATCCCAAAGAGCTGTTCCTTCTTTGTCCAGGATTTGAATTTGACCGCCGTAACCTCCAAACACTATGTCATCACTTTCATCGTATCTTATGGTGGCAAGGAGTGTCCCATCATCTTGTAGTACAGCATCATTTCCGGTAATTCTATCTCCTAGGTCCCATTCGAATACAACATTTGCATTTTTATCCATAAGATAAACGGAAGAAGCAAGATCGTTGACCAATATAAAGCTGTCGCTGATTTGGTCCAGATCAAATAATGTTACAGTTCCTTTGTCTCCTTCACTGATTTCTGGATTGTTGTCGTCTTCTGAACCGTCGCCATTGTCATCGGGATTATCTGGTTGTTCCGTTTCAACCTCGGAGTCTGGAGGTTCTGATATTGATTCGTCTTTCGAACACGAAGGGAAAAGTAATATTATGGCCAGTAAGGTAAAAAGAGATTTGGTAATTGATTTAAGGGACATAAGCAGAGTCAGCATAAAAAAAGAAGGTGCTGCTATTTTTTGTTAAGATATTCAAACACCCTAATAAGGTCAGCTTCGCTTTTGACGTTTAAATCATTTGCTTTGAGATATTCCTTAAGGTCTTGTCTGGTGGAGCCTTCAAATAGTTTCAACATTTTCCTATTTCTTTGGGGTACTTGATTTATTTTATTGACTCCCTTTTTCTGGAAATAGTATTCCGTAAACTTTGAAAACCTACTTGGAATTGCTGCCACAAATGAATTCTGTGCTGGCTGACCTTCGGTAAACTTTACCAAGGTTCTTTCGTAAAGGTCATATTCTGAGCCATCGGAAATTAAGGTCAAATAACCATTTACGGTTTCTTTTTTATCCGTGATAAAGGTTTTAAAGCTCAGGGGATTTCCATTGATAAGAAGGCTTATGGCCTTGTCTTTATTGAGGGCTTGGTACAATTCGTCTTCTGACGATGTTTTTTTTATTTCAATTTCTTCATTAAGGGCATTATATCTATAATAAATTGTGCCTATAATCTCTTCTTTATATTTTAGAGGTGCAGGGGCAAATTTGTCGGCGGTGTAGGGAGATCCTTGAAATTTGTCAAGGTCTATTTCTCTTCTTTTTTGGTATGCCTCATTCACAGGTCCCAAAAAATTGGATACGGCCGAACCGGCAGCAGCATTTTGGCTTGCTCCAGCCATGTTGGAAGCTACTTGGCCTGCGTATTGGGAGTGGGATTGATAAACTATACTTATAAAAATACAAAGGGCTAGTGCTTTTCTCATATCTAAAAATATTATTAATTGATTAGTTTACAATGATTTAAATTCTAATTTTTTGTTAATTGAGTAATTTTTTTTGACAAATGAGATTCTTTGTTCATCAAGTTAATTTGAATTAAAAAATTAATAGCTGCCCCAAAATTTTTTGAGGCAGCTATCATAAATAATTTAATCAAGGTATTAACCTTTACAAATGTTCAATGTAATGGTGCCTACTGCCGGAGTTGGTCCATCTTCAATAGCTGTTTCGCCCGTAGGGGCAGTTATTTCATAAGTCACTTCAGAATCAAAATCACCTGAAACAAACTCAAGGGTAAATTCGGTAGTTCCATCAGGTACAGTAAAGGTTTCTGTTCCAGAACTTCCTTCCTCTAAAGTAAACGAAGATTCTACACCGTCTATGACAATATCTATGGATGCACCGTTCCAACCATCACCATAGCTATCTACCAAATCAATGGTATACTCGCCTGGTACTGGAGCTGGAGGGATACATTTTATAACAGGGCCATAAAAGAACGGAGCGTTAAAGAATGAACCGGTAATGGTACCCGTACTGTCGTCGTTTGAGAATGTTCTGCCGTCGGTCAGTGTCAGAACCAAACGATATTGGATGGCATCGCCTCCGTCAAAATCTCCTTCTTCAAGTCCCAAAAGGCTTAAGGCATTTGCCAAAGTTGACTCGTAGCTGGCCACTGGTAGGCCAAATTCACCTTCGGTAAAATCTTCTGGCAAAAAGGTTTGAATTAATATTTCATCTACGGTTGAATCACCGTTTTCTTCGGTATTATCGTCAAAACTGATGTACAAATCTACTTTTTCCATTAAATCCCCACCTTCATAATCTTGTTCTTCAAAGGTGAAGCCAAAAGTTGAGGATGTGTCGAAGCGATCGTAAACACCGTTGGATTCCAGGGTTCTTAAGACAGCGCCTCTGGTTGTTGATGAAAAAACTTCATCAATAACCTTGTCTCCATCATCGCAAGAAGAGACTAGCAGTACTGCTGAGGCTCCTAAAATATAGCTTGATATTTTACTAATTATTTTCATTTTGAAATTTTTTTAGTTAGCAGGTGGGAAAGCCGGTCCAGCTGGATTGGTGTCCCAAAATACTTGAGTTGATAAATCATCTTTCTGCGTTACGTTCGAGTTTGTAATAACCTCTGTTTGAGGATATAGGAACGATCTTGGGAATGCGCCTGGATTGGCCTCCCAGTTAGGGGCCAAAGTCGTAGGGAATCCTGTTCTTCTATAATAGTTATAGGCTTCTACACCTCCCCCATAAAGAGCGATCCAATACTGCTCGGATAGAATGTTCATCTGGGCGTCTCCGCTAGCAGCCAAGAAATCGGCAACAACTCCATCTATGTAGGTGGTAACTTCTCCATCGGTAGGTTCCAGGGACTTATCTGCACTGGCATCCAAAGCGCCAAAACTTTGCACCTTAGCAATGGACTTGGTCATTCCAGATTCAAGAAAAACAGCTTTTTCTGCTGGTGTTGCCGCCATTTCCGCTTGCCAGAAATCTACATAAGAGGCCAAGATAATTGGTTCAATACCAGCTCCGCCGCCTCCAAGGCCAAGACCTACAACATCAAAACTGTTATCATCGAATCTACCAGCTGCTGGATAAACTCCAACTGCCGTTCTTGTAAATCCATCTGGTGGTGTTCCTTCGTTGTTACCGTGAGATCTTCCCCAGTATCCGTTAGGAACGGAACAGTATACAAAACCGGCATAATGTGGCGGTGGAGTTGCTAGGGAACATGCTAGAGTTTCCTCATCTGCAGGTTCGCCAGCTGCACCAGGTGTGGCATCAGATTGTCTGTAAAAATAATATCTGATTCTTGGATCATTTTTATCCAACATGTAGTTCATCAACCAGTTGGATTGATAGATGTTGGCTCCACTTGGAGTGTAGTCATCCTGATAGTCAGGGTGACGTGTGTCAGGTTGCAAATCCCTGGCGCCATACTGCCATTGGAAATCATCCTCGGTATCGGAAATGTAGTTGCCAGCTGCTATTATTGAATTGAATGTGCCGGTATCTCCAGTTGTAACGGCAGCTTTCAATCTAATTGTATTGATCAGCTTGATCCATTGCTCCGTATCACCATCATAGAAAAAGTCAACAGCTCCTTGAGTGTCCGGATCAGAGGCGAACAAAGCTTCGGCTTCGGATAAAAGTGCCAAGGCACCAGTATAGACCTCTTGTCCTTCATCAAGTAGTGGGGCAGGGAAATCTACTGGATTTCCTGCTTCACTTAACGTCGCTTTACCCAAATAGTCTACAAATAACAAAAGCATATGTGCCTTTAATGTTTGGCCAACGGCAATATGAAAGGAGTAATCAATGTCTGATGTCTCATCTATTGTTTGAAGGTTGGCTACGTTGGGAAAAATACCAAGGTCAACATCAGAGTTGAAAACATCACCGTTACCATCGGTACTACTGTAGAGGCGTTCCCATACATCGTCAAAGGTGTTACCTGGGTAGGTGTTAAAGTAGTTACGTCCAAGCATGTAGTCAATCCTCGTTAACTCAGAGCCAATATCGTTCAACGTGTACATATTGGCCACATAGGATAACTGAATGGAATTAAGCAGCAAATTGGGGTCTGCTTGATCAGATGCCAAGTCATTAGGGCTAGTCCTAAGATCTAGATCCGTTGTTTCACAGGAATTTAATAACAGCCCTGCGGTAAAAGCAACGGTTATATATTTTATTATTTTTTTCATAATATTTCTATTAATTCAGATTAGCAATTTTTAAAAGGTTGCTTTTACACTAAGTCCATATCTTCTGGAACTTGGACCGTTCAAAAAGTCGAAACCTTGTGAGTTACCAACACCTGCACCCTGAATGTTAGGATCAAAGTTTGCACCGTCAGGTGTGTTGTAGGCATCATACCAAAGGTTGAAACCTTGCGCGGTAATGGTCAGGGATCCAAAAGGAGTCTTATCCAAGAACTTGCTTGGGAAGGTGTATCCAAGGGAAAGTTCCTGTAAACGTATCACAGATGCGTCATAAACTTTCAATTCGGTCGGGCCGAAAAGAATATTGTTAAAGTAATAAGTAGAGTTGTTGATCTGCTTGTTGTTTACTTCACCAGTGCTTTGCGATACACCAGGTAGGATGTATGTGTCCTCTCTGTCCAAGGTTTCGGTGATAAGACCTCTACCTAACAATGTTCCAATGGTGTTGGATACAATATCACCTCCTTTAATGTGATTGATTTGAAACCCTAGATTCCAGTTTTTGTAGGAGAAAGAGTTGATAAAGTTCATAATGTAATCAGGGTTTGGATTACCAATAATTGGCACATTTCCATTTATGTCCTGTTCTGTGGTCACGTAGTCGCCACCATCATCAACCAAAAAGTTGCCATCGGCATCTCTTGCTATTGCATCACCAACAATGACACCCAATTGTTCTCCTTTGATAGCTGCGTTACCACCTACGGATAAAGTAGAGCTACCTGCATAGATGATAATATCTTGCTCTTGTTCGGTTACAATGAACTTGTTTTTTGTGAAGTTAACTCTGGAATTCCAGTTGAACCCATCACGGTTTTCACTTGTAAACCAATCTATGCCCAAATCAACTTCAATACCGTCTCCTTCAATTTTACCAACATTACTTTGTGTAAATGTAAAACCAGTGGATGGAGATAAAGGTTCTTGTACGATCAAGTCTTTTGTAGTTCTGTCAAAATAGGTAAAGTCCAAGGATACTTTATTTTTAAAGAATCTGGACTCAAAACCTACTTCAAATTCTGATAATAACTCAGGTTTTAAATCAGGGTTTGCTTTGAACCCGGCAACTTGGTTGGTGGTAACACCACCATCGTCTCCATATACCTGTGTATTTTGCTCAACAACACTAACTGTTGGATAACCAGTTGGGAAGGTTGCAGATTGTCCAATACCAGCTCTTAATTTAAGGAAGTTCAATCCGTTTTCTGACCTTAAGCTGGAAAAAGCAGCGGTAGGAAGGAAGGATATACTTGCACTTGGGTAAGTTTGACTATTGTTCTCTGTAATAAGGTTGGAAACCCAATCCGTTCTTGTTGAAGCGGTCAAGAACAACATATTATCATAATCGAAAGTCGCTTGGCCCAATATACCAGCAATGTTTCTTCTCTGGGAGAATTGGATAGGCGACTGGTTGGCATAATTGTAGTGTCTTTGAATATCAAAAACAATTTGTCCTGTACTTGCAACACCCGATTGGTCAAATGTTGTGGAACGGGTAGTAGCACCAACGTTGAACGACATTCCAAGTTTTTCGGATAGGTCGTAGTTACCGTTCAAGGCCAAATAATGGTCCCAAATAGTATTGTTGTTGTCGTATGTGTTTAAGAAACCGAAAATAGCATTGGTGAAAGTTACCCCACCTTTGTTAGAATATTGTTCGTTTCTTTCATTATAAAAATCCAGACCCGCTCTATAAACAAGGTTGAGGTTTTCGTTTACATCATATTGAAGTGAAGCATTCCAAAACACACGGGTTGTTAGCTGAGAAAATTTGGCATTGGCAGCTGTCCACCTTGGGTTAAGGATATCGTTTCCATTTCTATAATAAACACTTGATCCGTCAATAGGGTTTTGAAAAGGAAGTCCCATAAGATCCACACTCCTAGGTGTAAAGTAAACTGCACCAAACAAGGAGAAACCTGTTGAACCATTACCTTCACTGGCCGCAATTGGAGGTGAGTTGTAATCTGTCCTGGAATAGTTCATAGCGCCGGATACTGTAAACTTGTTGGATAGTTTCGATTTACCACCGATGGAGATGTTTGCTCTTGTTAAACCGTTTCCAGGAATAAAACTTTGATCGTCTAAATATCCAAAGTTGGCATTGTATGTAGTGTTGCCATCTTCGGATGCTCCATTTATGTTTATAGATGTTGAGCTTACGTGACCAGGCTTGAAAAAGTCTTCAACGGAATCATAAGGTTTCCAATCGTACCTAGCGTTTTGCAATTCTGGAAAAGCATTTCTAATAGCGGCAATTGAAGTGGTACTGTATGGGTGGGCAAGTGTTCCGTTTTCATCTATAGCGGGTTGTCTTCCCCAACCGGACAAACCTTCTTTTTCGAAACTTGGTCCCCAGTTACTATAAAACCATCCAAATGCTTGATCAAATCCATTACCATATTCATCCTGATAGTCTGGCAACGAGGCAAATTCATTGACAAAATAAGATTGGTTTACGGTTATTTCGGTTTTCTTGGCGCCGCCTGCGGCAGAGCCTGCTTTTGTGGTGATTAAGATTACACCGTTCTTACCTTGCGAACCATATAGTGTTGCAGCTGCAAGACCTTTCAAAACCTCTATTTTGGCAATGTTGTTCGGATCTAGATCCAAAAATCTAGAAGAACCGGTGTTACCTGTTAGAAAGTTTGAACCATTACCGTTCAAGTCTTGGGCGTTAGTGTCACTACTAAAAGGTACACCATCCACGACAAATAGCGCCTGGTTGCTTCCACTAAAGGAACTCAAACCCCTTACAATCACGTTGGTTGCGGAACCGGACATACCGCCAGCGGCAGTAATCTGTACCCCGGAAGCTTTACCTGAAAGCACCCTGGCAACATCACCTTCAGATCTGGATTCCAAATCCTCCTCTTCAACCGAGGATACGGCAAACCCAAGTGCCTTTTTCTCTCTTTTGATACCTTGAGCGGTTACAACTACCTCCTCAAGGGCTTGGGTGTCTTCCACCATTTGAACATTGATTACGCTACTTGCGCCCACAACTTTGGTCGAGGGACGCTGGCCTATGTAGGTGAACAATAAAGTTTGTCCTTCACTAGCAGTGATTGCGTAATTTCCATCAAAATCTGATTGGGTACCTGTGGTGGTCCCTTCAACGACAATGTTGACTCCGGGCAGCGGGAGGCCTGCGGCATCCGTGACTGTACCCGTAATCGTCTTGTCCTGCGCATAGGATATATGCACAACAAACGCCAATAATAGCGTTAACAATCCATTAAGTTTTGTTCTCATTGTTAAATTATTTGAATTAGCTAATCGCTAAAATCATAATTTCATGTTAATAATCCAAACTAATTTTATAAAATCTTTAAGACTGGTCGTTTAAATGAAGTAACGGCAAAAACATCAATTTTGATTGATAACTACATAATTTAAAGGGGGTCTAATTATTCTTACTGCAATATTTGAAATATACCCCCATAAATTGATAGGGTTTTTGTGCAATAAGAATATTTTGATGTGTAGTGTTGTCTCAAAGAATAGGATTGGGAAAAATTGTTAGGATAATGTTAAGGAGCGGTTTCTTGTCTATGGGGGTCCTATACCTTAATTATATAGTGATTGTTTGAGTGCTGGATTTTTGTCTTTCAAGGGTTGTTTGTGATTGGTACGGTTGGTTGTTTTTAAGACAGGTTTTATCTTTTTTTGCATTCTGCTTAAAATTAATTGCTTGGGATTTGAATTATTGGGAATTATCATTACATTTGCAGCCCTCAAAATGAGGGTTATTTAGTTTTTAAAAGGAATTTAATGCCAACAATTTCACAATTAGTACGAAAAGGAAGGGCCACGATTACCAAGAAGAGTAAATCGGCTGCTTTGGATTCGTGTCCTCAAAGAAGAGGGGTTTGTACGCGTGTTTATACCACTACACCAAAAAAACCAAACTCTGCAATGCGTAAAGTAGCAAGGGTAAGGTTGACCAATGGTAAAGAAGTGAACGCTTATATCCCCGGTGAAGGACACAACCTCCAAGAGCACTCGATAGTATTGGTAAGGGGCGGAAGAGTAAAGGATTTGCCTGGTGTGCGATATCATATCGTTCGCGGTGCATTGGATACCGCAGGTGTTGCGGGAAGAACGCAACGACGATCTAAGTATGGTGCAAAGCGTCCTAAAAATTAATCATTTTTAAGAAGAAGCGATGAGAAAAAAGCAGGCAAAAAAGAGACCTTTATTACCGGATCCAAAATTTAACGATCAGCTTGTTACACGTTTTGTGAACATGATGATGTGGGACGGTAAGAAGTCAATTGCATTCAAGATATTTTATGATGCGATTGAAATCGTTGATGAAAAAAATACTGACGAAGAAAAAACAGGATTGGAGCTTTGGAAAGATGCACTTTCCAATGTTATGCCGCACGTTGAAGTTAGAAGTAGAAGAGTGGGTGGTGCAACATTTCAAATCCCTATGCAGATTCGTCCAGATAGAAAAATATCCACTGCCATGAAATGGTTGATCAGCTTTTCAAGAAAGCGTAACGAGAAATCCATGGCGCAAAAGTTGGCGGCCGAGATTTTAGCGGCAGCTAAAGAAGAAGGTGCGGCAGTGAAGAAAAGAGTAGATACACACAAAATGGCCGAGGCCAACAAAGCGTTCTCACACTTTAGATTCTAAACAATACAATGGGAAGAGATTTAAAATATACAAGGAATATAGGTATTGCAGCTCACATTGATGCTGGAAAGACAACTACTACAGAACGTATTCTTTTCTACACGGGTGTGAGCCACAAAATTGGGGAGGTGCACGATGGTGCAGCTACCATGGACTGGATGGAGCAAGAGCAAGAGCGTGGTATTACCATTACCTCTGCTGCTACAACATGTACTTGGAAGTTCCCAATGGAGAATGCCAAGGACTTGCCAGATACAAAAGATTACCATTTTAATATTATCGATACTCCCGGACACGTTGATTTTACGGTTGAAGTAAACCGTTCGCTTCGTGTATTGGATGGATTGGTTTTCTTGTTCAGTGCCGTTGACGGTGTTGAGCCTCAATCCGAAACCAACTGGAGATTGGCCGATAACTATAAGGTGCCAAGAATCGGGTTCGTAAACAAAATGGACCGTCAAGGTTCCAACTTCCTTGCGGTTTGTAAGCAAGTTCGCGAAATGTTGGGGTCGAATGCCGTGCCGATCGTTTTGCCGATTGGTGATGAGGCTGACTTTAAAGGAATCGTGGATTTGGCCAAGAACAGAGCTGTTGTATGGCACGAGGATAACTTCGGTTCTACCTTTGATGTGGTTGACATTCCTGAAGAAATGAAGGATGAGGTTAAGGAGTATAGAGCTGCCTTGATTGAGGCTGTTGCTGAATATGATGAGGAGTTGATGGAGAAATTCTTCGAGGATGAAGATTCCATCACAGAAGATGAAGTGCATGCCGCTTTGCGTGCAGCAGTTATGGATAGGGCCATTATTCCAATGATTTGTGGTTCTTCCTTTAAAAACAAAGGAGTTCAGTTTTTGTTGGATGCGGTTTGTCGCTACTTGCCATCACCGTTGGACAAAGATGATATCGTAGGGGTAAACCCGGATACTGAGAAGGAAGAAAGAAGAAAACCAGACCCAAAAGAGCCATTTGCTGCTCTGGCATTTAAGATCGCTACCGATCCTTTCGTAGGTCGTTTGGCATTCTTTAGAGCATATTCAGGTCGTTTGGATGCAGGTTCTTATGTGTTGAACAATCGTTCAGGTAATAAAGAGCGTATTTCCCGTATCTACCAAATGCACTCCAATAAACAAAACGCGATCGACTTTATCGAAGCAGGAGATATTGGTGCTGCGGTAGGTTTTAAAGATATCAAGACAGGGGACACCCTTTCCGATGAAAAACATCCAATTGTTTTGGAAAGTATGCAATTCCCTGAGCCTGTAATCGGTATCGCGGTTGAGCCTAAAACAAAGGCCGACGTTGATAAATTGGGTATGGCTTTGGCTAAATTGGCCGAGGAAGATCCAACGTTCCAGGTAAAAACAGATGAGGCATCTGGCCAGACCATTATTTCCGGTATGGGCGAGCTTCACTTGGATATTATTTGTGACCGTCTTAAGCGTGAATTTAAAGTTGACGTTACCCAAGGTCAGCCTCAGGTGGAGTACAAAGAAGCTATCACCGGAACGGCGGATCACAGGGAGACTTATAAGAAACAAACTGGTGGTCGTGGTAAATTTGCGGATATCGTATTTACTATGGAGCCTGCCGAGGAAGGTAAATCCGGACTTGAGTTTGTCAATGTTATAAAAGGTGGTAACATTCCTAAGGAATTTGTTCCGTCTGTTGAAAAAGGATTCAGAGAGGCTATGAAGAATGGTCCTTTGGCCGGTTTCGAAATGGATGCCATGAAAATTACCCTTAAAGATGGTTCTTTCCACCCTGTGGATTCCGACCAACTTTCTTTCGAATTGGCTGCAAAAATGGGTTACAAGGTTGCTGCCAAGAAAGCAAGGGCCATTATTATGGAGCCGATCATGAAGTTGGAGGTGTTGACTCCAGAGGAGAACATGGGTGACATTGTAGGTGACTTGAACCGTAGAAGAGGTCAAGTGAACAGCATGTCGGATAGAGCGGGCGCAAAAGTTGTTAAGGCCGAAGTGCCGCTATCGGAAATGTTCGGTTATGTAACCTCTTTGAGGACGTTGTCTTCAGGTAGGGCAACATCAACAATGGAATTTTCACATTATGCAGAGACTCCTTCCAATATTGCAGAGGAAGTGATCAAAGCAGCTAAAGGAGTAACCGCTTAATTTTTCAGCAAGATGAGTCAAAAAATTAGAATAAAATTGAAATCTTACGATCACAATTTGGTGGACAAATCTGCTGAAAAGATCGTGAAAACAGTAAAAACGACAGGTGCTGTGGTAACTGGACCAATTCCATTGCCAACACGCAAAAAGATATTCACAGTTTTGCGTTCGCCTCACGTGAACAAAAAGGCTAGAGAGCAGTTCCAATTAAGCTCGTACAAGAGGCTATTGGATATTTACAGCTCTTCATCAAAAACTATCGACGCCCTTATGAAGCTTGAGCTTCCAAGTGGTGTGGAAGTTGAGATCAAAGTCTGATAGAATTTCCGCCCAAGAGTGGAAACAACATGTCCCGAACGATGGTTCGGGAAAAACGGAGAAAGAAAAAAAATCTGGGTCAGAACAGAATATTTTCTTGACCCAATTTTTTTGCCAATTATTTGGCGCAAATAGAAAAGTAAACAATTAATAATTAATAATTATGTCTGGGTTAATAGGTAAGAAAATCGGTATGACCAGCATTTTCGACGAGAATGGAAAGAACATTCCATGTACCGTTTTGGAAGCTGGGCCATGCGTGGTTACCCAAGTCAGAACCGAAGAGGTGGACGGGTACAAAGCCCTTCAACTAGGTTTCGATGACAAGGCAGAAAAACGTGCTAACAAGGCCGAAACAGGTCACTACAAAAAAGCAGGTACTTCTCCTAAAAAGAAAGTCGTTGAATTCCAAGGATTTGAAGGTGATTACAAATTGGGAGACACTGTTGGTGTCGACCTTTTTCAAGAAGGAGAATTTGTTGATGTAGTTGGTACGTCAAAAGGTAAAGGATTCCAAGGTGTTGTAAAACGTCATGGTTTCGGTGGAGTTGGTCAAGCAACGCACGGTCAGCACAACAGATTGAGGGCTCCTGGTTCCATTGGTGCTGCATCTTATCCATCCAAAGTTGTGAAAGGTCTTCGTATGGCCGGTAGAATGGGTGGTGACAGAGTTACTGCACTTAACTTAAGAGTATTGAAAGTGGTTCCGGAGAAAAATCTTTTGGTTGTAAAAGGATGTGTGCCTGGCCATAAAAATGCATACGTAACTATTCAAAGGTGGCAATAATGAAGGTAGCAGTTTTAGATATCAATGGAAAAGAAACAGGAAGGAAAGTAGAGCTTTCTGACGATGTTTTCGGGATAGAGCCTAATGAGCATGCCATTTATTTGGATGTAAAACAATACTTGGCCCACCAAAGGCAAGGTACTCACAAGGCCAAAGAAAGAGCTGAGATAGCTGGTAGTACCAGAAAGATCAAGAAGCAAAAAGGTACTGGTACCGCAAGGGCCGGTAGTATCAAATCCCCTGTGTTTAGAGGTGGAGGTAGGATCTTTGGTCCAAGACCTAAGGACTACACCCAAAAGTTGAACAAGAACATGAAGCGTTTGGCCAGAAAATCTGCCCTGAGCTTGAAGTCCAAAGAGCAATCTTTGGTGGTTGTTGAAGACTTCAATTTTGAAGCTCCAAAAACCAAGGACTTTGTTAATTTCTTGTCTTCCTTGGGAATAGAAAAGAAAAAGTCCCTTATTGTGTTGGGTGATACAAATAATAACGTATATTTGTCGTCGCGTAATTTGGAACGCTCCGAAGTTGTAACAGGCTCAGGATTAAACACTTACAAAATTGTTAATGCAACAAGTTTGGTGTTGACCGAAAGCGCTTTGGAAGGAATTGAATCGAACCTAAAGAAATAAGAGTATCATGAGTGTGTTGATAAAACCGATAATTACGGAGAAGATGACCGCCGATAGCGAGCTTTTCAATCGCTACGGATTCTTTGTAAATCCAACTGCTAACAAGTTGGAGATCAAAGAAGCGGTAGAGGCTACTTATGGTGTATCTGTCGAAAAGGTAAGAACCATGAATTATGGTCCAACGCGTAAGAGTCGTTATACAAAAACCGGTATTCAGCATGGTAAAACAAATGCGATCAAAAAAGCAATTGTTGATGTAGCTGAAGGTGATATTATTGATTTTTACAGTAATCTATAAAGACGAGAAATGTCAGTTAGAAAATTAAAACCGATAACCCCTGGTCAGCGTTTTAGAGTAGTAAACGGATTTGACGCGATTACTACTGATAAGCCGGAGAAAAGCTTGCTTGCTCCGATCAAAAAGACGGGTGGTAGGAACAGTCAAGGAAAAATGACCATGCGCCACAAAGGTGGTGGTCATAAAAGAAGATATCGAATCATCGATTTCAAAAGGGATAAACAAGGTGTTGAAGCTACTGTAGTTTCAATCCAGTATGATCCGAACAGAACTGCATTTATCGCCTTGGTAGAGTATAAGGATGGTGAAAAAAGATATGTGGTTGCCCAAAATGGTTTGCAGGTAGGTCAGGCTATCCAGTCTGGTTCCGGTTCTGCTCCGGAAATTGGAAATGCACTGCCTTTAGGTGAAGTTCCATTGGGTACTATTGTTTCTTGTATCGAGTTGAGGCCCGGCCAAGGTGCAATTATGGCACGAAGCGCAGGTACATTTGCTCAATTAATGGCAAAGGACGGTAAGTTCGTAACCTTGAAATTGCCATCTGGGGAGACTAGAATGATTTTGGCCACTTGTTTGGCCACGATCGGTGCAGTTTCCAACTCTGACCACCAATTGCTTGTTTCCGGTAAAGCGGGTAGAAGCAGATGGTTGGGTAGAAGACCAAGAACTAGACCTGTAGCAATGAACCCTGTAGATCACCCAATGGGAGGTGGTGAAGGTAGAGCTTCAGGAGGTCATCCAAGATCTAGAAACGGTATTCCTGCAAAAGGATTCAGAACCCGTTCCAAGACCAAGGACACCAATAGATATATCATAGAACGTAGAAAGAAATAAAAGAAAAGTAAATGGCACGTTCGTTAAAAAAAGGACCATACGTTCATTTTAGTCTGGAGAAAAAAGTCCAGACCAATATAGAATCAGGTAAGAAAACAGTTATCAAAACGTGGTCTAGAGCCTCTATGATAACACCAGACTTTGTAGGACAGACTATCGCAGTGCATAACGGAAGACAATTTGTTCCCGTTTTTGTAACCGAGAATATGGTAGGTCACAAACTAGGGGAATTTTCACCTACAAGATCTTTTAGAGGTCATGCAGGGGCTAAAAACAAAGGTAAAAAGTAAGTAAGCTATGGGAGTTCGTAAGAGACAAATGGCCGAAAGGTTGAAAGAAGAGAAAAAGCAACTTGCTATTGCAAAGCTTAACAATTGCCCGACTTCTCCAAGAAAAATGCGCTTGGTCGCTGACTTGGTAAGAGGTAAGCAAATTGAGATGGCATTGGCTACCTTAAGATTTAACCCAAAAGAAGCATCCAGAAAGTTGGAAAAGCTGTTGCTGTCCGCAATCGCTAACTGGGAGGCTAAAAATGAGGGTGCTGATATCGAAGCTGCCAATCTTTACATCAAGGAAATCCGTGTGGACGGAGGAACTATGTTGAAGAGATTGAGACCGGCTCCACAAGGTAGGGCACACAGAATCAGAAAGCGTTCCAATCATGTAACCATGATCTTGGAGGCCAATAACAACGTTGAAAGCTAGAAATTAGAATATGGGACAGAAGACCAATCCAATAGGAAATCGCTTAGGAATTATCAGAGGATGGGAATCCAACTGGTACGGAGGAAATGATTACGGCGATAAACTGGCTGAAGACGATAAGATCAGAAAATATATCCATGCACGTTTGGCCAAGGCTAGCGTGTCCAGGGTAATTATTGAGAGAACCTTGAAATTGATCACCATTACCATTACCACATCAAGACCTGGTATCATCATCGGTAAAGGTGGGCAAGAGGTTGATAAACTTAAAGAAGAGCTTAAGAAAATCACCAACAAAGAGGTCCAGATCAATATTCATGAAATAAAGAGACCTGAGCTTGATGCCAACTTGGTTGCCGCAAGTGTTGCGAGACAGATCGAGAGCAGGATTTCATACAGGAGAGCCATTAAAATGGCCATTGCAGCTGCAATGCGTATGAATGCCGAAGGAATCAAGATTCAGATTTCCGGACGTTTGAACGGTGCCGAGATGGCTCGTTCAGAATCTTACAAAGAAGGAAGGATTCCATTGTCCACTTTCCGTGCAGATGTTGACTATGCCTTGCACGAAGCTCACACTACCTATGGTAGATTGGGAGTAAAGGTGTGGATCATGAAAGGAGAGGTTTATGGAAAAAGAGAACTTTCCCCATTGGTAGGATTGAGCACTGGTCAAGGAAAAAGCGGTAAGGACAACAAGAAACCTCGCCGTAGAAAGTAATTAGATAAAGTAAGGTAAAATGTTACAGCCAAAAAGAACAAAATTTCGTAAGGCCCAGAAAGGGCGTATGAAGGGTATTTCCCAGAGAGGGCACCAACTTTCCAATGGAATGTTCGGTATCAAGTCCATGGATTCGCACTTCATTACTTCCCGTCAAATCGAGGCTGCACGTATCGCTGCGACAAGATACATGAAGAGACAAGGTCAATTGTGGATCAAAATATTCCCGGACAAGCCTATCACCAAAAAACCTCTAGAGGTTCGTATGGGTAAAGGTAAAGGTGCTCCAGAATATTGGGTAGCCGTGGTGAAGCCGGGTAGAATCATGTTCGAGATTGCTGGTGTACCAAAGGATATTGCCCAGGAAGCCTTAAGGCTTGCGGCACAAAAACTTCCGGTTAAGACCAAGTTTGTTGTAGCAAGGGATTATTCCGCCTAATTTTTAATTGAGAAGAAAGATGAGACAATCAGAAATAAAAGAACTTTCAATTGAAGAGCTAAAGGAGCGTTTGGCCGAGTTGAAGAAACAACATGCCGACCTTAAAATGGCACACGCTGTTACTCCTTTGGAAAATCCTTTACAGATCAGAAAGACGAGAAGGACGGTAGCAAGACTTGCGACTGAAATAACTAAAAGGGAATTACAATAATCGGTTCTGCCTTATGGAAAACAGAAATTTAAGAAAAGAAAGAATAGGCGTTGTTACCAGCAACAAAATGGAGAAATCGATAGTGGTTTCTGAGGTAAAAAGAATGAAGCACCCTATGTACGGGAAGTTCGTTCTTAAGACCAAGAAGTATGTTGCCCACGACGAGAAGAACGATTGCAACGAAGGTGATACCGTTAAAATAATGGAAACACGACCACTCAGCAAAACAAAATGCTGGAGGTTGGTAGAAATCCTAGAAAGAGCTAAATAATTATGGTACAGCAAGAATCAAGATTAAGGGTTGCGGACAATACCGGTGCAAAAGAAGTTTTGACCATCCGCGTACTAGGAGGAACTAAAAGAAGGTATGCTTCCTTGGGTGACAAAATCGTTGTTACCGTAAAAGAAGCTACTCCGAACGGTACTGTAAAGAAAGGTTCTGTTTCTACAGCAGTTGTTGTTAGAACCAAGAAAGAAGTGAGAAGACCCGATGGTTCTTACATCCGTTTCGACGACAACGCATGTGTGTTGTTGAACCCGACCGGGGAGATGAGAGGAACTCGTGTATTCGGTCCCGTGGCCAGAGAGTTGAGGGACAGACAATTCATGAAGATTGTTTCATTGGCGCCTGAAGTGCTATAAAAGAAATATCAGAAAGATGAAGTTGAAAATAAAAACAGGGGATACGGTAAAAGTCATTGCGGGAGACCACAAAGGCAACGAAGGCAAAGTACTTCAAGTAGACCGTGAAAAGAACAAGGCTATCGTAGAGGGCGTTAACGAAGTGTCCAAACACGAAAAGCCAAGTGCGAACAATCCTCAAGGAGGCATAACTAAAAAGGAAGCTCCAATACACATTTCCAATCTTTCCTTGATCGACCCAAAATCTGGCGAGGCAACTCGCATTGGGTACGAAGTAAGGGATGGAAAGAAAGTAAGGGTTTCTAAAAAATCCAATGAAGTAATTTAGTCATGAGTTATATTCCAAGATTAAAGCAAGAATATAAGGAGCGCGTGATCAAGGCGCTAACGGAAGAATTTGGTTACAAAAATGTAATGCAGGTTCCTAAGTTGCAGAAAATAGTGGTTAGCCGTGGAGTCGGTGCCGCTGTTTCCGATAAAAAGCTTATCGATCATGCCGTGGACGAGCTGACCAACATCACAGGTCAAAAAGCGGTGGCTACCCTTTCAAAAAAGGACGTTGCTACGTTCAAGTTGAGAAAGGGAATGCCGATCGGTGCAAAAGTGACCTTGAGAGGAGAGCGTATGTACGAATTTTTGGATAGATTGATCACAAGTGCACTTCCAAGGGTACGTGATTTCTCTGGAGTTAAAGCCACAGGTTTCGACGGTAGAGGTAACTACAATTTGGGAGTTACCGAACAGATCATCTTTCCAGAAATCAATATCGATAGAATCAACAGGATCAACGGGATGGACATTACGTTCGTTACTTCCGCTGAGACTGATAAGGAAGCAAAATCATTGTTAACCGAACTGGGAGTACCCTTTAAAAAGAACTAGTATGGCCAAGGAATCAATGAAAGCCCGCGAAAGGAAAAGGGCTAAAATGGTAGAAAAATACGCCGAGAAAAGAAAGGCGCTAAAGGAAGCGGGAGATTATGAGGCTTTGCAGAAGTTGCCAAAGAATGCTTCTCCTGTTCGTATGAGGAACCGTTGTAAACTTACAGGTAGGCCTCGTGGTTACATGAGAACTTTTGGTATATCAAGGGTAATGTTCAGGGAAATGGCCAACAAAGGTTTGATTCCTGGTGTTAAAAAGGCAAGTTGGTAATTTAGATAAAGAAAAGAAATGCTTACAGATCCAATTTCAGATTATTTGACCAGATTGAGAAATGCCAACAAGGCAGGTCATAGGGTTGTAAATATCCCAAGTTCCAATCTAAAGAGACAAATTACCAAAATATTGTTCGACCAAGGATATATTTTGAGCTATAAGTTCGAGGAGAATGAAGTACAGGGGAACATTAAAATAGCCCTTAAGTATGATAAATTCACCAAAGAGCCTATCATTAAAAAATTGCAGCGGGTAAGTAAGCCCGGTCTGCGTAAATATTCAAACTCAAGCGATTTGCCTAGAGTGTTGAACGGTTTGGGAATTGCCATCATATCAACTTCGCACGGAGTTATGACGAGCAAGCAAGCTCAGCAAGAGAACGTAGGTGGTGAAGTATTGTGCTACGTATATTAATTGAGAAAAGAGAAGAAAAATGTCTAGAATAGGTAACAGTCCAGTTAATATTCCTGAGGGAGTCACTGTAGAAGTGAAGGATTCCATGGTTACTGTAAAAGGTAAACTCGGTGAACTTTCACAAGAGTTTTCAGGGATCGACATAAAAGTCGAGGACGGAAATGTTGTTTTGGAAAGACCTTCCGATGACAACGAGCATAAAGCAAAACATGGTTTATACCGCGCTCTTATCAATAATATGGTAGAAGGTGTAACCAAAGGTTGGACCAAGCAATTGGAACTTGTAGGTGTTGGTTACAGAGCCAGCAATCAAGGACAGAAATTGGATTTGGCCCTTGGATTCTCTCACAACATCATTTTGGACATCGCTCCAGAGGTGCAGATTGAGACCATCTCCGAAAAAGGGAAGAACCCTATCGTGAAACTAACATCCCACGACAAACAATTGGTAGGTCAAGTGGCCGCCAAGATCAGATCCTTCCGTAAGCCAGAGCCTTACAAAGGAAAAGGTGTGAAGTTCGTAGGGGAACAATTAAGAAGAAAAGCAGGTAAATCAGCTTAATAATTAAGACTATGGGATTATCTAAGACTGAAAGAAAATTACGCATCCGAAGAAGAATACGAAAAGTATCCTTCGGAACTGAAGCAAGACCAAGGTTGTCCATCTTCAGAAGCAATAAAGAAATATATGCCCAGTTGATTGACGACAATAAAGGTGTAACTTTGGCGTCCGCTTCATCCAGAGATAAGGATGTTGATGCCAAAGGAACAAAGTCCGAAGTCGCTACCAACGTGGGGAAGGCCATAGCCGAAAAGGCCCTTAAGCTAGGTGTAGAAGCCGTGGCTTTTGATAGGGGAGGAAACCTATATCACGGAAGAGTAAAATCATTGGCTGAAGGCGCTAGGGAGGCCGGACTAAAATTTTAATAAACTATGTACCAGAATTACAAAAACGTAGAGACAGTAAAGCCGGGTGGACTGGAGTTGAAAGACCGTTTGGTTGGAGTGCAAAGGGTTACCAAGGTAACAAAAGGAGGTAGAGCCTTTGGTTTTTCAGCAATAGTTGTTGTTGGTGACGAAAACGGAGTTGTTGGACATGGTTTGGGTAAATCCAAAGAGGTTGCCACAGCTATTGCCAAGGCTATCGAGGACGCAAAAAAGAACTTGGTTCGCATACCTTTGACCAAAGCAACACTTCCTCACGAACAAAAAGGAAAATATGGTGGTGCAAGGGTATTTATCAAGCCTGCATCCCATGGTACCGGGGTAATCGCCGGTGGAGCGGTAAGAGCCGTATTGGAGGCAGTGGGAGTGCAGGATGTACTTTCTAAGTCCCAAGGTTCCTCCAATCCGCACAATGTGGTAAAAGCAACTTTCGATGCCTTGTTGCAGTTGAGAAGTGCCGATACCGTTGCCAAGCAAAGAGGAGTTTCTTTGGAAAAAGTCTTTAAAGGATAAATAGAGGATATTATGTCAAAGATTAAGGTTACACAAATAAAGAGCGGCATTAAAAAGCCACAAGACCAAAAAAGAACTTTGGAGGCTCTTGGACTTAAAAAAATCGGACAGGAAGTGGAGCACGAAGCAACTCCTAGTATCCTTGGAATGGTAAATAAGGTAAAACACTTGGTTTCCACAGAGGAAGCTTAAAATATAAAGGCACATGGATTTGAATAATCTTAAACCAGCGGATGGCGCTGTGCACAAAGAAGGAAAACGTGTAGGACGTGGAGAAGGCTCCGGTAAAGGAGGAACTTCCACCCGTGGACACAAAGGAGCCAAGTCTAGATCTGGATATTCCAAAAAGATTGGTTTTGAAGGTGGTCAGATGCCATTGCAGAGACGTGTACCAAAGTTTGGTTTTACCAACATAAACAGAAAAGAGTACACAGGAATCAATCTAGGCAGATTGCAAGAGTTGGTGGACAAAGGAACCGTGAAAAACGAAGTTACTTTGGAAACCCTTATTGAGAACGGATTGGCCCACAAAAACGATTTGGTAAAGATATTGGGTGATGGTGAATTAAAGGCATCGCTTAAAGTATCTGTTCATAAATTTACTGCTTCCGCAAAAGCTGCCATCGAGTCAGCAGGAGGTGAGGCAATAAGTTTATAAGAAGTTATAGCATGAAGAAATTTATTGAGACCATATCAAATATCTGGAAGATAGATGAACTAAGACAACGCATCATCCTAACATTGGGGTTGTTGTTGGTCTACCGATTCGGTGCCCAAGTTGTTCTTCCCGGTATTGATACCGCCCAGTTGGCGGAATTATCCACCCAGACTGAAAATGGTATCTTGGGTATTCTGAATGCTTTTACGGGTGGTGCTTTTGCGAATGCCTCGGTGTTCGCTTTGGGTATTATGCCCTATATCTCCGCTTCCATTGTGGTACAGTTGATGGGAATTGCGATTCCATATCTTCAAAAACTACAAAAAGAAGGAGAGAGTGGTAGAAAGACCATCAATCAGATTACCCGTTGGTTAACAATAGGTATCTGTATTGTTCAAGCCCCTGCCTATTTGTACGGTCTTGGTGCCCTTGGTGTGCCAGATAGTGCATTTGTTTTGGGCAAAGGTTTGGATTTTATCGTTCCAGCTGTTATTATATTGGTAACAGGGTGTGTGTTCGCTATGTGGTTGGGTGAGAAAATTACCGATAAGGGTATCGGAAACGGTATTTCCTTATTGATTATGGTAGGGATCATTGCAACGTTGCCACAAGCATTTGCGCAGGAATTTGTTTCCAGAACAACAAACAATACCGGAGGAATCATGTTTATGTTGATCGAGGTAATCGTTTGGTTCTTGGTAATCTTGGCCAGTGTTTATTTGACCATGGCCGTAAGACAGATTCCGGTACAGTACGCAAGAAGAACAGCTTCTGGCGGATATGAAAAGAACGTAATGGGAGCGCGTCAGTACATTCCATTAAAATTGAATGCATCTGGTGTAATGCCCATTATCTTTGCACAGGCAATTATGTTCGCGCCAAGTTTGATCGGTAGAACGTTTAATGATACAGCTGCGGGACAGTGGATGGAAGTACAGTTCGCCGATATATTCGGATTGGCCTACAACATCCTCTTTGCGGTATTGATCATCATATTTACCTACTTCTATACAGCGATCACCGTGCCGACCAATAAAATGGCCGATGATCTTAAAAGAAGTGGTGGTTTTATCCCAGGCATACGCCCAGGAAAGGAAACAGGAAATTATTTGGACAAGATCATGTCCTTGATAACATTGCCGGGATCTATCTTTTTGGCCTTGTTGGCAGTATTGCCCGCAGTAGTGGTTAAATTGATGGATGTACAGGCCGGATGGGCATTGTTTTACGGAGGTACATCACTATTGATTATGGTGGGTGTGGCTATCGATACCGTACAACAAGTTAATTCGTATCTGTTGAACAGACATTACGATGGCTTGATGAAAACCGGAAAGAACAGAAAAGTAGCATAATAATAAAAGTTAGAAGCTAGAAGTTAGAAGTTAGACCTGAAAATTTGTAGTAAAGCTTTAACCGAAAACTTAAAACTGAAAACTAATAACTGAATATGGCAAAGCAGCCAGCAATAGAACAAGACGGGACTATCATTGAAGCATTGTCCAATGCAATGTTCAGGGTAGAATTGGAAAATGGGCACGTTGTAACGGCGCACATATCAGGGAAAATGCGTATGCATTACATAAAGCTGCTTCCCGGTGATAAGGTAAAGTTGGAAATGAGTCCATACGATTTAACAAAAGCAAGAATTACGTATAGATACTAGTTACATGAAAGTAAGAGCATCAATAAAGAAGAGAAGTGCCGACTGCAAGATTGTTCGCAGAAAGGGCAGATTGTATGTAATCAACAAAAAGAATCCTAGATTTAAACAAAGACAAGGGTAATTATGGCAAGAATTGCAGGGGTAGATATACCTAAACAAAAGCGTGGCGTTATTTCGCTTACCTACATCTTCGGTATAGGTAAAAGTAGGGCGCAAGAAATTTTGGCAGCAGCCCAAGTAAGTGAAGATACCAAGGTTTCCGATTGGACCGATGATGAAATCGGTAAAATCAGGGAAGCGGTCGGATCTTACACGATTGAAGGAGAGCTTCGCTCAGAAACCTCAATGAACATCAAACGTTTGATGGACATCGGTTGTTACCGTGGAATTCGTCACAGAGCAGGATTGCCATTGAGAGGTCAACGTACCAAGAACAACTCTAGGACCAGAAAAGGAAAAAGAAAAACAGTTGCCAACAAGAAAAAGGCAACTAAATAATAAGAACATAGTCATTAGTATTTAGACGTTAGAAGAATCTGTTTGAAATGTAAAAGTCTAGGATTCCAATAACTAAGAGCTAACACTAGAAACTAAAAAATATGGCAAAAACAAGTAAAACTACAACCAAGAAGCGTAAAGTAGTAGTAGATGCTACCGGAGAGGCGCACGTTGTAGCATCTTTCAACAACATCATTATTTCCCTTACCAATAAGAAAGGTGATGTTATTTCATGGTCTTCCGCAGGAAAAATGGGATTCCGTGGTTCAAAAAAGAACACACCCTACGCAGCTCAGGTTGCGGCAGAAGATTGTGCAAAGGTTGCCCATGAGGCAGGCTTGAGAAAAGTGAAGGTCTATGTAAAAGGACCAGGTAACGGAAGGGAATCCGCTATCCGTTCCATTCACAACTCGGGAATCGAAGTAACAGAGATCGTTGACGTTACTCCACTACCGCACAATGGATGTAGACCTCCTAAAAGAAGAAGAGTTTAATTATCAATTATATTGTTTAACGGGCCCCCTAAAAAGGGTCTTCACCCGAAGGTGCAGTTAGATTATCGAAGGATAAGCCTTAATTCATAATCGCACTTTCAAACCAAAAGAAGATGGCAAGATATACAGGACCAAAAACAAAGATCGCTAGAAAATTTGGAGAAGCGATTTTCGGAGACGACAAGTCATTCGAAAAGAAAAATTACCCTCCAGGACAACACGGTAACAACAGACGCCGAGGTAAAAAATCGGAATACGCAATCCAGTTGATGGAGAAGCAAAAGGCAAAATACACCTATGGTATTTTGGAGAAACAATTCCGTAACCTATTTGCCGAGGCAAAAAGAAAAGAAGGCGTTACCGGTGAGGTATTGCTTCAGTTGTGCGAGTCACGTTTGGATAACGTGGTTTTCAGAATGGGCATCAGCCCATCAAGGAGAGGTGCACGCCAATTGGTATCGCACCGTCATATTACAGTGAACGGAGAGGTAGTTAACATTCCATCATACTCGCTAAAAGCTGGCGATGTTGTTGGTGTTAGGGAAAAATCCAAATCCGTACAGTCCATTGTGGATTCATTGGCTAACAATAGCAGTGTTTACGAATGGATTACTTGGAACTCTGAAAAGAAAGAAGGTACTTATGTAGCTGTTCCAGAAAGGCTTCAGATCCCTGAGAATATCAAGGAACAACTGATAGTCGAATTATACTCTAAATAAGAATTCAACATTAATCCAATTATGGCATTACTTAATTTTCAGAAGCCCGATAAAGTTATAATGATCGATTCAACAGATTTCGAGGGGAAATTCGAATTTCGTCCCTTGGAACCTGGATATGGATTAACAGTTGGGAATGCGCTGAGAAGGGTTTTGCTTTCCTCTTTGGAAGGTTTTGCCATCACTTCTGTGCGCATAGATGGAGTTGAACATGAGTTTTCTGTTATCCCAGGCGTTGTTGAAGACGTTACCGAAATTATCCTGAACCTAAAACAAGTGAGGTTCAAAAGACAGATTGATGATGTTGAGAGCGAGACCGTGTCTATTTCCGTTAGCGGAAAGGAACAAATGACCGCTGGTGACTTCCAAAAGTTCATCTCAGGATATCAAGTGCTGAACCCAGACTTGGTAATCTGTAACATGGACCCTAAGGTGAACATCAATATGGAGATCGTTATCGAAAAAGGTCGTGGTTATGTTCCTGCCGAGGAAAACAAAAAATCCAATGCACCTTTGGGCAGCATTGCGGTAGATTCTGTTTACACTCCAGTAAAGAACGTAAAATACAGCATCGAAAACTATAGGGTAGAGCAAAAGACCGATTACGAAAAATTGGTTTTCGAAATCATCACCGATGGTTCCATCCACCCAAAAGATGCCTTGACAGAGGCCGCTAAAGTTCTGATTCACCACTTTATGTTGTTCTCCGATGAGCGTATCACCCTTGAGGCCGATGAAATTGCCCAGACCGAGACCTACGATGAGGAATCATTGCACATGCGCCAGTTGTTGAAGACCAAATTGGTAGACATGGACTTGTCCGTAAGGGCATTGAACTGTTTGAAAGCTGCCGAAGTGGATACTTTGGGAGATTTGGTTTCCTTCAATAAAAACGATTTGATGAAGTTCAGAAACTTCGGTAAAAAATCATTGACCGAATTGGAAGAATTGGTCATCAACAAAGGCCTGCAATTTGGTATGGACCTTTCCAAATACAAATTAGATAAAGATTAATAATCATATTTTGCTCTCTTGGTAAAACAAGATTTGGTAGCAAGATGATAACTTAGAACAATGAGACACGGAAAGAAGTTTAATCACTTAGGAAGAACAGCTGCCCACAGAAAGGCAATGTTGGCCAACATGGGAAGTTCCCTAATTGAGCACAAAAGAATCAACACCACGGTTGCAAAGGCCAAAGCGTTGAAGAAGTTTATCGAGCCTTTGATCACAAAAGCAAAGACGGAAAACAACCAGACTACCGAAAAAGGTACACACAATAGAAGGGTTGTTTTTAGTAACTTGCGCAGCAAAGAGGCCGTAACAGAATTGTTCAGCACAGTTGCCGAAAAAGTTGGCGACAGACCAGGAGGCTACACAAGAATCATTAAATTGGGTAACCGATTGGGAGATAACGCCGACATGGCCATGATCGAATTGGTAGATTTCAACGAGCTTTACAACGCAGGTAAGCCCAAGAAGAAGTCGACCAGAAGAAGTAGAAGAGGAGGCGGAGCCAAAAAAGCTGAAACACCAGCTCCAGCGGCTGAAACCAAAACTGACGATTCTGAAGAATAAGAAGAATGTTATTAACTATTGTATTTAACGAAAAAGGATAAGTGAGAACTTATCCTTTTTTTATGTTTTTTTGTCAAAACTGAAACTAGAGCACAAAATGAAGTATCACACAAAGAAAAAAGCGTTGATTTTGTTAGCGGACGGAACCATATTTTATGGTAAGGCCGTTGGAGGAAGAGAAAGTACCGCAGTAGGGGAAGTTTGTTTCAATACTGGGATGACGGGTTACCAAGAAATTTTTACGGACCCGTCCTATTACGGACAGTTAATGGTGACCACCAATGCACACATTGGGAATTATGGGGCCAACTTGGAAGAAGTGGAGTCTGATTCTGTGAAAATTGCCGGTCTTATTTGTAAAAATTTCAGTTACGATTACTCAAGACCCAATGCAGACATGAGTTTGTTGGAGTTCTTGGACAAGAACAATCTATTGGCCATTTCAGATGTGGACACCCGTGCTTTGGTGAGCTACATAAGGGACAATGGCGCCATGAACGCTTTGATCTCCACAAAAGTGGACGACATCGATGCGCTAAAAGAAGAATTGAAGCAAGTTCCCAGCATGGAAGGTTTGGAACTATCATCCAAAGTTTCGACAAAAGAGCCCTATTTCTATGGCGATGAGAATTCAGAAATTAAAATTTCCGCTTTGGACATTGGCATCAAAAAGAACATTTTGAGAAATTTGGCCAAACGAGGAGCCTATATCAAAGTATTCCCATATAATTCGTCGTATGATGAAATGAAGGAATGGAACCCCGATGGTTATTTTATATCCAACGGCCCTGGAGATCCAGAACCTTTAACGGATGCCGTGGCAGCCACCAAAGAAATGATTGCTTCCGACAAACCGCTGTTCGGAATATGTTTAGGTCACCAAGTATTGGCTTTGGCCAACGGTGTCTCCACCTATAAGATGCACAATGGTCATAGGGGAATCAATCACCCCATCCTGAACTTGGTAACCGGGAAGGGAGAAATTACGTCCCAAAACCATGGATTCGCCGTGAACAGGGAAGAGACCGAAGCAAATGCGGAATTGGAAATAACCCACACCCATTTGAACGATCAAACCGTGGCCGGAATCAAAATGAAGAACAAGGACGTATTCTCGGTACAATACCACCCGGAAGCAAGTCCAGGTCCGCACGATGCAGATTATCTGTTCGACCAATTTTTCGATTTGATCAAGGCCAGCAAAAACTAAAACGTTATAGTTTTGTTTTTAAGCAATTAAGTACGTTTTGTGAGTAATATCATGAAGCTAAAAACGCTACCTTTTGTATCTTTAACCAATAATCACAACTATAAAACATTGAATTAAAATGAGCATCATTATCAACATTCATGCAAGACAGATATTGGATTCCAGAGGGAACCCGACAGTAGAAGTAGACGTAGTAACCGAAAATGGAATTATGGGAAGGGCAGCCGTACCTTCCGGAGCCTCTACTGGGGAGCATGAAGCCGTTGAATTGCGTGATGGTGGCGATTCCTTTATGGGTAAAGGAGTGGGCAAGGCCGTCAACAACGTAAATACCATCATAGCAGAGGAGCTTATCGGCACTTCGGTTTTTGAACAGAACCATATCGACCAGACCATGATCGAGTTGGACGGTACTCCAAATAAATCAAAATTGGGCGCCAACGCCATTTTGGGCGTATCATTGGCAGTGGCAAAAGCTGCGGCCAATGAGTTGGGAATGCCATTGTACCGATACGTGGGTGGTGTTAGCGCCAATACGCTTCCAGTTCCGATGATGAACATTATCAATGGAGGGTCGCATTCCGATGCACCTATCGCTTTCCAGGAATTTATGGTGATGCCTGTTAAGGCGAAGGATTTTAGCCATGCCATGCAAATGGGGACGGAAATCTTCCATAACCTTAAGAAAGTATTGCATGATCGTAATTTGAGCACTGCTGTAGGTGATGAAGGTGGATTTGCGCCGACATTGGAAGGTGGTACCGAAGACGCTTTGGACACCATTGCAAAAGCTGTGGAAAAAGCAGGTTACAAATTGGGCGACGAGATTATGATCGCATTGGATTGTGCTTCGGCAGAATTTTATGTTGATGGAGCATACGATTATACAAAATTTGAAGGAAGCAAAGGTGTAGTGCGTACTTCAGAGGAGCAAGCGCAATACCTTGCCGACCTTTGTGAAAAATACCCGATTATTTCCATAGAGGATGGAATGGATGAAAACGATTGGGAAGGTTGGAAAGTTTTAACTGAAAAAATCGGTGACAAGGTGCAATTGGTTGGGGATGACTTGTTCGTGACCAACGTGGAGCGTCTTTCCCGTGGAATTGAAAACGGTATTGCCAATTCCATCTTGATCAAAGTAAACCAAATCGGAACATTAACGGAGACCATTGCCGCGGTAAACATGGCAAAGAATGCAGGATATACTTCCGTAATGTCACACAGATCAGGAGAAACCGAGGACAATACCATCGCCGATTTGGCAGTAGCATTGAACACAGGGCAAATCAAAACAGGTTCTGCGTCCAGAAGTGACCGTATGGCCAAATACAACCAGTTGTTGCGAATTGAGGAAGAATTGGGCGAGGTAGCCTATTATCCACAAGAAAAAGCCTTCAAGGTAAACTAAGAATAATGATTTTTTAGCATACAAAAAGCCTTTCCTGATCAGGAAAGGCTTTTTTTTGTTTCGGTTCCAAACTTTGGTTAAATTAAGGGTTCACTAAACAATCATTAATAATTCTCCCACATGAACAACTTTCTTTTTATTGCCGCCGAAAACGATGCTTTGGAAAACTGTAAAGCGGGAGGAATGGGCGATGTGGTCCGTGATGTGCCAAGGCAGATTTCGGAAAAGGGCGATAAGGTACATGTGGTCGTGCCTTCATATTCTAGGTTGCACCATGGGGGATTGCCAAGGACCACCGTAAATTTTACATTGCGAGGTTTGGGGTATACAGCGGAACTTTACGAGGTAAAACCTAAAAAGGAGTTCCCCAATATTTTCCATTACGTGCTGCACCATCCAGAAATTGAGGCGGGAGATATTGCCCACATTTACCATAACGACCCCGAAGAACCTTTCTATACCGATGCCATTAAGTACTTTATTTTTTGTACCGCAGTAGCCGAGGCCATAAAACAGGGAGCATTTGGTGATGTAGATTTGGTACACCTGCACGATTGGCACTCCAGCCTATTGTTGTTTCTGCGCGAATATCATCCCGACTACACCAATCTTAAGGATATCCGAATAGTTTACAGCATTCATAATTTGGCCATTCAAGGTATACGCCCTTTTGATAATAATTATTCCTCAGTAAAAAATTGGTTCCCCAATGTGCCGTTAGATTATCAAAAGTTGATGGACCACCGGTACCAGGACTGTATCAACCTGATGGCCGTTGGGATACGATTTGCGGATGCCGTGCATACGGTCTCGCCATCGTACAAAGATGATGTCTTATTACCAAGTTCACCTCCCGAATTTATCGGTGGCGAAGGTCTGGAAACCGATTTGCAAAAGGCCGATCAAGAAGGACGTTTGTTCGGTATATTGAACGGTTGTAACTATAAGAATATCAACAAAGAGAAGAAGGGGAATATCTATCGTAACACCGTCAAAGCATTATTTGGATGGTTACAGCAAGAAGATAAAAAGTACAAGGCTGATTTTTTGGCCCATACCGGGGAAAAGATCATGGCCTTTGTGGAGGAAAGACCCAAGTTTATCGCTTCGAGCGTTGCTAGGCTAACAGAGCAGAAGTTTTACTTTTTTATGAGGTCGCCAGAAGCCTTTGTCGAAATACTGAAAAAACTCGAAAAAGTAGATGGCATTTTTATGCTATTGGGTACCGGTGCTCCAGAGTATGAAGAGTTGTTCAGGAAATTGAGTTACCAACACAAGAATTTTGTATTCACCAACGGTCAATCCGAAAAATTGATCGATTCCATGTACTTGGAATCCGATCTGTATTTTATGCCAAGTCTGTTTGAGCCGTGTGGCATCAGTCAAATGTTGGCCATGCGAAACGGTAATCCATGTTTGGTCCATCATACGGGAGGGTTAAAGGATACTGTGGAGCATATGAAAACAGGTTTTAGTTTTGATGGCGATAGCTACGATGAAAAAATTAAAAGTATGTTGGAGGCCATGGACATTGCCTTGGACGTGTTCTTAAACGACAAACCCTCTTGGAAGAAAATACAGGCCGCGGCACGAAAAAAACGGTTTACGTGGCAGAAATCCGTGGACGAATATTACAAAGTGCTCTACAAATTGGATTGACCCGATTTTTATAGATCATTTTAGCGTTAATATCTACACAAATAGCGGCTGGAAATTGTTAATGGCTATGCTTTTTCGTAATTTTCGCTTTCTATTTTTACTAATCTATTAAAACATAAAATGTCGGATAAAGCTATACTCGAATATGGGGGAGAAAGATATGAATTCCCCGTTATAAAAGGTACTGAAGATGAATTGGCCATTGATATAAAAACCCTGAGGGCCTCAACAGGAATGGTGACGATAGACCCGGGTTACAAGAATACGGGGTCTTGCGAAAGCGCCATAACATTCCTAGATGGTGAAAAGGGTATTTTAAGATATCGCGGGTACTCCATTGAAGATCTTGCCGAGAAAGCTGGCTTTTTGGAAGTGGCCTATCTTTTGATTTTTGGCGAGTTGCCCAACACCCAGCAGCTGGAAAAATTCCACAACGACATTAAAGAAGAATCCCAAGTGGATGAGGAGATGAAGAAAATTTTGGACGGGTTTCCAAAATCGGCCCACCCTATGGGCGTACTTTCTTCGTTGACCAGTGCTTTGGTTGCGTTTAATCCATCTTGTGTGGATGTGTCATCGGAGTCCGCCATGTATAATTCAATTGTCCGTATTTTGGCCAAGTTCCCCGTTTTGGTGGCTTGGACCTTACGTAAGAAAAAGGGCCTTCCATTGGATTATGGGGACGATAGCCTTGGTTACGTGGAGAACATCCATAAAATGATGTTCAAAAGACCGAACCAAGAATACAAAAGAGATCCCATTGCAATCGATGCCCTGGACAAATTACTGATTTTGCACGCAGACCACGAGCAGAACTGCTCTACATCAACGGTGAGGATAGTAGGTTCTTCCCACGCCGGACTGTTTGCCTCGCTTTCCGCAGGTATCTCCGCACTTTGGGGACCGCTCCACGGTGGGGCCAACCAAGCTGTTCTGGAAATGTTGGAAGCCATTGAGGCCGACGGTGGAGACACCAAAAAATATATGGCCAAGGCCAAGGATAAGGAAGACCCTTTCAGGTTGATGGGCTTTGGACACCGTGTGTACAAAAACTTTGACCCAAGGGCCAAGATCATTAAAAAATCCGCGGACGAGGTGTTGGGCAATTTAGGTATTGAGGACCCAATTTTGGACATCGCCAAAGGATTGGAAAAAGAGGCCTTGGAAGACAGCTACTTTGTAGATAGAAAACTATATCCCAATGTGGATTTCTATTCCGGGATCATCTATCGTGCATTGGGTATCCCTACCGAAATGTTCACGGTAATGTTCGCTTTGGGTAGATTGCCCGGTTGGATCGCACAATGGAGAGAAATGAGATTGAGAAAAGAACCGATCGGTAGACCAAGACAGGTGTACATCGGGGAAAACCATAGAAGCTTTGTTCCATTGGAAAAAAGGTAAGATTTGGGACGATAAAATAAAAAAGGGGCGATATTCGCCCCTTTTTCAATGGGACGTGTTTAAAGAATGCCCACCACGTTTTTATTGAGGCGTCTGTCCTTTTCAAGGCACATTCTCATTATTTCAAACTGGTAATGCCTTTGAATTTCGGAAATACCTTCTTTCTCAGCAGCATTTCTCGCATCCTTAAATGTTTTATGGATAAAGTCATGTGCATCCACAGTACTCAGGTTTTTTAAGGTCGAATCCAAGGATATACCATACTTCCTTGCCGATTCGTTTACCTTATCGTATTGTAGTTGTAAATATTGATGCGTAATGTCGTGCGTAAACGTGGCAAATCCATCAGGTAGGTCCTGCTCTGTGATACAATCGTTATATTTTGCCGCATAAACAGTGTCTGTTTGAATAGGTGGCTTTGCTTTGGAAATAAAATCAAGCCGATCTATTCCCTGGAAAGCATACATGCCGCCCAAAACAATTGCCATGGTTGCCAATAAAATCAATGTAAGCGAAAATTTTTTCATAAGTAAGAAAAATCTTGGGTCAAAAGTAGTAATTAAAACATATTGAAAAACTGATATATGTCAGGTTTTTGAGTTTTTGAATAAATTTTAATCATTTGATAAACATTGGCTTGTTTTACGGACCTAAACTTATCATTTAAAGGAAAAGACATGGAAATGCAGGGGATTTTATCGATTTGGCAAGCAATAAAATTGGAGTAAAACACTAGATTTGCCATAGAATTTTAAGGATTTTTCTTTACTGAATACATTTGCCGATATTTTCGGCATTAAATAACCCAAGCATGATCGAATTGAACGTTGTTGATGAGACCAGTCCTTTAAAAGCAGTGATTTTGGGAACCGCTGAGAGCAGTGGTCCCATCCCTACTATCGAGGAGGCCTATGACCCCAAATCCATTGAGCATATAAAGGCCGGGACCTATCCAAAAGAGGAGGATATGATCAAGGAAATGGAGGCCTTTGCCCGCGTATTCCAAAAATATGGTGTAAAAGTCTACCGGCCCGAAGTGCTGCGGGACTGCAACCAGATTTTCGCGCGGGATATTGCCTTTGTACTAGAGGATAAATTGTTTCATGCCAATATTTTGCCCGATCGCGAAAGGGAGTTCGAGGCAATACACGAAGTATTGGACGGCATAGACCCCAAAAAGATTATAAGACCGCCCGAGGAAGTCCATATTGAGGGAGGCGATGTGATGCCCTGGAACGACCATATATTTATAGGAACCTACACAGGTGCTGATTATTCAAGTTACATTACGGCCCGCACCAATATCGAAGCCGTGGAATTTATTCGGGATATGTTTCCCCGTAAAAGGGTAAAATCTTTTGAGCTCAGAAAGTCAAATACCGATCCCAAGGAAAATGCATTGCATTTGGATTGCTGTTTTCAGCCTGTGGGAAGGGACAAGGCGATTCTGCACAAAAATGGATTTCTAGTGGAAGACGAATACCAATATTTGGTGGATTTCTTCGGACCGGAGAATATCTTTGAGATCAATAAGGAAGAAATGTACCAGATGTTCAGTAATGTGTTCTCCATATCCCCGGAAGTCGTAGTTTCGGAAAAGAATTTTACCAGATTGAACAATTGGCTGCGCGACCAAGGGTTTACCGTTGAGGAAATCCCCTATGCCGAAATAGCCAAACAGGAAGGTCTGTTGCGATGTAGCACCATGCCTTTGATCAGAGCATAAATTTTAACCCCGTTTCCTGCTGCCACAGGTATATCAAAACAGTCAAAGTATTGAAAAAACAGATTACCGGTACCATTCTGATGGTACGCCCCGTTAACTTTAGGATGAACGAACAGACTGCGGTCAACAATTATTTTCAGGAAGACCCGCATCTAAAAAATGCCGAAATCAATAAACAGGCACAAGAGGAATTCGACCAGTTTGTAAGAGTGCTTCGGGAACATGGTGTAAACGTAATCACCATAAGCGATAATTTGGAGCGCGATACCCCCGACTCCATTTTTCCGAACAATTGGGTTTCTTTTCACGACAATGGAACCGTGTGCGTGTATCCCATGTTTGCCGAAAACCGTAGAAAGGAACGCAGAGAGGACATTTTTGAACTTTTGGAGGAAAACGGTTTTGTGATCAACAATTTTATGGACTATACCTCCGCCGAAGGGGAAGAGGTGTTTTTGGAAGGAACCGGTAGCATTTTATTGGACAGGGTAAACCAGAAAGCATATTGCGCATTGTCCGAACGTGCGCATGAAGAACTCTTTATCGAATTTTGTGAAGATTTTGATTGTTTTCCGGTAATATTTCATGCCAATCAAACGGTGGAAGGTGAGCGATTGCCTATTTATCATACCAATGTAATGATGGCCATGGCCGAAACCTTTGCCGTTATCTGTTTGGATTCCATCGATGACAAAAAGGAACGAAAGAACGTAGTGGAGCACATTAAAATGGACGGCAGGGAAGTCATACGCATTACAGAGGAACAAATGTGCCACTTTGCGGGCAACATGCTCCAGGTAATCGGCGCCAACGATAAGCGTTTTATGGTGATGAGCACCCAAGCCTATAACAGCTTGACCCAGGAGCAAATCAGTGCCATTGAAAAACATTGTGCCATTCTCCACAGTCCTTTGGACACCATTGAGACCTGTGGCGGCGGTAGCGCGCGCTGTATGATGGCCGAAGTGTTTTTGCCAAAGGCCTAATAGTGCCCTTGAGAGTGCAGGGACGTATTTGCCCAATTGATATCGGAAGTAAATAGCATATGCGTAGAAATTTTGAGATCTTAGGGATGTGTGCGGGATGGTTTGCCGTACTCGCGCAACTGTATTTGATGCTCCAAAACCGGGAAACTGCACTGGTTGAAAGCTTGTTGCGCTTTGTAAGCTATTTTACCATTCTCACCAATACGTTGGTGGCATTGTTTTTTACTACGCGGGTTTTTGGTGCCGATCAAAAGAGATTGGCCCTCTTTCATAAAAGTGCGACACCCATGGCACTTACGGCTTTTATAGTGGTGGTTGGCCTGGTCTATCAGTTTGTGCTGCGCAAACTTTGGAGCCCAACAGGTTTGCAAATGGTTGTGGATGAGATGTTGCATACCATAATTCCAGTGTTGATGTATGTGTATTGGCTCATGTTCTGCGCCAAAACAACAGTTGCTTGGAAACAACTCTCCCCATGGTTGCTATATCCTTTTGGGTATTTGGTTTTTGTGCTGATGCGCGGACATTTTTCCGGATTTTATCCCTATCCGTTTTTAAGTGTGACGGAGCTTGGGTTTGGTTCCGTGCTTTTGAATAGCTGCTTTGTGGTTGTGTTGATGCTTCTTGTTATGGCCGCCCTCTTTTTTCTGGGGAAACTGCTGCGACCGAAACAATGAACAATTGACAGTGAGCAATAATCAATGGCATAGTTTGACACGTCTGCCTGCCGCCGGCAGGAATTCCACGAATTTTCCCGAAGTAGTTTTTTGTCATTTCGAACCGACTGAAAGGAGTGTGGGAACTCTAAGGAAAGTTGGGATTTATCAATCGATGCTTTGTATTTCACCCCCTCAACCCCACCACAATCCCCCGAAGCGCAGCGACCACTTCGTGCACTTCCTTGCGGTCGAACGTATCTTCTTCCAAGTAAAATAGCATTTCCAGAGCCAAGTCTAAAACTTTGGCCAATTCTTCAGGAGAACCGTACCAGTCTTCAATCCAGTTTAGTAGAATTTCTGCTTTTTCCATATCAGGAGCAAGAAAAACATTTTTTGTCAACGGGCACATGTCATAAATGACAAGAGGGGGGAAGGGTAAATGGTAAATGGAGAAGGTTACGGAAGAAAACTAAAAACTCAGAACTCTTAACCCAAAACTCATAACTAATCTTCCTCCTCGGCCGTAAACCCGCGAATGGCCTTGTTGGGCTCCATAATGGTATAGCCTTTCCAAAACTCCGCATCGTAGCGTGGCATATAAGTGGCCTTTACCGTTTTATCCTCTTTAAAGGACGTAAACTCGTTTTCGGCAATGTTATCTTGGTCAAACACTACCAGCTCCCATTTGTTGGTCATATGCATCTGGAAGTCGATGTTCAACTTTAGTTCGTTCTGCTTGCGACGGCCCTTGACATGTTTGTTCTTTTCCACCACTTTTAACGGTCGGTCCACCCCAAAAAATTTGCCATCGGCCAATTCCATAAACTGCAGGTCGTACTTGCCATTGGGTAGTTTGGCAAACCGCATGGTGCCCTTGTACACCGTTTCGCGGTAGGTAATGCCCAAAAGTCTAAAATTCCGGAGGCGTTGGGTGTTGGTAAAGTCCAGTCGCATCACCGCAAAGTCCTCGATATTGATGTAAAGTCGGCCTTTAAAATCCGCGCTGCTTCGCTTGGGCCAAAAATCCACCACATAAACACCGGTGTCCCCTATATCGGAATAACCGGCCAGTTTAAACTCGTACCGACGGTTTTTGTCCACCAAATCCAGTTTGGTGTCTTCCTTATAGTAGAGTTGGCCCAATAGTTCTTTAAACTGCCAACGTTGGCTGTCGGTCAGGCCGGAAACACTGTCTTTTTTGACCTGGGCCTTTAGTTTTTTGGCCTGGTCCATGCGTTCGTCGTCCATGGTGTCCAAAATGGAATCCACCTGTATCTTTTCACTAAAAATCCCCGATTTTATTTTTAGGTAGGAGCCCGGCTTTACGTTTTTTGTAAAGATGTCCTCCATATGTTCCGCCAGTTCCTCAAAAGAACTTACATCGCGTTTATCGTAAAGGTCGGCCGCTTTTATAATGTTGAGTTTGTAATCCGTATTGTTTTTGTAGAGGTCGCCAAAACTCTCGGTATAGTGCGATGCATTTTTGGGAATGGACCGGGCAATACTGTCCATCAATTCCTTGTTCAGTTCTTTGATGGATGATTTTTCGAACCCAAAATCCACTTTGTGCATATTGGCCAGTTCCGCTTTCCTTAGGAAAAAGCGTTGTTTTATGGGGGCTTTGTTCACATTCTGGGGAATGTTTTCTATCATTTTATCGATGATGTCGTCCACTTCCAGTTCCTTGTCGAACACATAAACGCCACTCAATTCGATGGCCTTGGCATTTAAGGGGACCAAGCTGTCCTGCATTTGCTCCAGCGTGAAGCCTTTTTTCTCGTAGCCCATCGAGGTCACAAAAATGGAGTCGGGCAACGCAGCACCTTCCTCCAGCACAAAACTAAAGCGGCCTTCCTCATTGGTGATCACGCCTTGGCCCTCTCCATATTGAATCGTGGCATACGGAATCCCTTTTTGGGTCTTGGCATCCACCAATCGGGAGCTAACGGTCTGGGCAAGCAGCGGAAATCCCATCAAAAGCGTTAAAGCGGCAATACAAAAGGTTTTTTTGAGAAGCATTTTTTTATCTAAGGTTACAATTACAAGACATTTTTTAAACGGTAAAGGTTGCCTGGGGATTAGACGAACGTTGGGGGAATTTGTGACAATGTGCGAAGAAATACCGAATCACAGGTGGAGGTTAATAGTATTTTAACAGCGAAGAGTCAGGAGTCAGGAGTCAGGAGTCAGGAGTTGGTGAGATTGCCATTTCTAGCGCAGTCGAGAAATCTTATGCCAAAAAATGATGACCAACAAATGAAAACATCTCGACTGCGCTCGATGTGACAGAGGTTTTTACTTTAAGTACTTACACTTTCGCAATATTCCTGATCATGTTTCCAAAAATGAAGAGGTGGAACGGCAGCACAGAATACCAATACAATCTTCCCAACAATCCCTTGGGACGGAAGGTTGCGGTTTGATAAAGCACGCCATCCTCGATTTTAAACTCGAGCCAAGCCTCGCCGGGGGTTTTCATTTCGGCAAAGAGGAGCAGGCGTTTGTTCTTTTTGTCCGCCAAGAGCACGCGCCAAAAGTCCAAGGCATCCCCGGGGAAAAGCCTGGTCGGGTGGGTGCGTCCGCGACGTAGCCCTGGACCACCGACCATTTTGTCCATAAGGCCCCGGACTTTCCACAACCAATTGCCATAATACCAGCCATTTTCGCCTCCAATGCGCCAAACATTTTCCAAAACGGCGTCCTCATCCTTAATTTTGATGGATTTTTTATCCCGTAGCACCCCATATTTGGGCACTTGGATGTAATTTTCGAGGTCCTCCTTGATTTGTCCGCTGGCGATGCTGTCCTTCCAACTGCTGATCACAAGGTTCTGCTCAATTTTTTTAAAGGCCAAATCTATGGCTTCTTCGTAAGTTCGGGTTTCAATGCCCAGCATCTCTTGCAGGCGATTGTCTTCAGCTATGACCTCCATCTTCATACTGTCCACCAAGTTCGTCGCCAGTTTGAAGGAGGTGGAAGTTACAAAATAGAGCCAGTAGGATGATAGTTTTGGGGTCATCACGGGAACCGTGAAAATCCAATTTTTAAAACCGCGCACCTTGGCGTAGCCGTGCAACATATCCTTGTACGTAAGAATATCGGGCCCGCCAATATCAAAAGATTGGCCGTAGGTTTTTTTGTTGCCCAGGACTTCGGTGAGAAACTGGATTACATCGCGAATGGCGATGGGCTGTGTTTTGGTGAGCACCCATTTTGGTGTGATCATCACCGGCAGTTTTTCGCAGAGATCGCGTATGATTTCAAAAGACGAACTTCCCGAACCAACTATGATACCGGCACGGAGCACGGTAAGGTCAAAAGGGCCTTTATAGAGGATTTCTTCCACATTTTTTCGTGAACTCAAGTGTTTAGAGAGTTCCTTGTCGTTGACAATACCGCTAAGATAGATGACTTGCCTGCATTCGGTCTGCTCTAAAATGGTATTGAAATTTTTGGCCGCTTGTGCCTCCTTTTCATCAAAATCCGTGACGGAAGAGGTCATGGAATGTATAAGGTAGTAGGCGGCATCAATATCTGCGGGAACTTTTTGTTTTTCCGGGTCGTCCAGAAAATCAATTTCAACAATATCGATTTTGGAACGCGTTTTGGCATCGACCGACAATCGTTTTTCGTCCCGAACCGCACAGACCACGCTGTGCCCCATATCCAAAAGTTGGGGCAACAAACGCATTCCTATGTAGCCATTGGCCCCTGTCAACAATATTTTCATAAATCTTCAAGGTTGGAGGGAAGGTTGTCCGCTCGATGGTCCATCAATTTTTTAAAGAACCGTTGAATGGCTTTAGTGTCGGACCTGACCTTAATAAAATAGTGGTCCATATAAATGGAATAAATGCCAATATCACCTTTGTACACGTTCAATTTGTAATAGGGAATGATGAGCCCATAGGTTTCCAAGCGGGAACGGAAGCGGACAATAATGCCGTTCGGACGAATTTCAACATTGCAGGAATTGGTGCTGTTGTCCAAAACGAGCAGGTTGTAAATATCGATGCTGGCCTCGGTAATGTGCAATTTTGGCGAACCGATGCCGCCCATGGCAAAACGCTCTTTTATAGGGAGGGGTTTGCCTACGGCTTCGTCAATTTTTTTGGTGATTTTTTTATCGTTATAGGAGACGTTCAATAGCATACTAAAGGTTTTGACCGAACCTGATCAAGTTTCCATCATTGTCCAACACGGAAAACTCTCGAACTCCCCAAGGTTTGTCTTCTAACGGGCCATTGGGATGGATTACCTCTGCCTTTTGCAATTCTTTATAAAGGTTGTCCACATCTTCCACATAAATGTAACAACTGGTGTTTTCGGGAAAGATTTTATTGTCACATTTCCAAAAGTGGATCTCGACTTTATCTCTTCCGACCACAGCATAGTTTTCATCGACCCAGCCCGATTTGTCGAACCCCATTTTTTCTTTATAAAATTCCACGGTTTTTAGAATGTCCAACGAAGCTAAGACCGGAGAGGCGCGCTGTAAATGTTCCATAGGAAGTTTTTTTAAAAATACGATTTATAACTGGGCAACGCCAATATGTATTACGTAAAAAGCCTAAAAAATGCGTAGTTTTGCGCCCTGAAAAGCCTATTTAGATGAGTTTGCAAAACGATTTGACCCAAAAAGTGATCGAGGCGGTAAAACAACTGTACCAAGTTGAGCTGCCCACGGTGGAATTTCAACCTACCCGAAAGGATTTTGAGGGTGATATTACCGTAGTGGTGTTTCCGATGTTGCGTCAAATCAAAGGGAATCCCGTTCAGATTGGAACCAAGATCGGCGAGTATTTGGTCGAAAATGTGGATGAGGTGTCCAAATGTAATGTGGTGCAAGGCTTTTTGAACATTGTTATCGAGGATGGATATTACCTCAATTTCTTCAACAACATCATTGATGAAACCGATTTTGGTTATGTAAAATCCCAGTCGGATGATGCGGTGATGGTGGAATATTCTTCTCCCAACACCAACAAACCGTTGCACTTGGGACACATCCGAAACAACCTTTTGGGGTATTCGGTGGCCGAAATTTTGAAGGCTTCTGGTAAAAAGGTGTACAAAACCCAAATTATAAATGACCGTGGCATCCACATCTGTAAGAGTATGTTAGCTTGGCAGAAATTTGGTGAGGGTGAAACTCCTGAATCTTCTGGATTGAAAGGTGACCACTTGGTCGGGAAATACTATGTGGCTTTTGATAAAGCATACAAAGAGCAGATTGCCGAACTGGTTGAGGCTGGAACACCAAAAGAAAAGGCTGAAAAAGAGGCTCCAATCTTGTTGGAAGCCCAAGAAATGCTCCGTAAGTGGGAGGCTGGCGATGATGAGGTGGTGGCTCTTTGGAAAAAAATGAACGGTTGGGTGTATGATGGTTTTGACATTACCTACAAAAACCTAGGTGTTGATTTTGATACGCTTTACTACGAGAGCGATACCTATTTGTTGGGTCGTGATGTGGTAAAAGATGGTCTGGAACGCGGTGTTTTCTTTAAAAAAGAGGATGGCAGCGTTTGGATTGACCTTACCGATGAAGGATTGGATGAAAAAATCGTTTTGCGTTCGGATGGCACGGCCGTGTATATGACACAGGATATAGGTACGGCCATTCAACGGGTAACGGACCATCCAGACATTAACGGAATGGTGTACACGGTGGGCAATGAACAGGATTATCACTTTAAGGTCTTGTTCCTTATCCTAAAGAAACTGGGCTATGCTTGGGCGGAACAACTGTATCACTTGAGCTACGGGATGGTGGACCTCCCCAGTGGTAAAATGAAGAGTAGGGAAGGTACCGTAGTGGATGCGGATGACCTGATCCAAAATATGGAGGATACGGCTGAATCCATTTCGCAAGAATTGGGCAAGTTGGACGGCTATTCCGAAGAAGAGAAAAAGCAATTGTACCGAACCATAGGTTTGGGGGCGCTTAAATACTATATCTTAAAAGTAGACCCGAAGAAACGCATCTTGTTCAATCCTGAAGAATCGGTGGATTTTCAAGGAAACACTGGGCCGTTTATTCAGTATACCTATGCTAGGATTCAGTCCATTTTAAGAAAAGCCGACAATGTTAGTTCAAGCTCCGTCCAGACTTCTTTGGACTTGCACGAAAAGGAAAAAGAGTTATTGAAACAAATCCAATTGTTTCCCGAAACTGTTCAGTTGGCAGCGGAAAACTTTAGTCCTGCCTTGATTGCCAATTACACTTACGATTTGGTAAAAGAGTTCAATTCCTTTTACCAACAAGTATCGATTTTGGGCGAAACGGATGCGCAGAAGAAAAACTTTAGGGTGCAGTTGTCCAAAAAAGTGGGCGAGGTGATTCAATCCGCGTTCCGATTGTTGGGTATTGATGTTCCGGAAAGAATGTAGATTTCTGCTTTCGCAGGAATGACACCTTTTGTCATTTTGAGTAGGTAGCCTGAGCGGAGTCGAAGGCTTTATGAAAGTCCTTTCGGTATTTTGACACGAATTACTCGAATGCTCACAAATTTTCTTGGGTCATTTCGAGCGCAGTCGAGAAATCATTTTTTAAAAACTTACCCTAAAACTCACATTTGGGGTAATGCCCAAAGAAAAGTTTTCCACGGTCTCGATTTCATCATCTTGGTTGACCCTGTAATATTTGTTGAGCGTGTTTTTTCTGTCCGTAAAATTTAAGATGGACAGTCCCGCATTGGCACGAATGGTTCTGCCGATTTGAAAATTGTATATCGCCGATGCATCTGCCCTAAAATATTCGGGCAATCGGCTGCTATTTGGGGCCTGAAAGTTGATTCTGGGCGGGGTAAAGTTATCATCCAGCCCATCATCACCCGGAACAGGTTCGGTAAACGGTTTGCCTGTTCTGTAGTTGAGACCAATACTCAATTTCAAGTCTTTGTAAGTGTAGGTGCTGGCAAAGGTGATGGTGTGCCTAATATCCAAATTGTTGGGGAAGGATTGCGGTACAATGGAATCAAAAGTGTAATCGTTTTTATTGTAGGCATAGCTTAACCACGTACTGTAGTTGTCGCCTTTTTTGTTGATGAGCAGTTCCAAGCCCTTAACATCGTAACTTCCAATTTCGCCCGAAAATTGATATTGATTCTGAAATCCTTGGGTACTGGTACTGATGCCGTCCACATTTTTATAGAAGCCTTCGATACCGACATAAAAATTGTTTTTCTCATAGTTGATGCCAACGGAACCCTGCTTGCTTTTGGTGACAGGCAGCGTGTTGTCGTTGGAGAGAATCCATCTACGCTTTTCAATGCCCAAAAAGTTCTGTTCCAAATCGATAACCTGATTGGTGGTCTGACTTTTGAACTCGCCTAAGAGCTCTGCCCTTAGATAATTTGCCAATTTAAAGTTCAGGTTGATTCGGGGTTCAATCAAAAACTTTTTGAAGGTACCCAGGTTTTCAATTAAGTTAAAACGAGCTCCAATTTTTCCAATGAATTTGTTCCCGGGAGAATTATAATTGAGTTGCGAATATGGAGCGTGGGTTCTAATAACTCCCTTAAGTTCACTCTCAAAACTGGGTTGATTGATGATTGTGGCATTCACGATTCCAGTTTCAATATATTGATACCCGTTGTTCCAGTTAAACGCATCATTAATAATAAAGTTGGTATTTAATTTTAGTGCATTTTCAATCACTTGATTGTTTTGGAAGAGCTGCTGAACTTGATTATCATAAACATTTTGTGCATCCAAATTATACTTGGAGTAATACATGTTAAGGTGCGTGGAAAACCTATCCGTCCAATTGCTCTGGAGTTGCCCGCCAATGGAAATATTGTTTTGTTTTAATAGGCTGATATTGGTTTCATCTGCGGAGACATTGGTCTCTTCAAATTTTAAATTGTTCTTGATGTGAATGGCACTCAGTCGAATTTTATGATTGTCGTTTAGGTCGTAAAGGATTTTCCCCGAAAAATCATAAAAGAAAAAATCTTCGTCCCGTATAAATTCATCATCAACGGTACTGTTGTTCTGTAATCTAATCTCACTATCCTGAAACGCCCTGTTGATGAACTGTTTGTAGGTGGGCGTTCTCAAAAAATCGGTAGCGGAACGCCTTGCGGAAAATTGAATTCCCAATTTGTTGGTTATGGGGGCTTCGGCATAAATATCACCACTTATCAAATTAAATCCACCTCCACCTTTGAAGTTTTCTGGGATGGAATTTCCGGTTTCCATTTGAATTACGCTGCTTACCCCGTCACCAAAATTGGCAGGCGTCCCATTCTTATAAATGGTGACTTTGTCGGTTTGATAGGGGTTAAAAGCGGATATCAAACCAAAAAAATGCCCGGATTGGTACATTTTTATACCGTTCCATAGGATAAGGTTTTGGTCATTGGTCCCCCCACGAACATTGATGTCCGATACGGTTTCGTCAATACTTTTGATGCCCGGCAAGGCTTGAACGGTCTGTAGGATGTCGGGTTCAATCAACCCTGGAAGGATGCCGAACTCGGCGGTGTTCAAGGTAATGCTCGCATCGGTTTCTTTGATGATTCCCGAAGTGAGGTATTTGTAAACGAACACTTCATCCAATTGTTCGTAATACGGTGCCAAAAGTATTTTGGGGCACTCTCCTTGTTCCAATAGGGATTCGACCTTAACATATTTGGTCACATACCCTAAGTATCGAATCTGCAAGGATGCATTTCTAGGAACGTTATCGAATGAAAAGGCGCCGTTGTTGTCGGTGATTTTAGCGTTGTCGGTTCCCAATAATTCTACGGTGGCGCCCATAACGGTGTTATCGGCAAAATTGTCCAAGACCACCCCGCAAACATTTACTTGATTGTTGGTGGAAAGGGTGTAATAACGGTCATTGAGTTTTTCTGTTTCAATGTGGAAGGTATCTTCAATATATTGAAGTATTGATTCTAACGTACTTAGATTTTTTGGTATTGCAATGTCAATATCCTTCAAGTCGTCATCAATATAGGAGAACTTGACATCAAAATGGTTTTCCAATTTTTTTATGTAGGAAATAAGTGATTGCTGCTCTTCCTGCGCATAGACATTGCTAAGCAGAAAAAGCATAAAACCAAGTACGAGGCCTAAATGCTTATTTTTTTGTGTTCTCAGCATAAAAAAGTACGTTGTCTCCGTCTATTCTAAAGCTTGTTTTGGAGGGGGTACTTATACTTTTTAACGCCATATTTAGGTCTGTGTTGTTGAACGACCCTGTAAATAAGAGGTTTGTGTCAATGTTTTCTGTTGAAACCTTAATGTTGAACTGTCTTTCGAGTTCGGCAAAAACATATTTTAAAGGAATACTTTCAAAGCTACTTTCATTGTTCATCCAAGAAGGCAAGCTGCCTTGGGGTGCCCCCGTACTGATTTGTTTGCCATTGATGACCAAAAAAGAGTTTCCAGCGGGGAGTTTTATTTCTTCCTTGTTGTGGGTAACACTGACCAAGCCTTCGTAGCAGGTTACCTCAAAAAAGCCTTTTCTGTTTTCCACATTAAACTGTGTTCCCAAAACGGCAACCGTTCCGTGGTCGGTAGAGACCGTGAATTGTTGTCCTTTGGCGACCTTAAAGAAGGCTTCACCTTTTAGATTTATATTTCTTTTGTTGTCCCAATTTTTTTCACTGTAGGATACTTGTGAACCGGCATTCAGGAATATTTCGGAATCGTCGGGAAGCACCACTTCGGAGCGTTCGGCAAATTCAGTGGTCACCTTTTCATTCAACGTGCTCACATAAAAGTACGAACCGGTAAGAAGCAGAGCGATAACCGCAGCAACTCTAAGGAATTTCTTGAACGGGTTCAAGGAAATCACTTTTGGCGCGTTGTCGATGTGCTCATCTTTTAAGCGTTGCAACGCTTGGTCGGCATCGAACTTTGGAGCGGTCAATCTACTTGAGGCTTCTTTCAATTTTTGATACGAGGCATACGCTTCGGAATTTTTAAATTCCCGAAGTTCATCCTCTGAAAGCTCACCGCTCAGCCATTTTGCCAAATAATTTTCTTGCATGCGTTCTATGCTTTACGTTATACAAACAACTTTCCGATAAAATACCCTACCTAAAAATCATTATAAATTTTAATGCTAAATCCCATCAATGTGCTCCCGTAAACTTTTGAGGGCCAAATGCATCCGTTTTTCAATGGCTTTTACGCTCACGCCTTCCATTTCTGCAATTTCCGCGTACTTTTTTCCGTCTATTCTGTTGAGCAGAAAAGTAGTCCGCTGATTTTCGGGTAGGGCGTCCAAGGCATTGTCCAGTTTCTCCTTGTATTCTTTTTCCTCCATTAAAAATTCCGGGGATTCGTTGGTTCTATCCTTTACAAGGCTGTCGGCGTGCCTCAACCTTACTTTTTCTGCTTTTATCACATTTAAATAAAGGTTGTTGGCAACCGTATAAACGTAAGATTTTGCTTTTTCGGGACTGACCTTCGCACAGTTCTGCCAGAGCTTTACAAAAGCTTCTTGAACCGCATCGTGCGCTTTTTCCTCATTCCCGAATTTGTAAAAAATATAATTGAAGACCGTTCTGGAATGGTCCTTAAAAACTTGGCTAAAAATGTGGTCCTCACATACGTTGCTCATAAAAGTTTGTTTGTCGAATCAAATATATTTGAAAAATTCGAAGGAAAAGTAGGGTTTTTTTTTAGAGAATTGTTTTAGAGTTGAATGATAACCCCAAAAAAGTAAAGTTATGAAGAAGCTGATTGGCAACATGATGCGGGCTGCACTCCTGGTATTCGTGCTCGGTTTGTCATCATGTCAAGAAGAATATGAAGAAGTGGGCGGAGGTGATGAGGAACAAACCATTGCGGCCCAATCCGACACGGCGGCTTTGGTGGAAAAAATGGCCTCGCTCGATGGCTCTTTTGATAATATTGTGGATGGAGCCAGTTGTTTTGCCGTTAAGTTTCCTTACACCGTAAATGCAAATGGGGTCGAGATCAACATTGATTCCACAAACGATTTAGAAAAAATCTACGATGTTTTTGATGCCACCATCGACGTGAATAATATCGTTGAAATTGTTTTTCCCATCACAATAACATTTTCCGATTACACCCAAATTACCATTCAAAATAAGGAGGAACTTTTAAGCATGGCACGTGAGTGCATTGAGGGCGGTGATGACGATGATATTGAGTGTGTTGACTTCGTATATCCCATAACCTTGTTCACTTTTGTAATAGATACAGAGCAAACTGCCCAGATAGAAGTAAAGAATGACAAAGAGATGTTCCAAGCCTTTTCCGAGCTGGAAGAAAACCGCTTGATCAGTATCCAGTATCCTATTACAGTCGTAAAATATGACGGAACCGAAGTCGTGGTCACAAGCAATACTGAGTTCAAGGCAACTTTGGAAATGGCAAGGAATATGTGCGATGAAGACGATGACAATGATTTTAACGACAATGATTTCTCTGAAGAAGAACTTGTTGAATACTTGATGGCTTGTCCCATGCAGGTAAAACAGGTAATCCGTGACCAAATGGACAACAGCGAGCAATATTTGGAGCATTTGATGACATTCAGGGCAGATGGTTCAGTGGTTTTATCCACATTCACTGCAGATGTAATCGTAGGTGCTTGGAACACGGGCATGTCAAACGGAGCAGTAATGTTGAATCTTGAATTTGAAAATTTCACAGACTTCACTTCCGAATGGCAAGTATATAAACTCGAAGAAGACCTCATCAAACTATACATTGATGACGGCAATAAAATTATTCTCGAAAAAAGATGTGATATATAACCCGCAACCATGGATTCTGGGTTAAAAAGATTTTGAAGAATTAACAGGCTTTATTTGTAAATTCTTCAAGAAGAAATAAAAATTTTCCCCATTCTTTTTCCAAAAGAAGGACGGCTCACCCCAAAGCCGTCCTTTTTCTTTTATATTATTACTAAATTTGTCCCTCCTTTAAAACAAAGAACATATGTTCGATAATTTAAGTGAAAAATTAGATAAGGCATTCCACGTCCTCAAAGGCCACGGTCAGATTACGGAAATCAATGTAGCAGAGACCCTTAAGGAAGTCCGGAGAGCTTTGTTGGATGCCGACGTTAACTTTAAAATAGCCAAGGAATTTACCAATACGGTAAAAGAAAAGGCACTCGGCCAAAATGTATTGACCACCCTTCAACCGGGCCAACTTATGGTGAAGTTGGTAAAGGACGAGCTTACCGAGCTTATGGGCGGCGATGCTGAGGAAATCGACCTATCCGGTAACCCTTCGGTAATCCTGATGTCCGGTCTTCAAGGTTCGGGTAAAACCACCTTTTCCGGTAAATTGGCCAACTACCTCAAAAACAAAAAAACAAAGAAACCTCTTTTGGTGGCCTGTGACGTGTACCGTCCAGCGGCGATAGATCAGTTGCACGTAGTGGGGGACCAGATAGGGGTAGAGGTCTATTCCGATAGGGATAACAATGACCCCGTTGCCATTGCCAAGGCAGGTATTGCCCATGCAAAAAATGCGGGCTGCAATGTGGTCATCATCGATACCGCAGGTCGTTTGGCCGTGGACGAGCAGATGATGGATGAAATCTCGAACATCCACAAAGCCATTGAGCCACAGGAAACCTTGTTCGTGGTGGATTCCATGACCGGTCAGGATGCCGTGAATACGGCCAAGGCGTTTAACGATGTCCTTAATTTTGATGGTGTAATCCTTACCAAACTCGATGGTGATACCCGTGGTGGTGCCGCTATTTCCATCAAATCCGTGGTGGACAAACCCATCAAATTTATTGGTACGGGCGAAAAAATGGAAGCCATTGATGTGTTCCATCCCTCCCGTATGGCCGACCGTATCCTTGGAATGGGAGATGTGGTGTCCTTGGTGGAGCGTGCCCAAGAGCAATTTGATGAGGAGCAGGCACGTAAGATCCAAAAGAAAATTGCCAAAAATAAGTTTGGGTTCGATGACTTCTTGAGCCAAATCCAGCAAATCAAGAAAATGGGGAACATGAAGGACCTCATGGGAATGATCCCCGGAGCCGGAAAGGCATTGAAGGGATTGGATATTGATGATGACGCATTCAAGCACATTGAGGCCATTATCCATTCCATGACCCCCGAAGAACGTTCTACACCCGCTATGTTGAACGCCAGCCGCAAGAAGCGGATTGCCGCAGGTAGCGGAACTTCCATTCAAGAAGTAAATCAGTTGCTCAAACAGTTCGACCAAATGAGCAAAATGATGAAGATGATGCAAGGCGGCGGAGGCAAGAAGATGATGCAGATGATGCAGAACATGAGATAACTTTAGTCAGAAGTCAGAATTAAAACCAACACGACCCTATATGGAAATCCTTGACGGAAAGAAAATATCGAACCAGATAAAAGAAGAAATCACCGTTGAGGTGGAGCAAATGAAAGAACGGGGCGAAAAGGTCCCCCATTTGGCCGCTGTTCTGGTGGGTAACGATGGCGCAAGTCTCACCTACGTGGGCAGCAAGGTGCGTTCCTGCAAAAAAATCGGGTTCGAATCAACCTTGATCCATCTTCCAGAGGAAACCACCGAAGAAGATTTGTTGAAGCAGGTTCACCAATTGAACAACGACCCTGCCATTGACGGCTATATAGTCCAACTTCCCTTGCCCAAACACATTGACGAGGAAAAAGTGCTGATGGCCGTGGACCCAGATAAGGACGTGGATGGATTTCATCCAACCAATTTTGGAAAAATGGCCTTGGATATGGAAACCTTTATCTCGGCAACGCCATTTGGAATAATGGAATTGTTGAAGCGGTACAATGTAGATACCGAAGGAAAACATACCGTTGTGATCGGGAGGAGCCATATCGTGGGCCGACCCATCAGTATTTTAATGAGCCAAAAAGGGAAACCGGGAAATTCAACGGTAACTTTGGCGCACAGTAGGACCAAAAACTTGAAAGAATTGACGCTTCAAGCCGATATCGTAATCTCAGCTTTGGGTGTTCCAAAGTTTTTAAAGGACGATATGGTCAAAGATGGTGTGACCGTCATTGATGTAGGAATCACCCGGGTTGCAGATGATACCAAGGAAAAAGGATACTACATCACTGGTGACGTTGATTTTGAGAGCGTGAGCAAAAAAGCATCTTTTATTACCCCCGTACCTGGTGGAGTAGGCCCTATGACCATTGCGATGTTGCTCAAAAATACCTTGTTGGCGCGGGAGCGTCACAATGGCTAAAACTAAGCTTAATCCCCAATTTTCTGTCCTGATTCAGTTTTTAGGGCAGCCTGTTGTTCTTCCTCCGGGTTCAGGTGTTCAAACTCGGTTTCACCTTCGTCGTTGGTGCAACTGGATACGGCCATGGCAGAAAAAATAAGGGTGACCAATAGTAAAATTGTCTTCATAGTAGTAGGATTTGGGCAAGGCCTATCGGCCTAATTGGTCTATTTATAACGAATTAGGGTTCAAATTCTTGTTTTTGCCATCAAAATATCGATGATCGACCCCGTTATTTTGCGAAAAGTTGTCCCATATCCTTAAAAGCTTTGAATTCCAAAGCATTGCCCGCTGGGTCCAAAAAGAACATAGTGGCCTGCTCTCCAGGCTCACCTTTGAACCTGATGTAAGGTTCAATCACAAAATCAATCCCCTTTGCAATGAGTTCTTTGGAAAATGTTTCGAAGGTTTCCCAAGGTAAAACAACACCGTAATGGGGCACGGGCACATTTTTTCCATCAACCGGATTGGTGTGGGTGTCCTCCTCGGATTTTGGTTTGTAGTGAATCACAAATTGGTGGCCAAAAAAATCAAAGTCCACCCATTGTTCGGCACTCCGACCTTCTTTACAGCCGAGAACATCCCGGTAAAAAGTTCTACATTCTGCCAAATTGTGCACGGGAACGGCAACGTGAAAGGGGGTTATTTTTTGCATGGTCTATTTTTTCCGAAAAATAGGACAACTTTATCAAGCTTCCAAAAATGCTATGATCTGATCGTTTACATCGTCTTGGTGCATGGAATGGCCCAAACCTTCGGTGCTGATAAGTTTACTGCCCTCCCAGCTTTTATTGACCGCCACAGAAGCATGATAGGGCGCAATTTTATCAAATCTATCATGAAAGATCAATCCTTTTTTGCTAATGGATCGTGCAAACTTGGACGTGGAGAACTCATCTATTTTAAAGCCAAAACGATTTTGGACGTAATCATCCAAATGCTTCATGACCCTATTGTTGAACTTTAATAGGTTCTGAAAGTGCTCCATTATTTCATAAAATTCGGACGGAGATCCAATGGTGACCATTTTCTCTACTTGAGAACTCGGGTTCTTGTATTGATTGTAGATGATCGTCATTCCCCCGACCGAATGTCCGATAAGGTGCTTCGGGCCATACTTTTTTACCATGTGGTCGACCACTTCCTCGTACAAGGGTACGTATAAATGTTTTCCAGTGGAGTAACCGTGAGATGGGGCATCAAAAGCAATAATATTAAAATCCGCCTCCCTGAGTTTTTTGATGAGGTTGCGCCACCTGAACGTATTGCTCTCCCAACCATGCACCAGCAAAACCGTTTCTTTTGTCCCGGGCCAGTGGTACGATTGTATCCGGTGACCGGCAGCTTCTTCCAAGTCCAGCTTAAAATTATCCAAATATGAGGCCTGTTCGGGTTTAATCCTTCCCTTGCGTACCGTACAAAATACATGAAAGGCGTCGTTGGCCACTTTTTTTGGGGCAATAAGGCTGTATGCGTTGAAATATTTTCCGTAGGCCAACGGCAGTATTTTATTGATTTGTTTTTTCATGAGGTTACTTTTTGTAACTTACTCTTTATTTGATACTAAAAGTACATATTCCTTTTAGAAAAGAAAAGAAGTGACGAATTGAAAACCAAGTATATGTATGGAAACTATTGCTGAAAATCAGAAGGTTAGGACCGTAAAAAAATTGGAAAAAATGTTCGGGCATATCGATTTTAAGAATCCGCCCGAGTTGTGCCCCGTTCGAGATGTCATGTCCGTGGCCTCCGATCAGTGGAGTACGTTGATCCTGCTCTGGCTCGGTTACTTTCCCGTGCTTAGGTTCAACAAGCTCAAGAAATATGTGTATGGTATATCGAACAAGGTGCTGAGCCAGCGGTTAAAAGTCCTTGAAGCCGATGGGTATATTCAGCGCAAGGCCTATCCCGAAGTGCCTATTCGGGTAGAGTATAGCCTTACCGCTTTTGGACGGTCCTACGTGGAAAAATTGCTCGATTTGGCCGAATGGATGCACGACAACAGTCCTAAAGTAATGGCCAATAGAGAAAAGTACGGTTTATTGTAACATCAAAAACGGCTATTCCCAGCCCAACATCAAATATTTGATCTTGGCATTGTCGGGAATCTGTACCGCTTCTATGTCCGATGTTGAAAAGCGTAGGTTTTCAGGAAGTTCCTCCTTGTCTATTGTAAAATATAGGTTACTTGCCTTGGGAAAAATGACGATACTGTTCAAGGTGGTCACAATTTTTTTGATATCGTATTTTTTTTGAATATCCTTAAAGGTGCTTTTAAGGCCTATACCGCCCTCTGTAACGTATCTGGCATCCATAACCCTTACGTTTTCGATAGTTGGGATACTGTCGGAGCTTGCCGTGAGGGTCAACAAGTGCTTGCCTCCCTTTTCAAAAACCTCGAATTTTTTTGGAGATGCTCCCAAACTTATCTGTACCTGGTCCCCTACCACCGAATCTTGTACAAAAATAGACTCAAGGTCGCTGGTTTTGGTATCTTGGGTCAATGGGCCAACACTCTTTTCCGTGATCAGGAAGGTAGTGTCCTTTTGGCAAGAGTGAATCAATACAACCCCGAAAACCAGGGCAATTACTTTGGTTGCTTTTTTCATAGAAATTATCGGATTACTTTTTTTAACACTCCCAAGACCCCTCGGATAAACGTGGCGCTTGTCAACACCTTGACCACGGGGTTCATTCGGGTGCTCCTTCGGCCCGATGACCGCTGGCTTGTTGTTTTTTCTTCTTTTTCCTTTTCGGCCTCTTTTTCGGCCACTTCAATTTTTTTGGTCAGGATTTCGTAAGCGCTTTCGCGGTCGATTTCCTCGTTATATTTTTTTATCAGCTTAGACCTGTCCAGCACATCTTTGATTTCGGAATCGGTTAAAATATCCATGCGGCTCATGGGAGCGCGCATCATGGTGGCCGCCAGTGGGGTAGGTCGCCCTTTTTCGTCCAAGGCGGATACTAGGGCCTCTCCGGTTCCCAATGAGGTAAGCACCTCCGCCGTATCGTAAAAATCCGTTATGGGATAGTTCTGTGCCGTCAATTTTATGGCTTTTCTGTCCTTGGCTGTGAATGCACGCAGGGCATGTTGCACCTTTAAGCCCAATTGCGCCAAAACATCGTCGGGCACATCGGTTGGGTTTTGGGTAACAAAATAAAGGCCTATTCCCTTGGATCGTATCAGCTTTACAATACTTTCAATTTGGTCCAAAAGTGCTTTGCTGGCATTGTCAAAAATCAAATGCGCCTCATCGATGAACAACACGAGTTCTGGTCTATCGCTGTCTCCTTGTTCCGGAAAAGTGGAATAGATCTCGGCCAACAGGCTCAACATAAATGTTGAGAACAGTTTGGGTCGGTCCTGAATATCCGTCAACCGGATAATGTTTACATAACCACGTCCATTTTCATCGATTCGAACCAGATCTTCCACATCAAAAGATTTTTCCCCAAAGAAAAGGTCAGCTCCTTGTTGTTCCAGTTCGATGACCTTCCTCAATATAGTTCCCGTGGAACTTGTGGAGATTCGTCCGTATGCCTTTTGAAACTCTTCTTTTCCTTCGCCAGTGGCATATTGAAGCACTTTCTTGAAATCGTTCAAATCCAAAAGCGGTAACTTATTGTCATCGCAGTATTTAAAGATCACGGCCACGATGCCTTCCTGTGTAACGCTCAGATCCAGGATTCTGGAAAGCAGTACCGGTCCAAACTCCGAAACGGTGGCACGCAAGCGGACCCCGCCTTGTTCGGAGAGCGACATAATTTCAACGGGAAATCCTTTAGCCTCGAAAGGAAGGCCTATTTTTTCTTGTCGTTCGTCAATTTTAGGATGTCCTGGACTGGGTTGGGCAATACCGCTGAGGTCACCTTTGAGGTCCATGAGCAATACGGGGATTCCCTTGTCGGACAAGTTTTCGGCCAACACTTGTAGGGTCTTGGTCTTGCCCGTACCGGTAGCACCGGCAATGAGTCCATGGCGGTTCATCGTCTTTAGCGGAATTTTTATGTAAGTGTTGGTCATGGTCTCGCCCTCCAACATTCCAGCGCCAACGGTAATGTAATCGCCTTTCATGGCGTACCCTTGATCTATGTGCTCAATGAACTTTTCTTTGTTGGCCATCCTGTTCAATTTCCGATAAAAATAGGGTAATTTTAAGCAAAACTAAAAACAGGATTATGAAACCTTTTCAATGTACGATTTGGGCCATATTGTTGATTGGCTTAGTAACAACCACATACGCACAGGAATCCACGGAGCTTATTTTTCATAAATCGCACGAGCCCAAAAAGCAAAATGCGCCATACAGTGATGCCGTACAAGCAGGCAATATGTACTTTTTGGCGGGACAGATAGGTATGGACCAAACCACAAGGACTTTGGTGAAGGGCGGGATTCAAAAAGAAACCGAACAGGCCATAAAAAACATACAGGATGTTCTGGCACAGCACGGTTTGACCTTGGACAATGTGGTAAAATGCACCGTGATCTTGGCCAATATTGAGGATTTTTCGGCATTCAATGAGATCTACACCCAATATTTTACCAAAAAACCCGCCCGAACCACTTTTGCGGCCAGTGGCCTTGCTGCCAATGCCCATATAGAGATAGATGTTATCGCTGTAAAGTAGGTGGAACCATAGAAGTGGATTATCTTTGCACCATGGTAGAAGAAAACGTGATGGATTTGGTGGAAAAGGGCTTGATGCTGCCCCTTATGGAAGAATTTTATACCATTCAAGGGGAAGGTTACCACAAAGGAACGGCCGCATACTTTATTAGGGTAGGCGGGTGCGATGTGGGATGCCACTGGTGCGATGTAAAGGAAAGCTGGAATGCCGAAACCCACCCGCCGACGGCAATCGATAGTATTGTGGCCAATGCCGAAAAATATTCCGATACCATTGTAATTACAGGGGGGGAACCGCTGACCTGGGATATGGGGCCGCTTACCCAAGGGCTCAAGGAAAAAGGTATGAAAATCCACATCGAGACTTCAGGAGCATATCCGTTAACGGGGGTTTGGGATTGGATTTGCCTTTCGCCAAAGAAAATTAAACTTCCCGTGGGGGATATTTATAAAAAAGCACACGAACTCAAGGTGATCGTATTCAACAAACACGATTTTATTTTTGCGGAGGAACAAGCTGCACAAGTAGGGGAGGATTGCATTCTTTATTTACAGCCCGAATGGAGCGTGCGGGACAAAATGGTTCCCTTGATAGTGGAATATGTGATGAAACACCCTAAGTGGAAAGTGTCTTTACAGACCCATAAGTATTTGAATATTCCCTAAGAGGATTATCGCCCTCCATATTTCTTAACGTCCAAAAGACATTCGGGACCCAAGCTTGGAACAGCTGCCAGACCTTTGGAGGTATTTCTCTTCATTTCTTTTAGAAGCGATGCTCCGAACTCCAGTTCTGCACGCATTAAACAGCCGTCCACGTTACAGTGGTTATCGGACTCGGAATCCTCATGGTCGTTTACTGATTCGGTAGATAAATTTATCAATCCGAACAAGTGGCCAAATTCATGGAGAATTGTGGCCGTTTCCACGTCCTCGGTAGTAATGGCCGTGCTCCTGCTGGCGATATCTTTAACGGTAGATTCATAAATGACCATGGATGTATTGCGGTACACGGCCCCTAGCGTTACAAGGTTTTCATCCTCTTCATCACTGTCCGCAGGTGCATCGGCAAAATAAATGTGAATGGCCAATGTTGAACCATTGTTGTACTCGTCCCGGTTTTCTTTCTCCAAATCCACGATCTCATCTAGGGTCAGCGTTTCTTCGTTCGGAGAGGATAAGGCCGTGTACTTGAACTCAATATCTTCTTTGAAAGTGCGAGCCCTCAAAAATTCTTCGAAGTTGGCAATGGCCCCTGCCGTTGGAGCAAAACCGTTCACATAATCGATTTCTATCAAAAGTTTATCAAAAGTATCGTTGGAAAGTAAATCCCTGGCAGATGCCCCCGTGGACAAAAGATTTCCTGCCTTTAGGTTTGCATTGGTGTCCGGCGAAGACGTAATATCCCCCCCTTTGGAGCAGTTGATCAATAATGCGAAACAGCATAAAACAGGAAAAACAACTTTTTTCATAATATGGGATATGTATTGTAACGTGCTAAAACGCAATCTATTATTTTTTTAATGTCAGCTTGGCCAAATAGTCGTAATGCTCACCTGAAATTACAAGTTCGCAATTAAAACCATTGGATTCACAGGCATTTTGCAAGGTATTTATATCTACGTAAACCCAATCAAAAGGGTTGCTTTTTTGTCCCTTGTATTCCATTTCAAAAGATACTTCGCCATAATAGGTGCCGTCGTCCGGAATCCAGTAACCACCATCGTCATCCTGTTCAAACATATAGATAATATCGCTGGAATCGAGCAAAACCTGACCATTGGGTAGCAATAATGAAGCCAAATGGTGTAGAAAACCACTTAAATTTTTCAGTTTTCCCGCCAGACCGATACCGTTCATCAACAATAGCAGGGTGTCAAACTTTTCCTCAGAGTAGTCCAGAATGGCTTTCTTTACGGTCGATTCAACCCCTCTGTCCTTGCACACGGCAATGGCACCTTCGGAATTGTCCAAGGCCGTTACATCAAATCCTTTGTTCTGAAGATAAAGTGCATGGCTGCCCGCTCCGGCACCAATATCCAATACCTTTCCGCTAGCCAATTGCAGGGCTTTCTGTTCAATTTTGGGCATTTCATCATACGTTCGGAACAAATAAGGAACGGGGATGATATCCTCTTCGTCCAAAGATGAAAAGGTTTTAATGTCCTCCGTATACCGGCCGTTTTGATAATCGTTCAGGGCCATTCCAAAAACATCTGCCATAGTTTCGGTTTGTTTCTGCAAAGATGTGACTTTAATGGTATAGATAGGTTTAAAATGGATAAGTTTGTGGCCTATGGAAGAAGTGCTAAAGGAATTACCACAAAAGGCCAGGGAGAAACATTCCGAGAACAAAAAATTCTTCGCCAAGCTAAAAAAGCGTCCGCCAAAGGACCTGGATTACACCATGCAGGAACTGCACGGGGCGGAGTTTGAACGTACCGATTGCCTTACCTGCGCCAATTGCTGCAAAACCACGGGCCCGTTGTTCACCAATGCCGATGTGGAGCGCATTGCCAAGCATTTTAGGATGAAGCCCTCCCAATTTATCGATGAATTTTTAAGGGTAGATGAGGAAAACGACTATGTTTTACAGAGCGTTCCCTGCACTTTCTTGGGAGCGGACAATTACTGTTCCATTTACGATGTACGCCCCAAGGCTTGCCGTGAGTTTCCGCACACGGACCGAAAAAAATTCCAACAGATTTCCAACCTTACCTTAAAAAATGTGGCGATTTGCCCCGCAGCTTTTAACATTGTGGAAGAAATGAAAAAGGCCATCAAATTTTAATGATTTGCTATATTTGAAGGAATGGAGCAGCTGATTTCATATTTTGAGACCATTCCCTCTTGGCACCGCAGCCTAATTTTGGTGGGCGGAATCACTTTTTTCTGGGTTTTGGAGGGTATTGTGCCCTTGTTCAATGTTCCCTATAAAAAATGGCGACATTCCGTTCCCAATTTCTTTTTTACGCTGACTACGATCATTGTGAATTTTCCCTTGGCCTTTCTTTTGCTGAAATCTTCGGATTGGGCGGTGGAAAACCAATTTGGAATCATTAATTGGTTGCCCGATATGCCCTTGTGGCTTTATGTTGTGCTCGGTGTGATGTTTTTGGACCTTATCGGGGCCTACGCTGCGCATTGGGTGGAACATAAAGTAAAACCCTTGTGGATGGTCCATTTGGTGCACCATTCCGATCATAATGTGGACACCACTACGGCGAACCGCCACCATCCCCTGGAAAGTTTGATTCGCTATGCGTTTACTTTGCTTGGAGTCATCATTGTTGGGGCGCCTGTAGGCATTATTATGCTCTATCAAAGTTTGTCGGTCGTGTTTTCACAGTTCAACCATGCCAATATCCGATTGCCCAAAAAAGTGGATAGCGCTTTGAGCTGGATAATCGTAAGTCCCGATATGCACAAAGTGCACCATCACTATCAATTGCCCTATACCGATTCCAACTACGGAAATATCTTCTCCATTTGGGACAGACTTTTTGGCACCTATATGTCCATGGACCCCAAGGATATTGTGTACGGGGTGGACACTTTCCCGGATGAAAAGGAAAATGCCAGCATCAAGGGACTGCTAAGGCAACCTTTCCATAAATACCGAAGGCCTACGACCAAAGGATAGGCAGTGGGCAGTTGACAGTTGACAATGAACAATTAACAGTTCGAGAACCTTTCACCTTTTCCCCTTAACCCTCAACCCTCAACCCTTAACCCGCCCTCCCCATCAACCAATAACAAATAACCGAATAACCGAATAACCGAATAACCCAAAAGTAGACTCAAGAGCCAAGACATAGGACATAGAAGTTGGAAGTACGAAGTCGGAAGTCAGTTGACAGTTAACAATAAACAATAAACAATGAACGATAAACAATAAACAATTAACAGTTCGAGAACCTTTCACCTTTCACCTTTTCCCCTTAACCCTTAACCCTTAACCCTTAACCCTCAACCCTCAACCCTCCCTCCCCATCAACCCAAACCCCTCATCCGTCAACTCAAACGGGGCATACGTCAATTGGTGGTTAAAAACCTCGGCAGAACTTCCGAATTTGCCGAAATATTTAATCATTAATCCAAAAAAATCATGAAAAAGATTCTTTTTTCAGTATTGGCCGTGGCCCTGTTGTGGTCCTGCGGTAAAGATGACGGCCCGGACACCCCGCCAGCGTCCACCAAGCCCACCATAACGGACTTTACGCCCAAAACGGGCCCCGAGGGCACAGAGGTGACCATTACGGGAACCAACTTTTCCACCACAAAAACGGAGAACACCGTTAAGTTTGGCGACATAACCGCCATGGTGGACAATGCCACCGCCACGCAATTGATGACCAAGGTGCCCACCGGCGCCACAACGGGCAAGATAACCGTTACCGTAGATGGCCAGACCGCCACAAGTACGGGAACATTTACCGTTGGCGAGGTTGAACCCGATAACCAGGCCCCCGAAATGGAAGACCAAGAGCTTACCGTAGCGGAGGACATTGCCGATACCGATGAAATTGATCAAGTAATGGCCACAGATGCCGATGGGGACGACCTTACCTTTGCCATGGTGACCAACGACAACGACCTTTTTATGCTCTCTGAAAGTGGTATTTTGACCTTGGCAGAAGGAAAAACCCTCGACTACGAGACCGCCACCTCCCATAGCATTACCGTAAGCGTTACCGATGGTGAGGAAACGGTGGAGGCCACCGTGACCATAACCGTGGAGAACGTAATGGATACAACGGCAGAAGACCCTACCTCTTTTGTGACCAAATGGGAGACCACGACCCCCGAAGAGACCATTTATATAGGTGCCAATGCCGATTACGCCTACGACTTTACCGTGGACTGGGGCGATGGTACCGTGGAGACCATTAACGAGCTGCCCGAGAACCATATGTTTGAACATACCTATGCGGAGCCGGGCATCCATACCGTGGCCATACAGGGAACTTTCCCTGCAATTCGTAGTTTTACAGTTTATGAACAGTTTGACAACGATGATGAACAATTATTGAAATTAGTCGGTCTGGAGGAATGGGGCACCATTGTATGGCAAAACTTTTCCTCTGCTTTTTATAAGTGTGGTAACATGGTGTACAATGCCACCGATGCACCTGATCTTTCCAATGTTAAAATCTTAGCGAGTATGTTCAATGGAGCTTCTTTGTTTAATGGCAATCTCAATGATTGGAACACGGAAACTATCACAAATATGAGTTTTATGTTCGCAGGGGCAACTTCCTTTAATGGGGATATCAGTGGTTGGAATACCTCTAAAGTAATTAATATGGAATGGATATTCTCAGAGGCCACATCTTTTAACGGGGACATCAGTGAATGGGATACCTCCAATGTGGTGAATATGATCTCAATGTTTTACGGGGCCACTTCATTTGATCAGAATCTAGGTGGCTGGGATATTGGTAGCGTTGATATTGATCTTGGGGGTATGGCCAGTATGTTGGACAATAGTGGGATGTCCAAGGAGAATTTTAATGCAACCTTGATCGGTTGGCATGGCTATGTTTCCGAAAATAATGCTCCGTTGGATATAAACTTAGGGGCAGCGGGGCTAACGCTTTGTGGTCTGGCTCCATTTGAAGCAGCGGACGACTTAGAAACGAGCTATGGCTGGGATATACAGGGTATTGCCAATTTTGAGCTGGAGTGCAATTAAGTTACTAACTATAATTTTTTAGGCAATTTGTTATGCAAGACCGGGAGGGCCACGTGCTTTTCCGGTTTTGTTTTTTATTCAGAAATCGGAAGTCAGAAGTCAGTTGGCAGCAAGCAGTTGGCAGTGGGCAGTTGACAATGAACAATTTACAACAACCCAATAACCCAATAACCGAATCATCCAACCATCCACCCTTCGACTACCTGCCAGCCGCAGGCGGGCGCTCAGGGTCCGCTCTTCCAACAATCCAACAATCGAGTAATCCCTTCACCCATCAACCATTAACAAATAACCAAATAACCGAATAACCGAATCCCCCCATCAACCCAAACCCCTCATCCGTCAACTCAAACGGGGCATACGTCAATTAGTGATTAAAAACCTCGGCAGAACTTCCGAATTTGCCGAAATATTTAATCATTAACACAAAAAATTATGAAAAAGATACTTTTTTCAATATTGGCCGTGGCCCTGTTGTGGTCCTGCGGCAAGGACGACGGCCCGGACACCCCGCCAGCGTCCAGCAAGCCCACCATAACGGACTTTACGCCCAAAACGGGCCCCGAAGGCACAGAGGTGACCATTACGGGAACCAACTTCTCCACCACAAAAACGGAGAACACCGTTAAGTTTGGCGACATAACCGCCACGGTGGACAATGCCACTGCTACGCAATTGATGACCAAGGTGCCCACCGGCGCCACAACGGGCAAGATAACCGTTACCGTAGATGGCCAGACCGCCACAAGTACGGGAACATTTACCGTTGGCGAGGTTGAACCCGATAACCAGGCCCCCGAAATGGAAGACCAAGAGCTTACCGTAGCGGAGGACATTGCCGATACCGATGAAATTGATCAAGTAATGGCCACAGATGCCGATGGGGACGACCTTACCTTTGCCATGGTGACCAACGACAACGACCTTTTTATGCTCTCTGAAAGTGGTATTTTGACCTTGGCAGAAGGAAAAACCCTCGACTACGAGACCGCCACCTCCCATAGCATTACCGTAAGCGTTACCGATGGTGAGGAAACGGTGGAGGCCACCGTGACCATAACCGTGGAGAACGTAATGGATACAACGGCAGAAGACCCTACCTCTTTTGTGACCAAATGGGAGACCACGACCCCCGAAGAGACCATTTATATAGGTGCCAATGCCGATTACGCCTACGACTTTACCGTGGACTGGGGCGATGGTACCGTGGAGACCATTAACGAGCTGCCCGAGAACCATATGTTTGAACATACCTATGCGGAGCCGGGCATCCATACCGTGGCCATACAGGGAACTTTCCCTGCAATTCGTAGTTTTACAGTTTATGAACAGTTTGACAACGATGATGAACAATTATTGAAATTAGTCGGTCTGGAGGAATGGGGCACCATTGTATGGCAAAACTTTTCCTCTGCTTTTTATAAGTGTGGTAACATGGTGTACAATGCCACCGATGCACCTGATCTTTCCAATGTTAAAATCTTAGCGAGTATGTTCAATGGAGCTTCTTTGTTTAATGGCAATCTCAATGATTGGGACACGGAAACTATCACTAATATGGCTTACATGTTCACAGGGGCAACTTCCTTTAATGGGGATCTCAGTGATTGGAATACTTCCAGTGTGGTTAGTATGTACTCTATGTTCAACGGAGCCATTGCCTTTGATGGGGATATCAGTGATTGGAAAACCAGTTCTGTTAAAAATATGACCTCTATGTTTCAAGACGCAACTTCCTTTAACGGTGACTTGAGTGGTTGGGATACCTCCAACGTGCTCGAGATGTTTTCTATGTTCGAGGGAGCCACCTCCTTTAACGGAGACATCAGTGGTTGGGATACCTCCAACGTGACCGTTATGTTTTCTATGTTCGAGGGAGCCACCTCCTTTAACAGGGACATCAGTGGTTGGAAGACTTCCAATGTGACCGACTTTAATAGTATGTTTAAAGGCGCCAGTGCCTTTGACCAAAATCTGGGCGGTTGGAAAATTAGCTCTGTTCAAAACATGAAAGACATGTTAAACAATAGCGGGATGTCCAAGGAGAATTTTAATGCAACCTTGATCGGTTGGCATGGCTATGTTTCCGAAAACAATGCTCCGTTGGGTATAAACTTAGGGGCAGCGGGGCTAACGCTTTGTGGTCTGGCCCCATTTGAAGCTGCGGACGACTTAGAAACGAGCTATGGCTGGAATATAGAGGGTATTGCCAATTTTGAGCTGGAGTGCAATTAAGGTATTAACTATAATTTTTTTAGGCAATTTGTTATGCAAGACCGGGAGGGCCACGTGCTTTTCCGGTTTTGTTTTTTATTCAGAAGGACGAAGTCGGAAGTCGGAAGTCGGAAGTCGGAAGTCAGTAGGCAGTGGGCAGTGAACAGTTAACAATGAACAATAAACAATTTACAATAACCCAATAACCAATAACCAATAACTAATAACCAAATAACCGAATAACCGAATAACCGAATCACCATCCAATAAATCAATCGTAGATCAAGTACTTTTCCCTAATTTTTTTAAACCGTTCCAAATCTGCTTGCCAAGTGGCCCTGATTTCTTCGTTGGTCATGCCATCCTCAATCTGTTTTTGAAGCAATGGGGTGCCTGCGTGTTTGGTAAAACCTTCTGTCAAAAAGAATTTCGATTTGTCCAAGGTGTTGTTGTAGGCATCAATGATCCATTCCATGGTCACCTCGCTCATTCTTTCAGTTTTGGAAAGATCCCGACCGTAACAGGTCTTGCCTTCTTCCTTTGGGTACTTGGAACCAAAGTTGGGTTCGGGCACATAGCTAAAATCATAGGCCGTACTGTCCATAAACGATGCCCCGTAGCGTTGGAACTGGAATTCGGTGCCGCGCCCCGCGTTTACATTGGTACCTTCAAACAATCCGAGACTTGGGTATAAGGTAATGGAGGTATCATTGGGCAAATTGGGAGAAGGCCGAATGGGCAAGTGGTATTCGGATTCGTGGGTGTAGTTCTCCAATTCAATGACGGTCAAATCAGCTTTGTTGCCATTTTCCAGCCATCCTTCGCCGTTCAACATTTGGGCATATTCGCCCATCGTCATCCCGTAAACGAGCGGAATCGTGTTCAGTCCCAAGTAGCCGGTGTGTTCTTTCATCATGGTAGGCCCGTCCACATAATGTCCGTTCGGGTTGGGTCGGTCCAAAACGATAATGGGCGTATTGTTTTCGGCACAGGCCTCCATTACCAGCTGCAATGTGGCAATATAGGTGTAGAACCGCACGCCTACGTCTTGTATGTCAAACACAATAACATCCAGCTCGCCCAATTGCTCTGGCGATGGTTTTCGGTTCTTCCCATACAGCGAAACAATGGGCAATCCCGTTTGGGTATCCATCCCATCTTTTACATGTTCCCCAGCATCCGCGGTGCCCCGAAACCCGTGCTCGGGCGCAAAAACTTGCTTTACATCGACCCCTGATGATAACAATGAATCCACCAAATGTACATGGCCTTCTTTTTTAAAGATGACACTGGTCGGGTTTGCTACCACGCCGACCGTTTTTCCCTGCAATAGCGGCAGGTAGGTTTCCGTTCGATTGGCCGCCACTTGTATGGGAGCTGGTGCTTGGATGGCAGGTTCCGAAGCAGAAATGGCTTTTTTTTGTTGTCCCTTGCAGGAGGAAATCACCAAAAACAACAATAAAACTGTACTTTTGATTCTAGATAAAATGGGCATTCGTTGAATTTAGAATTATTTATTGCCAAGCGCCTTGTTACAGGGAAGGAACATAAAATTAGTATTTCCGCCCCGATAATAAAAATTGCCATTGCCGCGATCGCTATCGGCGTGGTAATGATGCTCATTGCCATTGCTACGGGTGTTGGCCTTAAAAACAAGATTCGCGAGAAGGTCGCAGCCTTTAACGGTCATATCCAGATTTCCAATTTTGACAATAACAATTCCGAGGTTTCCCTCACACCTGTCTCCATTGATCAGGATTTTTATCCCGAATTCAAAAATGTGGATGGGGTAAGGCACGTTCAAGCGGTGGCCACCAAAGGCGGAATTATTAGAACGGCCGATACGTTCGAGGGAATGCTGGCCAAAGGCGTGGGTACCGATTACGATTGGAGCACGTTTAAAGAGTATTTGGTCGATGGCAGGTTGCCCGATTACGGCGGAGACCTAAACGAGGAGGTGCTCATTTCCAGTTTAATGGCCAATAGGTTGCAATTGAAGGTCGGGGACAGCTTCTTTTCCTTTTTTTTGAGGGATGGGGATGCGTCCAAACCACCGAACAATCGTAGGTTCGAAATCGTGGGCATTTACGATAGCGGTTTTGAGGAGTTTGATGAAACCTACGTTTTTGTGGATATCCGCCATATCCAATTGATGAACCGATGGGAGGAAAACGAAATTGGAAATTTTGAGGTCTTTATCGAGGATTTTGACCAAATTGATGAGAAGAGCAACGAGATTTATGGTAAAACCGTATCCGTTTTGGATACCCAGAACATCAAATCCAAGTACTTCCGCATATTTGAGTGGATCGGTCTTTTTGATTTTAATATCGCCCTGATCATCGGCATTATGATCATTGTTGGGGGCATCAATATGATAACAGCTTTGCTGGTCCTTATCTTGGAACGTACCCAAATGATCGGGATCTTAAAGGCGTTGGGGTCTGCCAATTGGAGCATCCGAAAAGTATTTTTGTACAATGCCGCCTATTTGATTGCCATTGGATTGTTCTGGGGCAACCTGATCGGGCTTGGGGTCATATTTCTTCAGAACAAGTACCGCATGTTCAAGTTTCCGAACCCGGAGGAATATTACATCGATTATATTCCCGTGCACATGGACTTGCCCACCATCTTACTGTTGAATGTTGGCGTAATGTTGCTTTGCCTGTTGATGCTTTTGATCCCATCGTACATCATCACAAAAATAACGCCGGTAAAGGCCATTCAGTTTGAATGATCGGAAATAAAAAATTATAGAAATATGGTTCAGCTTAAAAGCAAGAATACCGTTGTTGGAATTGATAAAGGGGAGTTGGTAAGTTATGTGGTGCAGGGACATGAGTTTATCCATCAAAAAGGAAGTCCGGGATGGGGCAGTGCCGATACCGAAATGTTTCCCATAATCGGCCCGGTGAACGAGGCCAATTTTCGGGTAAAAACCCCAAAGGGAGAAGCGGTTCAAGACCAGCACGGACTTTTGCGCCAAATGGAGTACGAGTTGGAGCATCAAACGGAAACTTCTGCCGTTTTTGCCAAAGAATATCCATCGGGGACGGAGGTTTCCAATTCAAAATTTCCAGAAAAATCCACGGAAGAAGCCTTATCCTGGCCCTATGATTTTAGGTTCGAGAAATCATTTTTATTGACGGACGATAGCCTTGAAATCCATTTCAAAGTTTCTGGAGAGGAAGGAATGCCCTTTATGTTGGGGTATCATCCCGCATTTAAATTGCATTCGGAATCGCCGGTCATTATCGCGAAGGACAAAGAAATTTCGTTGGATGAGGTCTTGGCCGTTGGCAGCCGGGCGTTGCAAGTGCCGGATTGTACGGCCATCACGCTAAAGGACAAGAAGGAGATTACCATTACAACCGAAGGTTTTGGCCATTTTATGTGCTGGACGGAGGTCGGGAATATGGTATGCATAGAACCGATTACCTTCTATCCCTATGCTGTGGAGCAGGCAAATTTGCATCAGGGATTTCAAAAATTGGAGGATTCGGCCCAATTTAAGGTGATCTTGAGTCCTAGGACATAGCTGTTAAGACGCAAGCACTTGGTTCCTGCCATGCTTTAAAAAATATTGGGTAAGAATGCTTTCTGTCTCCAACGTATGTTTTTGGGGCGTGATAAATGTTTCGACATCTTCAAGAGAGGATATTTCAATGTCCATATCTATAAAACCAAACCCTTTGTAGATACCGTCCGCAATTAAAATCACGGCGCTTTCATTTTCGACCCTGCCTTTTTCTTTGATGATACGGACTTCGGATGACAACAATTTCATGTGGGCGATCGCTTCCTCGACCTTTTGGTTGTAATCCTCCGGAGATTCTTCGCCTTTGCAGATTCCTTCGCAGGTATTTATTTGATGATGGGAGCAAGCGGCAGTTGTCTGTTGCAGATGACAATATTTGGGGCAAAGGGAAAAACTTTTGCACACCTCTTCCAAATATGCCCGGCATTCGGTTTGATTATGGAAAACCTTTAACGGATTCGGAACCCCCTTAATGGTATTGTAGGCAAGGTGGACAATTCCATTTCGGTCTTCATAGGCAAAAATGGCGTATTGCTTGCCCGCCCTTTTTTGGGCGCGGTTATAGGGAGGGAACAACCTTTTTATTTCTGCGGATTCCATCAACAGGGCGACCAGTTCGCTGCCTGCCAGTTTAAAGTCGATATGGGCCGTCTCCCCGCACATTTGAAGCTCTTTGCGGCTCTTGTCGTAAAAGTGCCCCAACACCCTTTTTTTCAGGTTGATGGCCTTGCCCACATAAATAATCTCCCCCTTTTGGTTCATAAAATAATAGATGCCCGGTTTGTGCGGGATCTTGTCGAAAACCGCTTTGGGCAAATGGGGCGGAAGTGTGGCTTCTTGACTTCGGGCATTCAAAAACAATTTAAAGACCCCTTCCGATTCAGGGTCCTTCAACAGCTTCTCGAACAGAAGCACCGTGGCATGTGCATCTCCGCGGGCTCGGTGCCTGTCCGATAGCGGAATTTGAACAGCGGAGCACAATTTTCCCAGACTGTAGGAGCGCAGGCCAGGAATCAACTTTCGGGATAGCCGAACCGTACAGAGTTTTTTTCGGGTAAAATCAACCCCGATTTGTCGGAACTCCTCTTTGATCACCCCATAATCAAAATTAACCGAGTGGGCCACAAAAACACAGTCCTCGGTAATGCTTAAAACGTTTTGGGCGATTTCTTTAAAAGTAGGAGCATTTTGCACCATTTGGTCATCAATTCCGGTAAGTCCCGTTATAAAATAGGGAATGGGGCTCTCTGGGTTCACCAAGGACGTAAATTCGTCCACGATCTGATTCCCATCATGTTTAAAAATGGAAATCTCGGTAATCTTGTTGCCCTTGATTCCGTTTCCCGTGGTCTCTATGTCGATGATGGTGTACAAACTGCTAAATGGAAATGAGTGTTGAAATTATGGATAAAGTTTTCAGCATCCAAGAATCAAATGCTTTTGCTCTAAAATTGATTGCGGTATTCGGTCGGCGTACAACTTTTGAACGCCCTGAACTTTCTATTGAAATTGGCTATGTTGTTGAACCCGCATTGTTCCGCAACTACGGCAACCGATAGTTCTGGGTTTTTTACCAGCATTTTGCAGGCGTTCTCGATGCGGATTTCAATCAAAAACTGAAAAAAAGTTTTATTGGTCCGTTTTTTAAAGTATCTACAGAAGGCGTTTTTGCTCATATTCGCCTTTTCTGCTATTTCATCCAGTGTGATGGGTTCTTGATAGCGCTCCATGGCATAGTCGTACACTTGGCTCATACGCTTGCCCTCATCGTCGGTAAACGATTTTCGATACACAAAGGAGGAAAGTGGTGTGGTCTTGGACTTGTTGATTTGATTGATGATCATCAGCAAGGAGGCAATCTGTTCCACTTTATTCTGATGGGAAAGTTTACTGAACAAGGGAATGATTTTACTTTTTCTGGATTGCACCATCATCCCAAACACGGATTTTTTAAAGAAATTTTGTGTGGACGAGAGATCCGTAAGCTGAAAAAAATCCTTACCGAAGGAATCTTGGTCAAAAAATAGGGTATGCATCAAGGATTCTTCCATGATCCGGGTATCGCTGCGGAACACGTGCGGGATAAAACTCCCGATGACCAGAATATCACCGGCCGTATACTCATTTATGCTGTCGCCCACAATAAGGGATCCCGCACCCTTTTCAACATAACTGATCTGAATTTCCCCATGCTGGTGCAATTGGTCATAAAATACTTGTTCCCTGTCAATCTGATAGACCAGTGCCTCGTTTTTGGGTTTAGGGATTTTAAAGGGCAAGACTTTCATGTATGGGCCTAAATTATTTCAAAAACAGAAATTTTGACTAAATTAAGGTAATATAGTATAGGAATGCGCTAATAATAGTATAAAAGATAGTTCGGTACTCTTTGTAATTTTAGATAGCAATAATTAAAGAAGACTATGGTAAAATGGGAAGGCGTAATGCCTGCTGTAACTACAAAGTTTACAAGTGACGATACTTTGGACCTTGCGATGTTCGAAAAGAACATCAAGGCGCAGATGGATGCCGGTGTGCATGGGATTATTCTAGGGGGAACCTTGGGAGAAGCAAGTACCTTGGAACAGGAAGAAAAAGAGGCGTTGATCCAAAAATCACTGGAACTGGCCAATGGAAAAATTCCAATAATTATGAATGTGGCCGAACAAAGCACCAAAGGTGCCATAAAGGCGGCCCAAAAAGCGGAAAAGGTAGGTGCGCAGGGATTGATGCTATTGCCTCCCATGCGATATAAAGCCACGGATTATGAAACCGTTGCCTATTTTAAGGCCGTGGCGAATAGCACTTCGTTGCCCATTATGCTCTACAATAATCCAGTGGACTATAAAATTGAGATTACCTTGGAGATGTTGGAAGAATTGACCGAATGCGAAAACATAGAGGCCATCAAAGAATCCACCAGAGATATCACCAATGTTATCCGAATACAAAATAAATTTGGGGATAGGCTCAAAGTTTTTACGGGAGTCGATACCTTGGGCTTGGAGAGTCTTGTGATCGGAGCCGTAGGTTGGGTAGCGGGCTTGGTTTGTGCATACCCGGCCGAAACCGTGGCCATTTATGAGTTGGTAAAAGCAGGAAGAACGGAAGAGGCACTCAAGATCTATCGTTGGTTCATGCCCTTGTTGGAGTTGGACATCAGCCCGCAATTGGTGCAAAATATTAAGTTGGCCGAAGTGGCAACAGGCATAGGCACCGAGTATGTTCGTGCGCCAAGATTACCTTTGCAGGGCGTGGAAAGGGAAAGAGTGTTAAAAGTGATTGAAGACGCAATGAAGAATAGACCGGAACTTCCGGAATATAAAAATATAAACAGTGTTGTATGATAACAGGTAAAAACTGTATTGGAGGACAATTTAAAGCGGATGGGTCCGTGGAGTTCAAAACCGTAGATCCAAAGAAAAACGAAGAGAACCCCACGGTTTTCATTGAAGCCACAAAAGGGGAAATTGATACTGCGGCCGAATTGGCGTGGGAAGCATTTAAAGTGTTCCGTAAAACTTCAGGAAAGCAGAGAGCGGATTTTTTAAATACCATCGCCGATGAAATATTGGCCTTGGACCAAGAGTTGATCGATACCTATATGCTGGAATCTGGCCTGCCCGAAGGTCGTGCCATTGGAGAGCGCGGAAGAACGGTTTTTCAATTACGATCATTTGCAAAATTGGTTGAAAACGATGACTGGCGCGAAAATACCTTTGATGCCGCCCAGCCCGATAGAAAACCACAACCCAAGGAAGACCTCCGCAAGACTATGATTCCACTTGGGCCCGTAGTGGTTTTTGGGGCCAGTAACTTTCCGCTGGCTTATTCCACCGCAGGTGGGGATACCGCGAGTGCGTTGGCTTCTGGTTGTCCCGTAATTGTAAAGGGGCACCCCATGCATGCCGGTACGAATGAGTTGGTGGCCTCGGCCATTGCAAAAGCAGCCGAAAAAACCGGAATGCCAAAAGGCGTGTTTTCAAGTGTAAACGGAGGTACCCAAACCGGAATCGATTTGGTGGAACACCCAAAAGTGAAGGCCGTTGGCTTTACGGGAAGCATTGGCGGCGGAAGGGCACTTTTTGATTTGGCGGCCAAGCGCGAAGAACCCATTCCCGTTTTTGCCGAGATGGGCAGTATCAACCCCGTGATCATGACCGCAGATGCCATATCCAAACGAGGTAGTGAACTGGCAAAGACCTATGCAGGCTCCATCACTTTAGGTACGGGTCAGTTTTGCACCAATCCAGGGCTTTTGTTAACGGTAAAAAGTCCGGATACGGAAGCCTTTGTTCAGGAGTTGGCCAAAGAAACCACCGCCATTGATGCGCAAACCATGCTGCATCCCAACATTAAAAAGGGATACGAATCCAAGGGAGAAGATGTAATTTCTCAAAAAGGTGTTGCAGTGGTTGGTAAATACGAAGGGAATTTGGACGCAAATGAAGCAGCTTCAATTATTGCAAGTGTTTCAGGCGAAGTATTTTTAAAAAACCCGAAAATGCACCAAGAAGTCTTTGGGCCCTTTTCCATGGTGGTGCAATGCAAGGATGAAGCAGAGCTTCTTCAGATTATAGAAGGCTTGGAAGGTCAGTTGACAGGGACGCTCATCGCGGAGAAGGGGGATGGTGCAAATCTCTTGGAAATCGTGGATGCGCTTCAGAACAGAGTGGGAAGAATTATTTACAACGGAGTTCCGACCGGTGTTGAGGTATGTGCATCCATGCAGCACGGAGGGCCTTACCCTGCATCAACGGACTCCAGATTTACGGCCGTGGGCATTCATTCCATAAAAAGATGGGTACGCCCCATAAGCTATCAATCTTTTCCAATGGAATTATTGCCGGACCATCTAAAAAAATAGCGAGTGGCCAGGAAAACATTTTTTTGTGTAGACGCACATACTTGCGGAAACCCGGTTAGGGTGGTAGCAGGAGGAGGTCCCAATTTGATGGGCAATGATATGAGCGAGAAGCGTCAGCATTTTTTAAAGGAATATGATTGGATTCGTCGGGGATTAATGTTTGAGCCCAGAGGGCATGATATGATGAGCGGAAGTATTTTGCTGTCTCCGCACGACCCGGAAAATGATTTTGCCATCCTGTTTATAGAAACATCGGGCTGCTTGCCCATGTGCGGCCATGGAACCATCGGGACCATTACGGTTGCCATAGAGGAGGGAATGATCGTGCCGAAAGTGCCCGGCAAGATCAGAATGGAGGCACCTGCCGGACTGGTGGAAATCGAATATCAGTTGACCGGTAAAAAGGTGGAATGGGTGAAGCTTGTTAACGTAAAATCGTATTTGGCGGCCGAGAAGCTAACGGTTGAATGTCCAGAATTGGGTGAAATCAATTTTGATGTGGCCTACGGAGGAAATTATTATGCCATAGTAGATCCGCAACAGAACTTTTCGGGATTGCAAGATTATTCGGCAAGCCAGATCATCCATTTTTCGCAAGTGGTTCGGAAACGTATCAATGAAAAGTATGCAGATATGTTTGTGCATCCCGATAATCCGACCATACGGGATGTCAGTCATATGATGTGGACCGGGCAGCCCATGGATGCCACGTCATCGGGCAGGAATGCCGTTTTTTATGGAGACAAGGCCATAGACCGTTCTCCTTGCGGAACGGGAACATCGGCGCGTATGGCACAACTATATGCAAAAGGGAAACTCGAACTGGGACAGCCTTTTGTCCACGAAAGCTTCATCGGGAGCAAATTTGTGGGCAAAGTTGAGGCGGAGACCACTTTGGATGGAAAACAGGCCATAGTTCCCAGCATTCAGGGATGGGCACAGGTGACGGGCTATAACAATATTATAATAGATGATGATGACCCCTATGCACATGGATTTCAGGTGTTATAATTTTAAAAATCAACAAAATATGAAGCATACATTACAAAGCTTTTTAAAACAACTCTGTTTTGGAACATTCTTTATTGTTTCGGCAATTGGAGTTTCCCAGACGAGCAAACTGGCCGATCTGGTAACCGAGTTCGAAATGGATGCTTGGGCGCTGGAAAGAACCTACATCATCGATGAATCCGAGGAATATTATCAGCGATTTACCACATTCTATTCCGATTGGGAAAAGAAAATATCAGCTGTTGACTTTGCTTCGTTGTCGCAGCAAGGCAAGGTAGACTACATTCTTTTGAAAAACCTTGTCGCCAAACGGGAATATTTTTTTAACCAAGATTACAAGGCCTACCAGGAAGTGGATGAGGTAAGCAATTTTGCCAAGGATATTTTCCCTTTCATCAAAGACAGACGAAGGGGTAAAAAACCGGATGCCAAACAATTGGCACAAACATTTCAAGATGCCACAGCTGCAATTGATTTGGAAATGGAGGCTTGGAAAACCAAGCCCTTCAAAGATTGGCAAACTGCCGATAAAGCTTCGGAGCTTGTCAATTCTTTTCAGAAGGGATTGGAAGAGGCCTACAATTTTTATTACGGCTACGATCCCGACTTTACGTGGTGGGTGGAAAAACCCTATCAAAAGCTAAACGGGAAAATGACAGCTTATGCAGAATTCTTAAAAGAGAATTATTCGGAGGGGAGTGTAAAGGATGATGGTAGCGGCATCATAGGAAAGCCCATTGGCGAGGAGGCACTTAAAGAAAGTTTGGCGTTGGAATTTATCCCCTATACCCCTGAACAACTTATAAAAACGGCCGAAGAGCAATTTGAATGGTGCAAAAACGAGATGATCAAGGCTTCTCGGGAATTGGGCTACGGCGACGATTGGAAAAGGGCATTGGAGCATGTAAAGAACACCTATGTTCCGGCCGGTGAACAACCACAGGCCATTATGGACCTATATTCCCATTCGGTAGATTTTATTGAGGAACGTGATTTGATCACCTTGCCAGCACTCGCGAAGGAAACTTGGGGCATGCAAATGATGAGCCCGGAAAGGCAAAAGGTCAGTCCGTTCTTTTTGGGTGGACGTGACATCATCATCTCGTATCCCACCATGGAAATGGACCATAACGACAAGTTGATGAGCATGCGGGGAAACAATCCGAATTTCTCTTTCCCAACGGTCCAACATGAGCTACTGCCAGGTCACAATTTGCAATATTTTATGACCAGCCGACATAAAAGTTATAGAAGACCTTTTTCTACACCTTTTTGGACGGAAGGTTGGGCCTTGTACTGGGAAATTATCCTTTGGAACAAGGAATTTCCACAAACACCGGAACAAAAAATGGGCATGCTCTTTTGGAGAATCCACAGGTGTGCAAGGATCATTTTTTCGTTAAAGTTCCATTTAGGGGAAATGACCCCGCAGGAGTGCATAGATTTATTGGTGGATGAGGTGGGCCACGAATATGCCAATGCCGAGGCCGAGGTGAGAAGATCGTTCACTACAAGTTACCCGCCCTTATATCAATTGGCCTACATGATGGGCGGCCTACAATTTTATGCCCTCAGAAACGAAATGCTGGAAAAAGGATGGGCCGAAAAACAGTTTCATGACAGGGTGATGTTGGAAGGACGGATGCCGGTAGAAATATTGAGGGCTTTACTGCAAGACCTTCCTTTGAACAAAAACTATAAAACAAAATGGAAATTTTCCACAGATTTTAACTAACAAGGTAGTTCCCCACAACTTCAACCAGAGTAGAGGATATAAAAACGGGTTTAGATTTTGAAGATAAACCCGTCTTCCTCCACTTTTTTCTCATATTTATCCTTATCAAAAACATAGAGGTAAGCACCTTTACGGGATACGCTCATATCTTTTTCGTCCAGTTTTATCAGTACATCCAAAGAATTGATCTTGTTGATGAAGTTCCGTTTGTCCAACTTTTTGTCCAAAATGGATTCGTACAAATTTTGAAGCTGTCGCATGGTGAACTTCTCAGGCAACAGTTCAAACCCAATGGGCTTGCTCAGGGCACGCCTTTTTAATCGTGCCTTGGCCTTTTCTATCATTTCATTGTGGTCAAAAATCAGATTGGGGGCTTCCTTAATATCGAACCAATGGGCGGAATCCAATTGAATCCCATCAAAATGGTGGCTATCAACGTCGATCAAGGCGTAGTAGGCGACAGATATGGTTCGTTGCCCTGGATCTCTATCAATTTTACTGTAGGTATGGATTTGCTCCAGATAAATATCGTTGAGTCCGGTCAGTGTCTCCAAAACCCTTACGGCAGCTTCATCTAAATTTTCATCCCTTTTTAGGAACCCTCCAATAAGTGACCACTTTCCCTTTTCTGGCTCAAAATTTCTTTTGATAAGTAAAATCTTAAGATTTTCCTTATCAAACCCGAAGATGATACAGTCGACCGCCAATAAAACCTGATCTTCTTTCTGATAATAATTAAGGTGCATATTAGGGTCTTCCGACACTTCCAAGTTTTCTTCCATCATTTTAATAGAATCTAAAAATCCATAAGCAAAAATATAAACAATTATTAAATAGTAAGGTTGTAATAAAATGATGCATGGCGCCGATGCAGTACGAGTTTAGAGAAACTTATTTAAAGTATCCATATTTTATCTTTTGAATGTTGACCTTGAACCTAATGAACTCTAGTGCCCACGAAAGGAAATTTGGATTAACATTTGTTTGCGTAAAAAAAAAAACTTTCGTTAATTTATAAATGTAAAAAAAACACTTATAGAAAAGGGCCAACGGTTTAAATCTATAAACACAATTAATGTCGGAAAGTAATTGGTTCCGGCTTGTAAATTAGAATAGTATCAAATCTCATGCACATGAAAATTTTAAAGTATTTGGCAATTGCAACTGTCTTCCTTTGCACGAAGTTTCTTCTTGCCCAAGAAAAAGTAAAGGTGAACATAGTCGAGGATAACGACGCGCCCATCGTCAGTAAACATATCTACGGTCACTTTGCAGAGCACTTGGGGCGTTGTATTTATGAAGGGTTGTATGTTGGAGAGGAAAACAAGATTATTCCAAATACCGAAGGAGTGCGAAACGATATTATTGAAGCCCTAAAGGAACTCGATATTCCAAACTTGAGATGGCCGGGAGGCTGTTTTGCGGACACCTATCACTGGAAAGACGGTGTAGGCCCCAAAGAGGATCGTCCTACCATCGTCAATCGTTGGTGGGGTGGGACCACAGAGGATAACAGTTTTGGGACCCATAACTTTCTAAACCTGTGTGAAGTGCTGGATGCGGAGCCTTATCTATCGGCAAATGTGGGCAGTGGTACCGTACAAGAGTTGATAGACTGGGTACAGTACACCAACCATGACGGTATAAGCCCAATGGCCGATTGGCGCCGTGAAAATGGACGGGAAGAACCTTGGAAGGTGAAATATTGGGGTGTTGGCAATGAAACCTGGGGCTGTGGCGGAAACATGACCGCAGAGTACTACGCAGATATCTATCGTCAATATGCCACCTTTATGCCGGGTTGGTCCGGTGAGACCGAGGTATATAGGATTGCCTCTGGAGCATCGGAAGATGATTACCATTGGACCGAAACCTTGATGAAAAATGTACCTCACGAATTAATGGAGGCTGTTGCCCTGCATGATTACGCCGTGTTTGATTGGAACGATAAAGGCCCATCTGTCAACTTTGATGAAGAGATTTATTTTAAAACTATGGAGCAGGCGCTCAATATGGAGGAGTATGTGACCAAGCATATCGAAATTATGGATAAGTACGACCCCGAGGGCAATGTGGACCTGTTTGTTGACGAATGGGGAGGGTGGTACGATGCCGAACCAGAAGTAAAGAACGGAGTGCTTTTCCAACAGAATACCATTAGAGACGTAATGATTGCCGGAACTGTGCTCAATACGTTTAACAATCATGCCAAAAGGGTTAAAATGGCAAATTTGGCACAAATGGTCAATGTGCTACAGGCAGTGATACTTACCGATGAGGAAAAAATGATCAAAACGCCTACCTATCACGTCATGCACATGTACAAAGTGCACCACGATGCAAAATTGCTGCCATCCACTATCGAAGAAAATGCAGAATTCAGAGGGCTTCCGGTATTATCCGTATCGGCATCCAAAGATGAAGAGGAGAAAGTTCATATCTCCGTAGTGAACATTGATCCGGAAAAGGACATGGAGGTGGAGATGGACGTATCCGCATTGGGCCTTAAAGATGTTGAGGGGAGTATTTTGACATCGGATAAGCTACAAGATCATAATTCCTTTGACAATCCAGAAAAGGTGACACCAAAGGAATTCAAAGGAGCCAAATTGAAGAAAGGGAAAATTACACTGACCATTCCTGCACATTCACTTATTGTTTTACAAGGAAGTTAGGAGAAAATGAAAAAAGTCCTATTGACACTGGGAGGTCTATTGCTTTTGAACATAGCCTGCAAGGAACAGTCCAAAAATGAACAGCGTGATCAAAGTATGGTCACGGAATCGCCCGACTATCCCATTGAGTCCGTAAACATCCAGAACGTAAAGCTCAAAGATGAGTTTTGGTTGCCCATCATACAACGGGTTCAAGAAAAAACCATAGCATATGCGTTGGCCAAATGCGAGGAAGAAGGTCGCTTTGACAATTTTTTGATTGCTGGAGGAGAAATGGAAGGCGAGGTAAAAGGAGCCATGCCTTTTGATGATACCGATGTCTATAAAATTATTGAAGGAGCCTCCAATTCCTTGATCAGTGCTCCCAATCCCGAATTGGAAAAATTGGTCGACTCCTTGGTATCCATCATTAAAGTCGGACAGGAGCCCGATGGTTATTTGACCACTTGGAGAACCATCAATCCGGCCAATCCACCTGCCAATTGGGTGAATGTTAACAAGGGAGAACGTTGGGAGTCCTTGGCGGCAAGTCACGAACTCTATAACGCAGGCCATTTGTATGAAGCCGCCGCTGTTCACTACAAGGCCACGGGAAAACGAAATTTTTTGGACATCGCGCTTAAAAATGCCGATCTAATGGTGGAGACCTTTGGTGATGGCGAAGGAAAGATTGCTGCGGTCCCTGGACATCAGGTCATAGAAACGGGACTCATCAAACTGTATCGGATTACCGGGAATGAGGATTATTTAACACTTTCCAAATACTTTTTGGACAATAGGGGCAATCCTGAAAATCACGAGCTGTTCGGACCTTATTCCCAAGATCACCTACCTGTTGTGGCACAGAACGAAGTAGTAGGGCACGCCGTGAGAGCCGTTTACATGTATGCCGCCATGACGGATATTGCTGCCATGGAAAAGGATACCGCCTACTTGGATGCGGTGAATGCGCTCTGGGAAAACATGGTCAACAAAAAAATGTACATAACAGGGGGTATTGGGGCCAAGCACGACGGTGAAGCATTCGGCGAAAACTACGAGCTGCCCAACCTGACGGCCTACAACGAAACATGTGCATCCATTGGAGATGTGTACTGGAACCATAGGTTGCACAACCTTACCGGGGATGTAAAATATTTTGATGTCATTGAAAGAACCTTATACAATGGGTTGATTTCTGGATTGTCGCTGGACGGCCAGCAATTCTTTTATCCCAACGCATTGGAATCCGATGGGGTCTACAAGTTCAATCGGGGAGCATGCACCCGACAAGATTGGTTCGATTGCTCTTGCTGTCCAACCAATGTAATTCGTTTTGTTCCAGCATTGCCCGGATTGATTTATTCCAAAGAAGGAAATACGCTGTATGCAAACCTGTATGCCAGTAATGAGGCAACCGTGGAATTGAAAGATCAAACTGTTAGGGTAACCCAAGAAACAGCCTATCCATGGAACGGAAAAGTAAAGTTTACCGTACAACCTAGAGAAGAAGGCGAGTTTACGGTCAAGTTCAGGGTTCCCGGATGGGCCAGAAACGAGGTGCTTCCCGGCGATTTGTATCGGTATTCATCCAAAGACGAAGCAAGGAACAAGCTTAGTTTAAATGGGGAAGAACTGGATGCGGCCGCCGATAATGGCTATTTTACGGTGACCAGAACTTGGAAACCAGGGGATGAGGTGTCACTGGAATTCCCAATGTCCGTTAGAAAAGTGATTGCCAATCCAAAGGTGGAAGAAGACCAAGGGAAAATGTCCCTCGAGTATGGTCCAATGGTCTATGCTGTGGAAGAAATCGACAATAAAGGTTCTTTTGATGAAATCGATGTGAAACCCGAGGACAGTTTTAAGGTGGAGATGCAACCGGAACTTTTGGGAGGCGTCAACACCATATCCAACGAAAAATTAACTGCAATTCCATACTACGCTTGGTCCAATCGTGGTATTGGCAAAATGAAGGTATGGTTGCCTGCAGAGGAAAAATAATACATCGAAGCTAGAAAAAGAGCAATGAAGAAATATGTAATAGGACTCGATTATGGTTCCGACTCGGTAAGAGCGGTAATGATCGATGCCCAAAATGGGGCGGAATTGGCTTCCGAGGTGTTCTGGTATCCCAGATGGAAGGCCCAAAAATATTGTAATCCGGCCATCAACCAGTTTCGTCAACATCCTTTGGATCATATTGAGGGATTGGAACACACCATAACCTCAGTGATGAAGCAAAGCGAGGTGTCACCAGAAACCGTAAAGGGAATTTGTATAGATACCACAGGCTCCTCACCAATGCCGGTGACCAAAGATGGCACGGCATTGGCCTGCACAGAAGGTTTTGAGGAAAACCCTAATGCCATGATGGTGCTTTGGAAAGATCACACCGCGGTAAAGGAGGCCAACCAAATCAATGAATTGGCCAGAAGGTGGGGTGGTGAAGACTATACCAAATACGAAGGAGGGATTTATTCTTCCGAGTGGTTCTGGGCCAAAATACTGCATATTGCCAGAGCGGATAAAAGTGTGATCGATGCCACCCATACTTGGATGGAGCATTGCGATTTCATCACCTATCTCTTGGCTGACGAAAAAGATTTAAAAAATTTCAAGCGAAGTCGATGTGCAGCAGGGCATAAAGCGATGTGGCACGAAAGCTGGGGCGGACTACCTGACAAGGAATTTTTATCCAAGCTGGATCCGTACTTGGCATCCCTTAAGGATGAATTGTACCAAGAAACCTTTACCTCCAACGAAATTGCTGGACATCTAAGCGAAGAGTGGGCCAATAAATTGGGCCTAACCACCGATACGGTTATTGCCGTAGGTACTTTTGATGCCCACGCAGGTGCCGTGGGTGCCAAAGTGGACCATCACGCATTGGTTCGGGTAATGGGCACCTCCACTTGTGACATTATGGTGTCTTCCAACGAAGCCGTAGGTGATAAAACCGTCAAGGGAATCTGTGGACAAGTTGATGGCTCCGTAATTCCGGGTATGGTAGGTTTGGAAGCAGGTCAGTCCGCCTTTGGAGATGTATTGGCATGGTTCAAAAGTGTATTGCAGTGGCCCATTGATAACATTGTCCTGAATTCCAAAGTACTGTCCGAAGAACAGAAAGCGGAACTTAAGGCTGAGGTAGAATCAAAGTTTATCCGCTCTTTGGCAGAACAAGCAGAAAATATTCCGCTTGCAGAAGCCGTGCCAGTTGCGTTGGATTGGGTAAATGGGCGAAGAACCCCAGATGCCAATCAAGAATTGAAGAGTGCCATTTCTGGAATCTCATTGGGGACCAAGGCCCCGCATATTTTCAAATCCTTGGTGAACGCGATTTGTTTTGGTTCCAAAATGATCGTGGACCGTTTTGAGGAAGAAGGCGTAAAAATCGAGACCGTGATCGGTATCGGAGGTGTGGCCAGGAAATCCCCATTCATTATGCAAACACTGGCCAATGTACTGAACATGCCCATTAAAGTTGCCGAATCGGACCAAGCACCCGCTTTGGGTGCGGCGATATACGCAGCAGTGGCCGCAGGAATTTATGAAAATGTGATTGAGGCCAGCAAGGTAATGGGAAGTGACTTTGAAGCCGAATATTTCCCACAATCGTCGCAAGTTGCAGTATATGCCAAATTACTGGAAGAATACAAGCAGCTTGGAAACTTTGTGGAAGAGCAAACGAACAAAAACAAATAAGCTATGAGCTCAAATTACAAATCGCTCAAAGAAGAATGCTATGAGGCAAACATGGAACTCAATGCCTTGGGTCTGGTCATATACACCTTTGGCAATGTAAGTGCCGTGGACAGGGACAATGCGGTTTTTGCCATAAAACCCAGTGGTGTTCCTTATGAAACCCTAAAACCAGAGGATATCGTGATCATGGATTACGATAACAATGTGGTTGAAGGAAACCTCAGGCCGTCATCGGACACCAAAACACATAGCTATCTCTATAAAAACTGGGAAAATATTGGGGGAGTGGCCCATACGCATGCCATGTACTCGGTTTCTTGGGCACAGGCACAAAAGGATATCCCAATTTTTGGAACCACACATGCCGATCATCTCACTCAAGATATTCCTTGTGCCCCGCCAATGGCTGATGAACTGATTGAAGGAAACTATGAGCACAACACGGGAATCCAGATTTTGGATTGCTTTAAGGAAAGAAATTTGGACTATAACGAGGTCGAGATGGTTTTGATCGGAAACCACGGTCCTTTTGCTTGGGGAAAAAATGCAGCCAAGGCAGTTTACAATACCAAAGTATTGGAGACCGTGGCACAAATGGCCTACTTGACCTTGCAGATTAATCCGCAAGCTCCAAGGTTAAAAGATTCACTAATAAAAAAACACTATGAGCGTAAGCACGGTAAAAATGCTTACTACGGTCAATAAATAAATCAAAATAAATGAAAATATCTAAAAAGGAAATCTGGTTTGTAACAGGAAGTCAACATTTGTACGGGCCGGAGACCTTAAAACAAGTCGCGAGCAATTCAAAAGATATTGTTGATGGATTGAATGCAGCTGGAAAATTGCCTGTCAGCTTGGTTTTTAAACCCATTGTAACCACACCGCAAGAAATTACCGCTCTCTGTCGTGAAGCAAGTAACTCCACCTCTTGTATCGGGGTCGTTACCTGGATGCATACTTTTTCCCCAGCTAAAATGTGGATTGCAGGACTCAAGATATTGAGCAAGCCTTTGTGCCACCTGCACACCCAATTCAATGCAGAAATCCCATGGGACAGCATTGATATGGATTTTATGAATCTGAATCAATCCGCACATGGTGACCGAGAGTTTGGATTTATGATGTCCCGGATGCGCAAGAATCGCAAAGTGGTTGTAGGTCATTGGAAAGATGAGCGAGTTCAAAAAAAATTGGCCATTTGGTCGCGAGTTGCTTTGGGTGCTGATGAATTGCAACATATGAAAGTGGCCAGGATTGGTGATAATATGCGAGAAGTTGCTGTTACCGAAGGTGATAAAGTCGCTGCGCAATTACGTTTTGGCGTGGCTGTGAACGGTTATGATTCATCCGACATTACCAATATTATCAATGGATTGGAACAAAACGCCGTTGATCAACTGATTGAAGAGTATGAATCGAGCTATAATCTGTCAGAATCGCTTCAAAAGAATGGAGCACAAAGACAGTCTTTGATAGATTCAGCCAGAATAGAATTGGGACTTAGAACCTTCTTGGACGATGGTGGCTTTAAGGCATTCACGGATACTTTCGAGAATCTTGGAGCCCTTAAACAGTTGCCAGGTCTCGCAGTACAGCGTTTGATGGCCGATGGATATGGCTTTGGTGGCGAAGGTGATTGGAAAACCGCCGCCTTGACCCGTACCATGAAAGTAATGGCCGAAGGGTTGGAAGGAGGCACTTCCTTTATGGAAGATTATACCTACCACTTCACACCTCAAAAAGATTATGTGCTGGGCTCGCACATGTTGGAAATCTGTCCTTCCATTGCAAGTGCAAAGCCCTCTTGTGAAGTGCATCCTTTGGGCATCGGAGGCAAAGAAGACCCAGTACGATTGGTTTTTGATTCCCCGGCAGGAGATGCATTGAACGCTTCCTTGATCGATATGGGCAACAGGTTCCGTTTGATCGTAAATGAAGTGGAGGCTGTGGAACCCATGGCCGATTTACCAAAACTACCTGTGGCACGGGTGCTTTGGGATGCAAAGCCAAACTTGGAAGTGGCCGCAACCGCTTGGATTCATGCTGGTGGTGCACACCACACCGTGTATACGCAGGCTTTGACCACCGAATACATGGAAGATTTTGCCGATATTTTCGGAATAGAACTTTTAGTCATAGATTCGGACACGAAACTTAGAGCATTTAAAGATCAACTCCACGCCAATGAAGCATATTATCATTTGTTTCAGCATGGAATGTAATCAACTAACTTAAAATTATAATGATGAGGATAACCAAACCTTCTATATTTTACGGGGTTTTACTTTTGGTCTTTACAATTATCAGCTGTAAGGAAAACAAAAAAGAAAGCCAGTCAGAAATGGAAACTGCAAAAACTGAAAGTACACAAAACCCCATTGAGGAGACCATCTTTGGGGAAATGCCAGATGGCACAAAAGTGAAAAAATTCACGCTGAAAAATGAAGCTGGAATGGAAGTGGATGTCATCACCTATGGTGGCATCATCACCCGCTGGACCGCTCCCGATAGCAATGGCGCCTATGAGGACATTGTTTTAGGTTTTGATGATCTAAACCAATATCTAGAGGGCAATCCGTACTTTGGGGCACTTATTGGCCGGTATGGGAACCGTATAGCCAACGGAAAGTTTTCTTTGGACGGTGAGACCTATACGCTGGCCAAAAACGATGGCGACAACCATTTGCATGGAGGAGAGAAAGGATTCGATAAAGTGGTATGGGACGGAGTTGCCAAAACTACGGAGGAAGGTGCTGCCGTCGAGCTCACCTACACCAGTGAAGATGGCGAGGAAGGATATCCCGGAAAATTGGATGTAAAGGTCACTTATACCCTTACGGATGACAATGCATTGGATATTCAGTATGAAGCTGTCACGGACAAACCAACCGTTGTCAACCTGACACAACACAGTTATTTTAATCTTTCCGGCCAACTGTCCGAACCTGTTTTGGATCATAAAATTTATTTGAACGCAGACACTTACTTGCCCGTTGATGGTGGTTTGATTCCAACCGGGGAATTTAGGGAGGTTGCAGGAACGCCTTTCAATTTTAAGGAACCAAAACCAATCGGCGAAGAGATAGAGGCCGAAAATGAACAACTAAGCCTTGGTGGAGGATATGATCATTGTTGGGTGCTTAATAACGGAGAAGAAGATTTCCGTTTGGCGGCCTCGGCCCACCATGGAGAAACAGGGCGTTTGTTGGAGGTGTACACCAATGAGCCAGGGATACAATTTTACAGCGGAAACTTTTTGGATGGTACACTGCCCTCCAAAACGGGAGGTACCTATGTGAAGCGTTCAGGATTCTGCTTGGAAACACAACACTATCCTGATAGCCCCAACCAGGCCGATTTTCCTTCCGTTAGGTTAAATCCTGGAGAAACCTATTCTTCTAGGACCATGTACAAACTATCAACCAAATAGATAAACCGTTATGCAGACATTGGATACTTTTGATTGGATTGCGATATCCATCTATTTCTTGGTGCTTCTAGGGATTGCCCTATGGGTAATCAGAAAAAAAGAAAACAACACCGAAGATTATTTTTTGGCGGGCAGAAATGTAGGATGGTTTGTGGTCGGTGCTTCCATTTTTGCATCGAACATTGGTTCTGAGCACGTTGTGGGACTTGCAGGAGCGGGTGCCGGTGACCGGTTGCCCATGCTCATTTACGAAATACAGGCTTGGATCGTACTGATCTTGGGTTGGGTCTTCCTGTCCTTCTACGCAAGAGCGGGAGTGTTCACAATGCCCGAGTTTTTGGAAAAACGTTTTGATGCAAGAGCCAGATGGATTCTTTCCGTATTTTCCATTGTGGCCTATGTGCTCACCAAAATTTCCGTGACCATTTATGCAGGGGGAGTTGTGGTTTCCGCACTTCTTGGCATCGATTTTTGGACAGGTGCCATAGCCACCGTTGTGCTTACGGGAATTTACACGGTGCTGGGAGGTATGCGTGCCGTGGTTTATACGGAAACCTTACAGGCCATTATCTTGGTGATCGGAGCTGCAGCGCTTACGTTTATCGGTTTGGACCACGTAGGCGGATGGGAAAGCATGAAAGAAACCGTTACCCCAGAATATTTGAATATGTGGAGGTCGGCGTCCGATCCCGATTTTCCGTGGCCATCCCTTTTAATTGCCAGTACCATTACGGGTATTTGGTATTGGTGTACGGACCAGTACATCGTGCAACGGGCATTGACCGCAAAAAACATCAAAGAGGGTAGGAGAGGTACCATTTTCGGTGCTTTGTTGAAGCTCTTTCCCGTATTCTTGTTTTTGATTCCAGGTGTGATCGCACTTACCTTGAAGATGAGGGGGGAATTGTCTTGGGACAGTCCAGACGAAGCATTCCCCGTTTTGATGAGCAATTTGTTGCCATCGGGACTTCGAGGGTTGGTGGCAGCGGGTCTTTTGGCCGCTTTGATGAGTTCTTTGGCTTCCGTGTTCAATTCTTGTTCCACCTTGTTTACCGTGGATATCTATAAAAAACTGAGACCCAATGCACCAGAGAAAAAATTGGTGAGAACAGGTCAGATAGCCACCATAATCGTCGTGATCATCGGTATTATTTGGATTCCGATCATGGCCAATATCTCTGGGGTGCTTTATGAATACCTGCAAAGTGTTCAGTCTTACATAGCACCGCCGATTACAGCCGTGTTCCTTTTGGGTATTTTCCACAAACGGATCAACTCCCAAGGTGCTTTTGTGACCATGGTGGTTGGATTTATTGTCGGGGCATTGAGAATTGTCCTTGAATTGGTCAAGGATTCATTGGATCCAGAAAGTTTCTGGTATCTTTTGGGAGATATGAACTTTTTGTCCTTCGCTTCGTGGTTCTTCCTTTTCTGTATCATATTGATTGTGGTGGTGAGTTATGCAACTCCGGCACCATCAGACGAAAAACTGAAGAACCTTACCTATGCCACTATTTCTGAAGAGGAAAGAAAGGAAAACAAGAACAGCTACAATTGGAAGGATATTGCCATTTCCATTGTCATCATTGCCATTGTGGCCTATGTGATGATATGGTTCAATGGAAAATAATAGCTAAGCACATTTTTTTAAAAGATGTACGCTCCCAAAGCTCTTATTTGTAGCTAACAAAAGAAAAATCACAAGAGTTGTTGGATGCACAGCAACAAATAAGGGTGCGATTAAATATGAAGAACAAATGCCCGTTCCTTTTGGAGCGGGTTTTTTCAATGCTATATTTCCAAATCCCCAGCGAGTTGCTTTAGCACGATTTCCGATAGTTTTGCCTGAAATTTTGCATTGCTCAGCCGCACATTCGCGTTGATATAATTTAACTGGGCAGCCCTGAACTCAATGGTAGGGATGATGCCTATGCGATATTTTTCAACGGTAATGTCCAGATTCTCTTTGGCGATGGCTTCGTTTCTTACTTCAAGTTCCATAAGACTGATGTTGGTCAAATACGTTTGATAAGTGGTGTTCACCAAGGAATTTAAGGCCTGTTCTTGCTGTGCAATCGCTATTTCGGCATTTTCCAAGGCCACTTTTCCTATTTTTTCATTTCTGTTTTGGTTGAAACCGTCGAATAGGTTGAGCGTTGCACCAAATCCATAATTGAAACCTTTTGATTCCGAGCTTATGGCAAAGCCCAATTCAGATTTAGAACTACCGATGTTGTATCCAGAAGTCACAAAAACCGAGGGGTAACGCGCAGCCTTTATTTGTTTAAGCTCCAGTTCGCTGATACGTTTGTTGATTTTTTCAGCCTGTAACTGGGGGTTTTCAGAAGCCACCCTTGTTTCCAGTTCTTCCAATGCCAATTCGTGGTCCACAAAGATTTCAGGAATCACCTTAAAATCAGTTTTAAGGTCGCGAGCCAATTGTTCGTTCAATTGGATTTTGGTGTTCTTGTAAAGTTCTTGTTGCCGTTGCATCAAGGTTTGGTCCGTGTTCAGGTCCACTTGTGCATTCAGCACCTCCAGTTTGGAAGCTTTTCCAATCGTAAAACGGTTTTGGGCCAATTCCACGCGCTGTTCCGAAATGATGAGCGTACTGTCCAGGGCGGCCAATTGCTGTTGCTGCTGAACTAGGTCGTAGTAAGTGATCATTACCTCGCCCACTGTGGTTAAAATCGCCTGCTTCAGTTCGGCTTCACCCAATTTTTTGGTTTCCTTCAATTGCTCAAAGTTGGCGAACATACGAAGACCGTCGAACACGGTCCATTCAAGTGCAACACCATAATTTAGACTACTGTTCTTTACATTGTCTCGTTCTTGAAGGGTACCATCGTTTCGTAACTGGGATAAATTCTGAACGCTGTTGTTGTCCGATAGATTCGCGTCCAGCGTTGGAAGTATCCCTGCTTGCCCAAGGGTAGCTCCCAACTCATCTATCTTTAGTTCGTTTTGTGCCGTTTTTATCTGATAATTGTTGTCGAGGGCAATTTTGACGGCTTCCTGCACAGTAAGGACTTCCTGTGCTTCTGCACAAAAAACACTTCCCATGATAAATATTAAAATACGTAATCTCATTTTAATGCCCATGTGAGGAAAGTTCGAGGTTTTTGAATTCTGGTCGTAGCACTTTTTTTCTGGACCACATCATATAAAGCGCCGGTATGATGAACAAGGTGAGCACCAAGGAAAATAGGGTGCCCCCGATGATGACAACCCCCATACCGGTCCGGCTCGTTGAAGCAGCTCCCAGCGAGAGTGCTATGGGCAGTGCCCCAAGGGCAATGGTAAGGCTTGTCATCAATATGGGGCGCAATCTGGATACGGAAGCCTTCATAATGGCCTCCATCTTGGTCAAATCTTCGTTCTCTTCCTGCAACTGATTGGCGAATTCAACAATGAGGATGCCATTTTTGGTCACGAGTCCTATCAGCATAATGGTTCCGATCTGACTAAAAATGTTCCACGTTTCCCCGAACAACCACAGTGAGAACATCGCCCCGGCAACGGCCATGGGCACTGTAAGGATAATGATGATAGGATCAATAAAACTTTCGAACTGTGCGGCCAGGATTAGAAATATCAACAGGAATGCCAAACCGAAAGCAAACGCAGTATTCGAACTGCTCTCCACAAAGTCCCGTGATTCACCACCAAGATCTGTTGTGAAGGAATCGTCCAGCACTCTTTCCTTAATGGCGTTCATGGCGTCTATGCCATCCCCAATGCTCATCCCAGGTGCCAAGTTGGCCGAAACGGTTGCGGACATATACCGGTTATTGTGAAATAATTGTGGCGGACTACTATGTTCTTCCGTGGTCACCAAATTGTCCAATTGGATCAGTTGTCCTTCATTGTTTTTTACAAAGATGGAGGTAAGATCGGTGGGTTCGTTCCTGTCCTGTTTGTCGAACTGTCCGATTACTTGATACTGTTTTCCGTTCATCAAAAAATATCCGAATCGCTGCCCACTTAGCGATAGTTGCAGTGTTTGGGCCACATCCCGTACGGAAACACCCAAGCTTTCTGCCTTTTCCCGGTCAATGGAGACGTAGATTTCGGGCTTGTTGAACTTTAGGTTGACGTCCACAAAGGAAAAAGTGGGGTCCTTTTCAGCTTCCGCCATAAATTCCGGCACTTTTTCTTCCAATTTTTGAAAATTTTTGGCCTGGATGATGAACTGTATAGGGGGACCACCACGACGGTTTACGGAAATTGTAGGTCTTTCGGACACATTTGACCGTCCACCGACAAATGCTTTGGACCATTGCCCAAGGTCTTCCGCAATTTCTCTTTGTGAACGTTCGCGTTCGCTGGGATCCACCAAAGCCACATTGGCACGGCCGCTATTAACGGAAGAAGTTCCAAATCCCGGAGAGGTCAGAACAAGGCTTACTTTTTTTTCGGGTATGGAATCATTGATGAGCTCCGTAATGCCGGTCATCAATTTGTCCATATATTCATAAGATGAGCCTTCCGGAGCCGAAACGCTCAAACGAACGAAGCTTCGGTCATCGTAAGGGGCTGTCTCCTTTTGTAGCAAGGAGTAAAAAAGGACAATCAAGCCGAGACATCCGATAAGAATCGGAAAACTGAGCCATTTTCGTTGCATAAACTTTTCGAGGGCACTTTTATAGGATTCGTTCATGGCCACAAAATACTTTTCGGTGACCTGATAGAATTTGGAACGACTCTGCTTGCCCGGCTTGGTAAGATAGGCATTCAGCATGGGCGTTAGTGTGAGGGACACAAAGGCGGAAACCAATACCGCAGTGCCGAGCACCACACCAAACTCCCTAAAGAGACGGCCCACAAAACCTTCCAGAAAGATTACGGGCAAAAACACCGCGGCCAAGGTTATGGATATTGAGATGACGGCAAAAAAGATTTCTTGGGAACCTTTAATGGCCGCCTCAATGGGGTTCATCCCCTCTTCGATTTTTTTATAAATATTTTCCGTTACCACGATGCCATCATCCACAACAAGTCCGGTGGCGAGCACTATGGCCAAAAGGGTAAGCACGTTAACGGAGAATCCCAACAGCCACATAAAAAAGAAGGTGGCGATCAAGGAAACAGGAATGTCCAGCAACGGACGCAGTGCCAAGGACCAATTTCGGAAAAACAGATAAATGACCAGAATCACCAGGACTATGGATATTAAAATGGTCTCGGCCACTTCGGTGACAGCTTTTTTAACAAATACGGTATCGTCTATGACAATGTTCAGCTTAAAATCTTCGGGGAGGTCTTTTTGCAGTTTTTCGTACTCTTCATAGAAAGCATCTGCAATTTCAAGATAGTTGGTGCCTGGTTGTGGAATCACGGCAATGGCTACCATAGGTTGCCCCGAGTCGCTCATTTTGGTTTCCATATTCTCGCCTTCAAGACTTGCACGTCCAATATCGCTGAGCTGCACGAGTTTTTCGCCATCGGCCAAAATGATGATGTTGTTGAATTCTTCTTCTGTATTGAGGTTTCCAAGTGTTTTGACGGTCAATTCGGTGTTCTCCCCGGTAAGCTTTCCAGACGGCAACTCAATGTTCTGGGCCAAAAGTGCAGTGCGCACATCGGCCACGGTGAGCCCGTAGGAAGCCAACTTTAAAGGGTCTATCCATAACCGCATCGCGTACCTGCGCTGTCCCCATATCTGCACACCGCTAACACCGGGAATGGTCTCTATTCTTTGTGCAATGACATTTTCAGCATAATCTGAGAGCTCCAAAATGTTTTTGTTGTCACTCTGTATGGTCATAGAAATGATCCTGTCCGCATCGGCATCGGCCTTGGAAACCACAGGCGGGGCATCCAAATCTTCGGGAAGGCTCCGCAATGCTTGGGAAACTTTGTCCCGGACATCGTTTGCGGCCGCTTCCAGGTCTTTGTCCAGTTCAAACTCGATGGTGATGGAACTAGATCCTTGCACACTGGAGGAGGTAATATTGCGTATGCCATCTATGGAGTTGATGGATTTTTCCAAAGGCTCTGTAATCTGGGACTCAATGATGTCCGCGTTGGCACCAGAATAATTGGTGCGGACGGATACCACGGCGGGATCTATAGAGGGAAACTCCCGTACACCCAAAAATGTATAGCCAATGATTCCAAAAAGGATGATGGTTACGTTCATCACAATGGTGAGAACAGGTCTTTTGATGCTTATGGTCGAAAGGTTCATTGTATTTGGGTCAAAGGTTCAAATTCTTCCAAAACAACTTCTACCGGTGAACCGTTTTGCAATGCCATCACACCGTATGTCAACACGGTATCCCCAACTTGCAGATTGGTCAATATGCGCACGGCTTTACCGGTCCGTGCCCCGATTTCAACATCGATTTCTTTGGCCTTGCCATTTTCCAGAATGAATATTTTCTTTCCGTTCTGTACGGGAATCAACGACTCGGAAGGCACCAAAAGGGCATCGTTTACCGTCTCGAGCGGTAGTTGCACATTCGCATATGCACCAGGGTATAGTTTGTTTTCCCGATTGTCCATGATGGCTCTCATCCGAAGGGTTCGTGTGGCGATGTCCACCTCAGGGTCTATGGCATAAATGGTGGCACTGTACTGTTCTCTGGAATCCGAAGTGGTAAACGTGAGGATTGTGCCCACATTTACCTGTGAAGCATATTTTTCCGGTACGGAGAAGGTGATTTTCAGCTCATCGGTGTTGACCAGTTTGGCAATAACCGTGGTTGGGGTCACGTAGGTTCCTTTGGAGATGGACCGTAGCCCAATGGTTCCCGAAAAAGGCGCCCTTATGATTGTCTTAGAAAGTTGCGCCTCTATCAATTCTGCCTCTGCACTGGCCGATTGGTAATCCGCACCCGCTATATCGTACTCTTCTTGGCTAATGGCCTGTTTTTCCAATAACAATTTGGCCCTTCTTTCATTTTCAGAAGCAAGTCTTTTGGCCGTAAGTGCTTTGGAGAGTTGGGCGCGAAGTTCAATGTCGTTTACCTTCAACAATACCTGTCCTTCTGAAACTTTGCTGCCTTCTTTAAAATTGATGCTTTCAACAACACCGGAAATTTCGCTCCTGATCTCAACTTGTTCATCAGCTTCCAAAGTCCCAGAAATGGAAATATTGTCCTTAAAGCTCTGCGGCTTTAAAATCATACCGGTCACAGTTGGAACAACCGATCCTGACCCACTTGGTTTGCCAATTTCGGCATTGGATTTGATTCTGTATGCGATAAGGGCAACTACTCCAACAACTAATAGGGCGTAGACTATGTTTTTTACTTTCATCTTGGTTTGGTGGTTGGTGGGCTGTTTTTATATAAAAACAGATGGTTCTCAAAGATAAAACTAGTCCAATAGTACTTAAAGTATCGATTGCTATTTTAACACAGCAATCCCATGAACGTCGATATAACAGGGGTTAACGACATTAAAATGAGTGTAAAAGGGAGATTGTGACCGCTGGTTTGTTAAATTTTGCCGCTGATTGGGTATTTGCCCGGGTGTTTTTTTGGACAAAGGCGACCATTTATCTTTGATAAAGGCCCAAATCGCATTCTTTTTCTATCTTTAGTCGCTGCACTACAAAACAAACTAAACCATACATGTACACAAAAGTAACTGGATGCATCCTTGCCATACTCCTATCGGTATCCTGTAAACAAGAAAAGAAAAAAGAAGAAAGCGAAACATGGCGTACTAAGAAGGCCGCAGTGGAAAACGCTACCCACAACCAATTGTTGGATGTGGAGAAGAAAGAGGGCTGGAAGCTGCTTTTTGATGGGCAAACAATGAAGGGATGGCATCTGTACAATGATCCAGGAGCCAATTCGGTTTGGGAAGTTGTCGATGGTGAATTGCATAGCAACACCAACGATGAATCCTTGACGGCCGGGGATTTGGTAACCGACCAATCCTATGAAAATTACGAACTTACCTTGGAATGGCGGATAGCAGGAAACGGGAACAGTGGTGTTTTTATAAACGTACAGGAGCTGCCCAATGTACCTACCGCATGGCAAAGTGGTCCCGAGTACCAAATTTTAGGTGCCGATCATATGGATTATGACGTTCCCGAAAAGCGGCCGGGTTGTTTGTATGTTTTTCAGCCGCAACAAAATAAGGTGGAGATCAATCAGGGTGGGTGGAACAAAACCAAGATCGTACAAGAGGACGGTAAAATAGAATTTTATTTGAACGGTGTTCTCACGGCATCGCAGGATTTTACTTCACCTGATTGGAAAGAGAGAGTTGCCGGGAGCCATTTTTCCAAGTACCCTGAATTTGGCAAGGCCACCAAGGGCAAAATTGCATTGCAGTATTGGTATTTTGAAACTTGGTTCCGAAATATTAAGATCAGGGAGCTCCGATAGCCTTTACGGACAACTTTTTTGCACATTCATGTTGCGTGGAAAGGTGTAATTTTTGCCCAAGATCAATAAACTGGGCTTTTCTTTTCTAATGTTTTTCCATATCCATAAACAACCATTTGCATTCTGGCACATCATTATAGAAACAATAAAATTTAAATGGAAATGAAACGAACATTTTTTAATGCTATCTCCTTAATGTGTATTGGTGTAACTCTTTTGTCCTGTTCTTCGGATGATGGACCGGAATGTGCCGAAGATTTTACAGGTGAGCTAACGGCCAATGAAGAGAAATTGGTCGGGGAATGGGTGCTTAGCGACATTGTTGCCGCAAAAGAATTGGATTTGACGGATGATGATACGGACAATGCATCAAAAAATCTTTTTGAACAATATGAAGAATGTGCCAGAGATGCAGCCTATACTTTTGAATCCGATAGGACCTTTACCTACGAAATCGGCAAGAATGCAGAGGATTGTGACAACCCTGTTACCTCCACGGGCACATGGGAGCTGATTTCACAAAATCTTAGTTTGGCAGCTTCCTGCACCGTGCAGGCAACTACGCTGGAATTTAATGAAGATTCGTCGGCATTTACTTTTTCAGAAATATATAATGTAACTGAGGTAACCGGTACCGTGGTGCAGACAAGGATCGATTTTACGTATACGTTGGCGCCTTAGGCAGATTTTATAACGATAAAAATAAAGGACCATGCCTATAAGACGTGGTCCTTTATTTTTTTAGCAATGCTTAATCTAGCGGCCAAGATTTCTTTTCGCGCAATCAAAGATTGGGATGTAGGGATTTCAAGGGTATTCATAAGATGCCATTTTTAGGGGATACTTATAAATAAAAAGATTAAAATTTGCCGTTAGTTCGAAATTTGTAAATTGCACGTGTAAAATGTTTGCATTTACCAAAAATGAAGCCAGAATATTTGCATAACCTCAAAATCGCCCCCCTGTCGGAAAATACCGTAGAGGATGATTTTAGTGTAATATATGAGTTCTACAGGCCTAAACTGGTTGTAATTGTGAACAGTTACATACCTTCTCAAGAGGATGCGGAAGAAATCATCCACGATGTCTTCATCAAATTATGGGAAAAATGGGGGACGTTGCAGATTACCTCCAATTTTACGGGTTACATTTATAGTATGACCCGAAATGCCTGTTTGGATTATCTCCGCGCCAAAAAAAATAAGCTCACCAAGGAAATGTCCGCCGAACAGCAAGAGTTTTGGTTGAACCATGGAGCTTTGGCAGACGACATGGCCTCTTCAATTTTGGCAGATGAACTCCAGTCTTTGGTGGATAAGGCCATAGAGCAACTTCCTGAAAAATGTAAAAAAGTTTTCACGAAAAGTAGAATGGAGGGGTTGTGCCATAAAGAAATATCGAAGGAACTGGAAATTTCCCCAAAAACCGTGGAAAACCATATGAGCAGGGCCTTGCGACAACTTCGGGTGGCCCTGAGCGAGTATCTGCCCTCTTTGTTTTTATAAAATTTACTTTCCGACTAGGGGGTGACCCTACTTTTTACGTCCTGCTATTGAATACTGTTCCTAATAAGCAATGAACAACAAGGATATAAATGCACTGGTAGAAGGTCGGCTATCAGACAAAAAAAAGGCTGAGGTTGTAAAGTGGTTGCTCAAGAACCCTAAGCAACAACGGCGTTATCATGTTCTGAAAGCAAGGCATGTGGCCAAACTGCTAAAAGAAGGTGAGCATAAAAACGTAACAGGGCCCAAAAGAAAATTTGCCGATTGGTATAAATATGTAGGATATGCAGCCTGCGTCATGATAATGGCGGCATTGGCCTATACGCTGCTTTCTCCAAATGAACAATTTGAAGAAAAATCTTCACAGATAATTTTGGCCTCTACCTCAATAGGGGAGAACAAGACCATAACCTTGTCCGATGGCACAAAGGTTACGTTGAATGCGAACACCACATTTTCCTACCCCGAAAAATTCTCGGAAGAATCTAGAGATGTCAGTCTTCAGGGAGAGGCATTTTTTGATGTGGCCCATAATCCGGAAAAGCCATTTATTGTGGCTACCGAAAATGGAATGAACATTCAGGTACTCGGCACCGTTTTTAATGTTAAATCCTATCCCGAAGATCAAAATGTGGAAACGACTTTGGTGTCCGGAAAGGTAAAAGTGGTGGAAGAGCATAATCAAAAGACCGTGGTTTTGGCACCTTCACAAAGGGCTACCTATGTCAAAGATGCCGACAAACTTATTGTTGATAATGTTCAGACCAAAAAGTTTACCGCATGGCGGGAGGGCAAACTTATTTATGACGAGACCCCCATCAGACAGGTAATAAGCGATTTAAAAAGAAAATACAAGGTTGATATATCGGTAGAATCCCCAGGAATAATGGATTATAAATATACCGGGGAGTTCGACAATCTTGGTATTGAACAGATCCTGGACCTCTTTGAGGTGTCATCACCTATACTCTATAAAATGCACAATAACCAAATAACACTATTTATGAAGCAATGACCCAAAAAGAGAGAGGAGAGTGTTCCCGCACCCTCCTCTCAGAAACTATTTAACCACATAAAAATGTAATTAAACATCGTAAACTCATCAAAATTATGGAAAAAAAGGAACTTTTTTTACCAAAGGTCCCAATTATCAGGATAATGAAAATCTATTTGATCTTAGTGGCGCTTACTTTGGCCAAGTTATTTGCTTCGGAAGCAAATGCACAAAGCATTTCGCTGGAGGCAAACAATGTAAGATTAAAGCGGATATTGAACGAAATCGAACGCAAGAGCGATTATAGTTTTTTCTACAACAACAGCATTGTGGATGTCTATTCCAAAAAAACGCTTAAAGTCGAAAACAAAACATTGGACGATGTATTGAACGAACTCTTCTCCGAGTCCGATATCGCTTTTAGCTTTGTTAGGAACCAGATTATTCTTTTTCCAAAGAACAACCCAGAGATCAAGGATAAAATTGAAAGCCTCTTAAGCAAGCACAATGTTGATAAAGTGCCTACGGCCTTGAGCCCTGACAGAATCAACGAGCTCATTAGAACAAATGTGCAGTTTACCGTAAACGGAAAGGTCACTGACGATGCCGGTACTCCGATTCCCGGGGTGTCGATACTGGTACAAGGTACTTCCAAGGGAACCACTACCGATTTTGACGGGAACTATAGCATTATGGCAGATGCCGGTGATGTGCTTATGTTCAGTTATATAGGTTTTGTGACCCAAGAAATCGAGGTTACCGGGGAACAGACCATAGATGTAACCCTTAAGGAAAATGTTGCCGCACTCGATGAGGTGGTCGTTGTGGGTTACGGTACCCAAAAGAAATCCGATCTTACTGGGGCCGTTGGTGCAGTGGACAGCGAAACACTTTTACAAGCTCCGGTGAGCAATCCCCTTCAGGGAATGAGAGGTAAAGTGGCCGGTGTAAACGTATTCTTGAACTCAGGTTCACCTACGGGATCCCCAAGAATTGTGATTCGTGGTGTTGGGACCATCAATTCCTCAACAGATCCATTGTATGTTGTTGATGGCGTTGTAATGGACGATATCCAGTTCATTAACCCGAACGATATTGAGCGTATGGAGGTGCTGAAAGATGCATCATCCGCAGCCATTTATGGTGCCAGGGGTGCCAATGGTGTAGTTTTGATTACGACCAAAAGGGGTTCAAAAGATGAAAAGATAAGTATTGGTTACGATGGTTTCTTAAGTGTGGGAAGCATCCGTAAGAAAATGGATTTGCTGAACGCTGAAGAGTGGTTGGAAGTAGTTCGTACAGGTATGGAGAATACACCAAAGTACCGTCCTGGCGACCCTGCTCCGGTGTTCACCACAAACGATCCCAATTTGTTCGATGCGCAAGGCAATCCACTTTACGATACCGATTGGCAAGATGAAGCTACTAGAACAGCGTACTCCAATAATCACCAATTATCCATTCAGCAGGGAAGTGAAAAATCATCCATCGGGGTGTTCTTGAACTATTCCCATATAGAAGGAATAATGCTGAACAACGAATTGGATAGGATCAGCGGTAAAATTGCATATGATGTTACTCCAAAAGATTGGTTGAAATTGGGTGTAAACCTTCTTGTAAACGATGTTAAGGATACCGAGTTCGAAGAAGGCGGTGGTGGCCAGACCCCAAGAAGGACCATGATCGAAATGCCTCCAATCTTCCCGGTAAAATTCCCTGATGGAACATGGAGCAATAGCCAAATGATCAGCGATGCCTACAACTTGGAGTCCATGTCCAACCCGGTTCACGTATTGGAAACACAAGAAAGATTCTGGGAAAGAAACCAGCTTTTTGGAAACTTCTATGCAAGTTTCACTATCATGCCAGGTTTGGAGTTTAGGACCCAATACGGTTTCGATAAAAACATCAGGAACAAAAAGGAATACTCTCCAAGAGATTTGGTGAATATTTCAGCACCTAACGGTTTTGCCCGTATTTTTAATGAAAAGAGTACCTATTGGCAACAGGAAAATTACCTTACTTACAACAAGGAGTTGGGTAATCACAGAATCAATGCCATGTTGGGTATTAGTTGGCAAGAGCGGACTTATGAGTCCTCCAATATTTTTGCCCAAGGATTTAGCGACGACTTTTTCCGTTACAACAATATAGGGTCTGCGAGCAACCCAAGTGCACCGGAATCAGAAACAAACGAGTGGGCTTTGAACTCCTACTTTTTACGTGCAGGTTATACGTTCAAGGATAAATATTTGTTGACCTTGACAGGAAGGGTCGATGGTTCTTCAAGATTTGGTGAGGACAATAAATACGGTTTCTTCCCATCAATCGGTGCTGGTTGGAACATCAGCGAAGAAGCCTTTATGGAAAATGTTACCGCGATCAACAGACTTAAGCTACGTGGTAGCTACGGTATTACAGGTAATACGGAAATTGACCCTTACAGTTCTTTGGCGACAGTTTCTTCAGGAACAGTTTTGCTGAACGGTACAAGGGTAAGCTCCAGTTCCGTAAATCGTTTGTCCAACCCAGGGTTGGAATGGGAAAAAACCAGTCAATTCGATATTGGTTTAGATCTTGCCGCCTTTGATTACAGGTTGCGTCTGGAGTTCGACTACTATGATAAGTTGACCAAAGATCTCCTATTGGACAGACCGGTCCCTTACACAACAGGATTCACATCGGTAAGGGATAACATTGGTTCTGTTTCCAATAAAGGTATCGAGGCCATGGTCACCGCAGAGATTATCCGCAAAGCGGATTTTGGCTGGGAGACATCCTTTAACATGAACTACAACAAGAACAGGATTGAAAGCTTGGGTGAAAATGACGAGGATATAGAACCAGGACCATTTTGGGTGTCCGGTAGTCAGACCATTCTTCGAGTTGGGGAATCTTTGAGCTCTTTCTGGGGATACGAGCGTTTGGGAACTTGGGGAACCGATGAAGCTGCCGAAGCTGCCGAGGTCGGAGCCGTTCCTGGTGAGGCCAAGCGATCTGCAGAAAAGAAAATCCTTGGAAAAGGTTTGCCGGATATTACGGGAAGTTTCATAAACACCTTCCGTTATAAGAATTTCGATTTCACCGCAGACATCCAATTTGTGGCAGGTGTAGAGATCATGCAGCAGTTCTATCACTCAACCGAAGACCGTTCAGGTATTGCCAACGGACTTGCCACTATTCTTTATGATGGATGGACCGAGAGCAATCAGAACACTCAGGTTCAGGAAATCAGGAACCAAGCGTATGCCGGACAGAACAGTCAGGTAGATAGCAGATGGGTGGTTGATGGTTCTTACATCAGAGGAAACCTATTCTCTTTGGGCTATAACTTCAATCAGCAGTTTTTGGATATCATGGGCTTGAACCGTCTTAGGGTATATGCCAGTTTGGAAAATGCCTTCGTGATTCATTCCAAAGACTTTCAAGGGTACGACCCGGAAGCTACTTCATGGGGCGGGAACCAATGGGGACAGAACATTTTCTTCTTCCAGTATCCCAAGCCAAGAACATTTACCATCGGATGTAGCCTCAAATTTTAATACATAAAAAAGATATCATGAAAATTAAATATATAGTTTTTCTAATCGGAATGATTGTATTGGGTTCCTGTTCGGACTTTTTGGAAGAGAAACCCTTGAGCGAACTGGATTCCAATCAGTTCTTTTCAGAACCAGACCAAGCCTACAGTGCCGTTAATTCACTGTATAGGACCGGTGCTCCCAACATGACGGATGGTGGAGTGTATAGCGGAACCCCCATGATGCTGGGAGGGTACATGTCCGGGTATTTCGTTAACGAATACGCAGGTCAGGAACTCCATGTGAGCAATTCCCAAGAGCTTACCCTTAACGGGGATAACATAGGAGGTTACCTTCAGGATAGATGGAGAGAGCTTTATCTGGGAATCTCCAGGGCAAACAATGCCATCAAGTATATTCCGGAAACACCTGGATTGAGCGATTCTGAAAGATCGCAACTAATGGCAGAAGCTAAATTCTTTAGGGCATTTGCCTACTATTTCTTGGTAAGATGGTTCGGTCCCGTACCATTGACCACTGAGCCTTATGAATCTTTGGAGAATCTTTATTTGGAAAGAAGCTCCGTAGCCGATGTTTATGCATTGATAGAGCAAGATTTGACCGATGCACTTGGCGGCGGATTGCCAACGGTAAGCATGGTGGACAATGGTAAGCGTGTTACCGCGGGAGCGGTCGCGACCCTATTGGCCGATGTATACTTGACCATGAGCGGAAACCCATTGAATGCGGACCGATACAGTGATGCAGCCAGCTTGGCACAGGACATCATCAATGGAACATACGGTTCCTACGATTTGGTACAGCATGATGAGCTATCCCCTGGAGTTGTGGATTTGGAAAACTCCGCCTACAACAAGATCAGAAAGTCAGATGCATCTGCCGTGGAGCATATTTATATCAAAGAATATGACCCAGAAATAGGAACCTCTGTTTATCCAAGGTATTCTTACCCTGTAGCACTTGCTTCGGAAGTACTTTATGATATTACAAACGGCGGTTACCTTCCTTCAGATGGATTTATCGATTTGTATGATCCGTCAGCCGACCTAAGAATTCAGGAAAAGCAATATTTTCATTCCACTTTTCAAGATTCAGGGCAGACCTTTGCAACAGCACCTTACGTCTGGCATGATGATGCAGCCATTTTTGAAACAGCAATGTCCGGAAAGGATTTTGCAGTTTACGGCTATGCCGATGTATTGTTGATTGCTGCGGAAGCCATTGCAAGATCTAGCGGGGTAACCCCGGATGCCATTAACTATTTGGCCCAAGTACGTGCAAGAGCTTACTGGGAATCTGACATAGCCACAGTTGAGGCTGATTTGTCAGGTTTGGGAACAGAGGCATTTGTACAGGAAGTTTGGAAAGAAAGACACAGAGAGTTAGTGTTCGAGTTCAAGACTTGGTTTGATGTTGTTCGTACAGGACAGTTCCCGGTCGCAGACTCTCCCGGTTCCATATCCTTTGTGAATGCCGTTGGCCATACTACGGAAAGAGGCAAGCAAATTGAAGAAAAACACATGTTGTTGCCCTTGCCAGGGCCGGAACTTCAGCGTAACCCAAGTTTGGGTACCGACAACAACGGTTATTAATACACAGTATTAAATGATGAGGCCCATCATTTCCTTTATGGATGGTGGGCCTCAATTTTAAAAAATAATACTCACGGGAATCCAGAGCATGGAATATCAGTTCCATGTAAGGTTTAATTGTGATTCCTTTTAGATTGATTCATATTTTACTCATTTATAATTAAACCAAACCAACAGATGCAGATAATAGAGAATTCGACGGTCTACGATGCGATCATCGTTGGCTCGGGCGCCGGTGGCGGGATGTCGGCGAAGGTACTTTCGGAGGCTGGCCTCAAGGTAGCCGTAGTGGAGGCGGGGCCTTTCTTCGACCCTGCGAAGCCGGAGCACCAGACCCAGCTCAAGTGGTCGTACGAGAGCCCCAGGCGCGGGAAGAGCACGCGCTTCCGTCCCTTCGGGGACTTCGATGCCGCCTACGGAGGCTGGGACATCGAGGGTGAGCCCTACACCCAGAAGGACGGCACGGACTTCTCCTGGTTCCGTTCGCGGATGCTGGGGGGCAGGACCAACCACTGGGGGCGCATATCGCTGCGCTTCGGCCCCCAGGACTTCAAGCACAAGGACGTGGACGGCCACGGGGACAACTGGCCGATAAGCTACGACGATGTAAAACCGTACTACGACAAGGTGGACAAGATGATCGGGGTGTTCGGCACCAACGAGGGACTGCCCAACGACCCGGACGGCTTTTTCCTGCCGCCGCCAAAGCCAAGGCTGCACGAACTTTTTTACATCAAGGGGGCAAGGAAGAGCAACATCCCGGTGTACCCGTCACGGATGTCGATGCTCACCAAGAAGATCAACGAGGACAGGGGCGTGTGCTTCTACTGCGGGCAGTGCAACCGCGCCTGCCAGGTATACGCCGACTTCTCGGCCGGTACCTGTTTGATCTTCCCCGCGCAGAAGAACGGGGGGCAGATCGACCTGTACGTGAACTGCATGGTGCGCGAGGTGACCACGGACGAAGAGGGCCGTGCCACGGGCGTATCCTACATCAACAAGGAGGACAGGAAGGAGTACAAGCTCAAGGGCAAGGTGGTGGTGCTGGGGGCCTCGGCCTGTAGTTCGGCACGAATCCTGTTGAACTCCAAGAGCGACCGGCACCCCAACGGACTGGGCAACAGCAGCGACGTGGTGGGCAAGTACCTGCACGACTCGACGGGCGCGGACAGGGCGGGCTTCATCCCGGACCTGATGAACAGGAAGGTGTCCTACAACGAGGACGGGGTGGGCGGCATGCACGTGTACTCCCCATGGTGGGGGGACAACAGCAAGCTGGACTTTCCGAGGGGCTACCACATCGAGGTATGGGGCGGCATGGGGATGCCCAGCTACGGCTTCGGCTTCAACGTGAACGAGTTCAACCAGTTCTTCGGGACGAAGGTGGGGGGCTACGGGGACGTGCTCCGCAGCGATGCCAAGAAATACTACGGCGCAGTGGTGGGCATGGCCGGAAGGGGCGAGTCCATCGCAAGGAAGGAGAACTATTGCGAGATCGACCCCACCACGGTGGACGAGTTCGGTATCCCCGTACTGAGGTTCAACTACAAATGGAGCCAGTTGGAGATCAACCAGGCGCGGCACATGCAGGACACCTTCGAGGAGATATTGATCAACATGGGCGGGGAGCCGTTGGGCAAGAAGCCGGGGAAGGAGACCAACTACGGGCTGCACAACCCGGGGAAGATCATCCACGAGGTGGGTACCACCCGAATGGGCGACGACCCGAGGACCTCGGTGACCAACAAGTACCAGCAGCTGCACGATGTGGACAACGTGTTCATCGTGGACGCGGGGCCTTTCGTGTCGCAGGCGGACAAGAACTGTACATGGACGATACTGGCGCTCTCGATGAGGGCCTCGGAGTACATCGTGGAACAACTCAAACAACAAAACATATAGCGGAATGGACAGAAGGAAGAGCTTAAAATCGATAGTGCTGGGCTCTGTTGCGGGCGGACTGGCGATCCACGGTTGCAGGCCCTCGACGGAGGGCACGGAACTGGTGGAGGCGCCGAAGGTCACCTACCCGGGAAGGGTACCGCAGGAGCTGGAGCACATAGCTGAACTACGGGACGAACAGTTCCTGAACCCACACGAGCAGGAGACACTGACCATACTGTGCGACCTGATCCTTCCCCCATCGGAGGAGTACAAGGGGGCATCGGACGCCGACGTGGTGGGCTTCATCGAGTTCATGGCCAAGGACGTGGAGACGCTCCAGCCGGACATCCGTGGGGGGCTCATGTGGCTGGACCACAAGAGCAACACGGAACATGGCACGGAGTTCAAGAAGGCCACGGAGCGGCAGCAGAAGGGAATACTGGACGGTATCGCGTACTACGACCCAAAGGTGCCGGGCAACGAGAGGCCCTTCGAGGTGAACTTCTTCTCGTTGGTGCGGAACCTGACGATGACGGGCTTCTACACGAGCAAGATCGGGATGGAGGAGATCGGTTACAAGGGGAACCAGCCCAATGTATGGGACGGGGTTCCCGATGACGTGCTGGAGCAGCACGGTGTATCGTACGACGAGGAATGGCTGGCCAAATGCGTGGACCAGAGCAAGCGGGGCGTCATCGCAGAATGGGACGAGAACGGTAATTTGATTACCTGATCTACATAGAATAGCCAAACCTTCTTTATGGAAAATAGTACATAAAGTGGATTTGAGTTAGTTTAGTTAATTTGATGCAGGCTCCTTAAGGGAGCCTGTTTTTCACTGAAACAATCCTATTCAATTATTTTTCTGAAACGATTAAGTATTTTTATCAAAATAATTTAATATGTTCGTACATAAATACAAAATATAAATATTCACTTTATTAGGGTAAATATTGCCACACAATCAGCAAGCGGATATTTGAATCATTTTCATCCATATCATGACAACCAAACAAACTATACTATTTCTTAGTGCATCCATATTGTTAAGCTCTTGTAAAACAGATGGGACAAAGCTGAAAACCGAATCATTAAATGATAAAACGCCCTATGCTTATGTGAATACATTTATGGGAACAGCACCCTTGTTGGACGAGAAAATAATTGGCTATACCCCTCCAAAAGATTGGAGGGTATGGGCGGGATTGACCTTTCCAGGGTCATCTCTGCCGAATGCCATGGTTCAGGTCAGTCCGATCACCGAATATGGTACGGGTGCCGGTTACGAGTATGAGGATACCGAAATTTTGGGGTTTGCCCATACCAATAAAGGGCACTGGAACTTGTGCAACTTACCTGTATTGCCAATTTCCGCTCAGGCCAAAGCACCTTTTAAAGCAACTTTTTCCCACGATAATGAATCGGCATCCCCTGGTTTTTATCAGGTTCACTTACAGAATTACGATATCAATGTAAGATTGACTTCAACATTAAGGGCCGCTATCCACGAATATCAATATGAGGAGCCCGCGGGAAAAAGAATAGTGTTCGATTTGGGAACTGCCAACAATCATGTCTCTGATTGGGGAATCACCAAGGTTTCGTCCAACGAGCTGAGCGGTCATCAAAAGGTGGGAAGGGATAAAATTCATTTCTATGCCAGAATGGATGCGGAAATCGATAGTATCGTATCGACCAATCCCGGAGAATCTAAAGGTTATGCTATTGCACATTTAAAGGACGATGGTGAAGGTAAGGTTACCATGAAGATCGGATTGTCCTATGTTAATGAAGAGAATGCAAAGTTGAATTTGGAACAAGAAGTTGGGGCCAAATCCTTTGAGGATGTATTTGGGGAGGGCAAAAAAATATGGTCGGATTTTCTAAATCAGATTGAGGTCACGGGCGGATCGGAAAAGCAGAAAGAAATCTTCTATACCTCCCTCTATAAATCATTTCTATGGCCCGCCTTACGAAGTGACAGTAACGGAGATTTTGTCGATGCCGCAGGAAAAGTTCAAAACAGGGATTTTCACTATTATACCATCCCCTCATTATGGGATACCTATAGAAATAAAGTGGTATTGATGGAAATTTTGAGGCCTGAGGTAACTTCGGATGTGATTTCATCACTTATCGACAGGGGAGCTGTCACAGGATTTATCCCCACATTTTTCCATGGTGATCATGCAGCATCTTTTATAACAGGGTCCTATTTACGGGGAATAAAGGATTTTGACGTGGAAAAGGCATACGAGCTATTGCTCAACAATGCCTATAAAGAAGGTGGCACCCGTCCATATATCAAAGAGTACATGGAACTCGGGTATATATCAGAACCTAGAATTGACAATCCCAATACAGAATCCAAAGGGAAGGCAGGGGTGTCCAAAACCTTGGAATTTGCCTATGATGATTATTCCCTTTCCTTATTGGCCGAAGAAATGGACGACCCGGAACATCAAAAGGATTTATTGGCTCGATCCAAAAATTACAAGAACGTATTCGATAGGAAAACCAATTTTATGCGGGGAAGATTGGCCAATGGTGATTGGGTTGAACCGTTCAATCCTGAATACCCCTATTACGAATACATGTACCGAGAGGCCAATGCATGGCAGGTTTCTTTTTTCGCCACTCACGATATGCCTGGACTTATTGACCAATATGGGGGAGAAGAAAAGTTTGAAGAAAAGCTCGATTCACTATTTACCTATAAATGGAACCCTGACTATATCGCTCGAAACATATCTGGATTTATGGGACAATATAGTCAAGGAAATCAACCGGGACATGAAGCACCATTTTCCTATTATTTTATAGGAAAGCCAGAAAAGTCACAGGCGGTTATCGATAAATTGTTGTCGGACTATTATGGAATTGGTGAAGAAGGTTTGGCACTTTCCGGAATGGACGATGCAGGAGAGATGTCGTCTTGGTATGTGTTCAATGCCTTGGGATTGTATCCGTTTTCCCCTTCGGACCCTGAATATTTGGTCACCGTTCCCATCTTTGATACCATTACATGGAATTTGAAAGACAATAAGACTTTAAAGCTCATAAAGGATGGAGAATCCAGAGATTTGAAAGACATTTATGTCAATGGAGCCCGAACCAATGGCTTTTTCATTGACCATTCCCTATTTGATAAGGGCGGGGAGGTTTTAATTAAGACAGAAAACTAATCGTTGACCCACTTGTGTTGAAACAAAACCCTAGCTTTAAACCCTTTAAATGAACTGTAAACTCGTTTAATTCATTATGAAACCATATCTATATCTTACACTGTCCCTTGTTTTTTTGTTCACTTCCTGTAATACGGGTCAAAAGTCGGAGGAGCAGGGCAAAAGTCCAGAAGCCGTTTTAAAAACCAAATGGACCGATCAAGTAGATCCAGAACATGTTTTGCCGGAATACCCACGACCTATCCAACAGCGGGAGAAATGGATGAACCTGAACGGATACTGGCAGGTAGATACTTCTCCAAAGAAAGACATTCCCTTTGGGACCGACCTTTCAGATACCATCTTGGTTCCTTTTGCGGTCGAGTCTTATCTCTCTGGGGTTATGGAAAAAACCGATGATCTATTATATCGAAAAACCTTTACCGTACCAGAGGATTGGCGAGGGGACGAAGTGCTATTGAATTTTGAGGGCGTTGACTATCACGCAACCATTTACATCAACACACAAAAAGTTGGAGAACATAAGGGTGCATTTGATCACTTTTCATTTAATATCTCCGAGTACTTAACCACTGGGCAACAGGAAGTGATGGTCAAGGTACACGATGCCTCAAATGATGGGTTGCAACCTGTAGGGAAACAGGTAAAGGAACCTGAAGGTATCTTTTATACGTCGACTACCGGCATTTGGCAAACGGTATGGATGGAACCCGTTAAGTCCAATCATATAGAAACCTTCAAAATAGAACCTGATATTGACCAAGGTTTGGTTGATTTTATTGGACAGACTACGGAAGGGGATGGAATGATCAAACTGGTTCTGAAAGATGGGAATCAAACCATAGCTGAGGCAGAGGGTACTGCGGGGGAGCATATCAAAATAAATGTTCCAGAGGCAAAGTTGTGGACGCCTGAACAGCCATTTCTTTACGATCTGGAAGTTCAATTGGTCAATGATGACACCATTACGGATGAATTTTCCAGTTATGTGGCGATGCGTAAAATCAGTTTGGGAAAAGATGAAAACAATGATACCAGAATATTGTTGAACAACGAACCCTACTTTCAAGTCGGAGTCCTCGATCAGGGATATTGGCCAGACGGCTTGATGACACCGCCTACCGAGGAAGCTTATATATGGGATATTGAGACCTTCAAAAAGATGGGCTTCAACTTGTTGCGGAAACATGCAAAAACCGAAAGTCAGCGCTGGTACTATCTCTGTGATAAAATGGGTATGCTGGTTTGGCAGGACATGCCACAGGTCTATCCCCATGAGGATTTTGAGGAAAGATTGACATCTGAGGATAAACAGCAGTTTGAAAAGGAACTTGAGGCAATGATAGATGATCTATACAATTACCCCAGTATAGTGATATGGGTTGTTTTTAATGAAGGTTGGGGGCAGTATGATACGGAACGACTTACCCATTGGGTCGAAGAAATGGATGGGACAAGGCTCGTGAGCAATGCCAGTGGTTGGACCGATCATAATGTGGGGGACATCATTGATATGCACAGTTACCCTGGTCCGGATATTTATCCGGTCGAAGAAGAGCGGGCCACGGTCTTGGGGGAATTTGGAGGCCTCGGACTTGCATTGCCCGGACATCTATGGCAGGAAGAGAACTGGGGATACCGCGAAATGACGGACACGCTGGAGTTTAAAAATTCATATACCGAATTATGGGATAAAGTCTGGCAAATGAAGCACGATAAGGCGGCAAGCGCCGTTGTTTATACCCAAGTGTCCGATGTGGAAGGTGAAGTAAATGGACTGGTGACCTATGACCGTGAAATCATAAAATTACCAATCGATTTTTTTCGTGATATCCATACGGACAATATGATTTCCCCGGTTTCCATTTCGTATGACCACGCAATCTTTCAGGATAAAGAAAAGGTTACGTTGACCAACAGGAAGGGCGAGGCCATTTATTATACATTGGATGGTTCGGAACCGACACAAAGCTCAAATAAATATACATCACCTATATGGGTCGATGCCACCTCGGTTTTGAAGGCGAGGTCCATTGTCGGTGATGAAAAAAGTAAAGTAGTGCAGAAGCGTTTTGAAAAAGTTGATTCCTTGAACCCGCCTCAATCTAAATTGAGTGAAAACTTTGAGAAGGGTCTGAAGTATGCATACTACCATGGACAATGGGACAATCTTCCAGATTTTAGTGAACTCGAATCATTGGAAACAGGCATTACAGGTACCGTTGATTTGAGCAAAGCAACAAGGGATAGCAATTATGGCCTTACTTTCGATGGGTATGTTCGTTTGGAAAAGGATGGGATCTATACATTTCATGTTACCTCGGACGATGGTTCTAAGCTGTGGATTGCGGATAAAATGGTCATTGATCACGATGGTCATCATGCCATGGAGACCAAAACCATTGATCTACCGCTTCAAAAGGGGTATCATAAATTCTCACTTCAGTATTTTCAAGCTGGTGGGGGATTGGGTTTGGATGTAAAGATTGTAGGGCCGGATGGTAAGGACTTGTCAAAAGATAATTATACGCATCAATAAAATGGGCGTTCCTGTAAACTTCCTTGATTGAAAATGTTAATGAATATGAATGAAAAACCATATTTATAGTGCTATTTTTGAGGGTATGTGTAAACATTGATCTATCCTACCATATAACTTAGGTACAACATGAAATTTGAAATAGACCACAAGAGTCCAGTTCCGCTACATGCCCAAGTTGAGCAATTGCTCCGTGAACTCATTGCGAAGGAAGAATATCAACAAGGTAAAATATTGCCCAGCGAAGTGGAGCTCAGCAAACGATTGGCGATTTCCCGTTCCACCGTAAGGCAAGCCATCAAAAAACTGGTTTTTGAGGGGCTTTTGGTACGAAAGAAAAAAGCGGGTACACGGGTAGCGCCCCAGCCCGTAAGTTCGCGGTCCAACAACTGGTTGAGCTTTTCCCAGGAAATGAAAGTAAGGGGAATACCCATACGGAATTTCGAATTGCATTTAAGTTGGGTGCGACCGCCATCCAGTGTTATGGATTTTTTTAATATCCGTGAGGACAAAAAAGTACTTAAAATGGAACGGGTTCGAGGAAAGCCCGATGAGCCCTTTGTCTACTTTGTATCCTACTTTCACCCCAGGATCGGGTTAACAGGAGAGGAAGATTTTAAAATGCCCCTTTATGAAATGTTGGAACAGGAGCACTCCACCATAGCTTCCCTTTCCAAAGAAGAAATAAGCGCCACGGCATCCAATGAGTTGGTTTCCCAAAAGCTTGAAATTGAAAAAGGAACACCGGTCCTGTTTAGAAAACGATTCGTTTTTGATCAAGGAGAAAGGCCCATTGAGTATAACATGGGCTATTATAAATCGGACAGCTTTATTTATACGGTTGAAAGCAGTAGGTGATTAAATTGCCATATTCCTAAAATAAACGACCGAACCCGAACACTTTCCAAATAATAAAAACATTTTTTTGTCGAAATCTTATGTTTTAAATAGATTAAATTATTATGTTTGTACATAAGTACATTATTAATTATTGAAGATTTAATGATTCAAAAGGAAGAAAATAGCGAAAGCACATTGCAAATACATAGAAAGAGCGATCAATACATACTATCGCCCAAAGTTAGCTTGGAACGGCCGCAAAACTCCCAATACCATATTTACCCCCAACATCACCTTGAAAGTGGAAAGATCTTTGAAGGTTATGAGGGGCTCGTAGATTATATCATCAAACACAAAACCATTTGTCTTGATGGATTTTCGGGAATTGCATGGGACATTGTGGCACAAAAGATCAGAGATGTTCTCTTGGGAAAGGGTTTTACAGCAAATATCGTAAACATTGATGTATGCTTAAAGGACGAAAGGGAAATCAAATCCATGATCCAACCCTTTTTGGGAGAGGAAGAATCGGTATGGGGTAGAAAATGTGATCTTTCCCTTGTGGATTATTTTGATGGGGAAAAGTTGAAAGCCCTTCGGCCAGATCACCAAAGTGCAATCAATATAGCATACGGGAACGGGTCTAGTTTGTTGAATTGGGACGGTCCGTTGGTCTATTTTGATTTGCCAAAAAATGAACTCCAGTATCGAATGAGGGGCGGTTGTGCATCCAATTTAGGTATTTCCACAAAAAACGTGGATTTTAAAATGTACAAACATTACTACTTTATCGATTGGGTGGTACTGAACAAGGAAAAGGAGCGATTGGCCTCAAAAATTGATGTCATGGTAGATGCACAGTTCAATGACACGATTACTTGGTCCTATATGAAAGATATCAGGGAAGCCCTTACATCCATGGCCGAATCGGTATTTAGGGTCAGGCCTTGGTTTGAGCCGGGTGCTTGGGGCGGCCACTGGATGATGGACCACATACCTGGTCTGAACAAGGATGTCGTCAATTATGCTTGGGCATTTTCTTTGATCGTTCCCGAAAATGGACTGCTTTTTGAAAGTGATGGCTACCTTCTGGAAATTTCCTTTGATTTTTTAATGAACCAGGAATCCAAAAGGGTTTTGGGCAAGCACGAACCAACCTTTGGAACCGAGTTTCCCATTCGCTTCAATTTTTTGGATACCTATGAAGGAGGGAATCTGTCCATCCAATGTCATCCCAGCCTTACTTACATTCAAGAGGAATTTGGAGAAAATATTACACAGGATGAATGCTATTATATTTTGGACTGCAAGGAGGATGCCAGTGTTTACCTCGGTTTTCAAGAGAATATTGATCCTCAAAAATTCAAAGAGGACCTTGAGCGCAGTCAAGAGGAAAATAGTGAATTGGACATTGTTGACTATGTGCAAAAGCACCCATCCAAAAAGCATGACCTTTACCTTATTCCCAATGGGACGGTACATAGTGCGGGTTCTGGGAACATGGTGCTGGAAATCAGTGCCACCCCATATATTTTCACCTTTAAAATGTATGATTGGTTACGTTTAGATCTTGATGGGAAACCACGCCCCATAAACATCGAACACGCCTTTAAGAACCTGAATTTTGATAGGAAAGGGAAAAACGTACCCAACGAACTCTTTTCCAAAACCTATGTTTCGGAAGAATCTTCCAATTATAGGGTTACAAATTATCCAACCCACCCCGAACATTTCTATGATGTCCGAAGACTTGAATTTGATGCGATCATTGAAAGAAGCACCGAAAATTCATGTCAGGTGATGATGTTGGTCGAAGGTGATCAAATCCAATTGGAAACTGAAAACGGCCATGTGGAAACACTTGCTTATGCTGAAACCTTTGTTGTTCCGGCAGCTGCCAAAAGCTTCAAGTTGAAGAATTTGGGCGAAGGCAGGGCCAAAGTCATAAATGCATTTCTAAAATAAATACCATGAAAAACAAACGAAAACCTATTCAGTACTACAACTAAACGCACACAGAAAACTAAAAATTAGCTTAAAACAAACGTATGAAATCAATAACTAACTTTTTAAGGAATGGATGCCATTTTTGGAGGTTCTTTTCTGGAATTTCTTCAAATGAGCTGTCATTTAGCATAGCAAATGTAGATCGAGGGAGGGGCTTTATTGCAAGGAGGTCCTTCGTAACCGTTCTTTTTCTAGTGCTTGTTGCACATAGCGGATTGGCACAGGAAATTAATATTACAGGTACGGTAAGTGATGAAGTGGGGCCCATATTTGGGGCAAACGTCCTTATTAAAGGAACCACCAATGGAACCAGTACGGGCATGGATGGAGATTTTGCCCTAACTGGTAAGGAGGGCGATATACTGATTGTATCCTATATCGGTTATAAACCCAAAGAAGTCGTTGTTAACAATGATACGCCACTAACCATAACGCTTGAATCGGACACCTCCAATTTGGATGAGGTTGTCGTAGTTGGGTATGGTACGGAAAAGCGGGCCGATCTTACAGGGGCCATCAGTACCATCGATGAGACTGCCATTCAAGGAAAACCTGTCAGCAATTCCTATCAGGCGTTGCAAGGTGAGTCTCCAGGACTGATCATTCAAAATACAACATCTAGACCGGGCTCTGTGCCCCAGATAAATATTAGGGGTGTAAGTACCATCAATGGAAACACCCCCTTGATTGTGGTCGATGGTGTAATCGGTTCTTTGAACAATGTGAACCCAAACAATATTGAGAGCATAAGCGTTCTTAAAGACGCGGCCTCATCCGCCATTTATGGTTCCCGAGCGGCCAATGGGGTAATATTGGTGACCACCAAAAAAGGGAAGTCCGGGAAACCCGTATTTCAATACCAAGGGTCTTATGGCGTCCAGACACCGACCAATTTTCCTGAATTTGCCTCTTCTTGGGAGTATGCCACATTGCGTAACGAGGCTTTGGTAAACTCTGGTTTTCAACCAGTGTTTACACCAGAGCAAATCTTGGATTACAAGGAGAATGGTCCCAATGTATACTGGAACCGTGAGATTTACAAGGATATGGCACTGCAAAGTAGCCATAACCTATCCATGAGCGGTGCGGAGAATGGTCTTAACTATTTGGTCTCACTTGGTTATGTGGACCAAGAAAGTATGTTCAAAGGTCCGGATTATGGCTACCAACGTTATAATGCAAGGATTAATCTGGAAAAGCAGGTCAATGATAAATTGAAGTTGGGCGGACGTATGTCATTTGCTAGAAACGATATCAAGGATAACGCCTATTTTGAGGAATGGATCATAGAGCCCACCATGCGTATCCCTCCCATTTATGACATTGTGGACGCAAATGGTGATTACACGCTTGTGAGCGGAAGCAACAGCAACCCTTTGGCCCAACTTGAGGTAGGAGGAACGACAAAATACCAGAACGATGAGTTCTTGGGGAATTTTAGCATTGAATATGAACCCGTTGAAAATCTGATTCTTAAAGGGGTATTGGGCGGTAACCTGACCAGTAACAAAACCCATCAGTTTCGTAAGGCCATAGATTTTGCATACCCAGGCGGCGGAAACAACGAAAACTCCGTAACCGATAATTATAATAGGTCCCTGTATTTAAACCCTTTCTTGACGGCTAGTTACAGCAAGGACTTTAATGATAAGCATAGCTTCAACATGATGTTGGGAGCTTCGTCCGAAAGTTTCAAGAGTGAATTTTTTGGTGTCACTGGAATCGATATCCCTGGAAATGAATTTGGGGTGATCAGCAATGCCAGTGATATTCAGAGTGCCAATGGTTCCGGTAATGAATGGTCCATCCAATCCTTCTTTGGTAAAATTGGATATTCTTATGATGATAGGTATCAGATCAATGGAAACATCCGATATGATGGATCGTCCAGATTCTCATCGAAGAACCGTTGGGGTGTCTTCCCTTCCATATCAGCCGGTTGGACCATAAGCAATGAAACTTTTATGGAATCCGTTGATTTTATCTCGTTTGCCAAAGTAAGGGCTTCTTGGGGGCAATTGGGAAATCAGGATATCAACGATCTGTACGGTTACCAGAGTTTGGTCAATATTAACAGCAATGTGTACAGTTTTGGCGGCGTGCCTGTTTCCGGATCATATTATTCCGTAAGCAACAGTAATAGGACATGGGAGACATCAACCATGAAAAACTTGGGTATAGACCTTTCATTGTTCAATAGAAGCTTTGATGTAACCGTTGAGTTATTTGATAACCTCACAGAGGATATATTGCTCCAATTGCCAGTTCCAGGGACCTATGGTCTGGGACAGCCTTTCCAAAATGCCGGGTCGGTACGGAACAGAGGTTGGGAGTTGAGTTTGGGCTACAGGTTCCAAACAGGGGAAGTTGACCATTCACTAAATATTAATGTCGCCGATAACAAGAATGAGGTCGAAGATCTTCGAGGTCGCGAATTCATTAATGGTTTTGATGTGAATACCATTTTACGAGAAGGATATTCCATCAATTCCTACTACGCGTTGAAGAGCGATGGCTTTTTTAACACAGATGAGGAAATCGCCAACAACCCCACTCCAATTTTTGTAAATGATGTAGATCCCGGGGATATCAAATATGTCGATCGCAATGGAGATGGACAAATCGATTATGATAACGACCGTTTTATCCTTGGCAATGAATTTCCTCGATATACCTACGGCGCAACGTATGCCGCCAATTGGAACGGGTTTGATTTTTCAATCTTCGTTCAAGGTGTGGGACAGCGAAAACAATGGTTACGAGGAGAGGTGATTGAGGCTTTTCATAACAGCAACGAAGGACCGGTGTTCAATCGCCATCTTGATCGTTGGACCCCACAAAACCAGGATGCTTCATATCCTAGGCTCACGGTCGGAGCTGAGTCAGTGAACAATGCCGCCAAATCCGATTTCTACATTTTTGATGCCCATTATCTTCGAATCAAGAACATTCAGTTGGGATATACCATACCCGATCTAGCGGTTGAGAAAATGGGGCTGAGCAAAATTAGGTTGTATCTGACCGGCTTGAACATTGCCACATTTAGTCCGCTGAATGCTATTGGCGTGGACCCAGAAAATACAGGGGCAAGTGGAAGGGTATACCCCGTGTCCAGAATCTTCTCTTTGGGACTTGACATTAATTTCTAAAAAAAACATCATGAAAAAAATATTTTTATTTCTAAGTGTCATATGGATATTTTCCGCATGTTCTTCAGATTTGGATCTATCCCCGATGGATTCGCAGAGCGAATTGAATTATTGGGATACCGAGGAGGATGCACAAATATTCCTGAACTCGATTTATGCTGATTTAATGTCAGCACAAGACTACCTATACTTTAATGCACTTTCGGATGACGCCTACACCAAGGCGATGGAAGAGTATCGTAATATTGCGAGTGGAAGTTACGGTACTGCCAATGGGGTAGTGGCCGGTGTATGGTCCGGTAGGTATGAAGCCATACGCAGAACCAATATATTTCTCAACAACATTAACGATGTTGAAGAAATCACGGAAGACCAGCGAAGGGCTTTTACCGCTCAAGCAAGGTTTATCAGAGCTTGGCATTATTTCAATCTAATAGAATTGTATGGCGATGTCCCATTTATTACAGATGAAATCAGTATAGAAGAGTCGCTTACTCTTGAACGGGACGATAGCGGAACCATTTTGGCCTTCATTTATGATGAGCTTTCCTCAGCGATAAATGGCCTTCCAAGCAGCTACCCCGCCGATCAAAGTGGCAGGATCACCAAAGATGCGGCAATAGCATTTAAGTCCAGGGTCCACCTGTACAATGGAGAGTATGAGAATGCGGCTGCATTGGCAGAAGGACTGTTGGGCGATTATTCGTTGTTCCCCAGCTATGCAGACCTCTTTAAAACTGAGAATGAGCTGGCCAACGAAATTTTATTGAGCCTTCAGTACATCCCTACATTTAGGGAACACAACAACCAATACTCATTGATACCGCCAAGTTTGGGTGGGTATGCCAATTTTTCACCCTTGCAAGAACTGGTGGATGCCTATCCGACCATAAATGGATATGGTATTGATGAACCGGAAGCAAATTATGACGAAAACAATCCCTATCAAAATCGTGATCCAAGGTTGTCCGCGACAATTATCCACGATGAATATACCATGAAGGATTTTGAAGGCAATGATATTGTAATAGGTACTTCCCCGGGTGATGAACCGGATGGACTGAACTTTTCATCCAATAGCACGCCCACAGGGTATTATGTGCACAAGTTCTACGACCCCATGGCCAGGAACCAAGTAAATTCCGGTCTTAACCTCATTTTGATACGATATGCGGAAGTACTCTTGAATTTGGCCGAGGCCAAAATAGAATTGGGGACATTCAGTCAGGCCGATTGGGATGCTACCATCGGAGCCATAAGGGCTAGGGCCGGACTTCAAGGAGATGCACTCGTTTTTCCAGGGAATGACCAAAATCTGTTAAGGGAAATCGTAAGGAACGAGAGAAGAATAGAGCTCGCATTTGAAGCAGGCCACCGTTTCTTCGATATCAGGAGATGGGAGATTGCCGAGCAGGTGCTCAACGGGTGGGCCAATGGCATTAAAACCGACGACAGTATGGTGGATGATGGATACATTAGAGTGGACGAAAGAAATTTTGACCCTGCAAAACACTATTTGTGGCCCATTCCGCTTAGTGAGCGAGATATAAACGATAATCTAACCCAAAATCCTAATTGGTAATGAAAACAATACTGAAGTCATTTTTGACATTGATGGTTTTATCCATGACATTGATTTCATGCGATAACGACGACTACACTTTAGATCCAGAAATTGCGCTAACGGGTTCTTTGGAAAGCCCAAGTAGTAGCGAGACTATAGCGATAGACCTTGAGAATGGTGACAACATCATCTTTTCTTGGACCCCGGCACAAGCCAACGATGGTGGTACCATATTGTACACCATAAAGTTTGATATGCCCGGGGGAGATTTTAGCGACCCCATATATACTTCACCGTCTGACAATGGTGGTGGGGCAACCACCTTTACCATGAGCACTTCGCGGTTGAACATTATTGCGGCCGAAGCCGGCATTCAACAATTGGAAACGGGTGATGTGGCATGGACGGTCGAAGCTTCGAGCAGCTATTTCAGGGAAAATTTCGCGGAGCCTGCTACGTTAAGTTTGATGAGACCTGAAGGATTGGCGATATTTCCGGAGTATATGTACGTATACGGTTCGGCCACCGAAGCATCCGATATTCCCAATGCAGTGGCCTTCAAGCAGATTTCCAATCAATTGCCCAATGATAATTTTCAACCTGGTGTTTTTGAATCGGTAACCCGACTTTCTCCAGGCGAATTTTATATCGTTAATGGAAACAATGCTTCGGCGGAAGATTTTACCCAGTACTACATCAACTCGGAAGGAAAGATCCGATCAGGGGATGATCCTACCACTTTTGATATGGAAGAAGGTGTGTACAGGGTGCGAATGGATTTGGCCAAAGCGACCATTTCCTTTACGGAAATTTCCAATATTCAGCTGTATATTTTGGCAAATCAAGCCGTTAAAGCAGACCTTGAATACGTAGGAAACCATACTTTTGAAGCTACCAATGCCTATTTCGAATTTTTGACCCCCGAATCACCTGATGCCCCGGATTGGTTAGGTTGGGAGGAAGAGCGGTATCGCTATCAATTCCAATTGGGAGATGGACAGGTTTCCTATCTGGGAAGTATGCACAACGAGGCAATGAATGCATCTTTAGTGCCAGGGCTTGAAGCATATAACGGAAGACCCAACGGAGGCGAACCGGAATACTATAACAACACCTATTTCTTGGGTCCCGATGCTGGATATTGGCAAGGAGCCTGGAAGTTTCCAGATGCATTGAACGGGGCAAACTTTACGGTAAGGATCGTATTTGACCCCAAGGCTGAAAATTATTATCAAGTATTAATACAAGAATAACTCCGTATATGATAAGTTCAAAATTCACATTTTTATGTTCCCTGTTGTTTTTATGGGGGGTCAGTTGTAGCAGCGACCCCTCAATCGAGGATCAGTTGGAAGAAGGAAACGAAGAAACCGAGAACCCGGTTCCCGAAGAAGAGGAATCCTTGAGCCATAAAGAAAAGGCGAAGGCCGTTTATGATATGATCCAATCCCTTTATAAGAAAGGGGAGCTTTATAAGGAAAATTTTCCGCCACAGTCGGGAGAACCCGAATATAGCTACTTATGGCCCTATGTGGGAATGCTTACGGCAGGCAATGTGCTTTATGAGCTAGGGTATGATAGGGCCATTTTGGACAAAGAGTTTTCCGGCCTTGAAGCCTATTATGATGACAGGAGCGTTTTGCCCACTTACCAAGCAGCTCCGGTAACCGAGGGACCCACCGATCATTATTATGATGATAGTGCCATCGTTGCCATGGAACTGATCAAAGCTTACGAGCTTACGGGGGATGCCTTTTATTTGAACAGGGCCAAGACGGTCACTGCATTTATTATGTCCGGTGAGGATTCCCGAATGGGCGGCGGATTGTACTGGTTTGAGGGAGAATCCACCAATTGTACGGATGGACCCAATTGTATGAAAGCGGCCAATACCAGTGCCTATGCAGCTTATGTAACCAGTAAAATGTACCAGTTGACCAATGAGTCACAGTACAGGACTTTTGCGGAACGGGTGTACGAGTGGAACTATAACACCTTAAGGGATCCCAGTGACAATCTATACTGGAACGATATCAATATAGCAACAGAGCAAATAAACACCATAAAGTGGACCTACAATGCGGCCTTAATGATCATGGCCGGGGTAAACCTCTATGAAATATCCGATGATCAAGAATACTTGAACGAGGCAATCGCCACGGCACGATCGGCCTACTCTAAGTTTACGAGCGTTGTGGATGGACAAATATTTTATCAGACCAATGATTCTTGGTTCAATGTTGAGCTGTTGTCCGCATTCGTGCAATTATCGGAATACGATTCAAAAACGGATGAGTACATAGATGTTTTTATCAAGAACATGGATCACGCCTGGGAAAGTGCAAGGAATTCAGATGGACAGTTTTTTGAGGACTGGTCTGGCAATAGCGAAGGCAGATATTATTGGTTGCTACATCAAGCGGCTTTGATAGAAGCTTATGGTGTGGTGGCCTTATATGAGGAAAACCAATCTTAAAAAAATCTTGATTGGAAAAACTGTTTTAAAAAATCAAATGTTCAGTATAGGAGTTGATATAGGAGGAAGCCATATTTCGTCTTGTGCATATAGCCATGGGGACAAAACCTTGTGTAGGGAAACATTTTCTTACAAGAAGATAAATCCGTACGGCACAAAAGAGGAAATATTGACAGCTTGGGTCGAAGCATTGGAAGCGACCATAAAAATTTTGGGAAAATCAATAAACGGTATAGGTGTGGCAATGCCCGGTCCATTTGATTACTACAATGGGATAAGCAAGATCACCGATGTTGAAAAACTTCAATCTTTATACGATGTCAATCTCCGTTTGGAATTGGCCGAAAGGCTTAAATTCCGACCTTCACAGATTCGGTTCATCAACGATGCAACAGCTTTTTCTGTTGCCGAGGCATTGATAGGCAAAGCATCAAAATATAAAAAGGCCATTGCCATAACCTTGGGCACCGGTTTGGGTTCGAGTTTCCTTTTACAGGGAAAACCCATCATAAAGGACAAACAGGTTCCGGAAGGAGGCTTTCTCTATAATCAATATTACCAAAACGTGTTCGCAGATGATATTTTCTCTACGCGTGGAATCATCAATGCTTTTGAAAAAAAGTCGGGCAAGCGACTTAAAAATGTAAAGGAACTCTGTGAATTGGTGGATGTGGATTCCAATGCCCGTAAAGTTTTCCACGATTTTGGAGTCCGTCTTGCTGACTTTATCAACCCTTACATTGAGGAGTTTGAAGCTGAGGTTTTGGTTTTTGGGGGTAACATTTCCAAGGCATTTGAATTCTTTGGCCCCGCACTCAAGGAAGCTTTGAGGGGAGTTGATGAGATTTATGTGTCCGAATTTGGGGAAGAAGCAGCCATTATAGGAAGCGCCCTCTTGCTGGATGAAGATTATTATGCAGAAATTGAAGAAACCTTAAAATTGATGTAATGAAGCGTGAAAAAATGAATTTTAAGGTAGTCCTTCCCGTGTTGTTGTGTTACATCGTCATGGGGTTTGTGGACATTGTAGGGGTATCCACTGGCTTTGCCAGACGTGATTTTGGCCTATCGCCGGAAATGGCGCAGCTTATCCCTTCCATGGTCTTTGTCTGGTTTTTTTTCCTGTCAATACCTGTAGGGGTACTACAGCACAATCTAGGAAAGCGTAAAGTGCTGCTTTTTGGTATTCTCTTTACAACTGTGGGGATGTTTTTGCCTTTTATCCATTATTCATATGGCATTTTATTGGCCTGTTTTGTGCTATTGGGCATAGGGAACACCATAATTCAGGTTTCCTCGAACCCGCTGTTGCAAGATGTTGTTGCCAAGGATAGGTTTTCCAGTTTTATGAGCCTGTCACAATTTATAAAGGCCATAAGTTCACTGGTCGGCCCACTGATCGTGACCTTTGCTGTATCCCGGTATGGCGATTGGAAACTGGTGTTTCTAGTGTATGGGATTACCTCTTCAATTGCTGGGCTTTGGTTGATGTTTACCCCGGTTGAAGAATCATCTTCGGAAGAAAGAGCCACGTTTGGTTCGGCACTCAAATTATTGAAAAATCCATTTATTGCCGCCATGGTGCTCGCCATTTTTTTGATCGTTGGGCTCGATGTAGGTATGAACACCAACATTCAAAACCTGCTAATCTCACAATTTGGGATAAGTCTTGAACAAGCCTCACTCGGAATCAGCGTATATTTTACGGCGCTGATGATCACCCGTTTCTTGGGTGCTCTGCTATTCTCAAAAATTGATAACCTTAAGTTTCTGTACTGGTCGTCATTGCTGACCATTTTACTGCTTGTTGTGCTGATTTTTTCTACATCGACCTTAATGGCGCAAGTGTTGATATTTCTGATAGGTTTAAGCTCTGGGAATCTTTTCCCATTGATTTTCTCCCTAACGGTAAACAAGATGCCCGAACGTGCCAACGAAATCTCCGGACTCATGATCATGGCAGTTGTGGGAGGAGCGGTCATACCGCCGGTCATGGGGTTGGTCAATAAATCGTTTGGTGTCCAATGGAGTTTTGTAGTGCTCCTGTTATCAGCACTATATGTTTTTGTTACTTATTATATTATTAAAAAAAGAGGTTAAATGATTTATAGATTTTTGATTGCCTGTGCCATTTTGCTGGTTTCCTGCGAAACTTCCAAAAAAGCTGAAAAAGTAAAGGATATTGCAGAAAGTTCCCCGATAACCTATGTGGATCCCAATATTGGTACCGCCCATAGCCGATGGTTCTTCTATACGCCTGCGTCCATGCCCTTCGGTATGGCAAAATTGGGCCCTTCCACCAATGGAAGTCTTGGCAACGAGCAGGGTTGGGAAGCCACGGGCTATGATTCCAGGGACAATACCATTGAAGGATTTGCCAACCTGCACGAGTTTCAAATTGGAGGTTTTTTGTTTGCGGCAATGACCGGAGACTTAAAAACGGTTCCAGGAGATATGGAAAAGCCTGAAACGGGATACCGCTCCAGTTTTGATAGGAAAGATGAAATTGCACGTCCAGGGTATTACAAAGTAAAACTCAAGGATTACGATGTAACGGCAGAACTTACGGCAACAAAGCGAGTAGGCTTTCATAAATACTCATTTCCCAAAACCGACAATGCCTACGTGATTCTGGATATTGGCAACGAATTGGGTGAAAGTGGCGATGTAAAGGATGCCGAGGTTGAGTACAATCCAGAAGATCAAACATTTGCAGGATGGGTAACAACCTATCCCAAATATGTGCAAAAGTATCAGCAAGGTGCCGAGGTAAAAATGTTTGTTGCAGGCGAGATAAACAAGAAACCCGAAGAGGCTGGAACATTTGTCAATGATGAGCAATTTAAGGATGTGTTCAAGCAAAAAGGAGAAGGTGCTGGAATATATCTGCGCTTCAAAACGGAAGAAAATGAAGCTGTTGAGATTAAAGCTGGCTTTTCCTATATTTCTGCCGAGAATGCTCTGGAAAACCTTAAGGCAGAAGCAGAGAATTTGACATTTGATGAAGCACTTTCAACAGCTACCCAGACCTGGGAGGATGAACTATCAAAAATTCGGGTTACCGATACTTCAACAGTAAACAAGACAAAATTCTATACAGGATTGTTTCACGCCTTGTTGGGCAGGGGATTGGCCAATGATGTGAACGGGCAGTTTCCAGAAAATGATGGAAGTATTGGCCAAATTCCTTTGGATGAAAACGGAAATCCGGAATTCAACTTTTACAATACCGATGCCATTTGGGGGGCTTTTTGGAACCTCACGCAATTATGGACGCTTGCATGGCCCGAGTATTACAACGATTTGGTGCAGACGCATCTCGCCGTATATAAAAACTCCGGTTGGATGGGAGATGGGCTGGCCAATTCCCGTTTTGTGTCCGGTGTGGGAACCAATTTTGTGAGTTTAATGATAGCTTCCGCCTATCAGGCAGGTATACGCGATTATGATGTGGAACTGGCATTTAAGGCAGCTTATGAGAATGAGGTGCGCTATAAAGATAGGATTGAAGGAGCCGGTAAAACGGATTTAAAGGGCTTCGTTGAAAATGGCTACATCGACTATATCCCGGGAATGGAAACCACACCCGAAGGTTCTGGCTTTTCCGTGTCGCACACCCTTGAATACTGTTTTAGCTCCTATGCCGTGGCACAGTTTGCAAAGGCATTGGGAAAACAAAAGGAATATGAGGAATTGATGAAGCTTTCAGAAAACTGGAAGAATCTATACGATGAACAGACCGATTTCATAAGACCAAAAGACTCATCAGGCAACTATTTGGATGATTTTGACCCCTTTGCTCCTTGGATTGGCTACCAAGAAGGAAATGCCTGGCAATATACCTTCTATGTGCCACATCAACCCAAGGAACTTGTAAATAAGATGGGAGAGGAAAAATTTGTAAAACGACTGGATTCCATTTTCACCGTATCCGAAAAAACGAAGTTTGGAGGTGAGCAGATTGACGCTTTCGCTGGGTTGAACTATTTGTACAATCAAGGGAACCAACCCAATCTTCACATTGCTTACCTCTTTAATTTTACGGACAAACCTTGGCTTACCCAAAAATGGGTGCGCGAGATTTGTGACGGCTTTTATGGTGTGGAACCCATCCACGGATATGGTTACGGTCAGGATGAGGACCAAGGACAGTTGGGAGCATGGTACAATATGGCTGCCATAGGATTGTTTGATGTAAAAGGATTGACGGATATAGACCCAAAATTTCAATTGACGAGCCCATTGTTCGATAAAATTGAAATCAAGTCAGGTTGGGGCAGTACCATTACCATAGAGACCAAGGATAACCTTCCGGAAAATCATTATATACAATCCCTAAAAGTGAACGGAAAAGAAAGTCATACCAATCAAATAGGGCTAGAGGTACTTAAAAATGGTGCCAAGTTAGAGTACCAATTGGGGCCTGAGCCTAATCAGGATTGGTTCGATTAAAGTTTAGTTTAATTAATTTGATTCAGTAGTTTAGTTAATGCAGGCTCCTTAAGGGAGCCTGTTTTTTTGTTTCTGATGTGTTTTTAGTGAATCCGGAGGACTGGAACCTACCTCTAAAAATCCCAATACATAAAGGGTTTCAAGCTTTCCGAAATTTTATGCTCGCCGAATAGGTCACTTTTCATTAAATTGATATTAATTCGTTGAAATACAATTGTTTAAATTATTGGACAAACACGATTATGCTGATTTTTGAATAAAAACTCCAAAGAATACTGAGGATTCGCCATAGCAATTGGTAAGTCGAAAAGGGAACCGAGTTGCAGTTTCGAATCACTAACCAGATTAATCATATTTGTTTACTGTGGTATACAATAAAAAGCTAATTGTGTTTATCAAACTAAACAAAATGGATGTCCATTTGAACAGTTTAAAAAAAGGACAAAGGAGGTATTTTATTTGAAATGACCAATTTTGTCATATTGGTTTGGTTTCCAACCCGGATATTATACAATACCTTATCTATGCTCGATTTTTTCTGGCTGAGGTGGTATACTATGACCAGCGTTCCCAGTTATGTCGTGGTATTTGGAATATAAATAGGGAAATGTATCTCCATTGAGAAGATTAGTGATGACTTCTATATTAAACATTTTAACCATTTATGTGTGTATTTGTTTATTATAATAAACTAAAAATGATTAATTAAAAACCAGGAAATATTTATTTCCTGGTTTTTGTTTTATCGACCTTAAGTCGATTTATGTATCGCTTTTTTTGTTATGAATGTTGGGCCTATAGCTTGTCTTGGGCCTTTATTGTCGTTCTGTGTTTTTGAAACTATACAGGTAGGGAGCCCTGTGCGCACCTCCCGTAAACCTTTTTTCAAGACGGATCAAGGCGTTTGTCGCCAACATTTTTCTTTGGAAAGCTATGCGATTGAGCGGTTCGCCCATGATTTTTTCATAGACATTTTGCAGTTCTTTCATCGTGAATTTTTCGGGCAATAAGTTCATACCCAATAATTTTCTGTCAAGATTTGCACGCAGGGTATCCAATGCGTTTTGTACAATTTCATTATGATCCATCATTAAAGGGGGGAGTTCATCCAAAGAATACCAATCAATGCTATCTGCCAACGCATCTGGAACTGGATTAACTGCTTCAAAATTGATCAGCGCATAGTAGGCGATGGATATAAATCGGTCCAATAGCCATTCATTGGCCTTAGGGTCCACCCCGTTCATTTTCAATATTCGCTCCATGGCTTCGGAATCAAATCTATCGAGCCCTCCAAAAGTATGGAACTGCTCCAAGTAAAGGTTATTGATTCCCGTACGCTGTACCACACCTTTGGTAACCGCATCTTTCAAACTTTCATTTCGACGCACAAAACCTCCAGGCAATGCAAATAGCTCGGTGTTATGGTACTCCAATACCAGTATTTTTAAATCTTTTCCATTGAAACCGAATATGACCGAATCAAATGCGATATGGGAAAGATACTCTTCCTTATTAAGGTTTTGCGATTGCTTACTGGTTTTCAAAATAGAATTTTTGGTAAATAAAGCATGAAAAGTCGTAAAAACAAAGTATTATTGTTACATATTGTTACAATAATAAATATTCAAAAGCACAATGAAAAAATTAACGACAAACTTTCTGGTTCTATTGGGGTTTGGTCTTTCGGTAATAGCGCAGGACAATAATGCTTTTCCTGTTCAGGTCGACCTAAAGAACGGAACCATCGAGGGACTCTATGACACCCATTCCGGCATCCAAAAGTATTTTGGTATTCCCTTTGCTAAACCTCCTGTGGGCGAACTGCGATGGAAAGCTCCACAGCCCTTGGATGACTGGAACGGCATCAAGGAAACTAAAGAATTTGGGCCACGCCCGGTACAGGCCATGGTGTTCGGCGACATGAAATCACGGTCCAACGGGTTGAGCGAGGACTGTCTATATCTTAATGTATGGACACCGGCAAAACATAATGAAAAGGACCTTCCCGTATTGGTCTATTTTTACGGCGGGGGCAATGTGGCAGGCGATGCCTCTGAATACCGTTACGACGGTGAGAGTATGGCCAAAAAAGGTATAGTGGTAGTGACCACCAACTATCGTCTGAACGTTTTTGGAAATTTGGCGCATCCAGAGTTGACAGCGGAAGCTCCATATAAAGCCTCCGGAAATTATGGGCAGTTAGATCAGAACATGGCCCTTCAGTGGGTACGGGACAATATTGCCGCTTTCGGAGGAAACCCGGACCAAGTAACCATTGCAGGGGAATCTGCTGGTTCCATAGGGGTCAGTGTCCAAATGGCATCTCCTCTATCAAAAGACCTTATTGCAGGAGCGATTGGGGAAAGTGGAGCTGCAATTTCGCCCACCATGGCACCCGTTTCCTTGGAAGAGGCAGAGAAACAAGGCGTACAATTTCTTGAAAGCATCGGTGTAAAAAATATAGCCGCATTACGAAAACTGAGCACAAGAGAAATTTATGAAAAATACAATGCCACACAAAGATTTGGTTTTCCCATGGTCGTTGATGGCTATCTTTTGCCCAAAACACTGCCTGAAATATTTGCTTCAAAACAGCAAGCTCAGGTACCGTTATTGGTAGGTTGGAATTCTGCGGAAATACCAGGTATGGCATTTACGCAGGGCCCGATTACCAAAGAGGCATTCGTAGAAAAGGTAAAGCAAAATTATCCTAAAAAATATGAGGAGGTTTTGGAGCTCTATCCCCATGGTACGCCCACGGAAGTGGAATGGGCAGCGACCAATTTGGCATCGGATAATTTTATTGCGTACAGTACTTGGAAATGGTTCGATTTACACCGTAAAAACTCGGACCAACCCGTTTACCGTTATCTGTACAGTAAGATACGTCCGCCTTTGCGCGATCAAAACTTGGTCTCGGGATTAGCGGGCGGGACCGTGGAACGGGATTCCAATGCACCACAAATGCCCAAAGCGATCGGGGCACCACATGCTGCAGAAATAGAATATGCCATGGGCAATTTGCATCTTGTGGATGATTATGCCTGGACCGCCGATGATTATAAAGCATCCAAAACCATGCAGGAGTTTTTTGCCAATTTCATTAAAACTGGAAATCCCAATAGCGATGAAGTTCCCAACTGGGATGCTGCCAAACCCAATGAAAGTGATCCTCCGGTAATGGTCATCGATACAAAAAGTGGATCTTCCAAGGCTGGGAATGATGCGCGTTATAACTTTTTGGACAAAGTCTATAAGAATTGATACTTTTTGCGGGCATAGCAATAACAGTGGTACTGCTGGCACTTATCCTTTCCAAAAAGGTAAGTGCCCTTTCCGCTTTGATTGTTGTGCCCATTGTTGGCTCCTTGATTGCAGGCTTCGGTCTGGATACCGCTGATTTTGCGATAGAGGGCATCAAAAACATTGCGCCCGTGGTAGCCATGTTCGTTTTCGCCATATTGTTTTTTGGTGTATTGACGGACGCAGGCATGTTCGATCCCATCATCAATACCATTCTTAAATTGGTGGGACGCAATCCGGTTAAAATTACCATAGGTACGGCTATCCTGTCCATGATTGTGCATTTGGATGGTTCCGGGGCGGTTACCTTTCTCATTGCCATTCCAGCTATGTTGCCCCTTTTTGAGGAGCTCAAAATGGATAAAAGAGTGCTGGCCTGTGTGGTTGCCCTCGGAGCGGGTACGATGAATTTGGTACCTTGGGGAGGCCCTACCATCCGTGCAGCTACAGCACTACAGGTCGAAATAACGAAATTGTACACTCCTGTTATGATTCCGCAATTGTTCGGGATATTGTTCGTTTTGGTCATCGCATGGTATTTGGGCTCCAAGGAAGCCAAACGACTTCAATTGGATTCCATGGAAGATGGAGGGAAGAGTTATTCGAGAAAAATAACAGAAGAGGAAGAACTTCTTAGAAGACCTCGATTGTTCTGGTTCAATGTCATATTGACTATTACGGTAATTGTTTTTCTGATCATGGGTATGGTCGCGCCAGCGTTGCTATTTATGCTTGGTACCATCATTGCCCTTATGGTAAACTACCCTGACCTTAAGGATCAAGCCTCCCGAATAGATTCCCACGCCAAAGCCTCATTGCTGATGGCAAGTATCTTATTGGCTGCGGGTGTCTTTACCGGTATCATGACAGAATCGGGTATGATCGCTGAAATGGCAAGTGCAACCGCGGACGTCATTCCTGCCAGTGCTGGAAAACAGATTCCGGTCATCATGGCGGTCACCAGCATGCCCTTGAGCTTTGTTTTTGACCCGGATTCCTTCTATTTTGGATTTCTGCCCGTGCTATCGGAAGCTGCCGGACAGTTTGGTGTGGAACCCATTAGTGTAGGACAGGCCGCTATTTTGGGACAAATGACCACAGGGTTCCCATTAAGCCCATTGACAGCTACCACATTTTTGCTCATTGGCTTGGCAAAAGTGGATTTGGCGGAACACCAGCGGTTTACTTTTAAATATGCTTTTGGTACGACCATCGTTATGACCATTGTATCTATATTGACAGGAACCATTCCAATATAAAATTGATGATGCCAGAAAAAACAATTCGCATTGGGTCGGGAGCAGGGTATTCGGGTGACCGAATAGAACCTGCTGTGGACCTGATAAAAGAGGGTGATTTGGATTATATCATATTCGAATGTCTCGCAGAGCGGACCATTGCTCTGGCGCAATTACAGAAAATGCAGAACCCGGAGCTGGGATATGACCCCTTTTTGGAAGAGCGAATGAAGGCCTGCTTGCCTCATTGCGTTTCAAATAAAGTGAAACTCATAAGCAATATGGGTGCCGCGAATCCTATTGCTGCCGCTAAAAAAACAGCTGAAGTTGGACGGGAACTTGGGCTGGCCGATTTAAAAATAGCGGCCGTTTTCGGTGATGATGTTATATCGATGCTCGACTTTAGTGCAAATAAATTTTTGGAAAGTGGCGATTCCTTATCGGTTTTAGGGGATGAAATCATTTCCGCAAATGCTTATTTAGGCGTGGAAGGGATTTTAATGGCATTGGAAGATGGAGCCGATATTATTTTGACAGGTAGAGTGGCAGACCCATCTTTGTTTTTGGCTCCCCTCGTACATGAGTTTGGATGGTCAATGGAAGATTACCCACTCTTGGGAAAGGGAACAGCTTTAGGTCATTTAATGGAATGTGCCGGCCAAGTATGCGGTGGCTACTTCGCCGATGGGGTAAAAAAACAGGTGCCCAATTTGGGTAACCTCGGATTTCCCATTGCGGAAATAGGCAGTGATGGTTCTTTCCACATTACCAAATTAAAGGATTCGGGAGGCATGGTCAATGCGGCGACCTGCAAAGAACAATTATTGTACGAAGTGCATGATCCATCAGCATATTTGACCCCGAATGTGGTAGCCGATTTTTCCAATATCCATTTTAAGGAAATAGAAAATGACAAGGTTGAAGTTTACGGAGCTTCTGGAAAGGCATTGACCGGAAAGTTAAAAGTATCGGTGGGATATCATGATGGTTACATGGCCGATGCACAAATAAGTTATGGCGGGAGCTATGCATTGGAGAGGGGCAACTTGGCCATTGAAATTATCAAGGAACGACTTCAAACCAAGAATCTATTGGTGGAGGATATCCTTTTCGACCTTATTGGGGTCAATAGTCTTTTTAAAGAAGATGTATCGGATATCAACCCTCAAGAAATACGGTTGCGCGTGGCCGCCAAAACAAAAGACAGGGAAGAAGCCTTAGAATTGGTCAATGAAGTGGAAACGCTCTATACCAATGGACCTGCCGCTGGGGGAGGAGTTTCCAAGTCAATTACGGAAATCATAGCCATACAATCCATTTTGATTGACAAAGACCAGGTAAAACCAAAAGTCGAATACTTTAAAAGTTGATCTATGAAACTTAAAGATATAGCGCATTCGCGGACAGGAGATAAGGGAGATACGATAAATATCTCTGTAATTGCCTTTGATGAAAAGGATTATCCCATCATTAAAAAGCAGGTGACCACCGCAAAAGTGAGACGATTTCTCGGGGAGACCGTGAAGGGTGAAGTGGTTCGCTATGAACTTCCCAAACTGGGAGCTATGAATTTTGTAATGCAAAAAGCATTAAGGGGCGGGGTCACACGTTCACTGCGATTGGACAAACACGGAAAGACATTGTCCTCTATGTTATTGGAAATGCCACTAAATACTAACGATTAAACCAAATTGATGAAAACATTTTTACAATTGACCTTGGTGATATTCGCCTTTCAACTGACCCTTGCACAAACTTCCAAAGGGACCATTGTGATCGATTCCATTTACTCCGAGAACTTGGTCAATGATTTTGGAGAGAACCCTACTCGGGAAGTCGGGGTATATCTTCCGCCCAATTATGAGACCGAAACCAAAAAGTATCCGGTCATCTATTTTTTACATGGGTTTTACGGAGACCATACCATGTTGGAACAGATGAAGGAAATTTTGGATTTTGCCATAGCCACTAAACGTATCCGCCCATTTATTTTGGTGGTTCCCAACCAAAAAACGACCTATGAAGGTAGTTTTTATGCCAACTCGGGAGTTTTTGGAAACTGGGAGGATTTTACCGTACAGGATTTGGTATCTTATATGGACGGGAATTATCGAACCATACCCAAAAAAGAAAGCCGAGGAATAACCGGACACAGCATGGGGGGCTATGGTGCTTTGAATATTGCCATGAAGCACCCTGATGTTTTTAATACCGTATATGCCATCAGTCCAGGGGCCCTGGCCATAGTACGTGAATATGGGCCCAACAGCAGCACATTTATAGAACTTGCTGAAATATCCACTTATGAGGAGTTGGAAAAAACGTATTTTGGCAAGGTAATGGTAGCCTTTGGTCGCTCTTGGTCGCCCAATCCCGATAGTCCGCCTTTTTATTGTGATTTTCCTTTCGGATATGAAGATGAGGAATTGGTGATACACCAAGAAACACTGAAAAAGTGGCACGATAATATGCCTTTCTACAATCTTGAAAATTACATAGACAACCTCAAAAGTTTAAATGCCATTAAAATGGATTGGGGGCGCAACGCTGGTGAACGATTTACCCAGCAATGCAAGATGTTCAGTGTTAAGTTGGAGAATTTAGGTATAAAACATTTTGCAGAGGAATACATCGGAACACATGTGAACAATATATACACAAAAGATGGGCGTATTCCGCAACAGGTGCTGCCGTTTTTTGAGTATTATTTGCAATTTGATTAATTCTCTGATTTTGGGTTGTTTATCACTCTTCGTACACGAGTTAAAGGATAAATGCAAATACGGTTCTTGGGAATAGTTGACATTTCCTTTTTTTTGTTAGGGCTGATATCTCTACAGGAAAATGACATGTTTACTGCTGTAAAACCTTTTTGTGACATCGGTCATTTCGTGTGATGAAAATGGACAAGTTGTTATAAAACTCAACGTTTCCATGATAGATAGTATATGGGGCGATTACCAAACCTTTAAAAATGGTAATTTCATTCCATTTATACTTTTATGGATGAGCCGAATGGTTGAGACCACCAAAACGGAAAATTTAGGCCATCCAAAAATTGACCTTAATGATTTGAAAGTCAGGTTATTGTTTTGTTTCCAAGCATGCTCGATTTTATCCGGCGAATGTGGTATACCATGCCCGGCGTCTCCACTCAGCGCAAGGTGTCCTTTAAAAATCGTTCTCGACATTCAACTGGCCTATGGCCATTAGAATTTTGTCCTTCTCCCTTTCGGTCTCGCTGCGGGCATCCTTCTTTCCCTATTCGAACACCTGCTCGCACCAATCGAGGAAATCGTGCTTCCACGTGCTTATCTGGGTAGGGTGTATCTCGTACTTTTGGGCAAGTTCAGCAAGGCTATGCCACTCCCTCAAGACTTCCAAGACCACTTTGGTCTTGAACTTGGCGGTGAATTTTCTTCGTTTCGTATTCAGTAAATTTAATGTTTAAACCTACTGCCTTAATTTTTGGGGTATCTTCATACAAGCATAATCCTTATAATAACGAATATAAATACATACAAGTGAACTCTGTAGACAAGGTTCTAAGGTTAATTTTACGGTGGCCACCCCGAGATGTTAATCCTTCCACTTCATCTCGATGAGCTCAAAATCTTCTGAGGTATGCTATGCCTCCTTTTTTTGTCAGATGGCACTTGAGGTGAATACACCGTTTACTTTCCTCATAATACCCAAAGGATTTTCGTTTTGTAGTTCGGCTGGTAGCATGGATTGTGGCCAATTTTGGAAAGAGACGGGGCGAACCCATCGAATTATGGCCGAGGACCCCACCGAAGTGAACCTACTGTCCGTTGTCGCCGGAAAAGGGCCACCATGAAACATGGACGGACAGACCTCGACACCAGTGGGAACACTGTTGAAAATAATTCGCCCCACTTTACTTTTTAGGGCATCTACTACCTTTTCATATGTTTTTATCTCTGATTCATCACCCAATATTGTTCCGGTAAGTTGACCTTCCAAATGATGAAGGATATTGGTAAGCTCATCCTCATCGGCACATTGGACAACAAGGGACAACGGTCCAAAAACCTCTTGGTGCATTACAGGGTTCTCCAAAAAATCCTTTCCGCTTACGGTAAGTAATTGCTGCCTGCCATAATTTGGAGGCAATTCTTTCCCATACTCCGCCACAACGGATACTTTTTCATGACCGGAGATTTCCTTTCGTCCCTTTTCATAGTTTTTATGTATGTTCGGATGCAACATGCTCGATGGATCCAAAAGCGTCAGTTGTTCGCCCAATGTGGAAACAAAATTGTCCAAAGCCTTTCCTTTGAGTCCGATCAACAAGCCGGGATTGGTACAAAATTGGCCAGACCCCAAAGTAATAGAGTTGGCATATTGGGAGGCCCAATGATTCTTTTTGTGTTCCAAGGCAGAGGGAAGCACAATAACTGGATTCACACTCCCCATTTCTGCGAAAACAGGTATGGGTTCCTCCCGTTGTGTACCCAAATTATAAAGTGCCGTTCCTCCACGGATACTTCCGGTAAAACCTACCCCCTTTACTTTTGGGTGGGTAACCAATCTTTCTCCGACTTCGATTCCACTGCTGTTCAAGTTTGAAAAAACTCCATCAGGCATTCCTGTTCTTTCTGCGGCCTTTATAATGGCCGACGCAACAAGTTCGCCGGTTCCCGCATGCATGGGATGGCTCTTTACAATGACAGGACACCCCGCTGCCAGGGCACTTGCCGTATCACCACCGGCAGTAGAGAAGGCGAAAGGAAAATTACTGGATCCAAAGACTACTATGGGGCCGATTGGTATCAACATCTTTCGTATGTCTTCTTTGGGTATAGGTTCACGTTCGGGAAGTGCGGTATCTATGGTCGCATCGGTCCAGGAACCCTCTTCCAACAATGTGGCAAATGCATTGAGCTGTCCCATAGTGCGGCCCCGTTCTCCCAAGGCACGACCTTCGGGAAGTCCAGATTCCTGCATATAGGTCTCAATTAACTCGTCGCCCAAATTTCCAATTTCTTCGGCCACGGCCCTTAGAAAACCTGCTTTCTTGACACCGGAAAATTGTTTGTATTCCTGAAATGCATGCGCTGCCAAGTCAACTGCTTCGTCAATTTCCGCCGAGGAAGCTTCATAGAAGGTCCAAGCCGTAGTTTGGTTGCTTTTTGGATTAAAGGTTTTGAATGTTCTCTCGCCATTTGCCGATACTTTTGAACCGATATAGTTTTTACCTGATATCATTTTTTTATTTTTTATCTTATTAATTAGTAAAGGGTTTTATAGGTCAAAGCCATGAAAATGATTCGCCCGAAGCTTCTTTGATTTCAAAAGAGGTTTTGGACAAGCGGTTTTTGTCGTGGCCCAAATCCGTACATCGGAAAGGTCTGTATCCTTGGCTCTGATGGTATTTCAACATACGTACCATTAGTTCTTTTTTTGTAACCGTTTTAAGGAGTAGTCAACAAAAGCATTGATTCCGAAATTCCAATTAGGAATCTTATCTGCCGAGTTGACCCAATTCACTAGTGTCCCCAGTTTAGGTGATTCAATAATCACTCTGTCCTGTGGTTTATGGGTGAATCCCATATCTTTTTCATTTCTATCCAAAGTTGGGGCGAACATGGTTCCACAAAAAAGAACGAATCCATCGGGATACTGATGGTTCTCATTGATTACTTGCTTTACCAATTCTTCGGGCGACCTGCTTATTTCTCCCATATCACTAGCATCTTTTAGTTCAAAACCATCACTCCCGGTAATAGTTAAGGATACCTTGGCACTTTTTACATCCTCCAATGAAAAAGAGTCATCAAACAATCTGAACAGGGGGCCAACGGCACAAGATCCGTTTTGGTCTTTTGCTTCTCCCAATAATAAAGCACTTCTGCCTTCATAGTCCCGTAAATTCACATCATTGCCCAAAGTTGCTCCCACTATTTTGCCGGAATTGGTGACCACCAAAACTATTTCAGGTTCTGGATTATTCCATTTGGAATCGCTGAGCACGCCTACCTCGGCACCAAACCCAACCGACGAAAAAGGTTGGCTTTTAGTGAATACTTCTGCATTGGGGCCAATACCAACTTCCAGGTACTGGGACCAGATCCCCCTTTTTTTTAATTCATCTTTTAAACTAATTGCCTGTTTGGAGCCGGGTACTATATTGTTAAGACTCTCCCCGATGACAGCGGTAATCTCGTCCCTTAGTTGTATGGCCAATTGAGGTTCTCCTTTTGCTCTCTCCTCAATTACTCTTTCCAATAAACTTTTTATAAAAGTAACCCCGCAGGCCTTTACGGCCTGGGTGTCGTTAGGAGAGAGTAAAAATGGCTTGGCATCATTTTTTTGATGATAGAATGAATTTTCCAAAATTTCTTCAAAAGCTCCCACTTTTGTAATGTTTGGATCTTTTACATTCAATATTTCTTTGTAGTTGATTGAATTGATGAGCTCTCCGGTAGATTTGAAATAATGAGATAGATCATATACCCATTCTTTATGTACCCAAATTACATGGGGCCCTTCGATATTGTTATAGGCTCTTTCAGGTGGTACGTGGCATCTTCCTATCCAAATGCCTTCATTTGTAATGCTACGGTTCATCAACAGGTCTTTCATGGAAAATTTTGATTTTAATAACACCCAGTTATAAGTTTTGTCTCTTCAGTTTGAGCGACTGCAATATTACTTGAGTGCGAAAATGGCAATACGATGTTTTTTATTTGTAATTATCATATTTTTTTTGCACAAATAACAACAATTTGATAAATTGCTATTGTTTAAAGTGTAAAATATACAATTAATTATAATGTATTCAAATTTCTTTTTTCTACCATAATCATTAAGCTTTATTAACCAAGTTCATAATAATTACAGAAATGATAAACACTAAAAATTTGGAAGAAATGTTTCTTGAGCATTACCAAGAATGGTGTTTGTTATCTTATAGTTATGTGCAAGATTTGGATGATGCAAAAGATGTGGTACAAACAGTTTTCACCAAGCTATTACAGAAAAATGAGCATACAACTATTGAGAATTTTAAGCCCTACATCAATACTGCTGTACGAAATGAAAGTTTAAAAAAAATTAAAAATTCTCAACGAACTTTCGATATGTCCCATTCCACTACTTATGTACCTTCCTATGAGAATGAGTGGATCCAATCAGAGATTTCTGAAACAATTTTTAAAGAGTTGGAATCCTTGCCGGTACAAAATAGAAAGGTATTTGAGCTTTGTGTTATAGAAGGAATCAAATATAAAGGAGCGGCAGAAATTATGGGGGTAACTGTCAATACCGTAAAGTATCATTTGAAAAAGTCTTTTAAGATGCTTCGCTTAAATTTGAGAAATATCCATTTTTAGACATCTTAAAATGTCATATTTATAAAAAATTATATAAAAATATAATATTTTCACTACCCTCTTTTCAGTTTTTTAGGTCTTATAAGTAGATGATATGTCATCATCGCTATAAACAAAGACCAAATTGATCGTAGAAATTATCCTTAAAAAATTAAAAGGGCCCATAAGCGAAGAAGAAGAAATTCTATTTGAAAAATGGTTGTCTGAAGATGATGAAAATATTTTGACCTTTCAAAGGCTCACAAATTTGCAGGATAAATCCAAAGAACTGCAAAATATACATCATCTTGATTCACAAGAGGCTTGGGAAAAAATTCAACATGCACTTCATACAAATAAATCCAACAAGCGTTTAACGATTTCTTATTCAAGTTTTATGGGTTATGCGGCAGTTTTCGCTGGTGTGGTCGTGTTATCTCTTCTTTATAAGTCATTTTATATGGAGGAATTGGTAGAGGTGGAGCATGACCCAACAGCTATTACGTTGGAACTGGGGAATGGAGAAACCCGAATCCTCTCTCAATCAGGTTCTACTGCAATTGTAACAAAAGATGGCGATTTATTGGGCAATAAAGCTGATGGTATGGTCGACTATTCCCAGAATAATTTTGATGAAGATGATGGCGAGTTGGTATACAATACGCTACATATTCCAAATGGAAAAACATTCAAAATCGTATTATCAGATGGGACTACCGTACATCTTAATGCAGGTTCGACCTTAATGTATCCGGTTAAATTTATCAAAGGACAAAACAGAAAAGTCACCTTGATCGGTGAAGCATTCTTTCATGTTGAGAAAAATGAGAATAGCCCATTTATTGTCACTTCGCAATCATTGGATATACGTGTTTTGGGAACCCAGTTCAATGTTTCCTCCTATCCTGGGGATATAGATGAAAAAACGGTATTGGTTGAAGGATCTGTCAGGGTCTATGAATCGGGAACGGATTACAACGAGGACGATTCCACATTGCTTGTCCCTGGGGAGATGGCTTCATGGCAGCCCACGGATAAAAAAATAAGCGTAGAAAAAGTTGATACCGAATTACACACCAGTTGGATGCAAGGCAAACTTGTACTTAAAGGAATGAAGTTTAAGGATATAGAGAAAAAACTTGAAAGGCACTATGGGGTAATCATAGAGAACAGGAATAAAAAAATGGAAGATAGGGTGTTCACTGCCACTTTTGATGTGGAAACTATCGAGGAAGTGCTCAGCACTTTCACATCCGAAACAAGTTTTGATTACGTGATAGAAAACAACCAGATAATCATCTTAGAATAAATAACCAAAAACCAGTTATACGCCTATGAAATAAATGCACAAAAAAAAATCGGGAGATGCTGCAACACCTTCCCGATTTGAGATTATTAACTCAAAAAAATAAGTTAACTAAAAACATTACAAAGGTATGAAAAATTACATCAAGAGCACTCTGCCTTGTTTAACAAACAACTTGTCGCTGACGGTGAAACTAACTGCACTTTTCTTGATAGTTTCCTTTTTTTCGACACATGCAAATTCCTACTCCCAAAATACCAAACTCAGTTTGGACATGAAAAATGTAGAAATCATGCAAGTGTTCGAACAGATTGAATCTGTTTCAGAATTCAAGTTCTTTTATGACAACAAAAAAGTAAATGCTCACAGAAAGGTCTCTATCAATGTAGACCAAAAATTGATCACTGAAATACTGGACCAACTTTTCCAGGGAACTAATGTTTCTTATCTTTTTAACAAACAACAAATTATTTTAAAGACTAGAAACGCAATCGATGTAGCTCCGGCAGAATCAAGTCTTTCCCCATCTCCTGATGATGACTTCCAAACCACACTTTCAGGTGTAATTACGGACTCCAATGGTGTACCCATACCAGGGGCATCTGTGATAGAAAAGGGCACGACCAATGGTGTTGCCGCCAACTTTGACGGGGTTTATCAGATAACTGTTCAGAATACCAATGCCGTTTTGATAGTCAGTTCCATCGGGTTTACAAGAAAAGAAGTCCCGGTTGGTGGATCCACTACCCTTGATATAGTATTGCAAGAAGATACCCAGAACTTGAACGAGGTCGTGGTAACTGCTTTGGGAATCAAGCAAGAAACCAAGAAATTGGGATATTCCATTGCTCAGGTTGATGCTGAAGAGGTCAATGTGAACAGGTCTTCCAACTTTATGAACACCCTTCAGGGCAAGGTAGCAGGTGTGAATATATCCTCATTGAGTTCAGGACCAGGTGGATCATCAAAAGTTAGGATCAGAGGTCAATCCTCAATTTCCGGTACCAATAATCCCCTAATAGTGGTAAATGGTGTGCCAATAGACAATACTTCCTTCGGTACAAGCCCGGGAAGTACCAGTACAGAAGTGGGCACCAATAGTGATGGGGTCTATTCTGATGGTGGTGATGGTTTTTCCAGTATCAATCCAGACGATATAGAAAGCATGACCATCTTAAAGGGGGCCACTGGTGCAGCGCTTTATGGATCTAGGGCAAAGGATGGTGTTATCATGATCACCACGAAGTCACGTGGGCGTCAACAAGGAATAGGGGTTACCTATAACCTTAATATAACCGACCATACCCCTTTGGATTTTACAGACTATCAGTATGAGTATGGGCAAGGAGAGAACGGAGTGAGGCCTACATCGGCCAATCCCACATCCGGACAATGGTCCTTCGGGGAACGTTTTCAACCGGGAATGACACAGGTTCTTTTTGATGGTGTGGAAGTTCCTTATGTTCCGGTTTACGACAGAATCAAAAAGTTTTATAGAAGTGGTCTGGACATCACCAATTCCGTATCCATTTCAAGTGGATCAGAAAAAGGAGGGTTCAACCTTTCACTTTCCAATCTAGGGAGTAAAGGCATCACCCCCAATAACGAGTTCAACAGGAAGACGGTAAACTTTGGGGCAAATTATGACCTGTCCGACAAGCTTAGCGTTGAGGCCCATGTCAACTATTCCTACGAGAAAAACATAAACCCGCCCAACGTAGGCCAACAGGACAATACTATCCCGGTGGCCCTTTATAATATGGCCAATTCCATGCCTTTTGATTTATTGGAGGAGAAAAAGCTTGATGAGAATGGGAACGAATTTGTATACAGCAGGTTCAGAAACCGTACCAATCCATATTTTACGCTTTCCGAACAGTTCAACGAAATACGGAGAGATAGAATATTCGGTAACGTTGCCGCACGCTATAAAATTCTTTCATGGCTTACAGGGCAGATACGGGTAGGGCAGGACTATTGGTCGCGTTCCCAACAATTTAATGGGTATCCCACCGGACAAGCTTCCAGACCTGCGGCACCAGCCCCTTTCTTTAATGGAACCTTTACCCAAACCGCAAGAAGTTACCGTGAAACCAACGTCGACTTCCTGCTTTCAGGAAATGTTGATGTAAGTGAAGATTTTGGGGTCTCATACAATTTGGGAGGCAACCAGATGAGAAGAAGACAAGATTTAAATAGGGTTGATGTGACTGATTTTGTGATCCGTGACCTGTATACTGTACAAAACGGTAGGGTGAAGGACCCGACCTATTCATTGTCCGAGAGAGGTATCAACTCCTTGTACGGAGCAGTTGACCTATCTTATCAAGATACTTATTTTTTAAGTGGTACTGCCCGTAACGATTGGTTTTCAACACTCTCTGAGGCAAATCGAAGTATTCTTTATCCTTCCGTTTCAGGTAGTGTACTATTCTCCAATCTGTTGGGTGATAGTGCAGAATGGTTGACGCTTGGTAAGTTCAGGGCCGCCTATGCCGAAGTGGGCAGCGATACGGACGTAAATCCTTATTCTGACGCACTATTCTATGATATCAACGCCAACTTCTTCCCAGGACCGGATGGATCACCCAAGCCGGTTGCCGGAGCCAATACATCCATACTGCCCAATCCCAATCTCCGCCCAATGAGGGTGAAAGAAACAGAACTAGGTGTCGATCTAAGAATGTTCGATAACCGGGTCGGATTGGATGTGGCTGTATACCGTAAGACCACAATAGATCAGATCATACCCGCTCAGATTTCCAATTCTTCAGGATTTATAAGCCAGTTGATCAACAGTGGTGAAAGTAGGAGTGACGGTATTGAAATGTTATTGAATTTGACACCAATTCGTAATGATGACCTAAGATGGGATTTTAATTTCAATGCATCCTACAATAAAACCAAAGTAATCAGCCTGCTTAGTGATGAGGAGGGAGAGAGTATTTTGGTGGGGAACCACGTATTTAACGGTTATCTCTACCAAGTGGTAGGCAAGGAAATCGGTCAATTGGCCGGTTTTGGTTATAAGTTCGATGACCAAGGAAGACAAATATTTGCAAATGATGGAAGACCTTTAAGGTCGGACGACATCAAATTTTTTGGTAGTGCATTGCCCAGATGGGTTGGTGGTATTACAAATACCGTACGTTACAAGGATTTCAACTTCTCCTTTTTGATTGATTTCAAATTGGGCGGTAAGATGATTTCCGGTACCAACTTCAATGCCGTTAGACATGGTCTCCATAAAATGACCCTTCCTGGTAGGGATACCGGGGTTATCGGAGATGGTGTAAACCAAGCGGGAGAACCCAATACTGTTGCAACAGAATCCCAAACTTATTGGGAAGTTGTGCGCTCACAGCAATTGATAGAGCCCATTGTGTACAATTCTGGATTCTGGAAATTGAGGCAGATCACCGTAGGGTATGATTTCCAAAAGCTCATTCCAGAGGACTCCTTTGTACAAGGGGTTACCCTGAGCTTGGTCGCAAACAATGTGGCGATACTTAAAAAATGGGTCCCCAATATTGATCCCGACTCCTTTGCGTATAGTTCGGACAACGTTTCTGGACTGGAATCCACAGGTGTACCGACCACGAGAAGTATCGGATTTAACCTAAACGTCAAATTCTAAATAAGACATCATGAAAAATATAGGGAATAGAATCATAATCTTTGTAATCCTCATAGGTCTATTGGGATGCGAAGAAAATTTTGATGAACTCAATACCAACACTGTAGATCCAACAAGTGAAAGTATAGACCCAGTGTTCTTGTTGAACAATGCAATCGTTGGACTTTCCTTCCCAAGTGGTACCAATATCTACTACGATGAAGCGATTGTACAGCAAATTGTTACACCCAATTCGGGATTTGTGGCCGGAGCCAACTATAATCAGGATAACCGTAACAATACCGGTAACCAGTGGGATGCATATTATCAAAATGTCATAAAACATACCAGTGACGTTATTCTTCAGCTTAATACTGAAGAATCGGACCGTTCCAATTTATTGCAGATGGCCCGTATCTTGGAAGCCTATGCTTTCATGGTATTGACTGATGAATACGGGGAAATCCCCTATTTTGAAGCAGGTAAGGGCTTGTCCGAGCAGGTGGTACTGCCAAGTTATGATCCCCAGGAACAGATTTATCCGGATTTGATCAATGAATTGACAGAGGCAAGGGACGCGTTGAGCGATTCAGCTCCTGCCGAAAGTGGAGAAGCCATGTATGCAGGAGATTTGGACCAGTGGAGAAAATTGGCCAATTCCCTCTTGGTCAGGATGGGTATGCGACTTTCAAATGTAGATCCCACCTTGGCACAACAGACCGTTCAAAGTGGCTTTAACGGAGGGGTTATGGAGTCCAATGATGATAACTTTGTGGTCAGGCACGATAACAATTTCACCAATCCATACAGTTTTACCTTTAATGGAACGGAAGCCAACAACTTCTATTTAACGGATGTATTCGTGGATTACTTATATAATAACGATGATCCAAGATTGGCTTCGTTGGCAATCAGATATGTGGGTGCTGCATCGGGACCGGACCAAGTCGAGGCAATTGCCTCCAAGGATGCTGATGATCAAATAGGGATGCCCATGGGGTATGACAACAGTACCATTGGCACTGTTGCGACCAGTGAAGGACTTGCCAGTTTCTATGACTTTTCACAAGTGGATCGGTTTACCTACGGTGCCCAGTCGTCGCCAATGTTTCTCTGCACCTATGCACAGACCCAATTGTTATTGGCAGAAGCCGCCGTCAATGGATGGGTAGCGGGCGACCCGTCCGAGTATTACGAAAATGGGATACGCGGACATATGGAGCAGGTAGCGGCCTATGGTGAAAGTGTGGCCATTGCTGGAACTGATATTGATTCTTATATAGCTGCCAACCCCTTGAACCTGGCCAATGCCGTTGAGGAGATCAATACACAATACTGGGTGGCTTCCTTTTTGAACGGACCGGAGTTGTTCGCCAATTTTAGAAGGTCCGGGTATCCGGATTTGACGCCCAACCCATATCCTGCCCAGGATATCACAGGAGATTTCATAAATAGGTTGACTTATCCTCCTGCCGAGATAGCTGTAAATCAGGCAAACCTTCAAGAAGCGGTTTCCAGAATGGGACCCGATAACTTGGATACCAAGGTTTGGTGGGATGTGGATTAATTAGAAACCGATATTATCAAAAAGGAATAAAGAATGAAATCAGTATTAAAACAAATCATAGCCAAGAACAAGCAAGAAGAAAGAGACCTTAGGTTGGCGAGGCAGGCAGAAATTGAGAACCCAAAAACCGCGGATGACAGAAGAAGCTTTCTGAAAAAAACCGCATTGGGAGGCATTGCAATGACCAGTATGGTTGGACTGGGCATCGAGGAAACCATAGCACAGACCACATCCAAGGTCAGCCGTATGTCCGCCCCTTCGGAACTCAAGATTACCGATATGAGGTATGCCCTCACAAATGTGATGGGCGGGACGGCCATAATCAAGATAGAGACCAATCAAGGAATCTATGGTCTTGGTGAGGTAAGGGACGCCGCAGACGTACGTTATGCACTATTTCTTAAAAGTAGGATTTTGGGTAAAAATCCTTGTAATGTCGAGAAAATATTCAAGAGTATAAAACAATTTGGGGGACCTGCCAGGCAAGCTGGCGGGGTTTGTGCGGTGGAAATGGCACTCTGGGATATTTGTGGCAAGGCCTACAATGTACCCGCTTGGCAATTGCTGGGAGGACGCTATCGCGATAAGGTAAGACTTTATGCTGATACGCCCCAGGCAAGAAGCTCCGAGGAACAAAAGAAGCTGATCGACTATAGAATGAATACCCAAGGGTATACCTGGTTGAAAATGGATGTGGCTATTTCTTCACTTCCACCAGATTCCGGAACCTTGGTGAATGATAAATTCTGGAGAGATGACAACGGTCGTTTGTCCCAGTGGGGAGATGCCAGGAACTATATGTCCTACGGTAACACCATGCATCCCTTCACCCAAATCCAGATTACGGAGAAAGGCCTTGAAATGTTGGCCCAACGCGTAGCGGATGTTAGGGAAATGGTAGGTTGGGAAGTTCCAATTTCCACCGATCACTACGGACACTTCGACCTTAACAATGGAATCCGTTTAGGAAAAGCGCTGGACAAATTTAGACTGGCTTGGTTGGAAGACATGGTGCCATGGCAATACACAGAGCAGTGGAGAACCATCTCCGAAGCTCTGGAAACGCCTACCACCACAGGTGAGGATATCCATTTCTTGGAGAACTTCAAGCCCATCATCCATAACAGGTCGGTTGATATTGTACACCCAGACTTAGCATCATCAGGTGGTCTTTTGGAGACAAAACGGATTGGTGATTATGCAGAGGAATTTGGAATTGGAATGGCCATGCACCAAGCAGGCACACCTGTTTCCTTTATGGCCAATGTGCATTGTGCGGCTGCGACCCAAAACTTTTTGGCTCTGGAGCACCATTCGGTGGATGTGCCATGGTGGGAAAGTCTGGTAAAAACGGTTGGAGGTTTTAAGATGATCGATAAAGGTTTTGCCACGGTTCCACTTACCGCACCAGGTTTGGGGATAGAGTTGGATGAAGAAGTGGTGAAGGCGCATTTACATCCTTCGGATAAAACATTCTTTAAATCTACCGAGGAATGGAACGAGCTTCGTTCCCACGATAGAACTTATAGTTAACGAATAAAGGTGGTAACATCCTACTGAATGAGGATGTGCCAATAGATTATCATTGACCCTGTAGTAGGGACAAGTTTGGATTTAGTTTGAGTTAGTTTGATTTAGTTTAAGTTGATGGGAGAACTCCCGTGTTAACGGGGGTTTCCTATCCAACTTAACACAGTAGGGAATTAGTGAAGAACGGATCCCTTTTAAAGGAAAATTAAAAAATATAGAACATGAGAAATTTAAGGATGGTATTGGGGCTAAGTTGCTTTCTTGCTTTTTTTTATGCCAAACCGCAAGGAGTTACCGCTTCACCGGAATACATTATGGAATTGACCTCCAACTGGACCGGAGAGCGTTTTGAGGACGGAAGGCCAAAGGTTTCCGATGCCTTATTGCAAAGAATGAAAAATATTCAAATAGAAGAGGCCTGGGGCTTTTTAAGAAGAAAGGGATATAACAACCAATATGAAGGTGAATGGGAAATAATCCATCCAGAGAGAGCCATGACCGGTAGGGTGGTAACGGCACAATATATGCCACTTAGACCAGACTATCAGCAGTTGGTGAAACTTAAAGGCGCACAGGAGAAACGGGATACCATTGGAGGAAGCAATTCATGGCCCATTCAACAATTAGTGCCTGGAGACGTCTACGTGGCAGATGGCTATGGAAGAATTATAGATGGCACGCTGATCGGTTCCAATTTAGGAAATGCCATTTATACCAATTCCAAAAACGGGGTAATTTTTGACGGTGGCGTAAGGGATGTCGCAGGGCTCTTGGATATTGAGGGATTCAATGGCTGGCACAAAGGTGCGGATCCTTCTTATCTGCAGGAGGAAATGTTGACCAGTATTAATATGCCCATCCGAATTGGAAGGGCAACCGTATTACCGGGCGATGTGGTTTTGGCGAACCGGCATGGTACCGTTTTTATTCCTTCACATTTGGCTTCGGAATTGGTACTGTCTTCTGAAATCGTAGGCCTGCGCGATCTGTTTGGGTTCCAAAGATTACGGGAGAAAAAATACACCGCAGGACAGATAGACACGAAATGGACGGAAGAGATCAATACAGATTTCGAAAACTGGCTAAAGGAATATCCAGATAGCAAGTTACCCATGTCCAGAAAAGAACTCAATGATTATATGGCATCTAAAAAACAATAGATAACTGCCAGCATAAAACCAATAGAATGAAAAAATACCTTATTGAATTTTCAACCATAACAAAACACTGTTTTTTAGGAATACTTCTTTGTTTCTCCACCACTTTAGTGGCCCAAAAAAATACTGCCGAAGTCAAAAAAATCGATGATGCCGTAAGTCAACTTTACAAAGCCATGGTCAATAGAAACAAAGATAAACTGGAAGAATTGACTATGGAAAGTCTAACCTACGGCCACTCTAGCGGTAAGATAGAGAACAAAAAGGAATACGTGGACGGTGTTTTAAATGGTGGTTTCCAATTTTCTTCGATAACCCCGGTAGATCAAACCATAACAACTTCTGGTAAAACCGGTGTAGTACGCCATATTTTTAAGGGAGAAGGAACGAATAATGGTACACCCGCGACAGTGAATATTGGTTGTCTGTTGGTTTTTCAAAAAGAAGGCAAACAATGGAAATTGCTGGCAAGACAGGCCTATAAACTTTAAATCTCTCCTATTTTGAAAAAGATAAGTATTTATTCTATAGCATTAGGGTTGGCAGCTCTGCTTTTCATCGTTATAATTGGAATGGTCATCATGGGCCATATCGATCAAGCTGGACCATTTATCCTTGGATTTTTTGCTTTGTTGGCCTTCGGGTTTAACGGGTACGAAAAAATGAAGGGATTGATTTTCACAACCATGATTTTTGCAGGGGTGACGGCAGCACTTTATTTTCCTGATTACTTTACCCAAATTGGTGATTTCAAATTCACGGCACTCATAATTCCTTTGATACAGATTATCATGTTCGGTATGGGAACAACAATGAGTATCAAAGATTTTGCCGCCATATTTCAATCCCCAAAAGGGGTGGTGATCGGAGTTTCGGCACAATTGGTCGTAATGCCGCTAATGGGCTATTTTTTGGCACAGATCAGTAACTTTCCACCAGAAATTGCGGCAGGAATAGTGCTCATAGGCTGTTCTCCCAGTGGTGTGGCCTCCAACGTAATGGCTTTTTTGGCCAAGGCAAATGTCGCACTTTCGATAACCATTACTTCCATCGCAACACTTTTGGCACCATTTCTTACGCCTTTAATGATGAAGTTATTCGCTGGGGAGTTCATTGAAATTGATGTGTTAACCATGATGTGGAGTATCATAAAGATGATCATTCTACCCATTGGGGCCGGACTATTGTTTAATAAACTATTTGGCAATAACACTAAATGGTTGGGTAGGGCAATGCCCTTAATATCCATGTTGGCAATTGGGCTTATAATTACCATCATTACTGCAGCGGGTAGGGACAGCCTTTTGGAAATCGGTGGAACGTTGATGTTGCTGGTGTTGATGCACAATATTTTTGGGTATTTACTGGGATATTGGTACGCAAAGCTCTTTAGGATGTCCGAAAGGGATGCCAGGACCATTGCCATTGAAGTGGGAATGCAAAACGGAGGATTGGCATCAGGTATAGCAAACAGTTTGGGTAAAATTGCCACGATGGGATTGGCACCCGCAGTATTTGGACCTCTGATGAACATCACCGGCTCAATCTTGGCCTCATACTGGCATAGAAAGCCTACCCCTGACCCCCCTAAACCTATAGTAGTCAACTAAAATAATATTTTATCCATTTTAAAAAAATTCTCAAATTATGAAAAATTCAAGAAGATCTTTTATATCCAAATCAATCATGGCCAGTGCAGGATTGGGAATGGTGTCATCAGCGACATATGGTTCAGAATATCAAAAAGCAATAGATAAAAATCCAAAATTATCCGCACCATCTGATTTAAAAATCACGGATGTTAAATGCGGATATATTAGACGAGGAAGCGGATTGTTTGTTAAAATACACACCAATCAGGGAATTTATGGTTGCGGAGAGGGCGTGGATGCCGTGCCCGGAACCTACCACTTGGTCAAAAGAATGGGATTTTTTTTGAGGGACCAAAATCCGTTCAATGTCCATAAAATATTTGAAGACATTCGTCGTGCAGGTCATTTCGGTGGTGGGCAATCAGGGGCATACGTAGCTGTTCTTTCTGCGATAGAGACCGCTTTATGGGATTTGGCGGGTAAGGCACTTGATTTGCCCGTTTATCAATTGTTGGGAGGTAAGTTCCGTGATAAAGTAAGGGTATATTGTGATACCGCTTTATACCGTGTTCGGTTCCCTTCACCCGATGATTTCGCTACCGCGGCCAAGGACGCCATTAAAAATTGGGGCTTCAATGCATTGAAATTCGACTTGGATTATGCCAGTGACCCTGATAAATACGATCGCTATAATTGGACAGCCAGCCCTGGGGAAATTATAAGAATGTATGACCAACTTGCTGCGGTCAGGGAAGCGGTAGGACCAAAAATTGATCTATGTGTGGATATGCATGGACGATATGATCATGTGACCGCCCAGACCATTGCCAAAAAAGTAGAAGATTTGAATCTAACATGGTTGGAAGAGCCAATTCCGGCAGAGAACTTCGACGCTTTTAAAACGCTGGCAGAGGAAACCAGTACGCCCATTTCTGCAGGTGAAAACGTATACTTAGGTCACGGATTTAAACAATTATTGGATAATGGCGTGGATATTATAATGCCAGATCTGCAAAAGTGTGGTGGACTGGGAGAAGGACAAAGAATCGCCAATCTTGCGAATCTTTATTATGTGCCTTTTTCACCACATATGGTAGCCTCGTTTTTGGGGGCCATGGCATGTGCCCATGTTTGCGCCTCTGTACCTAATTTCCATTTAATGGAGTGGCAATCCTATTTCCACACCGATTCCATGTTTAAGGAAATTGTGACCTATGATGAAGGGGATTGGGTGAAGGACAGTTTTGTAAAGGTTTCGGACAAACCAGGTATTGGAGTAGACATCAATGAAGAGGCCATGAGAAAATATGCGCCCGAGGGAATACCATTTTTTGAATAATCGATAACTCATTAAACAGATACTATTATGTTACGAAAAAAGTATATGATCCTAATGGTTCTTGTTGGTCTGGCAACCCAATTGATAGGTCAACAGATCAGTAAGGAAGAACTTATTTTTTTAACCCCGGAATGGAAAGGAGAACGCTTTGATGATGGAAGGCCAAAAGTTTCGGATGCATTATTGGAAAGGATAAAATCCGTTAGTGTGGAAGAGGCTTGGGCCGTAATGAAAAACGAAGGCTATCGATATCAAATCGCAGAGGACTGGAAAATGATAAATCCAGATAGTGTTTTGGTCGGGCGTGCTGTCACGGCAACCTTTATGCCTGGTCGCCCCGATGTTTGGAAAGCCATCGATGATCGTGGTAAGGCCCAGGGAAAACGAGGACAGAATACGTGGCCCGTGGATATTTTGGTGAAGGGAGATGTTTATGTAGCCGACCAATTTGGTGCGGACAAGGATGGCCCAACAATTGGTGACAACGTGGGTAACGCCATTTTTGCAAAAACAGGTAACGGAATTGTTTATGATGGCGCACTAAGGGATGTGGAAGGACTCATGGAAATTGGCGGTTTTACTTCCTATTACACCAGTTACGACGCTTCCCACCATAATCCCCCGGGGGACTTGAACACGATGCTCATCGGAATCAATCAACCTACAAGGATTAGAACCGTAACCGTAATGCCCGGGGATGTTGTTTTGGGCAAAATGGGGGTGGTCACCTTTATACCGGCCCATTTGGCAGAAAAAGTGGCGACAACTTCCGAAGTTGTTCGCTTACGTGATATGTTCGGACATCAACGTATCAAAGAAGGAACCTATACTGCCGGACAGATTGATACGCGTTGGTCCGATGAAATCGAAAAGGATTTTAGCAAGTGGCTCAACGAACATATTGATGAGCTTCCTGTTTCCAGAGAGCAGATTCAAGAAATTTTGAAGAAAAGAACTTGGTAAACCTAAACCTATCAAATTTTGACAAATGCCATTTGCCCTGCCGAGTGTATGAAAACTTGGTATAATGGACTTTTCATCGAGAACAATGTCAACTACTAAATTCACTTCTACGTCGAGACCTATCTCGACCATGCTGATAATCTTGGCTACTATATTGGGATGTCGGAACCATTCAAACGTAGTTGCTGAACACATCACATGGTCACACTATGGAGGTAGTCCAGACCAATCCAAGTTTTTCGAGTCGCCCAGTATCACCAAGTCTAATGTTGAGCAAATGGAATTGTTGTGGAGCTACCCGTCGGGAGATGATCGTTTTTATTTTTTCAGCCCCATTATTGTGGACAGTACCATGTACGTTCTCGGGAAAAATAGCTCCCTTATTGCCATCAATGCCAAAACGGGTGAAGAACTTTGGATACATGCGGATTTACCGGGAATTACCCGAAGAGGTATCAATTATTGGGAAAGTGAGGACAAAAAAAGCAAAAGATTACTGTTCACGCTGAACAATTCCATTCAGGCGATTGATGCCGTTACTGGAAAATCTGTTATGGATTTCGGCAACAATGGCTATGTTGATCTTAGGGAAGGTTTAGATAGAGATCCAACATCCATAACAAGGATACAGCCCATGATGCCGGGTGTTATCTACGAAAATCTGTTGATACTGGGGTCCGCGCCCGGGGAGGCCTATTTTTCTCCACCTGGTCACGTAAGGGCCTATAATGTGGTTACCGGTAAAATGGAGTGGATTTTTCACACCATACCCCATCCCGGGGAATATGGATATGAAACTTGGCCTAAGGATGCTTATAAATATGTAGGAGGTGCCAACGTATGGAGCGAAATATCGGTAGATACGGAACGTGGAATTGCCTTTTTGCCCATCGGTTCGCCAACCTATGATTATTATGGCGCTGATCGGTTGGGAAGTAATCTTTTCGCCAACTCTTTGGTGGCCCTTGATGCAAAAACGGGGGAGAGGCTCTGGCACTACCAAACGGTGCACCATGATCTCTGGGACTATGACCTGTCACCGGCACCACAATTGCTCACAGTGGACAAAGATGGCAAAAAAGTGGATGCAGTGGCCATTGCTACCAAACATGGTTTTGTTTTTGTATTTGATAGGGTAACCGGGGAACCACTATTTCCCATAGAGGAAAAACCGTTTCCCAAAAGCGAAATGCCAGGGGAGGAATCTTGGCCCACCCAACCCATCACCTCACTTCCGAGTTTTACGAGACATGAGGTGACCAAAGAAAACTTGAACCCTTATTTTTCGGATAGTCTTCGGCAGGATTGGCTCAAAAGATTGGATTCTGCAAAAACAGGATTGTACGTACCTCCCTCAGATAAATACGAGACCATTATGATGCCAGGGGCTTTGGGTGGTGCCAATTATGGAAACACAGCGGCCGACCCTCGCAATGGAATGATGTACATAATGACCCAGGAATATGCATCGACTTACAGATTGAGCAAGGTGGAACCACCAAAAAACGAGCTTACGGAAAATGATGTGGACAAGGTCAAATCCCTTTATGGCTCCTCGTGTATTGCCTGCCATGGTTCCAATATGGAGGGTGGGGCAGGACCCTCCCTAAAGAATCTGGGGCATCATATGTACTACGAAGAATTCAGAAATACAGTGATCAATGGAAAAGGTGTAATGCCCGGTCTGGTGCATGTGGATGAAGCTTCCTTGAAAGCCTTGTTCCGTTATATAGGAGGAGACCCTGAACGCAGAAGTTTTAGAAGAAGCAATCAACAAGCAGAATCAGTAGATGGCCCTGTCGTAGCTTCAGGAGGGGTGACTATTCCACCAGATTTAAAGCGAGGAGCCCCAATGCAGGATTATCCTGAAGGCGTGGAACAACCAGAAGACCAATATACTACGGATTACGGTCTGGATTGGCCCGGTTTGATAGATCCACCTTGGTCCTCTATTGTGGCTTATGACCTGAACGAAGGAACCATTAAGTGGCGCCGACCTATTGGTATTGATTCGCTTTATGCGCAAGGAGGCGAAACCAAAGGAGCCCCCAATGGTACCCAGCGAAAAGGCATGGTCATTACCTCTACGGGCATTGTGTTTGCCACGGCAAAAGGGGGCAAGGTTTATGCGCTTGATGCCGAAAATGGGGATGTGCTATGGGAAACTACACTGAGTCATGAGACCAATGCACAACCCAGTATGTTTACCTTGGATGGCAAGGAATATTTGGTAATCAATGCAACCTCTAATTTTAGAAGCGATAGTTACGACCACTCCAAGAAGCCCGGAGCAGTTGCAAAAGGCTACCTGGTTTATGGTATACCGGACAAAAAGTAGCCTATATGAAAAGATACAAATACATTATTATGAAACCAATATTCAGTTTTTTGTTCTGTTTGATGGGCAGTATCTGTATGGCCCAAAATCTTAATGAAAGAGTGGTTCACAATGATCCTTCGACGTATAGGGAATTATCCAGTGTACATGCCGGTGCCGGTAAAATGGGTTTTACCCAATTGATAGGGCGAAATGATCTGGCAACCAAATTCTTGTACTTGCATTCTGGAGTTATTCAGCCTAAATCGGGTATTGGTCACCACTTTCACCATTCCATTGAAGAAATGTATGTTATTCTGGATGGAGAGGCTGAGTTTACCATTAATGGTAGAACATCAAAAATAAAGGGACCAGCTTTGGTTCCTTGTAAACTGGGAGATTCCCATGGTATTTATAATGCATCTGATAAACCGCTCAAATGGCTGAATTTTGCCGTAAGTGAAGTCAAGTCACAAGGAGATGCGTTTGATTTGGGGGATGATCTTGCCAGATCGAAAAAAGATGTTGTCCCGACATTCGTTTCTTCCCGATTGGACACGGATAAACTGAAGCAAGACAACGATGTTTATAGTGGAAAAGGAGTTTTGTATGGAAGGATTTTTAGTCCAGAAGTTTTTAGAACGGATTGGAACTATGTGGATCACTTGGTAATTCCACCTGGCAGTTCAACGGAAAAACATTTGTTGGAAGGTATTGAAGAAGTGTATTATATCATGAACGGAAATGGGTCGGTAACGGTAGGTGCTGAGACGGTAAAGATTCAAAAGGATGATTCGTTCCATGCTGGTTTGGGAGAAGAAATAGCTTGGTCAAGTAGTGGAAATGAAAATCTTGAAATTCTAATAATTGGTATTGCAGCTTCAAAAAACAATGGATTGTCAATTGTCAAACCTTTGGAAACACCCAAAGCCATGGTCCTACAAATGGATTTTGTGGTGGAAAAGGAAAATGCCAAGGCTTTTGAAGAAATGTACTATTCCATCTACGTCCCTGCCATGGTTGTCCAAGACGGGTATCTCAGTTCAAAACTACTTCGGCTTTTTCCACAGGATTTAGCCAAGGAAATACAGGCGGAACCTACTACATACAACTATCAGATTCAAATATCTTTTGATACGGAGGAAAACAGGAGAAAGTGGGTGGCCAGTGATCAGCACCAAATTGCTTGGCCAGCAGCATCAGGACTTGGCAAGGAATTCAAATGGCGCGGTTATGATGTTATGGGCGACGATGTACAGAATTAGACATTGTCATTGACACTTTAAAGATAATTGACATACCCTGTTCTATTGGTGCGAATCTTGTACACCTTATCATAACTGACAATGTAGAGCGTTTTCATATCCTCATCTCCAAAACCCAAACTTACCGGAAATGATGGTAGATTGATCATGCCGACAAAAGAACCTTTGGAATCAAAAATCTGGACCCCAAAATAGGTGGCCACATAAATATTTCCCATAGTGTCAATGGCCATCCCGTCCGCGCTGGAGGATTTTCCTTTGCGGTCCAAAACGTTGCCGGTCAAACGCAGTTCTGCAAATTTCCGACCGTTTGAAATGGTACCGTCCTCGTTCACATCATACGCCCAAATAAAATTATCCTTTGAACTGTTTACCGGATACCAAGATTCGTCATCATAACAATTATTGATGTAGAGCGTTTTCCCGTCGGGAGTCAATAATATTCCATTGGGCATGGCAAATTCATTGGGTTCCACCAAGCGGGTCACTTCTTTTTCAGGGGAAATATAGTAAACGGCCCTGCCCGGTTGGAATTTTTCCGCTTCCATCGTAAACTGGGGGTCGGTGAAATAGATGCCGCCCTTGGTGTCGGTGATAATATCGTTTGGACCGTCTATGGGCTTGCCGTTATAGGTGTCGGCAATAACTTGGACCACTTGCCCGGATGTGGTCATTTCCACCACCCGGTGCCCAATCATGTCACAGACCAATAAATTGCCATTTTTATACGGATACAATCCGTTAGCCTGCATTTTACCTTCCATAATATTTTGGTGTGTTCCATCAGGTTCCAATGCCACAATGGAACTCCTTTTGGGGTCGGCGTTCCAGTTTTGGTCGAAGTACATGTTGGAAAAATAGAGTTTCCCGTCCATCCACTTGGGACCTTCACTAAAGGTCAGTTGCGGTTTTGTTTTGGAACCATCTATGACCAATTCTGGCTGTGCGTCCTTGGGTATGATTTCGTGATATCTTTCAAGTGCGGCCTGTTGCTTGGCTAGATAATCTTCCCGAACGGGCCAAAAAATATCAAGGGCATCAAAACCCAACTCGCCTGCTACACCAGAATGCACTACGTTTCCAGGAACAAGGATCACATCGTAAGGGTTCAATCCCATCTCTTGGTCCAAGACGGTTTGCTTTAGGGTTCCCCTTAATAGAACCGTAATTTGCTCCTCTGGATGAATGTGTGCCGGTGACTTGGAATTTGGGTCCGCCAAGACAAAACTTAGCTGTATGTCCCCTCCAGAAACCAATCTTGCATAGACCCCTTCGGTTAATTGGGTAAACTGAATGTCGAAAAGGTCATAAACCTTATTGGGAACAACGGTCGGTTCATTGTTGGAAACCCTTCCCTGATTTTCCGAAGGAAGTTCATTAACCCCCATTTTTTCTAGATAATCAAACCTTATAGGGCTATAAATTTCCATTACCTTGGCTCCAGCATCTCCAGCGACAATCTCGCTTTCGTTTCCTTTTTCTTGATAAATAAAATCATTTCTAGGTGTGCCGCTATGGGTGCCATCCGGTTCTTCCCGTTCCCTCGCCATCATATCATGCTTGTTGCCATTGCCAAACAACTCAATGGAACCTTCAGTTACAATCAAAAATCTATCCGCAGGCAAGTTTTCTTTTGGGATGTTGGAATTGGGTTCCAGTTCCAATACACTGACCAGATTCCCATTTCCCCAGAAAATTTTGGCCATGACACCAGGATATAATTGCACACTTTCCAAATTTTGGAGATTTGTGGATGTTCCTACCTCCAAATTGGGCCTTATTTCTGTAGACGGCAATCCGGGCAGCTCCCTCACCTGGAGTCCGTATTGCTTTATTAATTCGTTGTTCCGCTCCTCCCATTCCGGTTTGGAAGAGGAATTGCAACCACCAATTAAAATAAATACAAATAACATGGAAGCAACTTTAAGACTAAAAGAAATACCTTTCATACTGTTTTGATTTTCACTGTTCGTTTTCAACATTGACCGTTTTAATGAATTCTTGTTTGGACTTATTACTTAAATAAAAGCTGCGCAAACTTATACAGGTCGTGCCGCCAAACCGGCCATGTATGTCCTCCTGGGTATTCGCTATATTGATATGTAATACCCATATCGTCAAATTTCTTCATCATTACTTGACAGTTTTTATAGGCGATATCCTCCGGACCTCCCATTGAAATGAAGAAATTGGATAGGTTGCCGTTTATTTTGGCCACATTGTTTTGCATAAACTCATATTGTGGGCCCGATAATTCATCGTTATTGGCAAACCAACCCGAACTAAAAACTCCCAAATGGGAAAACATGTCGGTGTTGTGCACACCTGCATGCAAGGTCTGCAGACCCCCCATGGAAAGTCCGGCCAAAGCCCTGTTACTAGCATCGGTCTTCACCCGATACGTTTGCTCCACATAGGGAATGGCACCTTGTTTAAGTTCGTTCTCAAAGGCCATCAATGCATTTTGATTGAATCCGGCAACTCCTCCTGTAGAAACATTGCCATCCAACATGGCAATGATCATGGGGGCAGCCTTGTTTTCGGCAATAAGGTTGTCCAATATCAAATTGGTCTTTCCTTGGGTGGCCCAACCTCTTTGGTCTTCTCCTCCACCATGCAAAAGATATAAAACAGGATACGCTTGATCGGATTCCTCATAACCCGGCGGTGTGTAGACATACATTTCCCGCCATGACTGTGATGCATTTGAAAAGTACTTTTTTATGCGTATGTCGCCATGGGGTACATCCTTCAAGCTATAATAGCCATCTCCCTTAAACGGAATCTCAATGCCGCTGGCCATACGACCCATACCATAAAAGGTTTCACTGGCGGGGTCTGCCACGGCCACCCCATCCAGAATCAATGAATAGTAATGAAAGCCTTCGGTGATGGAATCTGTGGTCACTGTCCAGAATCCCTCATCGTCAATTTCCATATCATATTTTTTGCCGAGGTCTATCTGAACCTGTTTTGCCTCCGGTGCCTTTGTTTTAAAAACCACCCGGCTATCCGGTAAAATTTGCGGATACTGCTTATTCCTAATGTTGGTACTTGCTGGTAAACCCAAAACACTGTATTTGTTGAGCACATCATTGTTGACAGGCTTAAAAAGCATTTGGGAAAACATATAAAGATCATTCTTCCAAACCTTAAAATCGTGACCGCCCGGTTCCACGTAAAAGATATGGGGCACATCATGGTCTCTTAAGTACTCGCTGGTGCGACTGCTAAAAGGCATTAGACCGTCTGCATCCCCACAAGAAATCCATAACAACTCCAATGATTTGGCTTTTTCAGGGTAGGGAAGCAATTCCTGGGGTGCCTTGGTGTTCGGTGCCGATGAAAATGCACCTACCCAAGCAAAAGTGTCCAAATTGCCAAGACCAAAGTTCAAGGTTTGTCCACCGCCCATGGAAAGACCGGATATAGCCCGGTGCTCCCTGTCTTTATAGACCTTAAAATTCTTTTCCACGTAGGGGATCAAATCATTTAGAAGGTCTTGCTCAAAGGTGGCAAACGCCTCCACTTTGTCCTTGCTGAAAATATTTCCTTCGGCACGGTCATTTTTCATGGCCCGTCCATTGGGCATTACCACAATCATGGGCTCCAATTTTCCGTCTGCATAAAGATTGTCGAAAATTACCTGAGGAGTACCCTGTGTAAGCCATTCCTTTTCATCCCCGCCAATACCATGCAAGAGATACAAAACTGGATATCTTTTTGATTTGGAATACCCGGGCGGAAGATAAATCATGGCCTTTCGTTCCGTGCCCACGGTTTTCGACTTGTATGTTATGCTGTCTATCCTTCCTTGTGGAATGCCATTTCTCATCTTGTCAAATCCTTCTGGCGCATGCTTCTCTACTATGGGGTCATTAGCTTGGTTACGCAGCACATTCAGCAGCTTTATGGCATACCTTCTGCCCAACATGCGATATCCTTCGGCATTAAAATGAAGATTATCCTTGGCATCGGGGACTCCTTTTGAGGAAACAACATGTGCATTGGGAATGGTTTCTGGGAGCGTGGCCACAATTTCATTCATACTGGCGCATATGCCTCCTTGATCGGCGTGAACCATTTCTCCTGCTAACAGAGGGGTTTTTGATGCCTCCAAATTCAAATCTTTCAGGAGGTTGTCGTAAACGGTCTTCACTTTTTTGGGCCAAAGGGTGTCTCCGGTATTCGATTCTCCTTGGTGTAAAAGAATTCCCTTGATCACACCATCCTTTTGGGCAATTTTTGCCATTTCCACGAGACGGGCATAAGGGTTTCCATCGTATTCTGCCACCATATTTTTCAACCAATCTGGGGCCTTGGAGACATATGCTTGGTAGTTGTCCTTATCAAACAACTCGATTTTACAGCCTCCAACGGCGACGTTGATGATTCCGACCGTAATACTGTCCGGCAATTTCTCCACCAAGGTCCTGCCAAAATAATCCGCAGGGGAAAGCCCTGTTTTACATCGGCACAATGGAGGAATTGCAGTGTACCATTTCCCTTTTTCGCGGTTCAAATCAGGACAATCCACTGCAGCCAAGACCTTAAAACGGTCATTAACGTCAACGGTGTCCTGCGCCTCTATTTGGGCACTGCCCTCCATGTTTGACTGACCCAAACTCAGATATATATGAAAATTGGGGTTCTGTGCCGTAATTTTCCCCGAGAACAATAAGATTACTGCTAAGAGACAAAATTGCAGTACTGATTTTTTCATAATTTGCGTTTTTTCTGATGGTTTAGTTTCTTTTCTTTTGTTGTAGTATGATGTTATTGATCTTTTTGGCATACAGTTCTAAAAGACCACTTTAAATCTGCCAACGAGTGGAAAATATGCCCACTGAAACCATATCTTCTAAAATCTTTTTCATTGGTATTGGATTAATCCTGCCAAAGGTTGGGCAAGAATCTATAATACAGGAGATGACGCCAAGTGGACCAGTCGTGCCCCCCGTTACCCCCTACATAGTATTCGTGTTCTATATCATGGTTATTTAATGCATCGACGAGACCCTGAACCCTTGAGTTGAAAAAACCTTCCGCTTCCTTGGTGCCCTGCCCCACAAAAAGATAATCTACCTTGTTATTTATTTCTGGGTCATTTAAAAACTGGGATAAGGTGGTTTCCGCAGTGGTGTCCCCAGCACTGAGAATACCAAAATTAGCAAAGAGATCTAGAGATCTAAAGCCTACGAACATACTATGGCGACCCCCCATGGACAATCCTGAAATGGCCCTTCCTTCTGGACTTTGAATTGTACTGTAATTTTCATCCACCACGGGAATCACATGGTTTCTGAGCTCTTTTTCAAAAATGTCGAAGGTGAGCTCTGAATGCTGTGGATGGTTCCGGTGAATCACTTGGTTGTTGGGGATTGCTATGATCATGGGCTTGGCTTTGTTTTCCGCCAAAAGATTGTCCATAATTAAATTGGCTCTTCCATCATACACCCAATTGGAAGGCAGTTCACCACTTCCACCCAATAAATAGAGTACCGGATATTTTTTACCGGAATCGTAGCCGGGCGGTGTGTACACATAGAGTTCACGTTCGCCCTGGGTTACATCAGAATGATAAATGTGACGGGTAACGTTTCCATGAGGGACATTTTTTGCATCATAATATGCTGGGCCATCACCATGAACAATCAATTCACTATAGGGTGGCATGGCCGTAAATGCGGCATACGTATTGCTGGGGTCCGCAATTTGCACGCCGTCCACCCGAACATGATAGGCATACATATCAGGAGGGAGTGGTCCAATGGTCAAGGTCCAAACACCCTGTTCGCCTTTTGTAAATGGAATTGGCTCCCTACCCTTGCCCAGAGCGGTATTGATGGCTCCGGGATTCAATTCCACTTTTTCTGCCTCTGGTGCTTTCACCCGAAACGTAACGGTTTGGTCATCATGCACTTCGGGAGAATTTACAGGTGCACTAAAGGGAATAAGTCCTTCTGTATCTTCCTGTGGATTATAGTCCAGGTTTACATTTGCCTGTTGACCATAGCCAAAGCTTGAAATAACCAGAAAGGCGAAGGCATTATAAAATAAACTTGTAATTTTCATATCATCAGTGTTTAGAAATGTGCTGCGTCAACACTATTTAAAGAGCAATTGTGCATATTTCATTTGACTTTCTTTTTAGGGATTACTTAAAAAGAAGGGGGGCTAGTTCATGCAGACTGCGCCTCCAAGTCTGAAATTCGTGTGCTGTTCCTTCGGAAACATAGGAAACGGCATTAATTCCTGCTTCATTTAAGGCTGCTGCTGCACTTTTTACGGCTTCTGGCCTTTCCTTGCTTCCAGAGCTTAGGAATATCAGTTTTACATCTGCACCCTCTTTGATATCCTCTGGGCTATAGGTGCCGCCGCTAAGTAAACCGTAATAGGAAAAAACGTCCGGTTTGTTCAGTGTGATCATCTTGGTCTCCATACCACCCATTGAAAGACCGGCAATGGCTCGGTGGGATTTATCGGCTACGGTACGATAATTGGCATCGATATAGGGTATCAACTCATCCACCAAAACCGTTTGAAAGGGGCTAATGTCAAAATTGCGTAGCCCTCCAAATTTGATCTCGTTGGTCATACCATAGGTCATTACAATGAGGAAAGGATCAATTTTGCCTTCTGCAATAAGATTGTCCATAATAAGGTTGGCTCGGCCTTGGTTGCTCCAAGCGGTTTCATCTTCGCCCCAACCGTGCTGCAAATACAAGACCGGATATTTTTTAGATGGGTCTTTGTCATATCCTGGAGGGGTGTAGACAAAGGCCCTTCTGGAGGTGTTGGTACTCTTTGAAGGAAACAGGATTTGCTCCACCTTTCCATGGGGAACGTCTTTCAGTGCATAAAATTCTTGGTCATGGGCCGGTATTTCTATACCACTTTCCCATCGTGTGGAACCATAAAAATTTAGAGCTCCTGGATCGTTGAAAGTTCCCCCGTCTACATCTACATGATAGTAATGGAATCCTTCATCCATAGGTCCTTCGGTGGTGCCCATCCAAGAGCCATCTTCGACTTTTTGGAGTTTTGTGCCTCCTCTTCCGCCAAGCCCTAGGCTTACCCGAACACTGTCGGCGGCGGGCGCTACTATTTTAAATCGTGCATATCCCTGCGAATTGACCTGTGGATATTCCTTTCCAGGCTGGTTCAAGGTCGAGGGTTTAAAGTCTTCGATTACAGTTTTAGGATTGGTTTGGGCAATACTTGTGGCATAGCAAACCAATACGAATGTTAATGTTGCAGCATTAAATTTCATCATGTTTGTTTTTAGTTAACTCTTTTTAGTTTCTAATTGATTATTTATTTGTAGTTATAAAATAGTTGGACGCTATACGGTTTACTTCTCTCCATTGCGCAAAATGGAGTCATTAGGGCAATGGCCTGAGCGTTGGGGTAAATTGCATATTGTGTTTTCTGATACCAATATAAGTGTTTATTCAACACATTGGAAATGAATCTAGAAGAAATTCTTGAAAACCCATGTGCATCAAGAAAATGGAGTTGGTTTGTGGAGAAGTACCAGGGAGTTGTTCTTATGTTCTTTTTGATACTCTTTAGGGGTTCCCTACTATTTTTTTCAATTGTATATTTAAAAGGGAAAGGTTGTTAAATCCTGATTCTTCACAAATTTGATCGATACTAAACTTGTTTTCTATCAGTAATTTGCAGTTGTGCCGGACACGGATTTTATTTGAAAGCAGGCAAAAACAGGATGAGTCGGATGGTCGATACCACTAAAGACGTAAAACCATCCCATAGAAAATTATCAAAAGTCCTTAGCTCGCCAATGGTGCTTACCCTTCAACCACCAAGCTATGGTGCACATAACCTTGGATGTTATGGTTTAATAGTACATGGTACCAATTGATCGTTTTTCCCAAAATAATGACAGGGTGCATTTTTTCCAGGGACATTGTTTTCTCCTTTTCCACACTGGGCCCTACTCGAACATTGGCAAGAGCAGCACCAATATGGCCCCTCGGCAACGGGGTATTCAAATCCAGCTTAGACTGCTGGTCTTTTTTTATGAACGGTAAAGGGTCTATGGCCCCTTTGCCTGAATATATCCCAAAATGGAGATGTGGCACGGTAGTTCGGGCATTTCCCGTGTTGCCCACGAAGCCCAAGGTATCTCCTTGTTCCACTTTTTGTGCAAAGGACACGTTTATGCTATCCAAATGGGCATAATAAAAGGAATTATTGAACAATCCGTCCCTGAACCATACCTGTTTTCCGCCCAATCCTTTGTTGCCTACAGAACTGACCCTTCCTTCGGTTACGGCAACCACGGGCGTTGACCGTGGCGCAAAGATATCAACTCCCTCGTGGCGTCGGGCACCGCCGGCCCTGGTATCTCCCCAAAAACTTTGAATGGCCTTGGAATCCACATCCAACACTGGAAAAATCAGGGTAGGTTCGCTGTACAACTCCCATCTGAAATCAGAAGAAAGACCAATTTTAGGTTGTATCAGCACCTTATAATCCCCCGTCTCCTTGACATGGAGCTCCACCGTATTCGAACCTTTGATGCGCTGGCTCAGCAAAGGTTTCTTAGCCAGATTATATGGGAATTGGTAAATGTCCACAAAAACATCCAAGCTATCGGATGCGGAAGTAACGGACACTTTCAATTTCCGACCGTTTTGAAGTTGTACATCATACCCATAGGCAAAGCTAAATTCCGATGGAAGGATACCTACTTCAGCATAGGGCAGGGCAATGGACAGCGTATCTGACAAAGCACTTTGGGTCGCCTTGTTCCAAGCCAGAATACGGGGGTCGTTCTTTTCAAATGTCCTCACATATTTTTCCCTATCGGTAGGTTGCACGAATATATCCGTAATATGCTGCACCTCACGGCAGGAAGTAAATGCCAGAATGGTCAATATGATGGTCCAGGGTCTGGTCAAGGTCACCAACCATTTCTGTAAGGGGCATACTTCAAATGTTATTTCTTTACGCTTTTTCAACATTAGGATAAAGATATCCATAGCACATCCCTTGCCTTGACCCAAAACATTTGTTTATTGCACCTTATCAAACTTTGCAGATAGTTGATTTTTGAAAAATTCGGAATTCATCCACTGCGAAAAAGCGAAGGGTAGGGCGGTCATTTTTACTATGAATTCATGGCTTCCTTGCGCTTTCTCAATTGTCGTTCCAGATCACTGACGGATTCGGCTATTGAATGTGCAAAACTCTCATTGCTGGATTCGGCAAACAGTCTGGGTCCTGGAAGGCTCAACCTTATGTTACAGATTTTACCGGTTTCATTGGAAGTGGTGTTCTCTTCCTTGAAAAAGACATCTGCCCGGATGACCATATCAAATTTTCTTGAAAGATTTTCCAACTTTTCCTTGGCCAATTGTTCCAAGCGATCGCTTTGGGCAACATCATGATATTCAAATATTATTTGCATGTCAATTTATATTTTATGTATTAAATTTTGTCTAACCAACTCAGTTCAGTTTTACTTTTTATTGCCGAATGCTCCTTGTAAAATCTACCTCAAGTTTTTCGTTTTTTAATCTTGGCGTATGTTGCGTTGAATCCATATAAATTCATTTCGACTATCATTTGCCAAAAAAGCTTAGACCACAATATTTATAATCGCATTTCCGCCCAACGAATTTCGTTTCAAGGAGTTGATGGTAGCTTTGATAGATGCGACCAAGGAATCAAATGAATCAGGTTTTCGGATATATCTATTGGCTCCCTTAAAAAATAACTGCGCTATGCGGTCCATATCAAGTTCGGTGGAATAGATGACGATTGGAACTGATTTTAAATCGGTATTTTTACGTAGAATATCAAGGCACTCTTCCCCATCCAAAATGGGCATGTGTAGATCCAAGTAAATCATATCAGGTTTGCTATCCTTTTGGCGAAGGGCCCTAAGGAGCTCATCACCACTATTAAATATTGAGAGCAGCACTGCCTCATTGATTTCCGAGAGTGCATCTCTGAAAAACTCTTGATCTTCTTTATCGTCATCAACTAAAAAAATACGTAGACCATCCATACAGGAATCTATCTTTTTATATTCTTATTTTATAGTAAACCTTTAAATATGATTGTCCAAATCAATCCTTCGCTTTCCATGCTGTACCATATTGTGTTTCAAAACCGTATATTGAAAAGGTGAAAGGTCGGTAATCAAAAATGATGAATACCATGGCAAATTCTTACTCCGATAAAAAGAAAAATTGGCTCTAAGCATCAAATTACAGGAGGTCGTTCGGTTGGTGCGGCACCGCTATAAAAACGTAAATCAAGAAGCAAGGGCTCACCTTTCATATCATAAGATTTTCCGTTGCTGTCATCAGACATCAAAAGGGAACCGCCCGGTAATTGGGCCAGACCTACAGGACTTCCGGCTTTTTTGGTATATGTGCTAATTTGTAGGCTCACCATATTCTAATTTTGGATCTTATGGTACTGTTGAGTCCTTGGATTACTTAGGTTTGATTCCTTGGGTATGGTATCAGTCCTGTGCTGTAAATCCATTTGATTCAATAAAACATTATCCGGTCAAATGACTTTAAAAAATTAAAGTTTGACTGTAAGTGTCAAGTTTTTCAGCCAAAGAATGCTAAAACGTATTGAGTCCAAAAGATTTTTCTTTGCATTAAATAAATGGAAACCGTGGAACTACTTTTAATGTAGATGCTAAACGGTAGGCATTTTGTTACCGTAAATTTTAAATAATTATGAACAACGATATAAAAGAAATTGAGGACAGTATAAACGACATTATCCAGAAAAATGAAGATGCCATCAAAGGATATGAAAAGGCAGCTGAAAATGCCAAAGAGATTGGTTTAAAACACTATTTTCTTACCAAATCCAAAGAACGAAGAAATTTTTTGGTTGGATTGAAGGCCACCGTTCCTGCATTGGAAACCAGGGATGACATGAACGGTAGTGCAACTGGAGCCGTACACAGAGCATGGATGGACGTAAAGGCATTTTTCTCGGGAGATAACGATGAAGCTATGTTGGAAGAGGCCATTCGAGGTGACAAAGCTGCCGTGGAGGAGTACAATGAGGTGCTTGCCAAAACGGATTTACCTGTTGAGACGGCCAAAATCATTAGAGAACAACGGAATTGGATCGTAACGAATCTTGATAAAATCAAAAGATTGGAAGATGTAATGTAAGTTTTATATGCGAACAGCTTCAATTCAAAACAAGAAAGAGTCGGAAATAGCCGACTCTTTTTGTTTTTGGAGTTTGTATAAAAGAATAAGTGGAAAAATGCAATTCAAATATAGTATTGATTGATGGCCACGTTAAAGGTGCCCCACTGGATTAATCATAAATGAAAAAATTACCTGTAGCGTTTTTAAGGGCCATTTGCAGATCCTGAAGGTTTTTGACACACTTGTAGATCAAAGTTTTTAATTGATTGAAGGAAGAAGGTTTTCTGAGATACCCGGTAGCCCCCATTCTACGAAGCTGCTCTATTTCTTTTTTAAGATACGACGTGGAATAAATGATAACCGGAATGTTTTTGAATTTTTCATCATCTCGAATGTCCGACAAACATTCAAACCCGTTCATCATCGGCATGTTCAAATCCAAAAAGATAATGTCGGGAAGTTTTTCATCGGAATACAGGTTTCCCATTAAACCTACGCCATCTGCAAAGGCAGAGGTTTCTATGGACAAAGGGATTTCCTTCAGGGCTTCGGCAAAAAACAACCTGTCCTCTTCGTCGTCGTCAGCTAAAAAGATATTCATGGTCTAATTGATTTTTTTAAAGATTAATTTAAGTTTAAGAGAGAAGTAGGTTGGGTGTTTACTGAATTGCTCCATCCCGTCCAATATGGATTGAAAGTCCCTGATATTGGATTCTGTTTTTTTAAGGTGGGCCTTAAGAACGTTCTTTGTTTTCCATAAACCTCTAATTTTATATGACGGAATAACATTAAATACAATTACGATAAAGAGGTGGAAATGTAGAGTTTCAGTTCTTAAAATAATACTCCATTTGCACGAATTAGTAACTCGAATAGATTCTGTGCTTTTCTATTCGGGCAAGGAGTTTCATTAACATGCTTGTTCCAGAAGCGGAATTGCCGGTCAGGGGATTTTTGCCCCGTCCTTTCTTGGCAAACCCTACTTGGGGCCTTACTGAAAGGCCGAAAATCAGCCCAGTAGCCCATCAAATTTTAAGGGTCCGTAATAAAAGAAGCTCTGGTTGTTTTTCGGGTCATCAAAAAACAGGGCAGAGCCCGGAGATGACCAAACGTTAAGAAAAGGTCTTGCAGACCTTTTTAGCGAAGGGGCGAGCTTGTCGCGTTGGCCTTCGAAGCCCGAAAGCGAAACAAAAAAAGCCACCCGGAGGTGGCTTTTGTAGTGGAGCCGGAGGGATTCGAACCCTCGTCCAAACAAGCAATAACCATGCTTTCTACATGCTTAGTATCTGTTTGATTTTCGATGCATGCCTGACCAGATACGGCCTAACATACACTTAGCTTCTTTAGGTTTTAGAGGTGTCGCCAAAGCGAACGAACACCCTTGTGTTGACTTTTTTGGTGCCCCTAAAAAGGTCGCCGTCAACAAGGGCTACCAAGGGACATCTCGCTTCCCTACCTTGTAGGGACGAGGCTAATCTTACTATAATTCAGATTATGCGGCAAGAGCGTAATTATTTTCGCCAATTAAAAGTGTGAAACATGAGATTTACGAGCTGTATCCCAGCGCTCGGCATGCTTACATCGCCATTGGTCTTGCTGTCAAAACCGGTCGGCCCCATAATGTCATTCCTGCACTTCGTCTACGCTCAGCATAAACTTCGGCAGGAATCTCTCACTTTTTTATCAAAGAACTTAGCCCTGCACTGAGCAGAATCGAAGTTTGGGCGTTCCCGAGACCTTGCTTCGCAAAATCTCGGTCGGGCTATCGGCCGTACATGCCTGCTTGCTGCAGGCAGGGTACCTACCTCTATCCCTAACGCGGTCGGCAAAGGTAACGCATATCCATCAAACAATAAAAAGTTTGCTTACCCTGCCTTTTCCCCTTATTTTGGTCAATAATTATACCAAAACACCATATGAAGTTCGGAATCATCAGGGAACGTAAAAACCCGCCAGATCGCAGGGTGGTACTATCACCAGAGGAGTGTCAAAATGTCCTATCCAAATTTCCAAAAGCCGAGATTTTGGTCGAATCTTCGCCCATTCGCGTGTTTTCTGACCAAGAATATGCCGATAAAGGCCTAAAAGTGGTCAATGATTTGGAAACCTGCGAAGTGCTGCTCGGCGTCAAGGAAGTGCCTATTGATGCATTGCTTCCCAATAAAAAGTATTTCTTTTTTTCCCATACCATAAAAAAACAGCCCTATAACCAGGAACTGCTCCAAGCCGTACTCGATAAAAACATCGAACTGTATGATCACGAAGTCATTACCAATGCCAAAGGGGCTAGATTGGTGGCCTTTGGTCGCTACGCAGGTATTGTTGGAGCCTACAACGGGTTCAGGGCCTACGGACTTAAGTACGATTTGTTCCAACTGCCCAAAGCGGAATCACTTCTGGACCAACAAGCCTTGATCGCCGAACTCAAAAAAATACAACTGTCCAACATTAAAATTCTACTTACCGGAAAGGGTAGGGTGGGCAATGGCGCCAAGGAAATGCTCGATGCCATGGAGTTAAAAAAAGTAAGCGTATCCGAATACCTGAACGATTCATTTGAAGAACCCGTGTATTGCCAGATAGATGCCTCTGAGTATAACAAACGAAAAGATGCCGTTCGTGGCAGCAAAGCGGATTTTTTTAAAAACCCAGGAGAATACAGATCTGATTTTTTCCGTTTCGCCAAAGTGACGGACTTCTATATTGCGGGGCATTTTTATGGAGACGGAGCTCCTTATCTTTATACTCGAGAGGATGCCAAGCAACAAGAATTCAAAATAAAAGTGGTGGCCGACATCAGTTGCGATATAGATGGCCCCGTGGCATCCACCGTTCGTTCATCTACCATAGCGGAACCCATTTATGGTTACGACCCACAATCCGAAACGGAAACTGATTTCAAAAATGAAGATGCCATTGCCGTAATGGCCGTGGACAATCTGCCCTGCGAATTGCCAAGGGATGCCAGCGTTGGTTTTGGTGATGCGTTTTCCAAATATGTGATACCTTCCTTTTTCAATGGCGATAAAGACGGTATCTTGGAAAGGGCCCTTATGACCCAAAACGGAAAGTTGACACAACGCTATACCTATCTACAAAACTACGTTGACGGTAAAGAATAACTCTTTGTCCAAAAACATTTGCTAAAAGTTGGCTGTGGACTGATTTTTAGTATATTGTATGCCCTAACTCTCAAAAGCCAGTGAAATTCAATTGGGTATTTTCTGGAGATGACAATCCAGCAATGCAACGAACCTGTATCGATCTAGAGTACAGCCTTAGGCCAAGAATCATGCGGTTCTTGTTGTCAAAATTGGACGTAGATGCTGACTTTTCATCTTTCCACTTTGATGTCAATGTCGATAAAAAATGGGTATCAATCTCGGAAAACACCCCACAAGAATATATCCAAAAAATATTGCCGGATTTTAATCAGGCCATCAATGGGTCTTCTTTTTATTCCGTGGCCTAAGCGTGTCCCTTTCATCACAATTAATAAATATTTAAGGATTGCCAAAGAGGTAGAACGTAAATTCCTGATTAATTTTGTCGGCTTAAAATATCAGTACGTTGCACAAGGATTTGATCATAGCGGCACTTTGGAGTATTTCCCCTTTTGGCGAGGCCAAGGTGGGCATTCCCTACGGTATGTACCAAGGAGCTAATGAGTACGTCGTATTTATTGTGTGTTTTTTGGCCAATGTAATGGTATTTCCTTTAATGATGTTCTTTTTGGAGTATATCAACAGGCATTTGGTCAAATGGCGTTTTTATAAAAAGTCCGCCGTATTCGTCGGCCAAAGGGCAAAAAGAGGTTCCGGAAAAAAAATACAGCGTTTCGGTTTCTTGGGCATTGTGTTGTTTGTAATGATTCCGCTGCCTGGTACCGGTGTCTACGCAGGAAGTATAGCCGCGTATCTTTTCAAAATGAAAAAACGTGAAGCTTTCGCCGCAAATACCATAGGCATCTTTTTCTCCTCAGTAATAATTTGGGTGGCCACCTTAATGTCCATGGAGGGCGTTAATTAATATTACTTCGTTATTTTATTCTTTTTGTGCAGGTTGTTATCCATGGTTTTATTTATTTTGCTTTCAACGGATCATTAATTTTAAAATACTTCTATGGCCTCAGGTTTTTTCGCTGTTTTGGACGATATCTCCGCACTTATGGACGATGTGGCGACCATGAGCAAGGTAGCAACCAAAAAAACGGCGGGCATTTTGGGCGATGACTTGGCGGTAAATGCCGAGAAGGCTACAGGTTTTTTGTCCAACAGGGAAATCCCAGTGCTCTGGGCCATTACCAAAGGGTCCTTTATTAACAAATTGATCATTCTCCCGGTCGCATTTTTATTGAGCGCCTATCTGCCCACCGCGATCACGATCATTCTTTTATTGGGAGGTGTTTACTTGGCGTACGAAGGGGCGGAAAAAATTTATGAGTATATTTTTCATAGAGATGATAAGGGCGTAGCCGAAGACCCTACCGAAATTCCCGAAGAGGAGTTGCCCGAACTGGAAAAGAAAAAAATAAAACAAGCCATTATCACAGACTTTATACTGTCCATTGAAATTGTGATCATTGCGCTGAGCACCGTGGTGAACGAACCGTTGGTAACGCGCATAGCCGTAGTTTCTGTAGTGGCGCTATTGGCCACGGTAGGGGTTTATGGTATTGTGGCCCTTATTGTGCGTATGGATGATTATGGCTATCGGCTCATCAACCTTAACGAACAAACAGACAGTTTCTCCGATAAAGTTGGTAAGGTCTTGGTGAAAGGCCTTCCAATCATAATTAAGGGATTGTCCATAGTGGGAACACTTGCATTGTTATTGGTGTCGGGCGGAATTTTTAATCACAATATTGAATTCTTGCACCATTTGTTTCCCGCTTTTCCTTCTTTGCTGAAGGATTTTCTGGTGGGGCTGGTCGTGGGTCTTGTGGCAGTTCTGCTAATGCAGGTGGTAAAGAAGGTTTTTAAACGTAACTAGGATTCTTCCTTAAATTCAAATTTGACCAGAGTGAACCCGGCCGAAGACTATATCCTCAATCAAAAAGAACCCTTCAGAAGCATTTTGTTGCACCTAAAAGCTGTAATCGAGTCTGTTGTTCCTGATGTGGACATGAAATACAAATGGAGCATTCCTTGCTTTTATGCAGGCAAACAGCCCATTTGCTATTTAAATGTGTCCCAAAAAGGGAAGTTTGTGGACATTGCGTTTTGGAACTCGGCACATTTGACCCTTCATTTGGAAAAAATGGTTACGGAAAATCGTAAAGTGGTCAAATCCCTACGGTATTTTACTTTGGAGGAAATCGACCAAGAGGTGTTGGTGGACGTACTGCAGGAATGTTACTCTTTAAAGCATAAAGGTTTCTATAAGCGCTAAACCGTTCAGGTTGGTTATGCGGAAACCGGTTTGGTCGCTTTATCTTTCAATTTAAAGAAAGCGATCCAGAGCGATACGATTCCCAAAACCAACCAGAGCAAATCCACCAAAAGGATGTGCTGATATCCATTTTGATAGGCTACCCACATCCAATTGCCCGATGCAATTCCGTTGGCAATCGGAACCAACAATCCCAACACGCCACCTGAGATCAACGTCCATTTATTGGTAAAGGCAATGTTCTTTTTAAGGATAAAGAATACCGATGCAGCTAACCAAACAAGGAAGTACGTCTGGTATAAAAAGGCACGGTTCACTTCTGGCGCAAACTTCACAAGGATGAATTCCAAGGCAGTCACAGGAAGCAAACTAAGGCAAATTGCCATATACCAATTCGCAACTTGATGGTTGAACTTTCTGCGTTTTTCGGGGATGCCCTTTTTATCGCGGGCGACCAGCCAGATCATAATTCCGGACAATATCACAAAACAGGAAATCAACCCAAGTACAAATGAGATCACCCGCAGGCCGTAACCTGCATAATCGCCAAAATGAAGCCGGAACATCATATTTTTTACACCATCCAAATAGGAATTGTTCGTAGTGGGCACTTTTTCCTCTACAACGGAATTGTCCGCAATTTTGTAAATACGATACCCAAGACCGTTCATTTTGGTCTCGTAACCAAGGTATCCGCTAATGGCGGCGTGCATGTTTTTATCGCCATAGTTGAAGATGTGGGTTTCGGTCATTTTAAAATCGGGCCAATCCTTCTTCATTTGGTTTACGAGTTGATCCAAATGGATCTCTTTGTTCAGTTTCTCGTTCTGAAATTCATATACGGGATGATTGTACTCAAGGTCTTCATATAGTTTGTTCTGGTCACCATTGTACATGCCCATGACCACGGGAAGAATCAAAATACCTTTGAGCAAAAAGAAGGCTCCGGTAACGGCATACACAAACTGAAATGGAAATCCTATCACTCCAAGCGCGGTATGGGCATCCGTCCAAATCGTTTTGATCTTGGCCCAAGGCCTGAAGGTGTAAAAGTTGGAAACGATCTTGTTCCAGTGCACCAAAATCCCTGTAATAATGGCAAACAGGAAGAAAAAGGCAACCAAACCTGACAAATATCTACCGTAGGGATAGGGAATTTGGTCCAAAAAATGAAGGCGGTACAAGAACTCGCCCAAATGGTAGTTGCCTTCGTAATCCCCTTTGGTCTTGTCCATGGTATCCAGGTAAAAAAAGACACGTGCCTTGTCCTCTTCCGCGGCCAATGAATCTTGCGAAGCACCCATGCTCACGGAAATGTTCCTTTCGTTATAATAGTGGCGGAGCTCCACATCCCGGCCATTAAGGTCATGCTCTTTGGAGAGTTCGTCCAAATATCCGTCTATACTTCCAGTTATTGCATCTTCTTGGGTAACGGCATGCCCACGTTGCCAGTTGGTTATCTCATCCCGAAAAAAGGAAAAAGATCCTGTAAAAAAGATGACATAAAGTGCAACACTGATTACAATGCCGCTTACGGTATGTGTATGGAAGAGTATATTATAAATGCGGTTTCCCATAATGCTAAACAATAGGGTTGGTTTGGTTTCCAAAATAGAATATGGCACCGAGCACTAAACTCGCCAAAAGGTAAATGCCCCAAATTTTCCAGCCATTTTTGCCCAAAAAGGCAACTACCATCAACACGGCCCATAAAATAAAGGCGGAAAAAGTACTGGTGATTATTACGGTAACATGGTCGAACCAACTGGCCAAGGCCATATGGAACATTACCGCAACGATCAGACCGCCCAAGATGGCTGCGGAAATTTTCGCGAATCGTTGTGCGGGGGAGGGGGTCAAATATTTTTTGTTGGCTGGCATAGTCTAAAACAACAGGATTTCAAAAATAAACGAACAGGCAAAGATCAGAATCAAAAAAGGGTAGTTCATCAACCGAAGAGGTGCCAAAAGTATCACTAAACTGGCAACCGTCATTAAGATTATAAAAAAAGTGAATGTTCCGGCGCCAAGGCCCCAGTAAAAACAGCTTAGCCCCAATGAAAAAATCATAAGGGCCAGGCCGATATATTTGGAGGCTTTTTCGTGTGCGCCTATCAATTCCTCAAAACCTAAATTTCCGATTCCCGACATTTTTTTTGATGTACTGTACAGCAAGTAAAAGGAAATAAACGCAAGAAGGGAAATTCCGGTGGCCATGGTTATCTCTTTATGCAATAGGTGGCACAATGCCAGATAAATTCATAGTCCTCACCATTGTAGGTGCCGGGAATTTCTTCTTTGGTCGTCGTCTCCACAATGTACTTGGTGTCCCAAGGCAGGGCAAAGGAAACCTCGCCGTTATCATCGGTGTACAAGGTTTTGGACCACAGGTCTGCAACATAAACTTTAAGTTCGTTCTCGGCAATGGGCTCGCCCTTGTACAGCACTTGGAGCTTGATTTCTTTCCCATCATTTTCCAATTGTTTTACAACGATTCCATCAGGATTTGCCGTTTTTGTATCACCATCAGCACCTACTTGAACCTTTGCAGTGGAATGGTAATGCGTTTTGAAAATACCAAAGTCGTACTGGGTATAATCGATTACATCAATTTCGTTGTTGTTCAGGGCAACGGTATAAACACCATTTTGTGATGGAGTGAAGCTGGCCAGATAATGATCTTCTTTGGCTTCGGTGCTCAACTCGGTTTTGGTGCCATCGGGAGCAATTACCCAAAGGGTAAATTTGGAAACGGCGGGAAAGGCTTCACCTGCTACTTTTTCGATAACACCATAGGTGTATTCCCCATAGTGCACGCGTACTTCCTGTGCTTGACCAAGTTTTCCGGTTCCATTGGTCTCTATCCACAAGTAATGGGCCTGGGCACTAAGGGTCCCAAAGAGACAGGTTAAAAAGAGGATGAATTTTGTTTTCATGATGATTTACATTTAAAGCCCCATGCGAGTACATGGGGCTTGATTAATTTGTTTGATGTTAAAAACTATATGCCACGGTAAGTCTTCCGTTGATTCCCGGTTCCGATTGCCAATAGAGGTAAGAACCATAATTGGCACCGGAATATAGATATTCGTCCAAAATATTGTTGATGTTCAACTGAACCCTGAAATTGCTGTTTCTCCATGATAGGGCACCATCCATCCTAAAATAATCTGGAAGGTCGGACTGGTTATCTGCGGCCCAGGCCCAAGTAGATCTATCCACTTGGTATTGGTAGCCCAAGGAAACACCGAACCCGTTCAACGATGATGTCTGGGCGAAGTTGTAGTTCAACCACCCATTGGTTACATGTTTGGCGTGGCCGGCCACTCTGGTGCCCACAATGTCCGGATTGGGGTCTTCGGTCACTTCAACTTTGGTGTTGGCGTAGTTCAGGACTACATTGAGTTCTGGAGTAATTTCCCCTTGCAAGTCGAACTCTATACCTTTTGATTGGACTTCACCCAAATACATGGAGAAGTTTGGGTTTGATGGGTCTGTGGTCAAAATGTTCTCTTTGGTAATTTGATAGACGCCCAAGGAAGTCCGTAATCTTCCATCGAAGAAAATCTTCTTAATACCACCCTCAATATCGTTCGCATCAACAGGGTCGTTCAAAGGTTCCATATCAACGCTCATTCCCGCTTGTGGCAAGAAAGATTGGTCATAGAGTCCGTAGACGGTCAAATCGGGCAAAATGTCAACGCTCAAACCAACACGTGGCGTAAATACATCATCGTTTTCAGTTTTTCCTTGCGTGTACAAGTTCGTGTACCGTCCGGCCAAGGTCAATCGAATTTTATCCTCCAAGAAACCAATCTCATCTTGCAGGTAGTATCCTCTTAACGTATTTGCGCTATATGGAGTACCGCCATTTCTGTACTGAACATTAACGGAACGGTCAAATTCTGGGATAGTGACACCATATTGGGGATTATAAATATTGAAGGGAGCAGCAGTGTCCACGGGAAGTGTAACCGAGAAATCGGCCCAATAGGATTTGTCGCTGAAATCGAAGCCTCCCAATATTTTATGGGAAACAGCGCCGGTATTGAAGGCTCCATTGATATATAACTGGGCATATTTACCTACGGATAGTGCATCCCACTGGGATATGGTCCTAACCACATCTCCGGTATCGCTATCAAGTCCTCCAATCCATGCGGAGTTCCCAACTTGATCATATCTTAGGTATGCCATTTGACCTTCAACGCTCCAGTTATCGGAGAATTCGTGCTTGGCATTTAAAAAGAAGGTAACTTCTTGAATGTCGGTTTTGGGGTAATTGGTATCAACAAAGTTGAAATCACGGGGCAGGCTCGCGTATCCGTCTTCCACAGGCGCAAAAATATAGGCAGATCCCAAGAAGGATTCGGCATCCTGTAGGTTCATCTCTGCTGTAACGGAAGTTTTATCGCTAAACTTGTAAGTTAGGGCGGGGGCAATGCCAAACCTATCCGTCTTTTCGTTTCCTCGGTGGGTGTCGGTAGTTTGATACATGGCATTAAAACGATAGAGCAACTTTCCATTTTCGGAGGCTTTACCGCCCACATCAATGGTACCGCGATAAAAATCAAAGCTTCCTGCCGTAAAAGAGGCATTGGCGACAAATTCTTCCGTAGGTTTTTTGGTGACTACGTTATAAAAACCACCGGGCTCGCCAGCGGACATCATAAATCCGGCAGGGCCTTTTACAAACTCAATGCGTTCCACTGTGTTCATATCTTCGGCCAAAGGCCCCCAACTGTCCTGAACGTTTACCCCGTTCCTGAAGGCTGGTAAACGGAAACCGCGCATATTGATCCTGGCAAATTGACCCCAGTGCTCCAGCATGGTCACACCGCTCACGTTTCGGGTAAGTCCGTCCATTATGGTGGTAACCTGTTGGTCCTTGAGCAGTTCATTGCTTATGACCTGTACATTTTGCGGTAGTTTCACCAATTCGGTTTTTAGCCTTAGCGATGTTGAAGGTTCTTTTTCTAAATATTTATTTTGATGGCCTTCAACAATCACTTCGTTAAGTTGTTCTTGTTTTTCCATCATTTTAACCGTTGGAACCTGTGTGGTTTGTCCGGCGTTAATAGTGATGGTCTTAGTTTGCATACCATAACCCACCATAGAAAAGGTAAGGGTGTAGGAGCCAGCTGCAAGGTCGTCGATTTTATAGGATCCCGAACTATCGGATGTGGCACCCAAACTGGTGTTGGATAGCATGATGTTTACGTCGGGTAGGGGGCTGTTTCTTTGGTCTGTCACTTTTCCTTCCAAACTTCCTGTTTGGGCTTGCGAAAAAGAAAAGACAGCTAGGCTGAGGATGAGTAGTATATTTTTCATTAGTTATTTGTAATTAATCTAAATAAATTTCGATTGCAAATGTATGTTCCAACATTCAATCCGGCAAAAAATATTTAGACTAATTATAAATAAAACTAAAATTTAATTGTAATTGGTTTTAAATCAAAAGATTGATTTTGTTAAAATTGTAGTTTACAAAGAATTTACAGGGAATTGATGGTTTTTCTGATTGCAGTCAAATCGGTCAAAAGTTTTTCCAATAAACTTAAATCCAACATATTGGCGCCATCACTTTTAGCATTGGAGGGGTCAAAATGGGTTTCCATAAAAAGTCCATCGACACCGGCAGCAATTCCTGCTCGGGACATGGTTCCAATCAATGCGGGACGACCGCCCGTAACTCCGGAAGATTGGTTGGGCTGTTGAAGGGAATGGGTCACATCCAGTACCACTGGTGCATATTGTTTCATGGTAGGGATACCACGGAAATCCACGATCATATCCTGATAACCGAACATGGTTCCACGATCAGTGATCCACACTTGTCCATTTCCAGTATCGGTTACCTTGCTTACCGCATGTTTCATACTTTCAGGGCTCATAAACTGCCCTTTCTTTAAGTTGACGACTTTGCCCGTTTCTGCAGCAGCTATGACCAAATCGGTCTGTCTCACCAAAAAAGCTGGTATTTGAAGCACATCCACATATTCGGCAGCCATGGCAGCATCAGATATTTCATGGATATCGGTAATGGTCGGAACTCCAAATGTATCGGAAACCTTTTTTAGAATTTTAAGGGCCTTTTCATCTCCAATTCCAGTGAATGAATCAATACGGCTACGGTTCGCTTTTTTAAAACTTCCCTTAAACACATAGGGGATGTTCAGTTTGTCCGTAATGGCGGTGACCTTTTCCGCAATACGCATGGCCATATCCTCGCCTTCAATGGCGCAAGGACCTGCCAATAGGAAAAAATTATCGCTGTCCGTGTGTTTTATCTGTGGGATTTTGGTGATATCCATTTCTTAAAGTTTGCACAAATATACTATTAAACCATGGTTCCTTTTTAGATTTATCGATACAAACCATCAACCATGAAAAATACATATGTTCTTATTTTGCTTTGTTCAGTGTCGACTTTTGTGCAAGCCCAATGGCAAGAGCGGGGCGGAACATTTGATTTGGCCCATTTGGAGCGGCATCAGTTTAAACTGAACTTGCTGAGTCCGGGATTTACGTATGAACTGGGCCTGTTTAAAAACCAGAGTGTGTCCGCCAACCTTGGTTTGGCCAATGCTACATACGAAGAGGGCTATGTGCTCGGTTTGGCAATGAACAACCGTTACCGCTATTACCATAATTTTGATAGGAGGGAGCGGTTGGACAAAAATACCTCTGGCAACTCTGGGAATTATATCGCCGCCGCTCAAGCTATTTTCTTTTCACAACTTCGGATTTCCACAAACGTTGAAGGTCCGGACGATTTCAATCTAGGTTTTTACGGACTGGCTTACGGTATACAGCGTACGTATGAGAAAGGCTTCAATTTTAATTTGGAACTTGGTGCAGGATATTACAAAGGGGATGGTGTGCCCGATGGTTACGGACCTTTGATAAACTTTACCTTTGGTTGGGTGGCGACCAAACGGAAGAAAAAAAACCCGTATTTTGACTAAAAAGGACATTAAAGCATACTATTTTGCTCAACTTGGGGTTATAGTACTACCAAATTAGCCTACATGCGTCGCTTATTATTTCTGGCTTTCCTTTTGATTGGATTTCTGACCCAAGCTCAATATGGGACAAACTGCGAAATCCGCCAGTTTAAGCTCAATGCCTTTAATCCCGGTATTGAGTATGAGATGGCTTTGGGGGTAAACAGCACATTGGATATTCGAGTCGCTTATCAGGCCGCTTTAGAGCCGGCGAGCTCCCGACCATTGGAAGATTTTGATTTTTTCCCAGCCATTACCGTCCAAAACAGATATTATCACAACTTGAACAGTCGTGAAAGGCGCAGAAGGTCCATTTATGGGAATTCGGGCAACTACATCGCACCTTCAGCAGCTATCTTTTCTCCCGGGGACCGTGTGGTAGAGGGCCGTATAGTGGAAGGTGTTCATGGCTACGGTGGTCTTGTCTATGGCATCCAACGTAGTTTTGATTCAGGTTTTAGTTTTTCCATTGATGCCGGTGCAGGCTACTATGTAGGGCCGTTCAAAGGGACCATTCAACCCGTGGTAAACTTGAGTATTGGTTGGATTATCAGCGAAAAGCGCTGGTGCGTTGGTTTGTAACCTCTATCTGGTACAGTATTTGATTGTGAAAGAGGAAATACAAACTAACCATTTATGAAAACCATTTCCTTCTTATTTTTATGTTTATTCGTTGAAGCTATAGGGATAGCACAATCCGCAAAGAATGTTGAAGACCATCAACTTACCCTAAATGTACTGCTGCCTGGTGTTATTTACGAACAGGGACTTTCCCAAAACTCAACTATAGCGGCTGAGGCTACAATGGGGTTTGCTTATGTAGAGTCTAGTTTCACGGATAACGGATTTGGTATTTATCCCATTGGAAGACTTCAATACCGACATTACTATAATTTTGAGAGAAGGCTTGAAAGAGGAAAACGCATTGCTGGCAATACGGGAAACTATATATCTCCCATTATCGCCATTCAGGGCGGCAAGGCGATAATCGGGAACTTGAATTACATGTCGGATTATTTTGCAGGAATTGGCGCCGTGTACGGTCTTCAGCGTACGGGCCAAAAAGGATTGCAATTTAGATTTGAGTTCGGACCAGGTTATTTCTTCGATGAATTTGAAAGTAACTTCGGTATTTTTCTTGCCCTGAAGCTCGGTTGGGTGGTCAGCAGAAACTGATATGTCGGAACTTGCACAAAATCAATAAGATAAAAATAACATTTAGGAGTGTTGCACAAGAAAAAATAGCAGTATCTTTGCGGGCTTAAAAAATAGGTTATGTCCAAAATCAAAAATATTGCAATCATTGCACACGTAGACCACGGTAAAACTACCTTGGTCGATAAAATCATGTACCATTGCCAGTTGTTCCGCGAAAACGAGAACAAGGGCGACCTGATATTGGATAACAACGACCTGGAAAGGGAGCGTGGAATCACCATTGTTTCCAAAAACGTTTCCGTTGTTTACAAAGACACAAAAATTAATATTATAGATACCCCTGGTCACGCCGATTTCGGTGGTGAGGTAGAGCGTGTTTTGAACATGGCCGATGGGGTTTTGTTGTTGGTGGATGCCTTCGAAGGGCCAATGCCACAGACCCGTTTTGTGCTTCAAAAAGCGATTGACCTTGGTTTGAAGCCTTGCGTGGTGATCAACAAAGTGGATAAAGAAAACTGTACGCCGGAAGAAGTGCACGAGAAAGTATTCGATTTGATGTTTGAATTGGGTGCCGAAGAATGGCAGTTGGATTTCCCGACCGTTTACGGTTCTGCAAAGAACAACTGGATGGGCGAGGATTGGAAAGTACAGACCGAGAACATTGAGCCGTTGTTGGATATGGTGATCGAACACGTGCCTGAGTTCAAACCTCAAGAAGGTACCACTCAAATGTTGATCACTTCTTTGGATTACTCATCGTTTACAGGGCGAATCGCGATTGGTAGATTGCAACGTGGTAAACTTCGTGAAGGACAACAGGTTTCTTTGGTGAAAAGAGATGGTTCCATCGTAAAAACTAGGATCAAGGAACTTTACACTTTTGAAGGCTTGGGCCGTTTAAGAGTAGAAGAAGTGGTCGCTGGTGATATTTGTGCCATTGTGGGTATGGAAGGATTCGAGATCGGGGATACCGTTGCCGATATCGAAAATCCAGAAAAATTGAAGACCATCGCTATTGATGAGCCTACCATGAGTATGCTTTTCACAATCAACGATAGTCCGTTTTTTGGTAAGGATGGAAAGTTTGTTACTTCCCGTCACATCAAGGAGCGATTGGAAAAAGAATTGGAGAAAAACTTGGCGCTTCGTGTACAACAAACGGATAGTGCCGATAAATTCTTGGTCTATGGCCGTGGGGTATTGCACCTTTCCGTATTGATCGAAACCATGCGCAGGGAAGGTTACGAGCTTCAAATCGGTCAGCCACAGGTAATCATCAAGGAGATTGATGGAGTAAAATGTGAGCCGGTGGAGCACTTGACCATTGACCTACCAGAAGAAGTTTCAGGAAAAGCTGTTGAAATGGTATCCATCCGTAAGGGTGAGATGACCAGTATGGAGGCCAGAGGTTCCCGAATGGTTTGTGAATTCATTATTCCATCCAGAGGAATCATCGGACTTAGGAACCAATTGTTGACGGCTACCGCAGGTGAGGCCATTATGGCGCACCGATTTTTTGAATATCAACCATTGAAAGGGGATATCGCACAGCGATTGAACGGTTCATTGGTCTCTATGGAAAACGGAACAGCGATTCCTTATTCCATTGATAAACTTCAGGAAAGGGGTAAATTCTTTATTGACCCGGGAGAGGATATCTACGAAGGACAGGTAATCGGTGAAAACTCCCGTCAAGATGATATGACGGTGAACGTGACCAAGACCAAAAAGCTATCGAACGTTCGTTCTTCTGGTGCCGATGATAAGGCGAAGATTGTTCCTGCCATCAAATTTTCATTGGAAGAAGCGTTGGAATACATTCAAAAGGATGAATACGTAGAAGTGACTCCAAACCACTTGAGGCTCAGGAAAATTTACCTAAAAGAGGTGGATAGAAAAAGAAACAAAGTAGTTTAAGAAAGATTCAATTTGACATTTGAACAAAGCGGATGGGGTTACATACTTCATTCGCTTTTCTTTCGAAAATCACTGAGTCCAGTCTTTGGATTTTGATTCCTTTGGTTTGGTCTCACAAAAAATATCAATGCAAATGCCCGTGGTGCTGCTCACGTAAACATGCTACGGCAGCTCCGATGATTCCTGCATGGTTCATAAGTTCTGCCTTGACCACCTCGGTCTCAATGTCGATACGGTGACTGAATTCTTCCCAGTTTTTAGAAGTTCCCCCGCCAACGATGATCAGGTCCGGGCAAACGATCAGTTCCACCAATTTCAGGAATTTATTGAAGCGTTTCCCCCATTTTTTATAACTGAGTTCTTCTCGCTCCTTTGCCGAAGCGGCCGCCCATTTTTCAATCTTTTTGTGTTTTTTGTAGGGAATCTGGCCCAGCTCAAAGTTTGGGATAAGTACCCCGTTGTAGAAAGCGCCACTGCCCAGTCCTGTCCCAATGGTAATCATTATAACGAGACCATTTTTACCTTTTCCGATACCGTAGTTCATCGAGGCATAGCCAGCGGCATCCGCATCGTTGAGCACCGTAAATTCTTGGCCCGTATATTCGGTGAACAACTCATCGATATTGACACCGACCCAACTTGGATGTAAATTTCCTGGCGATTTGCACACCCCGTTCTTTACTATGGATGGGAATCCGCAGCCCACAGGCCCTTCATAGTTGAAGTGCTCCACGATTTCGGCCACCACTTTGGCCATATCTTTGGGCTTTTTTGATTTTGGGGTCGGAATTCGGAAGCGTTCTGTCAACATTTCCCCAGTTTCGGCGTTCACAAGGGCACCCTTAATGCCCGACCCGCCAATGTCAATACCAAGAATTTCCATAGAAAGGAATCAATGTTAGTTTAAACAAAGAAACAAAAACTTTTGTTGATCGAGCAATTTTGGTGGAAATCAATCAGCTAGAATGGAATTTTGGCGTTATATCGCTTTTTGAATCACTTCAAATACTTTACTGCCGTCGCATTTTAAGGTTTTATGCGGATATTTTAGGATCAATGCATAATCGTGCGTCGCCATGATAATCGTCCGCCCATTTTGGTTAATGTCCTGCAGAACTTTCATCACCTCTACACTGGTCTGCGGGTCAAGGTTACCCGTGGGCTCGTCCGCCAAGATGAGTTCCGGGTCGTTCAAAAGGGCCCTTGCAATGGCGATACGCTGTTGTTCGCCGCCCGATAGTTCGTGGGGAAACTTAAAGCCTTTGGTTTTCATGCCCACTTTATCGAGTACTTCCTCAATTTTATCGTCCATTTTTTTGGGGTCCGTCCAACCGGTCGCCTTAAGAACAAACCTAAGATTGTTGTTGATGTTTCTATCGGGAAGCAATTTAAAATCCTGAAAAACGATGCCCAGTTTTCTTCGCAGAAATGGAATGTCCTTTTCTTTCAGGGTCTTCAGGTCAAAATCCACTACCTGTCCATCACCCTGCTTTAAGGGAAGGTCGGCATACAGGGTTTTCATAAAACTACTTTTTCCGCTCCCCGTTTTTCCGATTACATAGACAAATTCCCCTTTTTTGACTTCAAGGTCAACGTTGTTGAGAACCAAATTTTCGTCCTGAAATACGGCTACATCTTTTAAATTAACGATTGTCTCGGGCATAATTTTGCTTAAAATCTATACAAAAGTATTTGAAAATATGGTAAGCGGTATCAAAATAAGAGGTTAATCCCAAATTTATTTTGAAACTTCCGCAGATTCGTTTTTCCAAATTCTTGTATTCAGGTTTAGATCTTCCACAATGCCGATGGCGGTTTTGATGTCCTCGTGTATTTTTTCAAAAATATCCTCTGTCAATAAGTTTTTTTCTTTGTTCAAGCATAAAAAGCCCTGCGGGTGCTGTACGCCCAAATACAATTTGTTTTTGTTTAATGAGAGCATGATCGGTTTATCGACTTTCCTTTTCAACTGCGTGATTCTTTCCATTAAAGAAGTAGAAAGAATATAGCGGGCCTCGACCTGATCGGTACTGTAGACCATAAAATCATTTTCGAAATCGGTATCTTCAAGATGCACCAATTGGCCTCTGGACATATTCATGGTTTGAAGGTTCTTGGCCAAGTAACCCACCCTTTTTTCCATCACATCGGGCAAAATAATAGTGTGCCCGTTAAAGTTCTTGTTAAAGTCCACCACAGCGAACATCCCAACAAAATTGCTTCCCAAATTCTCTGTGGAATGATGTTTGGAAAACCAAGGCCTAATGTAATTATAAACCATATAAAAGTATGGCAATAAGGGAATGTACATTAAAACAGAACCATAAAACCCCTGATTGATGATATTGACATCTCCCATGGATATTGAGGTTTGCCCTACCTTACCGCTCAAAGTGCCAAAGTGAAGGTTATGGGCACCTCGTTGGGATCGCTTTTTTCCAACTTGAAAGTAGCTCGGGAGCAATTTGCTTTCCTCGATCTGTTCTGCAGAGATTTGTTTGCGGGGATCAAACTTGAACTCCGGCAACATTTTGTCCAAGGCAATTTTCATGATTTTTCTTTCGTATGACTTGAACTTATTTTTATACGAATAAGAGCCGATCATAAAAATAAAGAAGGGCAACCAATAAAAAGCCATGAGTAGCTGTACCGTTCCAAAAGATTTCCCTTGGGTCGTGTTTGCGATCCATCTGCTAAACCCTGCGTTGTTGATAAATGTCATAATGGGTATGAGCAAGAACCCCAAGATGATCACCACCACCATGACCGAAAATCCTTTTTGAAAGAAAAAATGCTTTTTTCGCACGTGTTCGGCCTTCACCAAAAGCGGATGGAGCTCCTCTTGGATTTTTTTATAATCGATCATTATGTTCTTTAATTAAAGGAGATTGTAGGTATGTTCTTTTCTTCTTCTTTGATGGTGAAAAGTGTCTTTCGCGAGTATCCCATCATTTTGCCCATAATGTTAGAGGGGAACATCTCAATGGCATTGTTAAACGAATTCACGGCGGCATTGTAGGCCCTACGAGCCGCGGAGAGTTGCTCCTCGACTTCGTTTAGGCTGGATTGCAGCAAAAGAAAGTTTTGGTTTGCCTTTAAATCCGGGTAGGCCTCGGCACGTACCTGTAATTTGCCGAGCATCATTCCCAATTGACTCTCCAATTGAAAGCGTTCTTCGGGTTGGATATTCTTCTCCAATAATTTTTCCCTAAGCTGGGTGAGTTCGGTCAAAGTTTCCCGCTCGTGCTGGATCGCACCTTTTACTGTGGTAACGAGCTGGGGAATTAAGTCGGTTCTCTTTTTTAGCTTCACATCAATAGTGCTGTAAGATTCTTCGACCTTGTTTTTTTTACTGATCAGGTTATTGTACAGGAATATGCAGAACAATAGAACCAGTACGGAAATAAAAATAAAATAATACATCTCAACATGGTATAAATTAGACGTTGGGACCAACCCGGGGGCTGTCCTTTTTTGTAATCGTAGGGTCTAAAAAAGACCCTATATGTTGAGGTTTAGAATTATTGCTGTTGATGAGGTTTTTCAACAGTGAGGTCCAAAAGTACTATTTCGGGGCGATAAATCAAGTGTTGTATTGTAAATTTCGGTAAATGACATATAAAATTATACTTTGGCCTTAAATTTGACGTTATGAGTAAAGTCACTCGAGAACAGCGTAGAACACTATGAATCGAAAAAGCCTCCTTTTAATTCCCATTTTTATGGGAACTTTTTTTGTGCCGTCCGCACAGGAAACCAAAATATATACCCACGAAAACAAAGCCTATCAAGATGCCTTGGCGCTCTACAACAACGAGCAATACCAGGCCGCTCAGAACATTTTTGAGTCCGTAAAGACATCCACCAAAGATGGGGAGACCGAAGCCAACAGCGCTTATTATGCCGCGAACGCCGCTATACGTTTGAACCAGCGCGGAGCGGATAAAATGATGGAAGACTTTGTAGAGCGTTACCCAACATCTACCAAACGAAATTCAGCTTTTTTGGACGTGGCCGACTACTATTTTGAAACGGGAAAATATCCCTACGCTTTAAAATGGTACAAAAAAGTGGATGAAAATTCCATGCCCTATTCGGAACGCGACCGTTTTAATTTTAACAACGGATATGCCCTTTATGCGTCCAAACGTCCACAAGAGGCAGAGCGCTATCTGAACAAGGTGACGACTTCCCAAAAATATGGTTCACAGGCCAAATATTACTTGGGATATATCGCCTACGAGCAGGACGATTACAACTCGGCAAGTGCACGGTTCGACCAAATCAGGGACCCAGAACTGCTCGATGAAAAGTTGACGTACTATCAGGCCGACCTGAATTTTAAACTGGGTAAGTTCGATGAGGCCATTGAGCTTGCCAAGAAACAATTGTCAAAATCAAATAGGGAAGAAATTTCCGAACTCAACAAAATCATTGGCGAGAGCTATTTCAATTTGGAACAATATGCCGAGGCCATTCCCTATTTGGAAGCATATCGGGGCAAACGCGGAAAATGGAACAATACGGATTATTACCTCTTGGGCTATAGCCATTATAAGTTGGGCAACTACGAACAGGCCGTTCAACAGTTCAATAAAATTATAGGGGGCAACAACGCCGTTTCCCAAAATGCATATTACCATCTAGCGGAGTGCTATTTGAAATTGGATAAAAAATCCGAAGCATTGAACGCTTTCCGAAATGCTTCGCAAATGGAGTTCAGCCCGGAAATCCAAAAAGATGCTTGGTTGAACTATGCCCGTTTGAGCTACGAAATCGGGAATGCCTACGAACCCGTTCCACAGGTTTTGACCACCTATCTGGAAAAATATCCAAAGGATGAACATCAAATGGAGGTTCAGGAACTTTTGGTGGATTCCTATATTACTTCACGAAATTTTGAGGGAGCGATGCAACTTTTGGAAGAGAACCAAAACTATGCGAGCAAGGAAACCTATCAAAAAGTGGCGTACTACCGAGGAATTGAATTGTTTATCGATGGCAATTATGAAGGTGCTTGGGAACGGTTCGATAAATCCCTGAAAAGCGCAGCAAACACAAATTTTGAGGCCCGGGCACTTTATTGGAAAGCGGAATCAGCTTATAGGTTGAACCGTTTTGAGGAGGCTTTGGTCGATTTTGTGCGTTTCCAGAACTCACCGGTCTCCAAATCGCTTCCAGAGTATGAGCATTTGGATTATAATCTGGGCTACACCTATTTCAAACTAAAAGACTACAACAACGCCATTTCCTATTTTCAGAATGTGGTGAGCTCCAATGCTATTGATGACCAAAGAAAGAACGATGGTTATCTCAGGTTGGGGGATAGTTACTTTGTAAACAGTAAATATCAATTGGCAAAGAAGGCTTACGATACGGCATCCGGTATGAACGGTCCCGAGCGCGATTATGCGGCCTTTCAAAAAACGCTATGCGATGGCTTTTTGGGGAATAATTCCGCAAAAATCGATGGTTTGAACGAGTTTTTGACCAAGTACCCTTCCTCTTCCCTTCGGGATGATGCCCTCTTTGAACTGGGAAATTCCTATATCAACAATAACCAGGAGAGTCTGGGGCTGCAAACCTATGATCGTATCGTGGCGGAATACGCCACCAGCAAGTTTGCTCCACGCGGATTGTTGCGTTCCGGATTGGTGTATTACAACTCAAGTCGTAACAATCAAGCTTTGGACAAGCTTAAGGAAGTGGTTCAAAAATATCCAAACACCCAAGAGGCCAAACAAGCGGTGGCCACTGCCAAGTTGGTTTATGTGGATGAAGGTAGGGTAAGCGAATACGCTGCTTGGGCCAGAAACTTGGACTTTGTGGAGGTAACCGATTCGGAACTGGACAATGCGAGCTTTGAATCCGCCGAAAGAAAACAAATCGAAGGAAAAACTCCTGCTGCCATACGTGGATATGAGGATTATTTGAAGCAATTTCCCAACGGATTGCACGCACAGAACGCAAATTTCGCCTTGGCGCAACTCTATTTTGCCAACGGGGAAAAGGAAAGAGCCCTACCTAAATACAAAGCCGTTGCCGATGGTGGCAATGGGGAGTACACCGAGCAGGCTTTGACCCGTGTTTGTGAGATATACGTGGACAGGCAAGACTATAATAGCGCTATTCCATATTTAAAAAGATTGGAAAGTAGCGCCGATATTTCGGAGAACAAAACCTTTGCCCAATCCAATTTGATGAAAGGGTATTACGGCCAAAAGGATTACTCGCAGACCATTGCTTATGCTGAAAAAGTGTTGAACGCTCCAAAAATCGATGACCGCATCAAAAGTGATGCACAGATCATGATCGCGCGATCCGCTATTGCGACCAACAATGAAAATTTGGCCAAGACCGCATATCAAAATGTGAAGCAGATTGCATCTGGAGAGTTGGCGGCCGAAGCTTGGTACTACGATGCCTATTTTAAGAATAAGGAGCAGAATTTTAAGGCGTCCAACGAGGCGGTTCAAAAATTGGCGAAGGATTATGCGGCCTACAAGGAATGGGCAGGAAAAGGTTTGGTGATCATGGCGAAGAACTTCTACAATCTGGGAGATGCATTCCAAGCGACCTACATTCTGGAAAGTGTGATTACCAATTTTTCCGAATTTGAGGACATCGTTGCGGATGCCAAGAGTGAACTGGCCACTGTTAAGGCCAAAGAGGCAGAGAGCAATTCATCCGTAGATCCCAACCAAAATTAAACGAGACACAAAATGCAAAAGAGAACCTATATATTTTCATTACTTTTTTTGAGCCTTTGCGGAACGGTTATCGCCCAGGAAGAGGATAACATTGGTACGGAAACGGTAACGGTGGTAAAGCCGTATTCCCCGACCGTTTCGGATGCCTTTAAAATTAAATCGTCGCCCAGTTTGAACGATTCCATCGTGCTCCAAAAAAAGAAAATCGATTACAGCATATTTTCGGTGCCCGTAGCATCCACATTTACCCCGGCAAAGGGAAAGGCTTCGGGGGTGGAAAAAACACCGCCGCCCACTTTGTACAATTCCTATGCGTCCATCGGGTTGGGCAATTACAACAATGCCTTGGTGGATTTTTACACAAGTCGTGAATTCAATAGAGGGGAGGATTTGTTGGATTTTGGGCTGACGCACAATTCGTCACGGGGAGATTTGGATTCCACACCCTTGGAAACCGATTTTTATGACACCAAGGTGAACGCTTCGTATGCCAAAAAAGACCGTTACATGGATTGGGGTGCGTCTATTGGCCTTCAACACCAACTTTATAATTGGTACGGCATCCAGAGCGAATTGTTCAGTGAAGATGAGATCAATACGATGGATGAGACGCAAAACTATTTCAATGCCGAGGCCAAAGCACATTTTAATATGGAGGATTCTTATTTTAAGAGCGGTAACCTGTTGTTGCGACGTTTTTGGGACGCCACGGAATCTGCTGAGAACCGCGCGGTGATCAATCCAACTTTTGAACTTCCGGTAACGGAGGAATTGATCACAATTTCGGCCAAGGTAGATTATGTGGGGGGTAGTTTTGAAAATGGCTCCATTACGGAAGCTGCCAATGAGGGAGAGAAGAAATATAGCAATCTGCAGGCCGGTGTTACGCCAAGCTTGTTGATTTTACGTGATGATTTGACGATTAACCTGGGGGCGAACCTTGTTTACGGATTGGATATGGAAAACAGCGAGAACAACTTTTATATCTATCCGGCCGTGACCGCTTCGTACCGTGTTATGGACGAAAATGTAATTGCCTACGGTGGAATAGAGGGGGAGTTAAGGCAAAATTCCTATTACGATTTTGTCAATGATAACCCTTTTGTATCCCCGACTTTGGATATTGTCCCGACCGATCAACAGTACGAAGGGTATTTGGGTTTAAAAGGACAGTTGACCTCTAATGTGGGCTATAACATCAAAGGTTCGTATATGGCAGAGAACAGGAAGCCTTTGTTTTTTCATAACCCCATCAATACTTCCCGGGATGATGAAAAAAGCTATTTCTACGGCAATTCCTTTCAGGTATTTTATGATGATGTAAAAACCTTGGGCGTTTTCGGGGAAATCAATCTGGATATTAACCGCAACTTTTCGTTGGGCGTCAACGGAGAATTCTATGATTACGATACCGAAACGGATAATCCGGCTTGGAACCTACCCTCCATTAAAGGGTCGGTTTTCATGGATTACCAGATTTCAGACCAATGGTACATGGGAGCTAATTTGTTCTATGTTGGGGAAAGGGATGATCTATTGTCTCAAATCGACCCGCTTGATTCAGAATTACAATTCCAACAAGTGACTTTAGATGGCTTTTTTGATGCCAATGCACACGTAGGATACCGTTTTAATGAACAGCTCTCCATTTTTGTGAAAGCATCCAATATCGCCAATAACAATTACCAGCGTTGGGCTAATTTTAGGGTGCAAGGTTTCCAAGCCTTGGCAGGAGTGTCCTATAAGTTTGATTTTTAGGGAGACTTTTTGATAGTATCTAAATCATAGATTGAGCAATAAAATAGGAAATTTGGATTGGTGATTGGTTAATAATTGGCTATCCATCAATTGAAAAGCAACATCCATCAATTCTCGACAAATGGTATTGGTGTTAAATGTATTTTTATCGGATTCTTTAAAATTGAATCTTATGAAAAATACTTATGCCATACGAATGTTCATTGTAGGATGTGCTTTAGGAACTTTTGGTCTATTCGCACAGGATATGGAACATCCAAAATTTGGGAGTGGATTTTATCCTACGGATGTTTACTCATTGACCCAATCTATATGGGCAGATATGGATGAGGAATCTCTAATGCTTCTTGAAGATTACACTAAATCTACAATTTATCTTGTTAAGGAAAATGATACACTTGTCCCAGTTTTGGATCAATATGCGAGTGATGTGCAAGATTCCAGCCTAGATCTTTCGGTAAATGATTTGCCAAATATTCAAGGAGTCAAAAGAATCATATTGGTAGAAGATTACTATACTTTTTGTTGCCTCTCTATAAGTTTGAATTACATAATTGAAACTACCGAGGGTCGTTTTGTTCACTTGCCTGAATTAAAAGTTGAAAATTGTGGGGAAGAATTTAATTATTGGCAGTATAGGTTCCCTAATGAGATGTTTGGTGTCCCAGGCAAAATTGTACTTGGTTACTTGGATTTATCTCAGGCCTATGAAGTTAGATCATTCCAAGAAGAAAAAGTATTCTTATGGGATGGTGAAAAGTTAATCCGAGAGCAATGAAAAACCCGTAGGAGAGCCCACGGGTTTTTTGTTGCATATACTTTTATGGTCTGGATAATTACCAGCCTGGGTTTTGTTGTTCTGCCAGAGTTGGATTGGCATTGACCTCTATCTGGGGAATTGGCCAGAGAAACTTGAAGTCTGCATAAGGAACCGCAGGCACACCATAAGGGCCATCGTATGGAGTTCCCAAAGTGTACAGTTCAGCTGCAGGTGTTCCATTGGCTACCTTTTGTGGTATTCCGTTGATGGGTTGAAGATCATCTCCTTGAAGTCTGTGGATATCGGACCATCTTCTGCCCTCCATCAAAAACTCGATTCTTCTTTCTTTAAGGATTGCGCCAACAAGTTCTCCGGCATTTGCAAAATCACCGGCTACATAAGCTTGAGTGTCTGGGTCTGCAAGAGATCTGTTTCTTACTTGGTTCAATAGGGCCAATGAGGCACCTAGGTCTGGAGCAGCTTTTCTAGCTTGTGCTTCGGCCATGTTCAACAATACTTCGGCATAGCGGATAACAGGGGAAGCATCGGTATAGTTTACTCCATCTTTATATTTTAGGGTGAATTTTGCTCCTCCGGCGGTAAATACCATTCCGGTGCCCACTTCGGTTTCTGTTGAATTGTCCTCACGACGCAAATCGTCAGCCAACCAGCTAGGATCTCTCCAGATGATAGGGCTAATGGCCACCAATCTTCTTCTGTTGTACTGAGAGGCCAAAGCAGCGTTCACACCTGGGTTCATGGTTGCGGCCTGTGTCAATGAGAAAATTGACTCGGAGTTTCCATAACTGTCAAGGAAGGGTCCATTTGGAGAATCTTCCAAGGTGTACTCACCAGCAAGTTTGTTGCCCTCGGCAATAACACCGTCCCAGTCTCTCATATGAAGATACACTCTTGTTTTAAAGGCAACGGCGGCGTTTGCAGACGCCTTGGTCAATGAGGTGTTGGTGATCAGGCTCTCTGCATCGTCCAAATCCTGCAATACTTTTGCATAAACTTCCGCTACGGTGTTTCTACCTAGCACGATTTCAGAATCGATTTCAGCCTGAGTGTCAATACCTACCTCTCTGTAAGGAACTCCAGGGTGTGAAGCGCCTGCAGAAAAGTTATAGGGTCTTGCAAAGAAGTTCAACAACTCGAAGTGAGTGATCGCTCTTAAAAATTTAGCTTGACCAATATAATCATCGGCTACGTCTTGGGTAATGATACCTGCTTCAGCTGCTGTGGTAACTCCTTCGATCACCAAGTTGGCCCTGTTGATCAAACGGTAACCATCCACCCAATAATACACGTTGTTCGCTGTTGTTGGGTCGTATGTGGCCGTGTAGGTCAACTGGTAGAAGGTTGCGACGTTTACCACATCTTCCCCTCTGTTGTCCCCTTGTTGTACGAACGCGGCACCCCAGATATATCCACGGCCTGCATTGGGGTTTGTTGAGTTGTACTGCCCAATGGCGGCAGCATTGTACATCCCGTTTACCGAACTCTCTATCAAAGATGGGGATGAAAAGGCATCGCCCAACGAGATGTTGTTGATTGGACTGAGGTCCAGAACAGTTTCGTCAGAACATGAGATCACACTAATTCCAAAAAAGGAAAGGGTGATGTATTTGAATATCTTTTTCATTTTAAAGAATTATAGATTAACATTTAGACCTATGGATAATACTTTTGATCTTGGTGTACCGTTAATGTCAACACCACTGGATTCCATTTCTGGGTTCAAGCCCTTATAGTCTGTAATGGTCAATAGGTTTTGTCCTTGGATAAAGAACCTTACCATGTCCACGTTCAACTTATCGGTTACGATCGATGGGAGTGTATAGCCCAAAGTGATGTTGTCCAAACTGATGAAATCACCTTTTTCCAGGAATCTGGTAGTGGCATGTCCGGTCAGGTTGGTGAAAGTGTTGCTACTTGCGTAAAGCCTAGGTGTAATTCCATCTCCAGGATTGGAAGCACTTTGCCATCTTCCCAAGATCTCGGTAGAGTTGTTGTTGAAGTTCTGGGTCACTAAATCCCTTCGAGTTGCGTTGAACACTTCGTTGCCACCGCTGTAACGGAACATAAAGCTGAAATCGAAGCCCTTGTAGGTGAACCTGTTGATTACAGAACCATAATAGGTGGGCAAGGAATTTCCAAGAATAAACTTGTCGTCCGCAGCACTCAAAGAAGAAGCTTCAGATAGGTCTCCTGGGTTGCTAGGGTTGAATACAAAATAGGTTTGCGTTTCCAAATTTCCTTGTACCAAAGAGCCATCGGCCTTATAGTAAACCGGGTTTCCGTTGGCCGGGTTTACGCCCCAATACCTGTGTCCATAAATGGAGTTGATGGATTCACCTTCCCTTATGATCAGGTTGGGAGCAATATTGGTGTTGGTAGAAGTACCTCCGATAATATCCTGTCCATCAGGAATACTGGTCACGGTGTTTTTGTCCAAGGTTAAATTGGCAGAAACATTCCAGCTGAAGTTTTCCGTATTGAAGGGCGTGTAATTTACTGAGAATTCAAATCCTTCATTCTTCATTGCTCCGATGTTCTTCTTTATTGTGTTGTCAGGAACACCTAAGGAGTGTGGTACGGGAACATCAAGAATCAAACCATCGATATCGTTTTTATAGTAATCAACGCTTACCGTCAATTTATCGTTAAAGAAGCCTAAATCAGCCCCGAAATCGGTCTTTTTACTGGTCTCCCACAACAACTGGTCGTTGCCAAATTGGGTGAATGCAATACCGTTAAGCGTGCCGTATTGCGAAGCTGAGGTCAATCCTAAGTATGGATAGCTGCCGATATCGGTGTTTCCTACCTCAGAGTATGACCCCCTAAGTTTGAAGAGGGAAATGGTCGGATTCAAACCACTGAAAAATTCTTCGTTGGCTATGTTCCAACCTGCAGAATATCCGGTAAAGTTGTTCCAACGGGTAGCTTCGCTCAACTTGGAAATACCATCCCTACGAATAGATCCTTGAAGGAAATAACGTTCCTTAAAATTATAGCTTAAACGACCTACATAGGAGCTGATTCCGTTTTCGGTAACGCTACCCCCTGAAGTTTGCGTACCATAAGCTCCTGTTACTAAGTTTTTGTTATAGAACTCATCCAAAAGATCGGTACCTGACCCAAAGAAATATTGGTTTTTGTCTTTTTGATATTCGGCTACGGCAGTGACGGCAATATTGTGTGCGTCGGCTATACTGGTATTGTAATTGATGATGTTCTGGATATTCCATCTTAGAATATCTCTGTTATCGTTGTCCAATCTACCATTTGAACCACGCCCATCACCATGTACCGGGCTCCAGTATCTAAAACCTGAGGTAAGGGTGTTGTTGGCACTGGCCTGAAACCTGTAGGTAAGACCTTTCATCAGTTTTACGTCGCCAAACACACTGACCAAAGTGTTGTTTTCTTTGGATTGGAACTTGTTATTGGCAAGCACGTAAGCAATGTTGGAAATGTTGTCACCAACAGGGTCGGTGTTGTCCCACTGGCCCACTACGCTTCCATCTGCGGACAGGTTAAAACCGGTAGGGTTGTTTGGGTCATAGATCGGGGTGTTGGGAAGCTGTCTTGTAGCATTGAAAATGTTCCCGGAGAGTGAGTTTCCTCCAGTGTTCAATCCATTGAATTCACTTCTGGTAACGGCAACACTTCCACCCACTGTCAACCAATCGAACACATCGTGCTCAAGGTTGGTTCTTATACTGTGACGTTTTAAGTTGTTTGGTATGGCCACACCATCTTGATCGGTGAAACCAAGGGACATGAAGTATTTCGTCCTGTCGGTTCCTCCATTTACGGATAGGTTATGGTCCATTTGGAGTGCGTTTGACCTAAGCACCGCATCTTGCCAATCGGTATCATAGTCATTTCCAACGGCCCAAGGAGCTTGTCCTCTGTTGGTGCGTTTTTCGTTTGCAGTTTCCAAGAACTGTGCTGTGTTCAACAAATCAAAGGTTTTGATCGGTGATGCAAAACCGGTCACCACGTTGTAGCTCACTTGGGTGGCACCTTTTTTACCTTTTTTGGTGGTGATCAAGATTACACCATTGGCTGCACGAGATCCATAAATGGCTGTTGCGGCACCATCTTTTAGAATTTCGAAGGATTCGATATCATTGGGATTGATACTGCTCAGTGCGTTGGTCGATGCATATCCACCAGTATCTCCTGTAATGATCGGAATACCATCAACGACCACCAAAGGATAGGTTCCAGAACCTATGGAACCCAGACCCCTGATCCTGATTCTTGGGGCTTCCCCGATAATACCGTTGTTGGTGGTAATCTGTACACCAGCTGCCCTACCTGCCAATTGGCTCTCGAAGCTGGGGGTAACAAGGCCTTGGATGTCGGCACCGGAAACACTGGCAATCGCCCCTGTGATTTCCTTTCTTTTTTGAACACCATAACCGACCACAACAACTTCTTCCAACGCTTGTGCGTCTTCTTCCATTTGTATGTTGATAACGTTTTGTGCGCCAACGGTGGCTTGGGTCTCTTTTTGGCCCAAATAGCTGAATACAAGCGTTTGGCCAACTTGGGCTTGTACATTATAGTTACCGTCAAAATCGGTTTGGGTACCTTGTGTGGTTCCCTTGATAACAACGTTTACGCCTGGCAATGGCAGTCCGCTCCCATCAGTTACTGTACCACTTATCATTTTTTCCTGTGCGGAAGACAGATGCACAACAAATGCCATCAAAAGTGCCAGTAATACTTTTGTTTTTGTTCTCATTTAATTTGAGTGTTAATTAATAGATTCATTTTTTGAATTAGTTTATTGACTAAGAAAAGCCGGTCAATTTTTGGTGACTAATCCAAATAAACAAATGGGCCAGTTAGACTGCATAATGTTTTGAAATATGACCGAGCTAATCTTAATCAGCGGATAAAATAAATGAGAGGTGATGGGATGATGATTACGACCGACCTAGGTTTAAGGTTTACCGACGAATATTAACCTGTACTTTTATATAATATACTGATAATAAGTGAATTGTGATATTGTTAAATAATTTCAGGATAGACGATTTTTCTTAAAAAAAGGCAAAAAATTTATTGATTTAAGGCTTTTATGTACTGCGCCGGAGTAATATTTTTTCTCTTTTTGAAGGCGTTGTAGAAGGACACTTTGTTATTGAATCCAGATGCGTAGATAATGTCCGTGATAGAGTCAATTTGATGCGGGTTTTCATCGATATAGGCCAAGCACTCGTTGATGTGGTAATCATTGATGAATTCATAAAAATTCTTGTGGAATTCTTGATTTATGACTTGTGAGAGGCTGTACCTGTCCGTATTGAGTTTTTTGGCCAAGATCTCCAATGACAAGGTCGGGTCCAAAAACACTTTTTCCTCCATGGAATTTAAAAGTTGTAGCCTTAATGCGCTTGCCATGGCAATGGTCAAGCCGGAGTTTTGGTATTTTTCCTTGATCTGATCTTTGTCCAGTCGTATCAACAGAGATTCCGTTACAATGGTGGGCAATAGGTACAATAGGAAAGAAATGATGATGATGAAAACTGAAAAGAAGTAGGCCAGCACGTATCTGGTAACATGCATCAGGGAAAACTCATTTTTAAATACAGCTCCGATTATCGAGATCAGAAATATGGTAAAAAAGAATATGACAAGAGTCCGTAGCCAGTTACGGTCCATCGGATCAATGCGGGTACGATAACCTAGATATTGTTTGATCATCAGCATTAAAAATATACCACAATAAATGCTCTTTAGGGAGGTGCTGTTCAAGAGTTGGACCCCTAGCCCCCCAAGACCATTTTTGGGTATGTTTTCATAGGTGTTGGTCAAAACCAGCATCAACGCTAAGCTGACTATAAATATGGAGAAGTAGAGTGCTGTTTTTGACGTTCTTTCTTTTTGGTTGGGGTAGACCTTCTTTTGGATATAGAGAAAAAGAGAGGGCCCCAAAAGAAAGGAAATGCTCGAATAAAAAGGGATTTTGGGAATGTGGAGCACGCCGTCCCACCATAATAAGGTAAGCTCAAGAAGGATGGCCGCCATGGTGATCATAAAAATTCCCATGTACAGGTTATGTTTTTTCAAAAAAATAAGGTAACTGCCAACTCCAGCACCCAAAAGGGATATTCCAATGAATATAAAATGGAGTAGATTGAGTTCGCTGGGGATAGCGGTCTCAATACTATTTAAAGGCAGTATAGCCTTTGCCCAAAAGGAAAAAGCCGATACGGTATACATGGTAAATTAGCTATCAATAATGCTTCGAAAAGTAGTGATAAAAACGAATCGAAATACTTAATATTTAAATTTTTAAGAAATATCAGGTTCACTTTATATGGGTAAACAGGATTGTCTTGTCCATGCTTTTTCTATTTTTGACGGAAACCATCAGAAATGAAAAAGTGCCTATTCATTGTTGCCAGTCTATTTATTTTTTCTTGTGCCACTAAGGAAGAAGTGGACCTAATCGTTACCAATGCAAATATTTATACCGTAGATGCCGATTTTTCCAAGGCGTCCGGTATAGCCGTCAAAGATGGAAAATTTGTTGCCGTTGGCAGTTCGGATGACATTCTAAAAAAGTACAACGCGAAGAAACAGCTGGATGCAACAGGAAAGACCATAGTGCCCGGTCTTATCGATGCACACTGTCATTTTTATGGCTTGGGGCAGAACCAGCAGGTGGTGGATTTGGTAGGCACCCAAAGTTTTGAAGAAGTTGTTGAGCGTGTATTGGCCTTTCAAAAAGAACGTCCGTCAAATTTTATACGAGGAAGGGGATGGGACCAAAACGATTGGGAAGTAAAGGAATTTCCGACCAAGGATAAACTGGATGAATTGTTTCCCGATACTCCCGTTGCACTGGAACGAGTAGATGGGCATGCCTATTTGGTCAATCAAAAGGCATTGGATTTGGCCGGTATTACAGCTAAAACGGAAACAGAAGGCGGTGAGATCGTGAAGGAGAATGGTGAGATTACCGGTGTTTTGGTGGACAACCCCATGGGGCTTGTGGATAAAGTGGTTCCCGAAGCCAGTTTAGAACAAAAAATACAGGCACTTAAGGATGCCGAAGCAATTTCTTTGGATTACGGATTGACCACCGTAAACGATGCCGGATTGCCAAGGGACATCATCGAATTGATAGATAGTCTGCAACAAGCAGGTGAACTATCCATTAGAGTTTATGCGATGGTATCCAATTATCCCGAAAATTTGGATTACTTTTTGGAAAAGGGCATCATCAAAACAGAGGGTTTAAATGTCCGCTCCGTAAAGGTATATGGCGATGGTGCCTTGGGTTCCCGGGGAGCGGCATTAAGGGCGCCTTATTCCGACAAGCATGGACATTTTGGGGCAATGGTAACACCAGTGGACCAAATTGAGGCCTTGGCGCAGCGAATCGCCGCCACCGATTACCAAATGAACACCCACGCCATTGGGGATTCGGCAAATATTGTTGTGTTGCGGGCCTATGATAAAGCTTTGAAAGGCAAAACCGACCGCAGATGGAAAGTGGAACACGCGCAAGTGATTTCGCAATCCGATTTCGATTATTTCAAAAACGGCATTATTCCATCCGTGCAGCCGACCCATGCCACGAGCGATATGTACTGGGCCGAGGATAGATTGGGCGAAGAACGCATAAAGGGAGCGTATGCCTACAAGGATTTGTTGGATAAAGCAGGATTGGTCGCATTGGGCACCGATTTCCCCGTAGAACAGGTGAGTCCATTTTTGACCTTTTATGCCGCAGTGGCCCGCCAAGATGTGGAACAGTACCCCGAAGGCGGTTTTCAGATGGAGAATGCCCTGAGCAGGGAGGAAACCCTGAAAGGGATGACCATTTGGGCGGCCTATTCCAATTTTGAAGAAGAAGAAAAGGGTAGCATTGAGCCCGGTAAATTTGCCGATTTTGTGATATTGAGCGATGATATTATGACAATTCCCTCCGAAGAAATCCCGAATGTAATTGCCGAGCAGGTTTTCTTGGGCGGAGTCCAAAAGAAATAAAAAAAGCCCCAAATTGGGGCTTTCATATTACGAACTAAGACTTTTTAGTAGCTTATAGGTAGGGTAACTCTTGTGGTTCCCCAACCCATGACCAAGTTTCCATCATCGTCAAAAGCAATGCCAAAAGCTTCCAATTCCTCGCTATCCGTAGAGGTAGATGCTGTAGCTCTTACCACATCGCTATCGCTATCGTAAGAGTATGCACCCCATTGGTGCAGGTTACTGTTCAGGATAACTGTCCACTCATCTTCACCTGGAATGGTGAACAAAGCGTATGAACCGGCTTTAATAGTTTTTCCACCAATTTTGGCGTCCTTGTAAAAAGTAATTTCCGAGGCTTCATTTGCACCTGTTCTCCAAACCTTTCCAACGGGGGCTAATTCGGCAAGGCTACGTCCTTTTAATTGTGGACGGCTGTAAATAACACGGGCAGCTTTGTCAGCTTCCCTTGAGCTGGATGGATAATAGGCGATGTCCGCAGGACTTTTGTCCAATCCACTGAATTTTTGGGCTACGGCCTCCGTAGAGAATACCAAACCTGTGCAAAGCACTAAAAGTAATACTGTTAATTTCTTCATGATTGTGATTTAAGTTTCTTTCAAAACTAGTTAATTAAATGCTGTTTAAACATACAGACGGGAAAATTAAGCAACCTTACAAAAGGAGGGCGTTAAAAAGATAAATCTATATATTGATTTCAAATTGGTGTTTATTTTAAATTTATTGTTTTAATATGTAATCTATATTTGTTTTAGTGTTTTGTTTTATAATGTTTAAATTCATTTTTGTTTCAAAATTGTTACTAAATTTATTTTTATGTGTGGTATTGTATGCGTATTTGATGTAAAAGAAAGTACGGAAGTACTTAGGCCCCAATTGTTGGAGATGTCGAAGAAAGTAAGGCACCGTGGGCCCGATTGGAGCGGTATTTATTCCGACGATAACGCCATTTTGGCCCATGAGCGATTGGCCATTGTAGATCCTGCTTCAGGAAAACAACCATTGTTGAGCGCCGATGGTAAACTGGTCTTGGCCGCAAACGGGGAAATATATAATCATCAAGCGTTGAGAAAACAGTTTGAGGGGAAGTATGACTTTCAAACCAAATCGGACTGTGAAGTCATATTAGCCTTGTATCAAGAAAAAGGAGTGGACTTTGTGGACGAAATGAACGGAATCTTTGGTTTTGCCATTTATGATGCCGAAAAGGAAGAGTATTTCATCGCTCGCGATCACATGGGAATTATTCCATTGTACATTGGCTGGGACAAGAACGGTACCTTTTACGTAGCCTCCGAATTAAAGGCATTGGAAGGAACCTGTTCCAAAATCCAACTGTTTCCTCCAGGGCACTACATGCACAGCTCCGATGGTAAGTTTGTAAGATGGTACGAGCGCGATTGGATGGAGTACGATGCCGTAAAGGAGAACGAGACCAGTATCCAAAAAATAAAGGATGCCTTGGAAGCCGCAGTGCATCGTCAATTGATGTCCGATGTGCCCTATGGTGTGTTGCTTTCAGGTGGATTGGATTCTTCCGTTACTTCTGCAATCGCCAAAAAATATTCCCAAAAAAGAATCGAATCCGGGGACACTGCCGATGCCTGGTGGCCGCAGTTGCATTCATTTTCCGTAGGATTGGAAGGTTCGCCCGATTTGGCGGCAGCACAAAAAGTGGCAGATCATATCGGAACAGTGCACCACGAGATCAAATTTACCATTCAAGAAGGTCTGGATGCCATAAAAGATGTTGTATATAATCTAGAAACTTACGATATTACAACCATAAGAGCCTCAACTCCAATGTACTTAATGGCAAGGGTAATCAAATCCATGGGGATCAAAATGGTTCTTTCGGGTGAAGGAGCCGATGAATTGTTCGGTGGATACCTGTATTTCCACAAAGCGCCGAGCCCAAAGGATTTTCATGAGGAAACGGTTCGAAAACTGGACAAGCTCCACATGTACGATTGCTTAAGGGCGAACAAGTCATTAGCCGCTTGGGGCATTGAAGGGCGTGTTCCCTTCCTGGACAAAGAGTTTATGGATGTGGCAATGAACATCAACCCAAAAGATAAGATGATCAACGGTGAACGTATGGAGAAATGGGTGGTGCGCAAGGCATTTGAGGATTATCTGCCAGAGAGTGTGGCTTGGAGGCAAAAAGAACAATTTTCGGATGGTGTCGGATATAGCTGGATAGATACCTTGAAAGCCTTGGTGGAAGAGGAAATTACGGATGAGCAGTTGGAGAACGCACATTTCAAGTTTCCAATTCAGACGCCTACATCAAAAGAAGAATATTATTATCGTTCAATTTTTGAAAGTCATTTCCCTTCGGATGCAGCAGCACTATGCGTTCCCCAGGAAGCATCGGTAGCTTGCAGCACCAAGATTGCCTTGGAGTGGGACGAGGCCTTCAAAAATATGAACGACCCATCGGGAAGAGCTGTGGCCAAGGTCCATACCGATGCATATGTGAAATAACCCCCGTTTAAACCAACCAAACGTAGTGAAGCAGTAATCTAACTAGTTTCATTTTTTAATTAGTCCGAAAAGCCCCTTGTCAAAGGGGCTTTTTAGTTGTATCAAAAACGTTGGTACCTAACTAGAAGTGAAGTGCAAATCCGATTCGGAATTCAAATATTCCTTCATCGGTGAAATCCTCATTAAGGCTAAGATTATAGCGCAAACCGGGCTCAATACTGACCATATCGCCAATAAAGATGGCATAGCCTCCTTGTAAGCCCAACCAAAGAGGATTTTCGTTAGCGTCCTTTATACTGGCGCCTGTTACGTCCAATTGAACGGGAATAGTATTGATGATGTAGTATTTGGCCCCCAGTTTATAGGAGAAAATAGTTGCACCATCAAGATCGGAATATCCTAATCCTACCTTTGCGGCAAGATTATCTGCAATAAAGTAACCACCTTCCCCACCAATGCTCCAAATAGTGGTGCCGTCGATCGAGGTAAGTCCAAAACCTGTGTTGGCTGTATGGGCTAAACCAGTATCTCCGCCACCAAACCCGGTATTTACTTCAATTAGCCAACTTCCTTGGTCTGTTTGCGACCCATCTTGTGCGTTACTGGTGCATACAAAACCAATTGTTGCGGCCAGTACAAATAGAATTTTTCTCATAATGTAAAGTTTGTGTTTATCTACAGGTAAAAATATCATTTTTTTAAAAAATCGATAAAAATTCTTACAAATTCTTAAAAAATATTCTTTTGATGATAAAATAAATCAAGAGTATCCGTTGGGTGTTCTGTATCCGGTTTCCAAAAAAAATCAATGGGCAATAAATGTTTGCCAATTTTTGAAGCGTGTTGGGAACAAGCTGTTTTTTCCACAGTTTTTGTTGATAACTTAGGGTGTCCGATAGGTAGTTTAGAGCCATTTACGCAGGGTATTGATTATATTTGTAAGATTTGAAATTTTGAGGCAAATACAGAAAATATATGAGCGAAGAAGCTAACAAGAAACAATACTCCGCGGATAGTATCCAGGCCCTCGAGGGAATGGAGCACGTACGTATGAGACCTTCCATGTATATTGGGGATGTAGGGGTCAGGGGATTGCATCATTTGGTGTATGAGGTGGTGGACAACTCCATCGATGAGGCGATGGCCGGTTATTGCGATAAAATCAGTGTGACCATCAATGAGGATAACTCCATAACTACGGAGGATAATGGTCGGGGCATCCCAGTGGACCTGCACAAAAAAGAAGGTGTTTCCGCACTTGAGGTGGTAATGACCAAGATCGGTGCGGGCGGTAAGTTCGACAAGGACTCCTATAAAGTTTCTGGTGGACTGCACGGGGTTGGGGTATCCGTGGTAAATGCCCTCTCTGTACACTTAAAAGCCACGGTTTATAGAGACGGAAAAATCTGGGAGCAAGAATATGAAAGGGGGAAAACCCAATATCCGGTAAAAAGTGTTGGTGAAAGCAAGGAAACAGGTACCATAGTGACCTTTGTTCCCGACGATACCATTTTTACCCAAACTACAGAATATAATTACGAGACCTTGTCCAATAGAATGCGCGAGCTTGCCTATTTGAACAAAGGGATTACCATTATACTAACAGATAAAAGAAACAAGGACGAGAAAGGAGAGTTCATTTCAGAAACTTTCCATTCCGAAGAAGGATTAAAGGAATTTATCAAATTCTTGGATGGGAATAGGGAACCTTTGATTCAGAACGTAGTTTCGATGGAAGGTGAGAAAAACGGTATCCCTGTAGAAGTGGCCATGGTCTACAACACGGGATATTCCGAAAACCTTCATTCCTACGTGAACAATATCAATACACACGAAGGGGGTACGCACCTTTCAGGTTTTAGAAGGGGGTTGACCACTACCTTGAAAAAGTATGCCGATAATTCTGGGATGTTGGACAAATTGAAGTTCGAGATATCCGGGGATGATTTCCGTGAAGGATTGACGGCCATTGTTTCCGTAAAAGTGGCAGAGCCGCAGTTCGAGGGCCAGACCAAGACCAAATTGGGTAACCGTGAGGTCACCAGTGCGGTAAGTCAGGCCGTTTCCGAAATGTTGACCGATTATCTGGAAGAAAACCCGGATGATGCCAAGCAAATCGTGGAAAAAGTGAAGCTGGCCGCCCAAGCTAGACATGCTGCCGCAAAGGCCCGTGAAATGGTGCAGCGTAAAAACCCAATGAGTGTAGGCGGGCTGCCCGGAAAACTATCCGATTGTTCCGAACAAGACCCTACCAAATGCGAAGTATTCCTAGTAGAGGGAGATTCGGCAGGTGGTACGGCGAAACAGGGGAGGGATAGAAACTTCCAAGCCATATTGCCATTGCGTGGTAAGATTTTGAACGTGGAAAAAGCCATGCAGCACAAGGTTTTTGAAAACGAGGAAATCAAGAATATTTATACGGCTTTAGGTGTTACCATCGGAACCGAAGAAGACAGTAAGGCCTTGAACTTGGATAAACTTCGTTATCATAAGGTGGTCATCATGTGTGATGCGGATGTCGATGGTAGCCACATTGAAACATTGATTTTGACCTTCTTCTTCCGTTATATGAGGGAACTTATAGAAGGAGGGCACGTTTATATAGCGACCCCGCCATTGTATTTGGTGAAAAAAGGGGCCAAAAAACGCTATGCTTGGAACGATAAGGAACGCGATGCCATCAATGCAGAAATGGGTGGTGGAGCAGGTATCCAACGTTACAAAGGTCTTGGTGAAATGAATGCCGAGCAGCTTTGGGATACCACAATGAATCCGGATTTTAGAAAATTGCGTCAGGTACAGATTGACAATGCAACGGAATCCGACCGTATATTCTCCATGTTAATGGGGGATGAAGTGCCACCAAGACGTGAATTTATAGAGAAAAATGCCGTCTATGCCAATATAGATGTATAGATAACAAGCATTTCACAACAAAAACTCGCCCTACCAAGGCGAGTTTTTTAGTTTTGGATAAAACTTCAACATCATGAAAAGAATAATTTTAGGAATAGCACTGATTTCTGTTACTATGGGCAAGGCCCAAGACCTGAACGACATCTTTGTTTCGGGCGTAGCAGATGCGGAACGGTTTGCCAACGCCTATTTGTCTCCCGTTTCGGAAGGCGCCATTTACAGTATTTCCAATGGATGGTACAATACTGCAGATGCCAAACCTTTGGGCGGATTCGAAATTTCCATCATAGGAAATATGACTGGTTTCAAGAACAAGGACGATAAAAAAGCATTCTTGTTGGACCCTGCCGATTATGAAAACTTGGACTTTGTGCAGAACCCGGGCCAAGCCAGAATGGTATCGACCGCTTTGGGTGATATAGAAGGGGTAGAGGTCTTTGTACAAGATCAAAGCGGTGTATTCCGTGAAGATTTCGAGCTTCCGTCCGGACTTGCTGCAGAAAACCTAAATTTTATCCCTTCGGGGTATCTTCAGGCAAGTGTTGGCTTGATTAAGGGATTGGAGGTCAAAGCACGCTTTTTGCCAAAAATAAAATTTGATGACGATGCCAAACTCGGGCTCTTCGGTGCAGGATTGCAGTACGATTTCACCAAAATATTGCCCGCGGACAAAGTGATGCCCGTAGCTATTTCGGCAGTGATTGGATACACCAATTTAAATGGTGAATACGATTTTACGGATTCATCCACCATTGATGGAAGCGATCAACGTATCGATGCAAATTTTAAAACTTGGAATTTTAGCGCTGTTGTTTCAACAAAGAACATTCCAGTGATCAATTTCTATGGCGGATTGGGGTATATCACCGGTAAGTCGGATATAGACCTTTTGGGTACCTACGAGGCCAATGGACCTTTCTTTTCGGAAACCGTTACAGATCCTTTCACCGTTTCTCAAAATGCAAGCGGGGTTACTGCCACATTGGGTACCAAGATAAAATTGGGCTTCTTTAGGCTAAATGCGGATTATAACATTGCCGAGTTCAGCACCTTCACCTTTGGTGTCAACTTCGGATTCAGATAGAAAAAACAAATCAACCGACCAAAGTTAAAGAAGGCCCCGTAATGGGGCCTCCTATTTTCATATATGTAGTCTTCACGTCATTCCCTGGTGGCGAAGACCGAGCCATTGTCCAAGGTCAATATTTCTGGTGTTTTTGCTTTCTCCAAGCTTACGGTAATATCGGTCACTTCGGGGTCACCGTACGTAATGGAATACGTTCCGTTGTCCTCGGACCATTTAAAATCGGTATAGAAAATTAATTTGGAGTTCGAATACCTTTGGTACCTGCCCAGGTATACATCGTTAAAAATCCATTCTTCGCGAACGGTGCTGGAATTTTTGTCCTCAATACTGGAAGATTCAGTTTTTGCCCAGATGCCAAGAATAGGGTCGTGGTTTTCTGGTACGCGCGTACAGTTGCTTATGGCGATGATGCCAACAATGGACAACAATGAAAAGAGCTTTTTCATAGGTCAAGTAGGTTACGTTAAATTTGGGACTATAAGAACGTTGGTTTGTAGGAATGTATTGCATAAAAAAGATAAAATATTTGTTTTGATATGTCAGCCCTTTGCTAAACACGTTTTATCTACATTGAATCGGTAGCGACTTTGTGAAATTTACGTGCGTTGTGCCGCTAAAACAGGTAAAAGTCAGCCTCTTTCTGCGTTAAATGCATTATTTTTGAAGACTAAAATTTAAATCTATACAAATGAAAGTTACCGTAGTTGGAGCAGGCGCAGTTGGAGCAAGCTGTGCTGAGTACATAGCAATGAAAAATTTTGCATCAGAAGTTGTTTTGTTGGACATCAAAGAAGGATATGCCGAAGGTAAGGCCATGGATTTGATGCAGACGGCCTCTTTGAACGGGTTCGATACCAAAATCACGGGGAGCACAAGTGATTACAGCAAAACAGCAGGTAGTGATATCGCAGTGATCACCTCTGGTATTCCACGTAAACCGGGTATGACCCGCGAGGAATTGATCGGAATCAATGCAGGAATCGTGAAAACCGTTGCAACAAGTCTCATTGAGCACTCCCCGAACGTAACGATCATTGTAGTGAGCAACCCAATGGATACCATGACCTATTTGGTGCACAAGTCCACAGGATTGCCAAAGAACAAGATCATTGGTATGGGCGGAGCCTTGGACAGTGCGCGCTTTAAGTATAGATTGGCAGAGGCCTTGGAAGCACCAATATCCGATGTGGATGGAATGGTGATCGGCGGTCACAGTGATACAGGAATGGTGCCTTTGATAAGGCACGCGACCCGTAACAGTGTAAAGGTTTCCGAATTCCTGTCCGAAGAAAAAATGAACTGGGTCGTGGAAGAGACCAAAGTTGGTGGTGCCACCTTGACCAAGTTGTTGGGTACAAGTGCTTGGTATGCCCCAGGTGCTGCAGTTTCCGGTTTGGTACAGGCCATTGCATGCGACCAAAAGAAAATGTTCCCGTGCTCCACATTCCTTGAAGGGGAGTACGATTTGGATGACATTTGTATCGGTGTGCCGGTGATTTTGGGCAAGGATGGAATCGAAAAAATCGTTGAAATCGAACTGTCCGATGCCGAAAAGGCCAAAATGCAAGAAAGTGCGGAAGGCGTTAAAAAAACCAACGGACTTTTAGACGTCTAGACTACATAAACCATAACCGACTAAAATGTCATTTTGGACGAGGCCTCGAAGAGTTTTTCCATCAATTTGCATGGAATTTTCAAGGTTTGTCCGGAATGACATTTTCATTTTAACAGCATAACCATCAACCATAATTGCAATTACATCAATTTCTATTGTCAAATCTTATCGGAAATGATATATTTGCACGCTGTTTAAGAAAACTTCTAAAAAATTAACAATCAATGCAGAATAAAGGACTTATAAGGCTTTTCGCGATCCTTTTTGGCTTGGTGAGTATCTATCAGTTATCGTACACTTTCATCACTAGTAAGTTGGAGAAAGATGCTGAAAATTACGCAGTTAGCCAAATTTCGGAAGCTGAGGAAGATTATGTTGCTAAGCGTGAAGCTTTAGAGGCATCGTATTTGGACTCCATCAGTGATAATACTGTTTTGGGCTTTACGAGCTATGAGGATGCCAAGACAAAAGAGTTGAACAAGGGATTGGACCTTAAAGGAGGAATCAATGTTACCTTGCAGATTTCCGTTAAGGATATCCTGAAAGGCTTGGCCAACAACACCAAGAACCCAGTGTTCAACAAAGCGTTGGCCGATGCCGATGAAGCATCCAAAAGTAGTGACAACACTTATTTGGAACTATTCTTTGAGGCTTTTGACCAAATTAAAGGAGATACCAAATTGGCATCACCCGATATTTTTGCCAACAAAGGTCTTAGCGATGATATCAACTTTCAAATGACGGATGATCAGGTGAAACCTATCATCAGAAGAAAGATCGATGAATCCATTGTTTCTGCATTTGAAGTACTTCGTGAGCGTATCGACGGCTTTGGTGTAACCCAGCCCAATATTCAAAGAGAAGGAAATTCTGGCCGAATCTTGGTGGAACTTCCTGGCGCTAGGGATATCGCCCGTGCACAGGAATTGTTGTCCAGTACCGCACAATTGGAGTTCTGGGAAACCTATCCGCAGAGCAACAACAGTATAGGGAACTTTTTGGTAAGTGCCAACGAGCGCCTAAAAGAAATCCTGAAACCCGAAGTTAAGGAAGATACCGAAGCAAAACCAGAGTCAGAAATCGACTCATTGCTTTCCGATGTTTCGCAGGATTCGTTGGATATGACCGCACAGGCCAATCCTATTCTGGGCAAGTTGATCCCTGCCAATCCAGGTAGCCACGCCATTGCAAGGGCCATGGTTTCCGATACCGCCGAACTGGGCGAGTACCTGAGAATGCCCGAGATCAAAAGATTGTTGCCGAACGATATTCAATTTACCAAGTTCCTATGGGAGCGTCCTGCACAGGATGCCGAGATAGTTGATCTGTACGCATTGAAATCCAACAGGGAAGGAACCCCGAGAATCAGCGGAGATGTAGTTTCCGATGCACAGGATACCTTCGACCAATTCAACAAACCAGCGGTTAGCATGACGATGAACACTCGTGGTGCGAAAGAGTGGGAAGCGTTGACAGGCGATGCATACAACAACCAAACAGGTATCGCCATTGTTTTGGACAACAAAGTGTACACCGCACCGGGTGTTTCTTCAGGACCTATTTCCGGAGGACGTTCAGAGATCACGGGTACATTCACGGTAAACGAAACCAAAGATATCGCCAACGTATTGCGTGCAGGTAAACTTCCTGCATCCGCCGATATAATTCAATCGGAAGTTGTTGGGCCATCCTTGGGGCAAGAAGCCATTGATAGCGGATTTATGTCCTTCATCATTGCAATGGTATTTGTATTGGTATGGATGATTTTCTACTACGGCAGAGCAGGTGTTTTTGCTGATATTGCATTGGTATTCAATATTTTGTTGATTTTTGGTGTGTTGACGAGCCTTGGAGCTGTATTGACATTGCCAGGTATCGCAGGTATCGTTTTGACCATTGGTATGTCGGTGGATGCCAACGTACTTATATTTGAAAGGATAAAAGAAGAATTGGCCCGTGGAAAAGGAAAGGCCCAAGCCATTGCAGATGGTTTTGGTAACGCCTTGTCCTCCATTTTAGATGCCAACATAACCACTGGATTGACCGCGATCATCCTATTTGTATTTGGATCAGGACCTATTAAAGGTTTTGCCACTACCTTGATGATCGGTATCGTTACTTCCTTGTTCACGGCCATATTTGTGACCCGATTGATGATCGAGGCCTATACGAGCAAAAAGGGACGCCGTTTGGATTTCAGTACAGGGATTACCAAGAACCTGTTCACCAAGATGAACATCAATTTCTTGTCCAAGCGTAAAATCGCTTACATTGTTTCTGGAATCTTGGTGGCGGTAAGCGCATTCTCATTATTTACCAAAGGACTAAATCAAGGGGTTGATTTTATCGGGGGACGTTCTTATCAAATCCGTTTTGAGAAAGCAGTCAGCCCATCAGAAATTGCTTCTGAACTAAATACGGTTTTTGGTAGTGGAACCATGGTAAAAACTTTTGGTGATGCCAATCAAATTAAGGTGACCACACCGTACAAAGTGGACCAAGAAGGTGTGGAAGTGGACGCGGAAATTCAGAACAAACTTTACACCACTTTACAAAAATACTTGCCAGATGGTACCTCTTTTGATGACTTCACCGTGGGTGCTTCCGAAAAATCAATCGGAATCCTGCAATCCGTTAAAGTAGGCCCGACCATCGCGGATGATATCAAAAAGAATGCATTCTTGGCCATTATCGGTTCCTTGGCCGTAGTTTTCCTTTACATCCTATTGCGATTTAGAAAATGGCAATTCTCATTGGGTGCCGTAGTAGCGGTATTCCACGATGTAATGATCGTGTTGGGTATTTTCTCCCTAACGGGAGGCATCATGCCTTTCAATATGGAAATCGACCAAGCGTTTATTGCCGCAATTTTGACGGTAATTGGATACTCTCTGAACGATACCGTGGTCGTATTCGACCGTATCCGTGAGATAACCGTACTAAAAGGATTCAATGATGGAATTAACATCAATGATGCATTGAACAGTACTTTGAGCAGAACATTGAACACCTCGCTTACCACATTGATCGTGTTGTTGGCCATCTTCATTTTTGGTGGTGAAAGCCTGAGAGGATTTATGTTCGCAATGATCGTAGGTGTAATTGTGGGTACATACTCTTCTGTATTTATCGCAACACCTGTGATGTTCGACTCATTAAAGAAGAAAATTGCTGCTGCTACAGGAGCATAGTTTTTCGTTTTTTTATATTACACTTTATAATAAAGGCCCTCAATTTGAGGGCCTTTGTTTTTTATGCTTTGTTTGCTGCTAACGTTCCAAGCCATGATAACAATTGACTGAACAGGGTGAAATTCTGAATAACTCTGAGTTGACCATTAAAACCCCATTTATCTCTTTCTTTAGGGTGATTGAGCATATAGGCCAAGGTCTTGGACAGGCTTTCGATATCCGTAGGGTCTGGATTTATTTGCCCCGTTTTATTATGGACCACTTGAAACTTGAGTCCTGCCGCATTGGAAACCAGAACAGGTTTTCTTTTCCACATCGCTTCCGTTGCCGTAAGTCCGAATCCCTCTTGAATGGAGTTCTGTACAATAATGCTGGATGAACGCTGAAGTGCATTTACGATCAATGCATTTTCTTTGGGGTTGTCCAATGGCAACAGCAAAATTGCAATATCATTTTGCATACTGCTATCCACTTTTTTGTATGTTTCGGTAAGTTCTTTTAGTACCTCCTTGCCTTCAGGATCGTCCGATACGAATGCAGGGTCGGGACCGCCCATGACCAGTAAGGTCATTTCAATACGTTTATATTCCAGACTTTTTGGGTCGCCATATTTTCGGTTGTCCATTTTCATTTTGATGAAGGCTTCCATCAATTCCTTAAAACCTTTCAGACGGTCCCATCTTGAAATTTCGGTAACTATGGGACGGTAGATCAAATCCAAATTTTTGCCTGCATCCAACACATCAAAAGAACCGTCCGGCATAACTCTTCTGACCAAATTTTCATACCTGTGGTACAGTATGGCCTTATGGTCGTCCAACACCCCGGATTGATATAGGATACCAATGCATTTGTGCAATTGCAGTTCCCGGTTTTTATGGCTCAATGGATCGATTGCCGGAGGTATAATGGAAGTTCTATTTTTTAACGGTTTTGGAACGTAGGAGGGAAGACTGAATACAAAATGGTCGTAATCGTTGGTGTAGGGTTCCAGAAACTTCCAAACCGCGTCCGTAACGTCGGTATCCTCTTCAAGTCCAATGTGGCACCTCCAAATAATGGAAACATTTTTCTCTTTTTTGATCATGGCCGCCAAGGGCATGGGTTGGGGGTCGTGTACCACAACAATGTCCCCGTCATTTATCAGTTCCAGGGCCTTGGATAGGTTGTTCCTGTTGACTTCCTCATATATTTTCCGGTCTTCTGTCGTAAAAATGCCGTTGCCACTTCCGTGAATGGCATTATGTATACGTTTGGTCAAATCGAAAAAGGCTTCTTTTTTTGCCTCAATAACAAGCCATTCAATGGAGACGCCAAGTTCGCGCAATATTCTCATTTGGCTTGGTAGCATTTCGGCGACCCCGCCACCAATGGCGGTGGAATTGATCATCCAAATGGTTCGGCCTTTAAGCGATTCAATAGGTTCTTTGGATTGCTCCGTAAAATCAAGAACAGAGGAGTAGAGGGAGCCGTACGCCTTGTAATCCACAAGTTTGGCGCCCGGCTTTACAGTAATCTTTTGCATGTAAGGGAGTGGTTAAATGTTGAATTCCCTATAAGATAGCAAAAAAACGGCTGACTAATTTAAGTGTTTGTTTATGAATCAATCAAATATTGAATACAGCGCCTTTTGAGCCGTTTTCCGAAGGATGGAGCTCAAAAATGTACTCCGGTTCCAACTGTGGCTCTTTGCGATGCGAAACAAAAACAATGGTGGAGTCGCTTTCCCTTGCTATTTTGTTTACCAGAGCAACGAACAAATGTGCGTTATAATCATCCAAACCGGCAGTAGGTTCGTCCAAAATAAGCAGAGGGGGATGTTTCACCATGGCGCGGGCCATCATCACCAAACGTTTGTCTCCTGTGGAGAGATCGCGAAAATGGTCGTTTTTTCTATCCTTGAGGTTTAATAGGTTCAGCCATTGGTTGGCCAATTGTTTTTCACTGTCGGTGGGCAGCACATAAAGTCCAATGGAATCATGAAGTCCGGAAATAATCATATTTTCCAGACTGTGATAGCCGCGAAATTTATTGGTGATGGCAGGTGTGTAGTATCCGATTTTTTGTTTGAGGTCCCAGACACTTTCACCGCTTCCTTTTTTTTGTCCAAAAATGGTCAAATCCTGGCCATACCCTTTATGGCTGTCGCCTGTAATCATCGACAAAAGCGTTGATTTACCGCTGCCATTAGGGCCAATGAGTTGCCAAAATTCACCTTTTTTGATGGTCCAATCGATATTATCGAGCACTTGGCGCCCATCAAAACCAACAGATACCTTTTTGAAGCTCACCAGTTCCTTCGTATCCACATCTATCTTGGATATGGGAGGAGGGATGGTTCCATTAAAACTGATGGATTCGGTTTTATTTTCTTTCCAAAAAGCATCTGGGGAATCATATTTTAGCAAGTTGTTTCCATCCAGTTTAAAAAAGTGGACAGTGTTCGGCAATATATCATCCAACCTGCTCACCAATTGAACCACGATTTTGTTGGAAGCAATGTCCAAAAGTTGCTCTTTTAGTTTAGCTTGGGTGGCCACGTCCAAATTGTCATACGGATTTACCAGTATGATAAAACCTGGGTCTTGTTGCAATAAATAATTGAGCAATGCCTTTTTCTGCTCACCACTGCTCATGGTTTTTAATGCTTGTTCGTTGTCCTTGGCGAGTACTTTAATATCGTGTCGCTCCTCTTCGTCCATGTACCTGTTGATTTCGGAACGGGAGAAAAGAAGGCCTTTCAACGGTTGTAATTCAGTCAACCCAGAAACGGCATGGTTGCGGAGCAAATGTTGAACCAATGGTTCGGTGTTGGAGTTGTTCTGTGTAAGGATGGCGTAGCTGTTGGAGAGCTTCATGTTGCGAAAAAGTATGGCGCTAAAATTACGATTATCCTCGGTTTACCCGAAAAATATGGACTGGATTATGCTTGTACGTAGTGGTTTTGTCCAAGCGCATTCCATTTTTTTGAGCCACTTTTTGGGAAGGTACATTATCCACATGGATGATGGAGATCAACGAATCGGCGAAATTGTTTTCAAAAGCAAATTCCTTACATTTTTGGGCGCCTTCAAAAGCATAGCCCTGTAACCAAAATTGAGGCAGAATGGAGTAACCGATCTCGAGTTCCTCAATATCATCCACGGTTTGTACGAGCAGACCGCAAATGCCGACCAGTTCACCAGTTTCTTTTGAAATAAGGGCATTCATGCCGCCCAAGTCGTTTTCGTAACGTTCAAAAACCCTATCAAACTGCGACCTGGCAGCTTCAATGGGGTCACTAGGGAGGCCTTCCCAATATTGGGTGGATTTTGGATCGTCATAAAATGGCAACCACTCCCCAAAATCTGATTCTTCGAGCTTGCGAAAAATTAACCGTTCCGAAGTTTGGTTTTCTAGAAGATATTTGAACATTTAATTACGGGAAAACGAGATGCTGTCGCCTACTTGCAACCCCAATTGGTCGGAAAGCCCTGCATTGATTTCCAACACATATTTGGCAGGTGCTTTGGAAGGCAGGCTGCTTTCATCCAACGGTTTTGCATTTTTTTGAAAGCTAACGACCTTCATTCCAGAGTTGATATAAATAATATCCAAAGGGATTTCGGTATTTTTCATATAAAAATTCTGCTCCGCCTCTTTAGGTTGAATGAACAACATGCCCCGGTCTTCCTGCATGGACTTTCGGTACATAAGTCCCGTTAGGGTCTCATATTCGGTTTCGGCAATCTCGATGTCGAAATTTGCCTTTATGGAGTCTGTTTCCGATGATAACACGGAGAGTTCGCCTTCTTTGGTAAAGGAGACATTTTCCGTTTTGATGGATTGTTTGGTCTCCGATTTACACGAGGCCAAAACTACGGTGAAAGCAACTAGTGCTATTGTTGTGATTTTAGTCATACTGCTATAGCTCTACAGGTTCCGGTTTTATCATAAAATAAACACCGATAAGTATCATCGGGATACTGAGCCATTGCCCTGTGGAAAGCATGCCCAACGCTTCTTCGAATCCGCCTTGACTTTTTTTGTAAAATTCCACAAAAAAGCGGACCACGAACAATAAGACCATAAAAAGTCCAAAAAGAAAGCCCGGTTTGTTCTTCCAATCTGTTTTCCAATACAAAAGATAAAGTGCTATGAACACAAAAACGTAGCAGAAGCCTTCATATAATTGTGCTGGGTGACGGTATGGTATGGATTGTAGAATTTCCGTAAATTCCGGGTTGTGCTGTATCGCTTTGTAGGCTGCATTGGGAGTTTGTTCCTTTGTCAGTGCCATAGCTTGATAGGCAGGCATATCATCCGAATCGCGAATAAACCTTGTGGCCAGAAAATAGGACTTGTCCACTACTTTTCCATTGATTTCGGAATTGAAAAAATTACCGAACCTTACGAATGCAGCTCCAATGGCGGACGGAATCACCAACCTGTCCAAAAGCCACAACATTTTAATGTCCTTCCATTTTCTGCAATACAACCAAATACCAATAATCGCTGCAATCGTGGCGCCATGGCTAGCCAAACCGGTAAACCCGGTAAACTCATAACCGTTTATGATGCCAAAAAGGTCGCTGTTGGCATTTTCTCTAATAGGCAATAGGATTTCCGCCAAATGGTCCTTGTAGTAGTCCCAATCGTAAAAGAAAACGTGTCCCAATCGGGCACCTAGCATAATGGAAACTACGGTGTAAATGAAAAGGGAATCCAGTTTTTCCATGGATTTCTTTTCGTTCAGGAAGATTTTCTTCATGATGAACCAGCCCAGAACAAAGGCCGCGATCCACAATAAGTTATAATATTTTATCTGTATGAAACCCAATTTAAATAGGGTTCCTTCGGGGTTCCAATCAAATCCGAGAAAATACATTTATCTAAATTTTGGACTAATATAACTACTTTGGATGGTTGCACGGGTTAATTAAAGTGCAATTTTTCAGGGTACGGGGTCGTAACCGCTTCCGCCCCATGGGTTACAACTGGCGATGCGCTTGATGGAAAGCCACCCGCCCTTGAACAGTCCGTGTTTTTTTAGAGCTTCCAACGTATATTGTGAACAGGTAGGGGAGTAGCGACATGTGGAGGGAAGCATGGGGGAGATAAAAAGTTGGTAAAATCTGACCAGCAAAACAAATGGGGCTATCAAAATTTTCTTCATGCTTGGATTAACTTTCGGTTGGACCGGAGAAAAATTTTGACGGCGACCACGGTTTAATTCACACTAAAGGTAGTCCCATCCTTGCCATCCTTGATTTGAATGCCCAGTTCAACCAGTTGATCTCTAATCTTATCAGAAGTGGCAAAGTCCTTTTTGGCACGGGCTTCGTTTCTAATATCGATCAATAATTCCATGACCCCATTGAGCGTGTTGGAATCATCTTTGGACATAGCTTGATTTTCGACACCCAGCACCTCAAAAACAAATGCATGGAGCGAATTTGCCAGAGCATCCCTATCTTCAGCAGAAATAGTTTCCTTATCCTCCTTGATTAAATTGATATGTTTCACTGCCTCGAACAACTGCGCGATCAAAATAGGGGTGTTAAAGTCGTCGTTCATGGCATCGTAGCATTTTTGCTTCCATGCGGCCACGTCAAAATCCGACTTTTCACCTGTTTTTATTTTTTCGATACTGTCAAGGGCGTCCATCAAACGGGCATATCCTTTTTCAGAAGCTTGCAAGGCTTCGTCACTAAGGTCCAAGATGCTGGTGTAGTGGGCCTGCATCATAAAAAATCGCACTACGGAGGGGGAGTACGGCTTGCTCAAAATAGTGTTGTCCCCGCTAAAAATCTCGGCAGGGTAAATGTTGTTGTCCGTGGATTTGGACATTTTTCTGCCGTTCAACGTTAACATATTGGCGTGCATCCAGTAGTTGACAGGCGATTTTCCGGTACTCGCTTCTGCCTGCGCAATCTCGCATTCGTGGTGCGGGAATTTAAGGTCCATTCCTCCACCGTGAATATCGAACGTTTCGCCCAAATACTTGGTGCTCATCGCGGTACACTCCAAATGCCATCCTGGGAAACCATCGCCCCAAGGGGAGGGCCAGCGCATAATGTGTTGCGGTTCTGCCTTTTTCCAAAGTGCAAAATCCTGCGGGTTTCTTTTTTCGTCCTGAGCGGTTAGTTCGCGGGTGTTGGTGATCATATCCTCCAACTTTCTGCCGCTCAATTTACCATAATCGTGGTCTTCGTTGAACTTGACCACATCAAAATAAACCGAACCATTGGCTTCGTAGGCCAATCCTTTTTCAAGAATTTCCTTGATGATTTCAATCTGTTCTATAATGTGGCCCGTAGCGGTCGGCTCAATACTTGGGGGCAAAAGGTTAAATTGCTGTAAAGTATTGTGGAAGTCAACGGTGTAACGTTGCACCACCTCCATCGGTTCAATCTGTTCCAGTTTCGCCTTTTTTGCAATCTTGTCCTCACCTTCGTCCGCATCGTTTTCCAAATGCCCGGCATCAGTGATGTTGCGGACATAACGCACTTTGTACCCCAAATGCTTGAAGTACCTGAAAATCATATCAAACGACATAAACGTACGGCAATTGCCCAAGTGTACATTGCTGTAAACGGTGGGACCGCAGACGTACATGCCTACGTGGCCTTCGTTTATGGGTTGGAATACGTCTTTTTTTCCAGTAAGTGAATTATGGATTCGTATGGTTTGGTTTTTGTAAGATTGCATTTAAGCGGTCGGTGTTTAAAATTCGGTATCCAGGTTGATGTAGTCCAGAAACTCCCTTCTTGTAGCCTCTTCTTTAAACTTTCCGCCATATTCGGCAGTTACGGTGCTACTTTCAATATCGCGTATTCCCCTTGAGTTTACGCAAAGGTGCTTGGCATCGATAACGCAGGCCACATCATCCGTTCCCAACACATTTTGAAGCTCTTTTACTATCTGGATGTTCATACGTTCCTGAACTTGCGGACGCTTTGCAAAGTAATCCACGATACGGTTCATTTTGGAAAGCCCGACCACGGTTCCGTTGGAAATGTAGGCAATGTGGGCCCGCCCAACGATTGGCAACAAGTGGTGCTCGCAAGTGGAGTAGACCACGATGTTCTTTTCCACCAACATTTCACCGTACTTGTACTTGTTGTCGAACGTAGAGGATTTTGGTTTTCTATCGGGATGCAATCCACCAAAGATTTCCTTAACGTACATTTTGGCAACGCGTTTTGGGGTGCCCTGCAAGCTGTCGTCATCCAGGTCAAGGCCAAGGGTCAACATAATTTCCCTTACATTTTCCTGTATTCTTTCGATTTTTTCATCCTCGCTCAAAACAAAGGCATCATCCCTCATGGGAGTATCGGCGGATGAAGATCCAACATGATCGTTTCCTCTTTCTTCGTATTGCTCTTCCAAAGTCTCTTCAAGTTTCATAGCTACTGCTTAAAGAGAGCAAAGATATACATTAATGATCGATTTAACATCTGCTGGAGCGGGTTTGACAACATAAATTATTGTTAAGTCGAATACCACGGTATTTTTATAATCTGCAAACCTACAGTCTTTTATGTTTAAAGCCTTGACCAAGATCTTAATACCATTGTTATTTTGGCAAGTTGCCTATGGGCAAGTTGCTCAGGATTGTTTTGATGCCGTTCCCATATGCAGCAATACGCCCATTAATGGCGGAACCAATGGTTTTGGTACAGATGATTTTAACGGGGCGTCCTCCAGCGGTTGTTTGGAACAGACCACTACCGGAGCCATTGAATCCAATTCGGCATGGTATCGGTTTACCACGGCGGAAGCAGGCCAGTTGGGTTTCAACATAGGCCATAATAGTAACGAGGATTGGGATTTTGCACTTTACCGCGCAAGCGATTGCGGCAATCTGGGCGAACCTGTACGATGCAATTTTTTTGATAATAGCGAGAACACCAGTTTTGTCGGTGTGGGGGAAGATCCTACCGGCAATGGGAGTTCGGTACATTATGAGGATTGGCTGCAAGTTGAGGCGGGGGAGGACTACTATCTTTTCATCAATAATTTTAGCAATGTAAATTCAGGATTTTCCATCCAGTTTACAGGAAATATTTGGGTGGACCATCCCAATAGTGCCTTGGATTGTTCCATTATCAACAATTTATTGGGCCCGCCCATTGCAGCTTGTGAGGGTGACAATGTGGTCTTGGACGCTACTACTTCAGGGGCAATCAATTATGAGTGGTACAGCGATACAGGAAGTGGATATCAATTGATTGCAGGTGTCAATAGTGCTACGTACAATGTCCAAAATACAGGACAATATCGAGTTGTGGTCACAACATCTACAGAAAACATTGTGAGCGATGTCCAAGTAGGCTTTAATGAATTGCCCGTTACAGGTTCGCTCTCGGATGAGACCTTTTGTCATCAAGGTGATGTAACCTTTGACCTACATACCAAAAACACTGAGGCATTGGCCGGACAGGACCCAGATGATTTTGTGATCAGTTATCACAGCTCACCATCGGATGCTGAATCGGGCAGCCACCCATTGGACCCACAATTTGAATTGACGGGCGGCTCTGAAACCATATATGTACGGACCACTTCTTTGGCAAACCCCGATTGTTATGATGCATCCCAAAGCTTTGTTTTAAATGCCGTGGAAACTCCGGTACTCAATTTTGCGGATCAGGCAGTGATTTGCGAAACAGTTGGAAGCATTGAAATCGGCGAAACCCAACCCGACCTCAATTACACATATCAATGGAGTTCTGGCGAGCAAACACCTTACATAACGGTTTCTCAAGGAGGGCAATATACGCTTATGGTCACCAATCAATCCAATGGAATGATTTGTGAGGCCAGTCGCACGGTATTTGTGGAGATGTCCACCATGCCGCAGATTTCCAGTATCGACATTCAGGATATGAGTGCCAACAATACGGTGACCATCCATACGGTGAGCAACGGCATGTACGAATACAGTTTGGATGACGGTGATTTTCAGGTCAGTAATGTGTTCGAAGGCGTTCCCCCGGGCATCCATACTGTGCGAATGCAAGACCCTTATGGTTGTGGTGTTGTAGAGGAGGATATTGTAGTGGTCGGATATTTGGCCATTTTTTCGCCCAACGGTGATGTAATGAACGAGACTTGGCAAATCGAGGGACTTTCTACCTTAAATTCTCCCATTGTAACGATTTATGACCGCTATGGTAAGCTCATCAAGCAAATGAACGAGTTCGATTCGGGCTGGGACGGGAGCTTTCAGGGCAAGCCATTGCCATCTACCGATTATTGGTTCAAGCTATCCTATGTTGATGATAATGGCAACCGCACTTTTGCCAAATATATACAGAGCCATTTCTCCTTGAGACGATAGCGAACGGGCTGTTTATCGATTAACAGCAAATTTCTTCGATAAAAAATACTAAAAGGGTACATAATGGAGTTATACAGGTTGTAAGTAGAATAACCAAATAGCCCCAAAATTCTATGAGAGCTCTATTTAGCGCTATCTGTTGCTTCTTTCTATTTCAATGGGTTAGCGCGCAAAACTCACCAGATTGTAGGACAGCCATTCCTGTTTGTGCCGATGCACCTATCTTGGGAACCACTGATGGCAGTGGGGATATCGATGATTTTGACCCTGAAGTGATTACCCAAACAGGCTGTTTGGAAAAGGGGAGCGTGAGCTCTGCCAATATCGAGAACAACACAGCCTGGTATGTGTTTCGAGCGGGTACCGATGGACAGATCGGTTTTGATATCGAGGCGCTTCCGGTGACGCCCGGTAGCCCTATTACTTCGGAATGGGATTTTGCATTGTACGGACCTTTTGATGAAACCTCCAACGATAACTTTTGCACCATAGTCGGCGATGGCAGTGCACAGCCCATCCGATGTAACTATGAATACAATGATACCGGTTTTACCGGGATAGGGGTGAACCCTGTTGATGGGCGCGAAGGTGCCCCTTTTGTTAAGTCCAGCCAGAATACCTATGATGAATGGTTGAATGTACAAGAAGGTGAGATTTATTACCTGTACATCAATAATTACAATACCAATTTTGATGAGGAGCCAGAGTCCTTTATGTTGACTTTTACGGGTTCTTCCGTAGATGAAGATCAAGACAATGCCTTGGACTGTACCCTACGCGATGAATTTTTAGGGTTTGATATTGTTGCCTGTGAGGGAGACCCTGATATTACTTTGTCCGCTTTAAATTCTCCAGTTGGTCCAAGTATTGCCAATATAATCTGGGAATTGGATGCGGATGATGATGGTACTTATGAAACCGTATTGGCCACCGGAGCAGGTGAAACAGAACTAACGGTTTCCAGTCCAAATTCCGGTCGGTATCGGGTGACGATTGAATCTACGTTCGGTACCACGATAACCGATGATATTTTGATAACTTTCTACGGTACCCCTGAACTGGAAGACGTTCGGGTAATCGATGATTTTGTAAACAGTGACCAGACCGACCCGTACAATGTGGAGATTGTTCCGGTGGGCGATGGGAATTACGAATATGCCATAAATGGCGGCGAGTTTCAGGATGACCCTGTTTTTGAGGATGTCCCTCCCGGCATCAATACCGTTATCATTAATGATAAAAATGGATGCGGAACTACCCAGCCCATCGAATTTTTAGTGGTAGGTTATCCAAAATTCTTTACCCCGAACAGCGACGGTGCTCACGATAACTGGATGGTTTACGGAGTGGAGGAATTGGAAAATCCTGTAGTGTATATTTTTGACCGTTATGGAAAACTATTAAAACAAATGAATGTGAACGTTGGCTGGGACGGCACGTTCAACGGCAGGGATATGCCTTCGTCCGATTATTGGTTCCGATTGGAGTATGGCCGTGATGAAGATGGGGTTATTGTGGCGAAGTCTGTTCGCCGGCACTTTTCTCTGGTCCGATGATATAAAAAAGGCCGGAATTTCTTCCAGGCCTGTACTTTTTCTTTTTCCGATTGTTTAAAACTTCAAGGTGTAACCTAAAGAAATATTGGTGTTTACCTGGTTGATCAACGCTGCGCTGTCGATGCCGCCATCAAACAAATAGGAATTTACATCTTGCTCGGTACGGCTATACGCCAAATCCAATCGGTTGGCTCCGAAGTTGTAGCCTATACCTGCGGAAAAACCGTTCAGGTCGCCCACAAAATCCGTGTCCTCGTATGGGCTTTGGTCATATCGGTAACCACCCCTTAGGCTAACTTGGTCTATTCGGTATTCGCCACCTACGCGAAAAGAGTTTACTGCGCCAAGTGTGTTGGAGATAAAATCATTTTCTGCGGCAAAGCTGGGGTCGGAAGTTGGCCTAAGCTCTGCTTTGGACATGTCCTGATAGGAGTAATCAAAGCTGATAAGCCCATCTTGTCCAAAAACCAAGGCTACGCTACCTGTATATTTTTCCGGTGTTTTTATTCTGTATTCATCGTATAGATTTACGATGGTAAAGTTGATGAAATCAATATCGGAAACTGCTAAATTCGAGTTGATTCGTTGTGAGGTATCGTCCGTTAAGGTGTACCATGTAGGTGACTGATAACTGGCTCCGACCCGAACCGTTTGATTCACCTTTGCAATGGCGCCTAGGCTAAACGAGAATCCGTAGCCTTCGGTATGCAATAAATTATCAAAAGAAATACTCTGAACTGGTGATTCCGCGTCATAACCTTCCTCATCCAAATAGCTAACCCTGTCATAAAGTACATTATGGAAGTTCAGCGATGCCCCTAAGTATAAATCCTCTTTATACTGGGTGGCAAAGTTTAGGGTGAACTTACTGTTATAGCCAGAGGTATTCCGTATGTACCGTTGATTTACATTGCTATATTGCGCATTGGAAAAATAGGAAGTGTTCTGGTCATCGTCTTCTTCGGGTTCTATAATTCCTGCCTGAAACCCAAGAAATGCCTGTTGGGCGGAGTAGCCCAAGTTGGCGCCAATGTCCAAATAGGCCTCTTCGATAAATTCACCTTGCTGGGTGCGTAAGGGTCCCAAAGGTTCGCCATCGGCAAAATTTAGAAAATAGTTGTCGATTCCCACGGCACTGGAGCCTGTAACGACTAATTGGTTATCAAAATTTTGTACCATATCATAATTGACCGCCAAGGCAATTTTTTTCCATGGGCTATCGGTGGATGAGTTCCATACAAAAACACCGCCGATTTGGTTAAGGTCCAATGAATTGTCCGTGGAATTTCTTGTGGTATTGCCATAAAGGGCATCGTTGTTCCTGTGATAGTTGGATCCCGTAATGGATACCTCACTGAAATTAAATACCGCAGAACCGGCAGGGTTGACGTTGAGAGCGGATAAATCGCCGCCCAAAGCTCCAAATGCACCGCCCATAGCCTGGAACCTTGCAGTTCCTTGTAGATTTTCCGTGCTGTAGCGCAATACATCATCAATGGTCTGGGCACTAGCAAAAGTGCATGCCAATACCATGATGAAAGTTGAGATTCTTTTCATTTATTCTGATTTAGATTAATCAATGTACTGTTGTGAAAATTATGGTCTACCACCACCGCGACCACCTCTACTGCCTCCTGAAGAGCGCGATGCTCCCGAAGATCTGGAACCTCCACTGGAAGACCTGCTTACCCCAGAACTTCTGGAGCTGCTGCCAGAACTACGGTAGCTGCCGCTGGACCTACTGCTCGATGAGCCGCTGCTGCGGTAACTTCTTGAGCTGGACCCACTGCTACGGTAACTTCTGGAACTTGACCCAGAAGAGGAACGGTTATAGCTTCTGCTCGGAGAAGTGCTCCTGGATTGATAGCTCCTGGAGCTTCTGTTATAGTTGCCGCTGCTCCTTGTGGTAGGAGAGGTGCCGTAGGAGCGATATGACCTAGAGCTTCCATTATAATTTGGCGAAGTACGGGTGCTTCTGCTTGTTCTATAGTTTTGGTTTCTGGCAACGGCATCGGCACTTACAGACCTTCTTACGTTTGACCTGTTGCTGTAGCCATTGGAGCTTCTTCTGTTGGCCAAACCATTGCTTCTCGAAACTGTTCCGTTGGAACGTCCGCTATTATTTCTGAACCTACTTGAATATCCATTCGACCTAGATGTCAATGTGGTACCGGGTATACGGGATGCATAACCTCTTCGTCCGGACATGTAGGCATAATTTCTGCCATAATATCCTCGGTTGTAATACGGATGGCCCCAATAGTTGCCGTAATAGCCTCCCCAGCCATAGTATCCGCCCCAACCAAAGTTGCCGGCCCAGCCCCAACCGTTGTATGGGTAGCCCCAGCCAGCGTTCCAGCCCCAGCCCCAACGGTTAAATCGCCAAGGATTGTTCCAACCCCAGCCCCAGCCGGCGTTCCATCCCCAACCGGCATTCCAAAGCCATGGGTCGTTCCAGCCCCAGCCGAGACCTCCCCAGCCCCAACTGTTGTCGTATACATTTATGGAAATGCTGGAAGGATTATCTCCCCATCCAGGGTTTCCATTATAGTTATTATTGTATGCGAAATAATCGGTTTGTTCACCGTAGGGAATGGTGTCGTTTTGGGCTTGGCTGGAATAGCTATCGATATCGGTAAAAACTTCACTGTCTAAAATTTGACCGTATTCACTTGCTTTATCGCCAAAGTACTCACCGTACATATTACTTTCTTGCTCTTCTATTCTCATAGCTTGGGCATTTCTCTTTTCAATACCAACAACACGGTCGTTGGAGGAATAGATGCCGTCATCGTAATAAGAAGCTTGTTGGTAGGAACCACAGGAAGCCACAAAGATGGCACTGACCATCAGTATGGCGGGGGTTCTTAAATTATTGTGGAGTAAAGACTTTAACATGGCGCAATTTTTATTGTTGAACATACTAAAAATAATTAGTTTTACCCAATCATTTTATTAATAAAGTCGCAAGTTTTGTGCCAAACTACAATTGATGGGTAAAAATTTAACGAGCAGAGCAGAGGATTATTCCAAATGGTATAACGAACTCGTGGTAAAGTCGGATTTGGCTGAGAACTCGGGAGTTAGGGGTTGTATGGTGATTAAACCGTACGGATACGCCATTTGGGAAAAGATGCAGGGGCAATTGGACAAAATGTTCAAGGAAACAGGTCATGAGAATGCTTATTTTCCATTGTTTATTCCAAAATCATATTTGAGCAAAGAGGCAAGCCATGTGGAAGGTTTTGCCAAGGAGTGTGCCGTGGTCACCCATTACCGTTTGAAAAATGCCGAGGACGGAAGCGGAATAGTGGTGGATGAGGATGCCAAATTGGAGGAAGAGCTGATTGTAAGGCCCACATCGGAAACGATTATTTGGGATACCTATAGAAGATGGATCCAATCGTATCGTGATCTACCTTTAAAAGTGAACCAATGGGCCAATGTAGTGCGTTGGGAGATGCGGACCCGTCTTTTTCTGAGAACGGCCGAGTTTCTATGGCAAGAAGGTCATACGGCGCACGCTACTCGAGAAGAAGCCATTGAAGAGGCCGAACTTATGATGAACGTGTATGCAGACTTTGCCGAAAAATACATGGGTGTCCCCGTAATCAAAGGAACCAAAACCGAGAGCGAGCGCTTTGCCGGGGCCGAGGAGACCTATTGTATCGAAGCGTTGATGCAGGACGGCAAGGCATTGCAAGCAGGAACATCCCACTTTTTAGGTCAGAACTTTGCAAAGGCATTCGATGTAAAGTTTGCCAACAAAGAAGGAACACAAGATTATGTTTGGGCGACATCTTGGGGCGTTTCCACTAGATTGATGGGGGCATTGGTGATGACCCATAGCGACGATAACGGATTGGTGCTTCCGCCAAAATTGGCGCCCATTCAAGTAGTGATCGTACCTATATATAAAGGTTTGGACCAGTTGGATGCCATTTCCGAAAAAGTAGAGCCCTTGGTGAAGGAACTGCGCGACAAGGGCATTACCGTTAAATATGATACCCGCGACACCCATAAACCTGGATTTAAATTCAATGAGTATGAGTTGAAGGGTGTTCCCGTGCGCTTGGCGGTGGGTCAACGCGATTTGGCCAATGGAACTTTTGAAGTAGCGCGTAGGGATACCTTGTCCAAAGAAATCGTAAAGGCCGAAGAGGTAGTGCAGAAAGTGGTTTCGTTAATGGATGACATCCAGGAAAACATTTTTAAGAAGGCATTGGATTACCGAAAAGCACATATTACAGAGGCGGATTCCTATGACGACTTTAAAAAAATAATCGAGGAAAAAGGTGGTTTTGTTTCGGCTCATTGGGATGGTTCGGCCGAAACGGAGGATAGGATAAAAGAAGAGACCAAAGCAACTATTCGCTGTATTCCATTGGATGCCAAAGCGGAAGAAGGAAAATGTATGGTAACGGGAAAACCATCCACTAAAAGGGTATTGTTTGCGAAGGCATACTAAAGAGCTTGCAAAAAATAAAAAATACTGTTGCAAGACTTAAAAATAGTTGTATTTTTGCATCCGCAATTATGCAAGCATAATGGCCCGTTCGTCTAGGGGTTAGGACGCCAGGTTTTCATCCTGGTAACAGGGGTTCGATTCCCCTACGGGCTACAAAAAAGAATTTTGAGCTAAAAGGCTTTTATTTTAACTTTGTAGCTTAAATTTTTGAAATTGAAATAATGGCCCGTTCGTCTAGGGGTTAGGACGCCAGGTTTTCATCCTGGTAACAGGGGTTCGATTCCCCTACGGGCTACAAAAAGAAATTTAGAAAGAATTAATTGTAAGCAATGGCAAACCATAAGTCAGCATTAAAGAGAATCAGAAGAAACGAAGCAGTACGTTTGCGTAACAGGTATCAGCACAAAACTGTGCGTAATGCCATCAAAAAATTGCGCAACGAAGAAGATAAGAAAGCTGCCGAGGCTTTGTTGCCCACTGTAGTTGGTATGATCGATAAATTGGCAAAGAAAAATATCATTCATAACAATAAGGCATCAAACCTTAAGAGCAAATTGATGACCCAGGTTGCAGCAATGTAATCTTTGTACAATAACAATATGTAAAACGCCTCCATTTTTGGGGGCGTTTTTATTTTGGGGCAAGTTGAGCTGAGCTATCTAAAGGCTTTTCTTTTGTGCACCATAACGCCTATCATAAAGGAGCCGTACATAAACAGTATCAAAATCCAAAGGACGCTGCGTAGATTATAATTGACCCATATTTTAGGTGCTTTATAACCTATAATTATCAAAAACGGGAAAAATAAATGGAAAACGGCAAGGCCCAAGCAGGTCCAGAACATTAAATTTTGCGTGTTGGGATAGGGGCTGAATTCAAGTTTTTTCTCTTTATAATACATCCATATATTGAATAGCAATACCATGGAGGCCACCAAATCCGCATAATACAGGTTGGAGTAAAAAGGATCTTGGAAAAATAAGCTTATGGCATAACCCAATAAACTGATGCCCGCCCCTATCTTAACCCATTTCTTGTGCTTTTGTTTATGTAGAACCTGCCAGAATATATGGTAGAAAAACATAAATGTTATCACAGAGTAGATATTGAATATGATGACATTGTACCAATTGTACCTGCTGTCGTTCACGACTTGAAATTCTTCATGAAATTTGATAAAATACCCCAGTAATTCTGTTAAAAGCGTGTACATGAGGTACATGGGGTAATATTTTAAGGGAGTATCAAAATAAGTGCGGTAGCATGCCATGGATATCAACCACACAAGTAGATAGAACGGGAGGATGTAGTGCTCTGTGATAAAGGTTAAAATTGCATCCATTAGCTATGGTGCCCGTACAAGAGACCGTATCGAGTTTTTAGTTTGGTTGTTCGGTAAAAATAACAAAAAAAGCCTCCGTTTTAGGAGGCTTATGTTTTTAAAGGATTTTAATGCTATCGGAACGCTTTTCGTTTACCTACAAGCAATCCAATAATTATTAGGCAGTACATTAGAACAATCGCAGTGAGCAACAATGGCCTAAAGTAAATTTGGGCGCCGATATCCAATTTCAAAAGGTAAATTATTGATATTACTGGAAAAATGGAGTAAAAGACCGCAAGTCCCATTGAAATCCAAAAAAGCAAGTTGTCTTTTAAGGGGTATGGAATTTCCTCCATGTACTTTTCTCTAAAATATATAGCGAGTATGTATAACATTATAATAGAGCCGATAATATGACCATAGGTGGTTTGATTATGCAATGGATTGTAGACCATTGCATTGATAATGTAGGCCATCAAACAAAAAATGCTCAAGTAACGTATTTGTTTCTTAAGAACTTGTCTTTTGATTAATTTTCTGAAAACTTCAAAGAAGAATAGAAAGAAAATGATTTGATAGATGTTGAAGATGATTACATTGTGCCACGCATGTCGTGAATCGGAAAAGAATTGAAATTCATTACTATACTTTATGAAGTAACCAAGTGTCTCGGTAAAAAAAGTATAAATTATGAGGATGGGCAGATACTTTAATGGGGTGTCAAAATAACTTCTGTACCTAATTACCGAGATTATCCATGTCAGGAGATATAGCGGTATATAAAAATGGTCATTAATTATTCTGATTAAAGCTTCTGGCATCTTGACCTATTTGTTAAAAGTCTGTATAGGGAGGGGGTCCCGATGTACCGTGATTCAAGTTCAAACTTGTACTTCCACGCTGGAACAGACTGGGCGCAAAACTTGCCTGCGCAGTATTTGTTTCGCCGGTTGCATCCGCATCATCGGTGCCGACAACTCCTTTAATGGGCTTTGCCTTTCCTTCGGCATCAATATAGAATCCTTGCTCTTCCCCGTCCATCATTGTAGTGGGGACAATAAATATGGAATTCTGTCTGGGGTGCACTACTTTTTCACCGTCCGGGAAATCCGGCTTGTCCGGATAGTTCGCAAAATATAATCGTAATGAGGCTACCTTAACACCGGCTTCTTTAGCTTCTTGCTCAACATAATGCATATATTGTTTCATGTCGGCATAGGTGAAAGACGTGAAGCGAGCCGGGACAAATTTTTCGTCGGCATTTCGTTCGGCCTCGAATTTTTCAATGATATCCAACCGGTTTTTTGTGTAGTTGTCGTACAAAGATTTGGACTCTTCCAAGGAAATGATTCCTTTTGGTGGAGCAACTTTTTCTTGCCGGGGCTCCGATTCTTTTGGTTCTTCTTTTTTAGGGCCTTGTTGGCAGGCTCCCAATAGCAGCAAAATTGCTCCAAAAGAAGCAATTACAATGTTCTTGTTGTTTTTCATAGTTAAGTATTTAGTTCAGTTTTGAGGAAACCGGAATAAAGATATGCCTTTTCTATAAATTGACTCAACAAAAAGCCCTTCAAAAACTTGAAGGGCCTGTAGTTATATCGCAATAAGTGAAGTGCGTTTTTACTCGTTCATGGTGAGCAAAAACTCCTCGTTGTTCTTGGTCTGCTTTATGCGCTGCTCCATAAACTCCATGGCTTCAACAGGGTTCATGTCCGCCAAATACTTGCGCATAATCCACATACGTTGAATGGTGTTTTCGTCCAGCAATAGGTCGTCTCTTCGCGTAGAGGAAGAAATAAGGTCGATTGCAGGGAAAATTCTTCGGTTGGAAATTCTTCTGTCCAACTGGAGCTCCATGTTACCGGTACCCTTGAATTCCTCAAAGATAACTTCGTCCATTTTGGAGCCTGTTTCCGTCAATGCCGTAGCGATAATGGATAGCGAACCACCATTTTCTATATTACGTGCCGCACCAAAGAAACGTTTTGGTTTGTGCAGGGCGTTGGCATCCACACCACCACTCAATACTTTACCAGAAGCTGGTTGTACGGTGTTGTAGGCGCGGGCCAAACGGGTAATGGAATCCAAAAGGATCACAACATCGTGACCACATTCCACCAATCTTTTTGCTTTGTCCAATACAATATTGGCGACCCTAACATGCTCGGTAGCTTCTTTGTCAAAAGTCGAAGCGACCACTTCCCCGCGCACGTTACGTTGCATATCGGTAACCTCCTCAGGACGTTCATCGATCAAAAGGATGATTTGATAAACCTCTGGATGGTTGGCCGCAATGGCGTTGGCAATATCCTTCAACAACATGGTCTTACCCGTTTTGGGCTGGGATACAATCATACCCCTTTGTCCTTTTCCAATGGGAGAGAACAAATCCATGATCCGTGTTGAAATTGTACTTTGTTTTTCCGCCAATTTGAACTTTTCCTTTGGAAACAATGGGGTAAGGTGTTCAAAAGCCACCCTGTCACGAACCACTTGAGGGTCCAGTCCATTGATTTTGTTCACCTTGATCAGCGGGAAATATTTTTCGCCCTCTTTAGGGGGTCTTATGTTCCCCAGAACAGTATCACCGGATTTAAGGCCGAACAAACGTATTTGTGATTGTGATACATAAATATCGTCGGGAGAAGAAAGATAGTTGTAGTCGGAAGATCTTAGAAATCCGTAACCATCCTGCATAATGTCCAGTACACCTTCACTCTCAATAATACTATCGAACTCGAACTCTGGCTCTTTGTACCTATTTTTCAGGTCCTTGTCAAAGTTGCTGTTCTTTTTATCGTGGTGTGGTTTGTTGTTCTGGTTGTTTCTCCTATTGTTGTTTTGGTTCTTTTGGGGAGAATTGTTGCTGTGGGATCTATTGTCCTGCGGCTTGTTATCCTGTGGTTTGGATTCTTTTTTTTGAGGTCTTCCCTGGGGTTTGGAATCCTCTTTTTTGTCCCTTGGCTCCCTTTTTTGTGGCGCTTTTTTAGTGTCGTCGCCCTCAGTACTTTTCGCTTCTGTGGGTTTAGGGCGCGGAGTTCTGGCCTTTCGTGGTTTAGGGGCCGGTTTTTCATCCGGGGTTGCGGTAACCGTTTCGGCAACTGCTTTAGGGTTGGATGCCTGAACGTCCAATATTTGGTAGACTAGGTCCAGTTTTTTCAATGATTTGAATTTGGGAACATTAAGACCCTTTGCAATTTCTTGCAGCTCAGGAAGCTTTTTAGCTTTTAGATCGGAAATCTCGAACATTAAGTAATGGAATAAGTTAAACTTGTGTGATTCTAAAATTTGAAGTAAAGTTATTTATGAATGCTACTGGAGAAAGAATTCCTAGGTAGGTGCTTGATAATAACGACACAATATTACAAATAATTTTTCAAGAATAAGGCCTTATTTCTCAAAAAGACACCTATTTTTGCCATTCGAAATCGATTTGCACAATGATTCAACGGATACAAACGTTATTTTTGCTCATAGTAGGCCTCATTTCGGGCATACTTCCGTTCTTTCTGAACTTATGGGTGGAAATAGGTGGAAAAGAAGTGTTTGCCCAAGACGAAGTTTTGGTAAGCCTTGTTTTTTATGCCGTTGCCGTTCTGGCCGTTGTGTCGATCGTAATGTACAAGAAAAGACAAAATCAATTTGTGGTAAACAGATTGAACATGATATTGAACCTTTTTTTACTAGGATTTTTCGTTTATCGATCGCTAAGCTTATCCGGAGAAACTGTGGTTTCAGAGAAGGGTATTGGGATGCTGATTCCTGTATTTTCTATCGTTTTTCTGGTCCTGGCCAACAGGGCTATCAAAAAGGATGAAGATCTTGTAAAATCTGTTGATCGCTTACGTTGAACCTAACATCTTAGTAGTATTAGTGCGAAAAAACCCTGGCTTTGGCCGGGGTTTTTATGTTTTGGGCTATCGCTTGCCCAATTCCACTACCTCCAAGTCCGATATCTTTTCCCCATCGATCACAAATCTTAGCATTGTCCGCACCTGGTGAAAGCCATGTTTTCCACAAGCGCCGGGGTTCATATGTAACAGCCCCAGCTTTTTGTCGTGCATCACCTTTAAAATATGGGAGTGCCCACAAATAAAAAGTTTGGGCGGATTGTTCCTGATCTCGTCCCGTACGCGAATGTTGTAACGGTTGGGATAGCCACCAATGTGCGTGATCCAAACATCCACCCCTTCGCACATAAACCGATTGTTCTCTGGATACTCTTTCTGAATCACGTGGTCATCAATATTTCCGTGCACGCCACGAACAGGTTTCACGGCTTCCAACGCATCGGTAACGGAGAGGTTGCCAATGTCACCGGCATGCCAGATTTCATCGGCCTGGGCGGCATACTTTAAAATGGTGTTGTCCATGTGTCCATGCGTGTCGGAAAGCAATAAAATTTTCGTCATTTCGCTAAAAATATGCTAAAAACAAGGGGTTGGATTCGTGTTGGAAAGGATTCAATTATCTTTATGGGCTTAAAAGTAAGGGATCCCATTGAGATATTTTATCCAATTTTCTTATTTCGGAAAAGCGTACCACGGATGGCAGAACCAACCCAATGCCATTACCGTGCAGGAAGTCTTGGAAAAAGCCCTGTCCACATTGCTGCGCGAAAAGGTAGAAGTTGTAGGGGCCGGAAGAACCGATGCCGGTGTGCATGCCAAACAAATGTTCGGTCATTTTGATTTTGATCCTATTCCCGATGCCGAAGACTTGGTGTACCGATTGAACGCCTTTTTGCCAGATGATATTGTCGTTCAGGGAATTCATCCGGTCGCGGCCGATGCCCATGCGCGGTTTGATGCCGTGGAACGCACCTACGAATATTGGTTGGTCAAGGAAAAGAATCCATTTTTGTTTGATCATGCCCATTTTGTAAAACATTATTTGGATGTGGACGCCATGAACAAAGTGGCCAAAATACTGTTGGATTACACCGATTTTGAATGTTTTTCCAAGTCCAACACCGATGTAAAGACCTTTAATTGTGATGTTAAAGAAGCATTTTGGACGACGGACGAGGAAAAGTGGGTGTTCACCATTACCGCCGACCGTTTTTTACGAAATATGGTGCGTGCCGTAGTGGGCACCTTGTTGGATGTGGGACAAGGTAAAATGTCCCCGGAAGATATCCATCAGGTGATTGCAAGTAAAGATAGGGGAGAGGCAGGCGTCTCCGTCCCCGCAAAAGGATTATATTTGACCAAGGTTTTATATCCAAAAGAAATTTTTGATGAGCAAAAAGGATGATGTAGGAAAAGCGTTTGATTTTCGCTTGTTCAGGCGTGTTTTTTCACGGACCAGGCCCTATCGTGGCATTTTTTGGTTAGTGGCCATAGTGGCGGTGCTGTCCGCGGCATTTGCCATCGGGATACCATTGTTGGTCAAGACCATCATAAACGAATCTTTGGAGAGCAAAAATTCCGAACAGTTGCTCAATAATGTACTGTTGATGCTTGCCTTTCTGTTGGGCCAGGTGATTACGCAATTGTTGTTCAATTACTATGCAAACCTTTTGGGCGAGTCGGTAATCCGGGATATTAGAGTTGATCTATTTAAAAAGATGACCGGCTTTAAAATGACCTATTTTGACAATTCTTCCATTGGAGTATTGGTCACCAGGGCCGTTGCGGATATGCAACGTATCGGTGAAATTTTCAGCCAAGGATTTTTTATGATCGTGGCCGATGCACTTAAAATGCTGTCGGCAGCCATCATTATGGTAGTGATCAACTGGAAATTGGCCTTGATCGTTTTTGCGATTCTTCCTGTTATTTTGATTGCTACGCGTCTCTTTCAACAGGCCATGAAAGTTGCTTTTGTTGAAGTGCGGGCACAGGTTTCCAACCTAAACTCCTTTGTGCAGGAACGCATTGCCGGAATGAAGATCGTTCAACTCTTCAACCGAGAGGAAATTGAAAAGGAAAAGTTCCGGGTCATCAACGAAAAACATCAAAATGCGTGGTTGAAGACCGTTTGGTACAACTCCATATTTTTCCCGATTGCCGAGATTTCCAACTCCATTGGTATTGGTTTGGTCGTATATTTTGGTGTGATTCAGAACATTCAGAATGTAGGTATGGACAACAAAGGGGCCATTGTGGCCTTCTTTTTCTTGATGGATTTATTGTTCCGTCCGCTGCGTCAAATCGCCGATAAGTTCAATACCCTTCAGATGGGGATGGTGGCAGCTAACCGCGTTTTCAAGATTTTGGATACCAATAGCCATATTGACGACAACGGAACCGTTGAGAAAAAGGATGTGAAAGGGGATATCGAATTCAAGGATGTCCATTTTGGCTATGTGCCCGATGAAGAGGTGCTCCATGGAATTTCATTCAATGTGAAGGCGGGTGAAACCGTTGCGATCGTCGGTGCGACCGGTGCCGGAAAATCTACCATCATCAACCTGCTCAACCGATTTTATGAGATCAATTCAGGAAAAATTTTGGTGGACGATGTATGTTTGGACGATTATACCTTACGTTCGCTCCGTTCCCATATTGCCATAGTGCTGCAAGACGTTTTCTTGTTTGCAGATACCATTGCGAACAATATTTCACTTCGTGATGAGAATATCACTACGGAAGAGATAGAAGCTGCAGCGAAACAAATCGGGGTGCACGAATTTATATCCAGTCTTCCGGGAGGCTATCAATACAACGTAAAGGAAAGGGGAACCATGCTGTCCAGCGGGCAACGTCAATTGATTGCCTTTTTGCGCGCCTACGTGAGCAATCCAAGTATTTTGATTTTGGACGAGGCGACCTCTTCTGTGGATACGTATTCCGAAATGCTCATACAACAAGCTACCGATAAAATTACCGAGGGCAGGACTTCCATTATTATTGCCCACCGTTTGGCGACCATCAAAAAAGCGGATAAGATCATAGTGATGGATGCGGGCAAAATCATTGAAACCGGAACCCATCAGGAACTTTTGGAAAAAGGTGGTTATTATAACGATCTCTACAATGCCCAGTTCTTGGCAGAGGAAGTTGCCTAATTATTTTGGAGGAGGAGCAAAGTCTTGCAAGTTTATTACTCCAGTTAGGATCATAATAAAGGGGATTAAAGTGGAGGTCAAAATATAAAGCATGAACAAAATCATATAAAATAGAAGTAACCGGGCCACAAGTGCTACTCCTTCTGAATCGGAAATCCTAATTACTGCGTATGTTGCGTATACTACCATGGCCAAGCTTCCAATAAATGAAAAATGGATGTAATATTCCGGTATAAAAAGTAATACGAGTACCGATGGGAGAAAGAGGAAAATGCTATAATGGGCTAGGACGTACATGAAAATAATGGTCCGCTCTGCAAAATTATACCCTTTCTTATCGAAGCATAACCAGCCGGATATTGCCATCAGAGGAATATAGATTATAAAAATCAAGGCTTGATAATCCATAATAAAGCCCATCAATTTTTCTTGAAAAACAGTTTGTGTTTTTGTATCAAAAGCATCGAATTGCATAAAATCGATGGATTTGGCCATCATAAATACGATTAATCCAGAAAGGGTCAGGGCAATTCCCAAATAACTTATGGGGTTCAAGTATTTCCTACGAAGACCTTGCAAATAACCCTCGATGACCACCTCCGGTTTTGAGAACAAGTGAACAAAGGTATTTACGAACGTATTGTCCAAGTTGAAGTATCGCTCTAGAACATCGGTCCAAAGATTCTTAACGGTAATTCTGTTGCGAATTACCTTTCCGCCACAAGCCGGACAATAAAGAAAGTCCGTTCGTAGTCTTGTGTCGCAATTTTTGCACGTCATTGCTCCAAGTCCTTTTTAATGCGTTTTGCCAATTCCTCCTTGTTTTTAAAAGGAATAAAGTCTCCATTTTTAATATAGGAAATAGACCCTGTTTCTTCACTGACGACCAAACAAAGTGCATCTGTCTTTTCTGTGATGCCCACGGCGGCCCTGTGCCGCAATCCAAAACGAAGTGGAATATTACGGTCGTTGGAAACGGGCAAAATCACCCGGGTTGCGGTAATGAAGTTTTCTTGGATTACAATGGCGCCATCATGCAATGGACTGTTCTTAAAAAAGATACTTTCTAAAATAGGCTGTGTTATCTTTATGTCCATGGCATCTCCGGTGGACTTTACAAAATCCAAAGAGTTGTTCCTTTCTATAACGATGAGCGCACCGGTTTTGGAAGTGGCCATACGTTCGCAGGCATTTATGATGGCATCAACGTCGGTGGTGGTCGAGACCGCTTCTTGCTTTAAAAACTTAAAACGTCTTAAAAAATTTCTTTTGGAGGCAAAATTGGTGGAACCGACCATCAACAGAAACTTTCGAATCTCTTGTTGGAATACAATGATCAGGGCTATCAGACCAATGTTCATAAAACCACCCACCATACTGCTGATCATTTTCATTTGAAGCAGTTCGGTCAATTTCCAAAGGGCCCAGACAATCACGATCCCTATAAAAATATTGATGGCGACCGTGCCCTTGACCAGTTTGTAAATATAATAGAGGAGAGCGGCCACGAGGACTATGTCAATGACATCCGTAATCTTGAATTCGAGAAAATTTAAAAAATCCAACCGCAGCGTTTTTGTAAAATTAGCAAAAATAGGAGAACCTCAAATTAGAGTGCATTCTCTTTTAAAGCTTGTACAAGTTTAATACATTCCGAGGCTTCTTTCACATCATGGGCCCTAATAATGTTGGCTCCCTTTAAAAGCGCTATGGCATGGAGGGCCGTTGTGCCGTTCAATGCTTCTTTCGGAGATGATTCCAATACTTTGTAAATCATGGACTTTCTGCTCAAACCGATCAAAATAGGCAAACCAAAGGTTTGGAACATGTCCAAATGGTTTAAGAGCGTGTAGTTTTGCCCCGTCGTTTTCGCAAATCCAAAGCCTGGGTCAATAATAATATCGTTGATTTTTTTGGAGGTCGTCTCCATTATTTTTTCTGAAAAATAATATCTAAGATCATTGATCAAGTTGTTGTAAGTTGCTTCTTTTTGCATGGATTGAGGGGTCCCTTTCATGTGCATCATAATATAAGGTACTTGGTGTTTGGCGACGGTGGCAAACATTTCCGCATCCAAATTCCCGGCGGCAATATCGTTGATGATGGCCGCGCCGTGCTCAATAATCTCCGCTGCTACATTGCTTCGGAAGGTATCCACGGATATCAAAGTATCGGGAAACTTTTTCAGAATCAGGTCGATAACGGGAATCATCCTCTTCAATTCTTCGTCCTCTGGAACATGCGCTGCTCCGGGTCGGGAACTGTAAGCGCCCATATCAATAAAAGTAGCCCCATTTTTGAGCATATGTTCCACTTGGTCAAGGATGGATGCTTCGTCCTTATATTTTCCGCCATCAAAAAAAGAGTCTGGGGTAAGGTTGAGTATGCCCATTACTCTGGGCTTTTTTAGGTCGATGAGCTCACCTTTGCAGTTTATGGTCATAAAAAATATCTGCTTTGTTGGGTTTCATTATCTTTGGCAAAGTGCTTTCGGGCACGGATAAGTTGGACGAAATTTACGCAAATTAGCAACAATACATGCAGCAGACTTCCCAACAGTACGATGCGGTGATACAAACCTGTCGTGAATTGTTTTCAAAAAAAGCCAAGGATTATGGCACTGCTTGGCGAATCCTAAGGTTGCCCTCATTGACGGATCAGATTTTTATCAAGGCACAGCGCATTCGTGGGCTACAACAGAACGATGTGCGCAAAGTGGATGAAGATGAGCGTTCCGAGTTCATTGGCATCATCAACTATTCCATTATGGCGTTGATTCAAATCAAGAAAGGGGTAGTGGAGCAGCCGGACCTTACCGCTGAGGAGGCCATTTCGCTTTATGATGAACAAGTGGCCATCACCAAGAAGTTAATGGAGGACAAAAACCACGATTATGGGGAGGCTTGGCGCGATATGCGGGTAAGTTCGCTTACAGATTTGATTTTGCAAAAGTTGCTGCGCGTAAAACAGATTGAGAACAACCAAGGTGCGACTTTGGTCAGCGAGGGCGTGGATGCCAACTATCAGGATATGGTAAATTATGCAGTTTTTGCATTGATTCATTTAAGCGAAGAAGAATGAAATACATTGTTTGGATATCAAGAATCATCGTAGGTGTTCTTTTTATAATAAGTGGGCTGATAAAATTGAACGACCCTATGGGGTTTTCCTTTAAACTGGAAGAATATTTTAGCCCAGGAGTATTGGATTTGCCTTTTTTGACGCCGTTGGCATTGGGAATTTCCATCTTTGTGGTCATTGTCGAAGTGATTTTGGGCGTTTTACTTTTGATAGGTTTTAAGCCAAAATTTACGGTCTGGAGCCTCCTGCTCATGATTGTATTCTTCACATTCCTTACCTTTTACTCCGCTTATTTCAATAAAGTGACCGATTGCGGTTGTTTTGGGGACGCCATCAAACTGACGCCGTGGGAATCCTTCACCAAAGATGTGATTTTGCTGGTTTTTATTTTGATACTGTTCTTCGGCAGAAAATATATCACTCCCTTGTTCAATACCAAAACCAACTGGATTGTTGGCGGTGTGGCGCTCCTGGCCTGTATGTTGTTCGCCAATCACGTATTGGCGCACTTGCCCTCGGTTGATTTTAGACCGTATAAAATCGGAGCCAATATTCAAGAAGGGATGTCCGTTCCCGAAGATGCTCCAAAACCGGTATATGAGTACGCCTGGCGTTTTAAGGTGAACGGAGAAGAGCAAATTTATGTGACCCAGGGTGACTATCCCACAGTAGATGGCGAATTTATAGATGTGGAAACCACCCAAATCCAAGCGGGTTACGAACCGCCCATTCACGATTTCACCATTGAGCAAGAAGGACAGGATTATGCTGCCGAATTGCTGGAAGAGGATAAATTGGTGATGGTCATTGCTTACGATTTAAATAAAACAGCCGGCTTGACCAAAGGCGCTACTACTAAAGAAATACAGGAAGCACAACAAGAAATTTACCCAGAGGTAAAGAAAACGACCGATCGAGCAATTGAAAAAGGTTACAAAGTTATTGGTATGTCCGCTTCGAGCAGTGATATGGCCGAGAAAATTAGCGATACCTACGGACTGGATTTCGAATTCTATTTTACAGATGAAACAACTTTGAAGACCATTGTGCGCTCCAATCCGGCTATTTTGGTACTCAGCAAGGGAACCATTCAGCAAAAGGTACATTACAATGATTTTGAGGAACTCACTTTCTAATTATAACACTAAAGAAAAAACGAAATAACATGAGAACAAAGATTGTGGCAGGAAACTGGAAAATGAACAAAAACCTTCAGGAAACGGAGGAATTGTTGGCCGAGCTTTCCGCCAAACTACCCGATACAACTGCAGATGTAATTGTAGCGCCAACGTTTGTAAACCTTCAAGCGGCAAAGCAAGCATTGCAAGATTCAAAAATACAAGTAGCGGCACAAAATATGCATTTTGCAGAAAGTGGCGCTTACACCGGTGAAATCTCTGCGGATATGTTGTTGAGTTTAGATGTGGATGTTGTTATCCTAGGTCACTCCGAAAGACGTGCCTACTTTGGCGAAGACGATGAATTATTGGCCAAAAAGGTAAAAACCGCTATCGAGAAGGGTCTAAAAGTAATCTTCTGCTTTGGTGAGGAATTGGAGGATAGAAAATCTGACAATCACTTTGCCGTGGTCGAAAACCAATTAAAAAATGCTCTGTTTGATTTGGATGCCAGTGCTTGGGGCAAGATTGTTTTGGCCTACGAGCCCGTTTGGGCCATTGGTACCGGGGAAACCGCCAGTCCAGAGCAAGCACAGGAAATGCACGCGTTCATCAGAAAAACCATTGCAGATGGTTTCAATGCATCCATTGCTGAAGATGTTTCCATTTTGTACGGTGGAAGCGTAAAACCGGCCAACGCCGCCGAAATTTTTTCCAAACCCGATGTAGATGGAGGTTTGATCGGAGGTGCTTCACTGAAAGCTGAGGATTTCTCCGATATCATCAAGGCGATTTAAACAATGTCCTTGGTTTACCTCGAATTTGATTTTAAAATAAGCCCGCTCCAACCCGCATCCGATATTCTGATCGCGGAGTTGGGGGAATTGGGTTTTGAGAGCTTTGTGGAAAACGAAGCTGGACTTTTGGGCTATATCCTTAAATCCGATTGGAAAGAAGGTCTGCTGGATGAACTTTTCATAGTGCAAAATCCAAATTTTGACATAACATGGACCAGCAAAGATATCGAACAGCAGAACTGGAACGAGGAATGGGAGAAAAACTTCCACCCGATCGTTGTTGGTGAAAAATGCATGGTCCGAGCGCCTTTTCATAAAGCTATTGATGTGGAATACGATATCGTGATCGAGCCCAAAATGAGTTTTGGAACAGGACATCACGAAACCACCCATATGATGTTGCAACATATTCTTGATAGTGATTTTGAAGGAAAATCCGTCTTGGATATGGGGTGTGGAACAGGTGTGTTGGCCATTTTGGCTAAAAAACGAGGCGCTGCTCATACGGAAGCCATCGATATTGATGAATGGTGCTTTTTAAATACCCAAGAAAATGTGGAACGAAACCACTGTTCCGATATCAAAGCTTTTCAAGGAGACAGTAGTTTGCTGAAAGACAAAAAATTTGATGTGATCCTGGCCAACATCAACCGAAATATTTTATTGGAGGACATTCCCGTTTATGTGGATTGCCTCAAAAAAGGCGGGACACTTTTTTTGAGTGGCTTCTATTTGGGGGATTTGGATGCAATTTCTTCAAAATGTGGCGCCTACGGTTTGGAATTTGAAAAAAATCTGGAGAAGAACAGTTGGGTTGCGGCAAAATATGTAAATTAGAAAGAGTAAAGTCCGTTAGCAAAATGAGTACTAGAGAAAAAGAGTTGGAAGATGTCCTCGTGGAAGAGGAGACCACAAATGAGCACGAAATAGTTCTTTTTAATGACGATGTGAACACCTTTGACCACGTGATCACCACCCTTATCAATGTTTGCGAGCATACGCCAGAGCAGGCCGAACAATGCTCCATTATTGTTCATTACAAAGGGAAGTGCACGGTAAAGACAGGTGAGTATTCCTTTTTAGAACCTAGGTGCAGCAAGCTTTTACAGGCAGGTCTAAGTGCAGAGATCGTATAATGCACCAAATTTTCAAATATTACATGGTGGATGACTGAGAAGGTCATAAATTCTTTACCTAGATTTATAACTTCTTATCTCCCATTTCTTTACATTTAGCCTCAGCAACCAAAACCAACCCTAACCGTCCATTTATAAAAATGAGCGAATTCTTTAAGGCTGAATTGAAAGACCGTTTTTTGGAATATGCTCTTGAGCGGAGCGACTATTTTCAAATCCATACCCTTTACGACGAATTTTTAAGGCCCAACTACAGTCTGGAATATGTTCAGAAATTGGTGCATGAGATTTTAACCTACGATGTTGAACTATTGGATGTGATGGGAGGGAATGGCTTGGATGTATTTATGTTGGCATCCACAGCAAGTACGCAGGATTTTTTGGATGAAGGTGGATTTATGAACCTTTATGTAAAAGAAGAAGAGAAATGGGATGTTTTTCTAGGTCAACTCTCCGGAATGCCAAAGCTCACCAAAGAGGAGAAAAAACAGATTAAAAAAACCGCTCCGGACCTTAAACGCGAAAAATTTATGCTCGTAGGATTGATCTCTGCGGTGGCGGTGAGTTTTTTGTTCACTTTGATAAGTATTTTTAATGAAACGCTTCTAAAGCCCGAATATGTTCCCGCAGATGAATTTGAACGTAAGATGGAACAGCTTAGGGAGCAATATATATTGGAAAACAAAAGACTTCAACTCGATTTAAGGGAGGCCCAGCGCGTTTTGGATTCTTTGCAGGAATGAGCTTCATATTGTCCAACGTTTTGGGGCGCTTCCATTTAATATATAATCCTATAGTCCATAAGATTTGGTTTTTTAATGATTTAACACGTTCGATTTGATCAATAATTTGAATCAAACTCAAATATTTTGACGATGTATTAATTTTTTTAGAGAACAATGGTTTTTTAAATGATAAGTTCATCAGATCATTAATTTTTTGTTAAATTGTTGAAGGCTAATTCAATAAACCATTGACATTTTTTCTTAGATTTTATCCTTTTCATAAAAAGGGAAGTTTATGTGTCATCTTTTTGATGGTACAATTTACGTTCTCTCAAAATACATCCATTACCATTTCGGGTGATTCAAAAACTTCCTCTGAGTTCTTTCGGGAATTGGAGAAAAAATCCGGTTTTTCTTTTTTCTACCTCGATAATTGGATTGAAAATATAGAGGTGACAGATAACTTTGTGGAAGCTTCGATTACCGAAATTCTCAACATTGTTTTATCCGATACATCATTGAATTTTTATGTTCTGGAAGAGGAAAATAGGGTGTTTTTATTACAAAACACAGTTGTTTATGATGAGCTTCCGCCTAGTTTCTACAGGCAAAATGATTCGATTACGCATGAGAGAGAGGTGATTGCCCGAGGAAATTTTCCCCCACCCGTATTCTATAATGATCACATATCCCAAACGGCACAAAACCTTCCTGTGGTTCGTATTGGACGAGCTGATGAAAAGAATCTAAAGTCGACCTATAAATTGTCGGGCCGGGCGGTAAATGCCCAAACAGGTGCGCCCATACCGGATTTGGCAATAAGGGTGCAGTCAAGCGGACGTGTTGCCGTGACCAACGAGCAAGGGGAGTATGAACTTATTTTACCGGCCGGTTATAATTTGATAGCTACCAGTGCCATGGGAATAAGGGATTCGGAACAAGAAGTGATCATGTACAACGATGGAACCTTGAACCTTCAATTACAGGAAAGTTTGGAGCAGTTACAGGAAGTAGTGGTAGAGGCGGATGCCGTAAGCAATGTGGAGGATGCCATATCCGGTAGTGAGGAGATAAGTTCGGAAGAGTCAAAAGATATTCCCCTAGTGTTGGGAGAACGCAACATTTTGGAGGTGGCCAAGGCATTGCCCGGAATTTCATCGGCAGGCGAAGGTGCCACTGGACTGAATGTCAGGGGAGGCAAAACCGACCAGAATTTGGTATTGCTGGACGACGCCGTTATTTATAACCCCACCCATTTTTTTGGCATATTTCAAGCGTTGAATCCGTTTACCACGGAAAAAGTGAATATTTATAAAGGGGCGCCGCCCGTTGAGTTTGGCGGGCGACTTTCATCGGTACTGAATATTGAGACCAAAAATGGAGATACCGAAAAAATATCAGGTGAGGGGTCCATCGGCCCCGTTACAGGTAATCTAGCTTTGGAAATTCCATTGAAAAAGAAAGTGTCTTCATTGATGATTGGAGGAAGGGGAGCTTATGCCGACTGGATACTACAATCTTTGGATGAGGAATCCCTGAACAACAGTGAGGCATCATTTTTTGACGGTATTGTAAAGTATCATCATAAATTCAATGAAAATAGTGAGATCAGGGGTACTGCTTATTACAGCAAGGACAATTTCAGTATTACTTCTGATTCACTTTATAATTATAGCAACAGATTGGGTTCGGTTCGATGGGCCCACAAGCTGAGCGAAAAAACAACGGGAGTATTAACAGCGAGCAATAGCAACTACAATTTTGGTATTGACTATGAGGATGATGGTAACAGCAACTTTGAGCTGGATTACACTATAAATGAATCGGAACTCAGATATCGGTTGAATACCCGCTTGAACGATATGCATATATTCGGTTATGGGCTTTCGGCAAAATATTATGCAGTGGAACCCGGTAATGTGGAGCCAAAGGGCGCGAACTCCAACGTAGAGCCCGTTTCCGTCGATCAAGAGCAGGCCTTGGAAGGGGCGCTCTTTATTGGTGATGAGTTTAAAGTGTCCGAGAGATTGCTGTTCAATGTGGGCGCGCGGTACGCTTTTTATGCGGCCATGGGAGAGGCAACACAAAACACCTACCAAGAGGGTGCTCCCCGGAGCGAGACCACCGTTCAGGATACCATTGCTTACGGCAGTGGTGAATTCATCAAAACCTATGGAGGGCCAGAGGCTAGGGTTTCGGCGAGATACTTGTTTGCTCCGGACTTTTCAATAAAGGCAAGTTTCAACAATTCCTATCAATTTATCCATACCCTGTCCAACAACACAACCGTTTCGCCTATTGATACTTGGAAACTATCGGACTTGAACATTAAACCTCAAAAGGGGTATCAGGTGACATTGGGGTTTTTCAAAAATTTCAAGGAAAACATGTACGAATTGAGCCTGGAAGGTTACTATAAACGAATGGAGGATGTGCTGGATTTTAAGACAGGGGCCGACTTGCTGCTCAATGAGAATGTGGAGACCGAAGTACTCCAAGGACAAGGAAAGGCCTATGGTGTTGAGTTTCTTTTGAAGAAGAACAGGGGTAGTTTAAATGGGTGGGTCAGTTATACCTACTCCCGATCTAAATATAGGTTCGACGGCGACACCAGTGAGGAACGTATCAATAATGGAGAGTTTTTTCCATCCAATTTTGATAAGCCACACGACCTAAGTGTTATTGCCAATTACAAGTTTACACGCAGGTATAGCGTATCTATGAACTTTGCGTACCAAACCGGTAGGCCTATAACATACCCCGTAGGAACCTTTAGGTTTAACAATGCGGATTACGTCACATTCAGTGATCGTAACAAGTTTAGGATTCCTGATTATTACCGATTGGATTTGGGAATCAATATTGAGGGCAATCACAAAAAGAACAAATTGGCCCATAGTTTTATCACCATTCAAGTGTACAATGTGCTGGGCAGAAATAATCCATATTCTGTATTTTTTGTAACGGACGATGGAGAGGTAAAAGCTTTGCAAAGCTCTATTTTTGGGGTGCCGATTCCTTCGATAACCTATAATTTCAAGTTTTGATGATCTCCTATAAATTTAGATATCGAATTATTTTTGCGCTAATGTCATTTGTGATTTTGGGGGCATGTTTGGATGAACTCGAAATTGAAACACTCAATGAAGATGAGCAGCAATCGGCAGCCTTGGTTGTAGAGGCCGTATTAACGGATGAAGCAATCACCCAAAAAGTATATTTGAGCCGAAGCAGTCTTCGTTTGGACCTAGAAACCGATACCGTTTACAATCCTTACATTCCATTGGGTAGCCGACCTGTTGAATCCGTAGATATGGAAGGTGGTGCCACGGTTCGTTTATTGGGGGGTAATGGTACAGAGTATCAGTTTACCGAGGGAGAGGAAGGAATTTACCTATCGAACCAGCCATTTGCCTTGGAAATGGGAATCGATTATTCCTTGGACATAACCACCAGTGATGGCAAGGAATATGAATCGGACCCATTGGTCGTGCAGGGAAAGTCCCAACTTACCAATGTGTATGCCGAAAAGGCCACAAGTGATAGCGGGGAAGAGGGCATTGCCATCTATGTGGACAGTGAACCCCAACAAGGAACTCCGAAATTTTACAGGTATTCTTACGAGGAAACATATAAAATAGTCGCACCCTATTGGAAAAAAGATGATTTTAGGCTAACGGATTATGATCCCTGCGCTTTACCAGTACCAACATATACTCTGGAAATTTTGCCCAGAGAGATGCAAAATAGAGTGTGCTACAATACAATTTCTTCAACCACTATAGAGCAATTGAGCACGGCAGGTGAGCCAGAGAGCAATATTTCAAGGAAAATGGTGCGATTTATAGCGAGGGATAATTTCATCATATCACACAGATATAGCATCTTAGTGCAACAACGAGTGCAGTCAAGGGATGCTTATTCTTTTTATGAAACCCTGAAAAGTTTTTCACAGTCGGATAATGTGTTTTCCCAGATACAGCCAGGGGCTATCTATGCCAATGTACATCGAAAGGACGGAAGTAGTGAGAGTGTCTTGGGATATGTGGAGGCTGTAAACGTATCTGAACAGCGGTTGTTTTTCAATTTTGATGATTTTTTCGCTGGAGAGGAGCTTCCACCATATGCTTTTGGTTTTAATTGCAACTTGCTCACTGCACCTGAATCGCATGCTTCTTACTGTCTGAGCGGTCCATCTGGTGGAGGTTGCCCCCAATCAACAATTGAACGAGTAAACTTGGGATTGATCAGTTATTATGAAGACTATTCCGAAGGTTTGGTGCCCGATGCATCTTGTCCCGGCCCTTATGTATTTGTGCCAAGAATATGTGGAGACTGTACCCTTTTAGGCAGTAATGTAAAACCAGATTTCTGGGTGGATTAAAAACAGAGCTTATGAAAGCAAGGACGCTACTACTTTTGGTTCTTTCGGCCTTGGCCATACCGGCCCAAGCTCAATATGTAATAGGGAGTGCAGAGGAATTACAAAACCTTAAAAGCCTGCCCCAAGAAAAGGTCTATTTGCACCACACCGGCCCCATTGTTTTCACTGGTGAATACTTGCATTATGCATTTTACTGTTTCAATGCCCGTAACAACCGTGCAAGTAAAGTCAGTTTTGTGGGGTATGTGGCCCTGGTCAATCAGCAGGGAGAATATGTTTTGGAACAGAAGATTAGAATTCAAAAAGGGCAATCCCAAGGTGATTTCTTCATCAACACTGATGTACCATCTGGAAACTACAAATTGCTGGGCTATACTCAATGGATGAAAAACAATGGTATGGAACAGGTGTTCAAGGACGATCTGGTGATCATCAACCCTTATCAAATAGATCAATCACAAATATTGTCGGATAAACTGCAAGATAAAACTGTCCTTTCGGAATTGGCCGGTCAAACTATAGATTCCTCCGTGGTGCAAATAAAATTGTCGCAGGCAACTATTGGCAAACGGCAAAAAATCATATTGAACCTTAAAAACTACAAGGCCCAATTGGGTTATGGCAACTATACCTTGAAAGTTCAAAAGAAAAGTGAAATTCCAGTGAAGTCTTCTGTAAATGCTATTGACTATGCTAACGCCTATTTTAAGGTAAAGGGGGAATTGGATAAAGCCGTAGGTGATAGTCTTTTTTTGCCCGAACAACGTGGTGAGCTTTTGTTCGGTAAAGTAACGGATGTAGAGGGTCAGCCTTCCATAGGTACCAAAATGGTGGTTTCCGTTCCCGGGGAGGAGTTTTTGCTCAAGTTTGCCACCACGGACAGAAACGGAAATTTTTATACCTATTTGCGGAAAGATTATAAGAAGGGAATTGCCATTATGCAAGTAGCTGAAAATACGCAAGATGTCAACGTTATTTTAGGTGAGACCCCACGCCTTGATGCTTCCGGATTGGATTTTAATAGTTTTTCATTGGAACCGGGCTATGTTGATGTCATTAAAATGCGAAGCATTCATAATCAGTTGGAAAATCAATTTTATTCCGAAAAGCCGGATTCCGTTTTGTTGGGACTTCCCATTGATCCATTTGATGGTGGGATGCCCGAGACCATCAATTTAGATGATTTTACCCGTTTTCCCACTTTTCAGGAAACCCTTGTGGAAGTCCTTAATTATGCTGGGTACAGAAACAATACCAATGGTAACGATTATATTCGGATAGCCCAGGACTTTGAGGCCTACAACGAAGTGGAGAACGATTTTCCAGCAATTTTGTTGATTGATGGAGTGTTTATTCCAAATCATGAAAAGGTAAAGGAATTTGATGCCAAACAAATCGAATCGATTAGTCTGGTGCGCGATCAGTTTAGAATGGCAGGTAAGGATTACCAGGGAATGATTTCCGTACTGACTAAGGACCGAAACTATTTTGAAGATTATGCACCCGAAAATGGGATAAATATTGCTATTCAAAAAGCCTCTCCTCAAAAGAACTATTTTAAGCAACGCTACCTTACGGAAGATCAAAATGGCAAACGTATTCCGGATTACAGAAGGATCTTGCTATGGGAGCCACATTTTGAGATTATTGGCGAAGATTTACAGTTTGAGTTCTATACCTCGGATCTTACGGGTGATTTTGAAGTGGTTTTGGATGGATTTACCACCTATGGAAAACCAATATCGGTTTATGAGACCATTAATGTAAAGGATGATGGCCAATAATTGTATTTTTAATAGGTTAACTTAAATAGAGCCAATGAAATTATTTCCCCACGGTATTCTTCATTTAGTTTTGACGGTTTTAGAATATTCAGAGTTTTTGCTCAGGAAACGTTTGATGCTGAAATGGTATCCGACCTTCAAAAAATAAAGCAATATGCATACGATTTGAGCGAGGAACGCCATTTTAGGGGCGTGTTGGGTCTGTACGATGAATTCTTGGCAAGCGGTGTGGAAATCACCGATTATGAAATTGTAGCCAAAGGCAAGTTTGTGAAAAATTTGTTACAGAGCTCCGAGCAGGAATATTTGTACCATAAATATATGAGAAAAATTCGAGTGAGTGTATGCAGTGTTGCAATTAAAAAGTTCGGGGTTTCCGGAGACTAACTGATTATAAGAATGCAACCTGTTGCGTATGTACACTGTAAGTGTACTCCAATTACAGGCCAAATGATATAACGTCATGACCTATGGACCATAAGGGAGAATGTATAGAAAACAAAAAACGCTGAAAATCAAAAAAGCAAGCTTTATGATTTTGCTTGCTTTTCGATTTATTCGTGACCTCAAGAGGACACAGTTCAAACTTTTTGAAGGAAGATATTGAAATCATTATCAAAGAATCATTTCATATTAGAAGTGCTTGATTTTAATTTTTCAATGAGTTCTATGCTATAAATAATGAATGTGGTGGCATTTTTGATTAAATTTTTAATATCTCTTAGCGATCTACGATTGCAAATAAATACTATTTATCTAAATGTGGAATGACCATAAAGGGAAAGGTAATATGAAACCCTATCTTTTTAATGGTAGGCTCAATGAACAACCGCTCCAAAAAAGTATGCCTGTTCTGTACCATGACCAAGAGGTTCGTTCGTTTCTTTACCTGAAAACCGTTAATGGCAGTAATTATTTCCTGGCTCGGCAAATCGTGGAACAGGTGGGCAATCCCGTTAAGAACATCCTTTAGTTTTTGTTTGTTCTTCAGTTGATTTTGTGTCAAGTCAAAGCCCGAGGAAACGTGTATTATCTCTATATCGCCACTATGGCTTATAGCAATGTTCAAAAGTTGTTGCAACTGTTCTTTTTGATAATCGATCTCATAATCGGTCGGAAAGAGGATTTTCGTTGGATTTTCATACTCATGGCCTGAAGGTACCGCGATAACCGGGCAGGTCGCTTTTTTGATGACATGTACTGTTTGCGTGCCCAACAATAATTCTTTCGCCCCCGTTGCCCCTTGGGTACCCATGATAACAAGGTCGGCCTTTTCGTTTTTTACGGTCTGAATTACTTCGTCTACCAAAAAATTCAAGGCGCTATGGGGTATAAAAATATGTGCTGGATCATCGAATTCTTCTTCGAGCTTGGTTTTCAGTTCTTCCAGTCGGCTTTGGGAACTTTCTTGGTATGAATCGCCCAGCCCGATCTGACCGGGACTTTGCAATACATATTCCGTCTGGTAGATGGCCGGGGTATAGGTGTGGAGCAAATAAAAAGTAGTCTGCACATCATTAAACAACTGTACTGCATAACGGATGGCATTATACGCATTTTCGGAAAAATCGGTTGGTAGGATTATTTTTTTCATCGTTTTAAAATTCTAGATTGGGCCAAAATAATTGGGGCACCAGTCAAAAACCGTGATATTCGTCAGTTTAAAAAATGGGGCGGTCGTATTCAGGGTACCCCCCTTTAATAAAGCCCCCCTTACTATTGACCAACTATTTTTCTTGATCTTAAGCTTGAAACCAGGGAAACCTGAAATATTTTTCATTCATGTAGCACCAAAAAAGGCACCTCGGTATGATAGCTGATCTTCTCCACTTCCGGTCGAAATAAAATCCGTTGGAAGAAATTTAGGTTCTTGGCAACCATAGCAATCATATCAATATCCCTGCTTTCGACAAAGTGTTGGATAGCAGTTTCAAGACTTTGGCCTGTTACCGAATGAAAACTATGATCGACATCTACGAGATAGTCGTGAAGAAAATTCTTGTTGTTATGTTGCTCCTCGCTCAACTCCTTTACAGTTTTAGAGATATGCAAAATGCTGAGTTTGGTCTTGTTCATCGCAAGCATTTCGATCAGAGTATCCAATACATTCATATCGTAACCGATCTGGTAATCGGTAGGAAATGCGATTTCCTTGAGAGCGGCATATTCCGCATTTTCGGGAATTGCCAATAACGGACATTTTACCCTAGTGATCACATCGCCGGTATTGCTTCCGATGGTAGCTTTTTTTAACCCCGTTGCGCCTTTGGTACCCATAATGATCAGGTCGATCCTTTTGTTTTCAGATTGCCGTTTTATGGCATCCACAAAAATATCGAAGAGGGCGAGGGGAACAAAAGTATGTCCGGTATTCAGGGGGATCTCCTTTTTTATGCGATCCAACAATCGCCGAAGTTTTTCTTTGCTATCCTTTAGAATGATAGTATTAATGTTTTCACCCGCTGCACCTACCGCCATCCCCGCACCAGAATAGTGTGGAATAGTGTTGACGTGCATGAGGTAAAAAGTACATCGCGTTTTTTTGAACATTTCAAGGCCGTATTTTATGGCGTTCCATGCGTTGTCGGAGAAATCGGTGGGGATCAAGATCTGCTTCATTCCAGCCTAAATTTTGGTATTGCCGTAAAATTAAAGCCTTCAAAACCCACATAATATGATTATGGTCATGTTCGGAAGGAGAAAAATTTAATCCACTCGCCTCAACCTATCCACATCAACGATCCTGAGATTGCGGCCCTCGATCTGGATGAGGCCTTCCTTTTTAAAACTGGAAAGGGTACGGATCAAGGTCTCGGTGGCCACACCTGCCACGCCGGCAAGATCGCTACGTAGTACGTGTAGGTTGCCCTTCGGGTCTTTTTGCAATTTTTCGGCAAATTTGAGGAGGGTACTGGCCGTTTTCCTGCGGACGGACCCGTAGGCCATTTCTAGCAATTGTTCTTTGGTTTTGGAAAGATTCCCGGAAAGAAATTGCATCAGTTCCATCGTCAGGCCGTGGTTTCTTTCCAGAAGATGTTTAACTTCTTTCGTTGTTATACCGACCAACTTGGTCGTTTCCATAGCGGTGGCATATTCGGTATGGGTGGTGGGCCCCGTAAAGCAAATAAAACCGAAAAAATCATCGGGCCTGTAGATGCCCGTAATCAGTTCCTTGCCATTGCTGTCCAGTTTATGGGTCTTTACGATTCCCTTTAGTACCAAATAGAACGTAGTGGAATACATGCCCTCTCGGTAGATGTTTTCTCCCACACCGAAACTGTATTCCTGCCCATGGTCGTCTATGTAGTTTTTGAGGTGGTGAATGGTCTTGGGCCATGTGCCCAAAGACTTTTCTGAACGGGGTTTTCCTGTACTTCCGTCTTTTAATATCGCCATTTTCGCCAGCCTACTCTCGATGGCACCTATCAGTTCGGCCTCCTCAAAGGGCTTGGTCAAGTAGTCGTCGGCGCCCAGTTGCATGCCCTTTCGAACATCTTTTCGCTCCGTCTTTGCCGAAAGGAAAATAAAAGGGATGTACTTTGTCTTGGCATCTTGTGATAGCGCCTCCAAAACCCCATAACCGTCCAGTTCGGGCATCATGATATCACAGACGATTACATCGGGAAGGTATTCCATGGCCAGTTGTACGCCCTTTTTTCCATTGGCCGCCGTTCGTACTTCATAATTGGAAAGTTCCAACAGTTCGGCCGTATTTTCCCGTAGCACGGTATCGTCTTCGATAAGTAATATCTTCTTTAAACGCATAATTCTGAACTCCTAACTTTTTCACAGCCAACTGCAACTGCCCACTTTTTAAAAACCGTCATTATTTCCCCTTTGTGGGCTAGGGGGCTTTTCCCAAAGGTAGTTCCACTGTAAAAGTACTCCCTTTGTTTTGTTTGCTAATAAAGAAAATACTTCCTCCTAAATTCTCCACATGCGCCTTTATCATATTGAGCCCGATGCCCGTACCTTGGGTCGTCAATACGTTTTCAGCCCTAAAATAGCGGTCGAAAATATGTTTTTGGTCTTTTTCAGGGATGCCGATGCCTTGATCCTTAACATGAATAATAATCTTATCCGCCATTAAATCTACCTTTAAATCTATTTCTGTATCTTCTTGGGAATATTTTACGGCGTTGGTCAAAAGGTTGGTCAGCACAAGGGCCATTATTTTTTCGTCCTGGCAGATACTTACATCATCGATATTCTGCGGATAGTTGATCCGTTGCCCGTTTTTGAGCAGCATATTCGCATTGTAGATGACTTCGTTGACCAGCTTGCTCAACGAAAATTCGGAATGGTGGTAGACCTCCTTACCTTTTTCCAATTGCTCCATGGACAGGAAATCGTCCAATATTTGGGTCAGGTGGTGTACCATTCCAGTGATGGTCTTCAAGTGCTTTTCCCTTTTTTCTTGCTGGTCTTTCTCGGTATATTTTCCCACTAAAATGGTGGAAGTCAAAATACCGCTCAGGGGCGTTTTGAATTCATGCGATACCAAGGAGAGGAATTTGGTCTTGAGATCGTTCAGTTCCTTTTCGGTTTCCAGAGCTTTTTTTAGCTGTTCCGTTCGTCGCTCAACGGTCTTTTCGAGTTTTTGGGTGTAGTCTTTACGATCTGAAATATCCAGAATAATGGCCACGATTACCTGCTTGTCGCCCAACGACGATATTTGCAGGTGAACCTCTACTGGATAGGTGGTACCGTCCTTTCGCCGATGGACGGTCTCAAAATCCATTTTTTCCATGGAACCGTCGAGTAGAGGGGATATCAGTTTTCTGAACTTATCCTCAGAGAATTCCGGTTTTAGGTCAAGTGGGGTCATTTTTTTACACTCCGCCATTACATAACCCGTATTTTTCTGTGCGCCGTAATTGGCGTTTATAAATTGCAGCGTATGTGCATCGAAGACATAGATTTCGTTTAGCGATTCATCAAAGATGCGGGCCAAATGCCCGATTTCCTGTTCGGCCATCTTGCGCTCGGTAATATCGTTCTGAATGCCCACATAATGGGTTATCCGTTCCGATTCGTCGGCGATGGGGTTGATAGAGACCTCGTTCCAGAACAACGTACCGTCTTTTTTGTAGTTGCGTAGCTGTACATGGCAGCCCTTGCCCTCTTTTATGGCACCATACATTTTTTTTACGGCTTCTTGATCGTGGTCCCCAGCTTGTAGGAACCGACAATTTCTACCGAGTATTTCCTCTTTTGCGTATCCCGTAATTTTTTCAAAGGCGGTGTTTGCATAGATGATGGGATTGTCCTCTTGTAACGCATCTGTAATGGTAATACCGTTAAGGGCCGCTTCTAGGGCAGCGGTCTTCATTTTTTGGCTTTCCTCGATTTTTTTCCGTTCGGTGACATCGATGACCAGGGCCAGCACATAGGTGTTTCCATAGAGCACAAACGGATTGAGACCGACCTCCAACGGAAACTGGTCTTTGTTCTTTCGTAACCCGAAGAGGGTACGACCTTCTGCCATTCGCCTCTGTTCGTGTTTCCGATAAAATCCGGAGACATGGGTTTGGTGGGCTTTGCTATAGGTTTGCGGAATCAAGACCTCCAAGGGTTCGCCAACGAGCGCTTCGTTTTCATAGCCGAACATAGCACTGGCCCGCGTATTGGCGGCCACGATCAGTTGTTCCTCGTTGATGACGATAATGCCCTCTGAAACCGCTTCGGACAATAACTTAAAAATGTTGCTATTTTTTTCGAAAACGCGCATAGCTTAAAATTACTTCTTTATATTTTATTTAACGAAGCAGGGCCAAAAATTGAGGCTCGTTTAACAACTAGGTATCGAACTGATTGGAATAAAGGACGAGCCGGATGCCGGCCTTGGGAATAAGTACCTTGATCTTTACAATCTTATTTATCGTATGTCCGGTACGGGGCGGATCGACATCGTTTTGGCCACGGCATTGGCCTTTTTGCCTTGGAGATGTTCCATTTTATCGGTGAGTACAACCTTGGCCGATCACGTAAACAGATTAAGAACCCGGTTTGGGCATTGCAATGTTGCCCACTTTTTATCGCGACCCAAGACCGCGATTATCATGAAAAACCAATAGGATTATAGAAATGGAGGAGCGGATTGTGTTGCAGTAGATGGTTATCCTTTTTTTAAAGGTATTCCAATGGGAGGTATTTCGATTTCTGCTCCGTTACCGGCGTTCCTCCCAAATCAATGCGGCTGCCCCACAAATGGCAGCGGTCTTTCCCTCCATACCGGAAGTCAGGATTTTTACCTTCCCCTTGTACACTTCCAACAGATATTCCTCAAAATAGGTCTGAAGGGGTTCCATCAACCATTTGCCGGTATTGACCAGGCCGCCCATCAAAAAGAAGGCCTCGGGCTGGGTAAAGGCCGTGAAGTTGGCCAATGCCAAGGCCATGGTTTTGGCGGTAAAATCAAAGGCTTTTAAGGCGATGGGATCGCCTTCCTCGGCGGCCTTGGTAATGTCCTCGCCGTGCAGGTCGTTATAGGCGATGTTGCGGAACCTGCTCTCGTCCATATACTTACTTTGCATATGTGTTATGGTGCGTTTTAGGCCTGTGGCGGAAACATAGGCTTCCAGTCCGCCCCTTATACCGAGACCAGTCAATCGACCATCTCCCAAGGTCATATCGATATGGCCTAGCTCTCCGGCAAAACCGTCGTAGCCCTCGATGAGTTTTCCGTTGGCGACGATGCCCGCGCCGAAACCGGTGCCCAAAGTGATGACGATAAAGTCATTCATGCCCTTGGCGTTTCCGAAAAGCATTTCTCCCAAGGCCGCTGCACTCGCATCGTTCATGATCCTCATGGGCAGGTCGATGCGTTGCTTCAATTTTTCGAGTAGCGGCACCGAACCTTTCCATTTGAGGTTGGCGGCATTTTCGATGGTGCCGTTCCGGCTCGATGCATTGGGCGCTCCGATACCGCAGCCGATCAGGTTGACTGGCGACTTTATCTTTGCCTTAAGTTCATCGATGCCATCCTTTATCCTAACCAAAAAATCATCGAAACTCTCAAACTCCTGTGTTCTGAAAAATAGCTGTTCGTGGCACTCGCCGTTTTGGCCCACCAGACCGATCTTGGTCTTGGTACCGCCGATATCTACTCCTGCTACTAAATCCATATTTCGCTAATTTACCTTCCCTGTTTTCAAGAATCAATTATAGCGTAAATTTTTTCAACAGTGTATGACCATGGTCATTTTTAGAGCCTCAATCGACATGTAATTTTGTCTATAACAATTAATAAAAACCCTTGCATCATGGATAAAATTTCGACTATTCTCATTCCCTTCGATTTTTCGGAAAGTGCAAAAAGGGCACTGGAATACGCTGTAGCCTTCATAGGACGAAATGGCGACACAAAGATTATTTTGGCCTATATCTCCGGACATAGCAATTTCGAATTGCTTCCCGAAAATTTCACAAAGCTTGAGGAGAAATACAGGCCGATGCTCAAAAACAAATTGGAATGGAAAATACAAGGTGGATCGTTGACGCAGTCGCTGTTGGATATTCAAAAAACCAGGCAAATCGACCTAGTCATCATGGGTACTTTAGGCTCCCGAATGGATGGTAATTCGGATGAGACAAACACCTCAAAGCTTGTCTTGGCAGCTGACTGCCCCGTTTTGGTAGTGCCCAAAGGCAACATTGACTTCCGGATGCGGTGCATTGCCCTAGTGCTGGGAAAAGAAGAAATAGACGATACCGAAGCCTTGGGAATATTGTTAAAGTTTGCCCGAAGGTTCAACGCCAAGGTCCATGTGGTAACGGTAAAGAACCGCCCCGGCAGCTACGGCTATTCCGAGGAAGAGGAAAAAAATGAGAATACGGTGGAGTACTATCTTGAAAATTTTTATGCGGAACGTGTTTTTATCAATAACAAGGACGTGGCCAAGGGGATATTGACCTATGTGTCGAAAAACGATATCGATCTCATCGCCATCCTGCCCAGAAACCATGCAATGCACGGCGAACCTTCCGAAGGACAGTTGACACGATTTTTGGCAGTACACTCCCAAGTGCCCGTACTGGCCATTGATTAAATTAAAACGATTTAATCAATAAACTATGTCCCCATTCGCTCAATGGGCTCAGCTGTAATGACGACAGGATAACGACACTGAAACCTAATTATTATGGAAGAAACACCATATAAAAACAGCTCAAAACAAAGACCTTAAAAATCCGGGTTGTAAGACATCACTGCACATTGAAATTTGGACGGGGATACCTTTTAAAAATTGACGGTGGATAAAGGTATGGGCACCGAAACCGAAAACGGAACGCTCTGTATCGACCCCGTAAAGTTTACCGGGAGGTCGCCCAAGGACCGATTTTTGGTTTTGATGGTCGTCCCTTAAACAACCCTTACTCCATCCTGTACTGATATTGCAGTACGAGCATCCATTTGCGATCTTGCGCCGCTAAACCATTTCCCGAATCGAACAAAATAGGCCGGTTCTGGGCGTTGAACGAAAGTTTGGACAGGTGTCCGTTAAAATACCAGTTTACGCCAAGGTCATATTGAACGATGGAATTTGCGAAACCCTCAAACTCCGAATATTGCCCTGAAAGATAAGGTTGTAACCGCCCCATGCTACCGCCGGCACCCATTTTGGGAAAAAGATAACCGAATTGCCCAAAGACCGCCTCGCCCGTTCCTGATACAGGGAATGCATTACCCCTCCCGTTAAAGGAGGCCATTTCGGGCCGAACGCCATTTGTGGGGTTGTTGGCTCCTAAAAGCCGTATGTAATTCGGCCCGAAATTAAAGTTGAAATATCCCAAATAACAGGTAATAGCCTTTTGTTTGTTGGAACCTAGGGGAAGATCTAAGAAAATATCCGAGGCGAAAAGCTTTAGATCGTGATAGCGTTCGTCGCCATCTTCCAATGACCAAAGCGCATCGGCCTGAAACGTAAAGCCCGCTCCGAGGTTCAACACTTTTTTACCACCGAGATAAGTGCCGGTGTGAAAAGGACTCGTATTGCTCTCCCGTTCCAAAAACTCATATTTTAAGTAGCCTGAATACTGTAGCTTCGGCCGGTTATCGGTAAAACGTGCCAATTTCTCCGCAGGTTCTGGGTTGAATGAACTGCTGTTCCGCACCGATAATGGCTTTGCCAGCACAAGGCGATAGTCAAAGGCACCTATCTTTCCCTTGGCAAAGAGGCTTAATTTTCGGATCAAGTCATCGGTACTGTCAAGGGTCGGAAGGGCAACGAAAGTGAGGTCGTACCCCATAAGTTTGGAAGAACTGGGTGAGGTATAGCGCGATAGCCCGTTCCAAGCCGATTTGCCGGCGCCTATTCCCAAATATTCGGAAAAATCGTATTGTACGTAGGCATCCAATAGATCGACCGACGTGCCGCGGGGGGAAAGATAGTTCAGGTTATTGACCCCTAATTGAAACGAAACATAGGTTTTCGCCCAAGGCGAGGAGGAAACCCCCAATCGAAATCGGCGTATCGAGATATCGGTGGTTACGTTTTCCAATTCATCGTTTACGGTGCTACCAGGATTGTTCTCGTTGACCCGCCCCCAAAGTTGCAAGTACGAACTGAACTGTAGCCACTGGGTTCCATTGGCATTCAAGTATAAACGTAGCGGTTCATTGCCCGATTTCTTTTGGGACATAACGGAAACTGTTCCGGCACTGTTCAGGAAAAGAAAAAGTATCATATAAAAGATTCGGTTCGGTCTCATTCCAATCGTATGATATATTGCAGTACCGCCGACCAGTTTCGATCATTCGATTCGAGACCTTGTGCGGTCGATTGAAAAATGGGACGGTTCTGAAGATTGAGGGAAAACTTGGAAAGATGCCCCTTGAGCAACCAATTGATTCCAATATCATAGTAAAACATAGGGTTTTTCAGTCGTTCGAAATTGGAGTATTGAAGAGATACGTAGGGCTGTAGTTGCCCACGGTCTTCGCTATTGCCCATTTTTGGAAATAAATATCCCGCCTGGCCGAAAAAAGAGCTTCCCGTACCCACTACGGGAAAGGCATTTCCCGGCCCGTTGAACGAGGCAAGGTTGGCATCGACCTCTTTTATAGGGTTGTTCGCGCCGGTATTCCGAATATAGTTGGGTCCAAAATCGTAATTATAGTAGCCCAAATAGGCTGTCAGTACCGTATTCTTTTTGGTGTCGATAGGTTTATCCAAAAAGATATCTACGGTCCATAGCATCATATCGTGGTCTTGTTCCCTTCCGCTTTGTAAGGATGACAGTGCATCATTTTGAAACTCCGCTCCTATACCAATACTCAATACGTTTTTTTTGCCGAGGTAGGTACCGTCGGAAAATGGAATGTCGTTCGGTTCGGCGTCTAGGAATTCCCATTTTAGATAGCTGGAATAAACACCCTCATTGCTCTTATCGTTGAACTTGGCTACATTTTCTGTCAGCTCCCCGTCAAAATTGGGACTATTGCCCGGAGAAAAAGGTTTGGAGGCCACCAACCGATAATCCAGTTGGCCCAGTTTTCCTTTGGCATATATACTCAGCTTTCGAATAAGATCGTCGGTTTCGTCATCCGTTGGCAGGGCGAGCAATACAAGATCGTAGGAAAGCAGTTTTGAAGTATTGGGGGCGGAGTATCTTGAAAGTCCCGTCCAAGCCGTTTTTCCCGCACCAATGGATATCGATCGCGAAAAGGAATATTCTGCATAGGCATCCAAAAGGTCCAACGATGTGCCGCGCGGCGATAAATAATTGAGGTTGTTGATGCCCAGTTGTGAATAGATCAAAAGTCTTTCGCTAAGCTGCGCCTGAAAGCCCAACCGGAATCGCCGTACCGAAATATCAAAGGTTCGGTCTTGAAGCTCTTCGGAAACAAGGCTTCCCGGATTGTTATCGTTCAGTCGTGTCCACAGTTGGGCATAGGTATGGAAAGCGAACCAACGGGTCTTATCGTATTTCAGGTAGAATTGGAGCGTTCGGGTTTCCGATTCGATTGTTTGAGTGGTTTGCCCTGAAAGTTTCGCCGTGATAAGAAGCAGGGAAGCCAATACAAAAATCCCATTGGGCCAAATGAATCGAAAAGGGTGGAAGAACATGGTAGGCTTCATTTATGGCGGTTCATCGCGTTCGGGAATAGGGGTTCGATTACTTTTCCAAAAACCCATAAGGGCAATGCATCCAAAAGGTACTTAGTCCAAATCAAAAGAAAGCATTTTACCATACGTTTTTAAATGTTTCCGAAATCGTAACCCCTTCATAACCTAAAATTTAAAGAAGGCATATAGACCCTATATCCATTGAAAATTCCTGCGCTAAAATGAAGTTTTCTTTCTCGAACACAATACTAAAAAGACCTATTTTCCTATGACATGATAATTGTCATATTTTCTGCAAAAGTCACTGACTATTTTTTCTTGAACCATTAAAAAGTGTGGATCATGAAGAAAATCGCGACCATTCTCGTTCTTTTCGATTTTTCAAAAACGGCCAGATCCGCCCTTGAATGTGCCGTACAGTATATGGGCAAGTGACAAAATACAACGCCCCCAATGAAAAGCTCCCTTGGAGAGCTCCGCCAATAAACGGTAGGCAAATCCCTATGCAATCAAGAGCTGGAGGGAGAACTGGGACGAACTTACCGTGTTCTTCGAGTTCCCCTTGGAGATACAGAAGATTATCTATACCACCAACCTTATCGAGAACCTCAACCGAAAGATCAGGAGGTACACCAAGAACAAGCTCTCCTTCCCGACCGACGACGCGGAAATGAAATCCGAATATTTGGTCACAAGGTAGGCCACCAAGAAATGGTAGATGCCCATCAGGACGATGCATCATCCTGAACCAGTTCCTTGCGATCTATGAAAAAAGGATCCGGCTTTAAATAAAAGTCAAACCCCTGTTAGTCTAAACTTACACACTTGTTGGGATAGTGTCCTTTGGTTACGTCTTTTCCCTCAGTTTTTTTCACTATTTCGACCGCACATACTCCGTAAATTCGTAAATGACCCCTTCCGGTTCTTTTGTACCCGATTCTTTTCGAATACGCAATTGTTTACCCGTTAATAAGACTACGATATAGGGTTCGCCAACATCCGAATAAAAGCGGTTTAGTTTCCCTGATTCCTGAATAGTCCAAGTGCCAATTTCTATAAATGAGTTGGCTATCTGGTTATGACATGCCACTTCCCCGATTCCCCAGAAATAAGTGTTTCCTTCTTGCTGTGTTGCCTTGACATATCGGATTATATCATCTTTTCGGCAATTTTCGAATTGGGCAAATAGATCTTCTGTTGGTTCCGACAATCCCAATGAATCATTGGGCCGCCCTTTAAATTCGGCCATCCTTTTCCAATCTCCTGCAAGATTATCTTCAGTAAATAACAGATTAACCTGTTCTGGACTTTGGTCATCGTCGTTACATCCCCATATAACCATCAAGGAAATTGATAATTTGTAAATTGTTTGTTTTAGCATGACTTAACATCTCAGTTTGTTCTTACCGCCATAGTGCTCTTGCAGCTTTTTGAATTATTTTAAGAGCGATCATTCTGATTATTTTAAGGATTTCTAAAGTAGTTGTTTCCCTATTTTAATCGGTGATGATTCAATATGTTCAGATTGCCATCAAATTCATAGAGATGAGGAACCCCAGTATTAACTTCCACTTTTTCAATATCGAGAGTCGAAATATGTTCTAGATGCGCTATCAAGGCGCGCAATGAATTTCCGTGTGCGGAGATAAGTATAGTCCTATCCTTTGCCAATTGGGCCGCAATTGCCTCAAAAAAGTAATTGACGACCCTTTTCGAGGTATCCTTTAATGATTCGCCCAAGGGCAGCACAGAGGGATTTACCCGGCTATATTTCGGATCAAATTTCGGATTTCGCTCATCTTCCTTGGATAGAATCGGGGGCGGCGCGTCATATCCCCTTCGAACATTCAAAAAGTAATCTTCCCCTATCGAATTGCGCACCTCTTCCTTATTCTTACCCTGCCAATCCCCGTAGTGCCGTTCGTTCAGTTTCCAATGGTAACGGGTGTCCACGTGCATCTGTTCGGCCGTTTCCAATAAAATCCAAGCCGTGCGGATGGCGCGTTTTAGGTAGGAGGAAAAACATATATCTATTTCAATAGTATTGCGTTTCAAAATCTCACCCGCATTTTTGGCTTCTTCAATGCCTTCCGCGGCAAGGTCGATATCCGTCCATCCTGTAAATATATTTTTCAGGTTCCACTCACTTTTTCCATGTCTTACCAATATCAATTTTCCCATTTTATGTTTTTTTAAATTACGTTATTACTCTGTCCCATTATTGATGTGGCGTTCATCTTTCCTCTGTTTTTCCATAAATGACAGTATTTTAATACGGGAATAAATAAGAATTCCTCCGTACTATAATTTACTTGAAATTTCGTTGCTAAACTCGACTTTTTCCTGTTTTATAATGTTTTTAACGCCTTTGATAAATAGGTCTAGCTTTTGCTTTGCAATGCTGACTTAAAGTTTTTCAAAAATACCATGCACCATAGCCGACTCCCAATTTAACTTAGATTGTATTTCTTCTAGTTGTACGGTGGTGACCATGTTGTTTTTCGCAGCGTAGAGATTTTATAACCATCCGATGTATAGCTGATAATTGTATTGTCAGTACGATTAAAACAAAAAGTTTTAGGAATTAAATGGGATTTCCTCTGCAATAGATGGGCTAAGTGTTCGTGGTAATGGTTCATGAGTACTCTTGCACTTGTGCTATTTGTTAAATCTGCTGTAATCATTTATTAAGACTGCGGATTTTGATTCATATTTTGCTAGGATCAAGTACCGCCAATAACCGGCTAATGATGATTTCCTTCTCCATCGGGTAGCGGGCAATTTTTAGGATTGTTTAGAGGTTCTCGCTCAATGTTCTTGCACCGAGCTCTTCTAGTTTTATAGAATATTATTGAACATATAACACTGATGAATATCATAGTATTCAACGTGTTTGAAGCATATTTTTAGTCCTTTGGTTTTTCTGAAAAGAAATTCAGCACATTCAAAAAAAATTATTGATCTCATAATCAATTGAATACGGGTACATATAAAAACTTGGTTTTTTATTTTGGATATGTTAATGAAAAAGAATTAAAAACACGAGCATGAAAAAAGTCAAAAATTCTAAGTATATACAGATCGTCCTGTTATTTTGGCTCTCTTTTAGTGCCTTAAATGCACAAGATGAGACTGAAAACCCTACAGAAGCAGTTTCCTATAAACCTATTGATTTTAATTTACAGGTAAAAAACATGCACTTGTGGAGAGGGCTTAGGGTTACCGACGCTCCTATGACCGGAGCTCTTTTACATTATACTTCAAAGAACGGTAAATTCGATACGGGGTTTTGGGGCGGTGCAGGATTCAATGGAGACTATACCGAGGTTGACTATTATATTAGCTATGCTACTCATGGGTTTTCAATAGCGTTATGGGATATTAATAATTATAGTGACTTTCCGGATGCAGAAGTTTTTGATTATGATAGATCCACTACATCCCACTTTGTAGATTTGACATTAGCATATACATTTCAAAAGATTCCTTTAAAAACTTCCTGGAGTACTATTCTCTTAGGTAGAGACACCTATGTTGCAGATGGCGGAGAATTAGAAAATGCATTTACCAATTATGTAGAACTTAGTTATAATATTTTTAAAAAGAAACATTCTTCTTTTGGAGTGTCCATTGCAGCAGCATTTTCCTTCGTTAATGACGCCCACTTTTATGGAGATAAAGTCCTAAATAATTTTGGGATTATTTATAGCAGGGATGTAAAAGTTTACCAGGATATTTATCTCCCCGTGTCTGCAACGGCTTTGTGGAATACCGATCAAAAGTTTGCAAGTATACAAGTAGCCATAGACCTTTTTTAAACCCCTCGTAGAGGGTTTGATTACCCGAGGTTCGCCTGCGAAAACAAAATATTTTTTTGGAAGCTTACTTCGTGGGTTTGCTCGAAGTTGTTGACTCAATTTAGCCAAATAATTTTGCTTTGGTATATTTAGCGTACATTTCTGCTATGTTGGTTATTGAAATCCCCTCTGGACATTCTACCTCACAAGCACCTGTAAAGGAACAACTGCCAAATCCTTCCAGTTCCATTTGATAGGTCATTTCCTGTACTCGTTTGTGCGCTTCAGGATGTCCTTGCGGCAAGTTGTTAAGATGGTTGATTTTAGCCGATGCAAATAAGGCCGCGGACGCGTTCTTACAGGTAGCTGCACAAGCACCGCATCCAATACAGGCCGCGACATCCATAGCACTGTCGGATACCTCTTTAGGAATAAGAATGGCATTGGCCTCTGGTGCGGTCCCTGTTTTTGCGGTTATATATCCCCCTTGTTCCATGATTCGGTCAAATGCAGAACGATCTACGATCAAATCTTTTAGTACCGGAAAAGAAGCAGCCCTCCATGGTTCTACAACAATAGTATCCCCATCTTTAAAACTGCGCATGTGCAGTTGGCATGTTGTGATATTATCATGTGGACCGTGAGCACGACCATTTATAAAAACACCACATTGCCCGCAGATACCTTCCCTACAGTCATACTCGTATGCGATAACTTTTTCGTTTTTAAGAACGAGTAATTCGTTTAAGTGATCCAATGCTTCTAAAAAGGACATATCTTCTGTTAACCCATCTACCTTGTATTCTTTTATTGCTCCTTTGGTATTCCGGTTCTCTTGTCTCCAAATTTTAAATGTAACTTTCATTATATGTCATTTATAACTTCTTACCGAAGGTTGTACAAATTCAAATTCCAGTTCTTCTTTGTGTAATTTAAAATCACCTTCATCGTACTCCCAGGCAGACACATAGGAATAGTTTTCATCTACACGTACAGCTTCACCGTCTTCGGTTTGAAATTCTTCCCTAAAATGTGCTCCACACGACTCTTCACGTTCTAGTGCATCTGTACACATTAAAATTCCCATCTCCATAAAATCGGCCAGTCGCAGGGCTTTTTCTAGTTCGGTATTAAGTTCATTACCGCTTCCCGTAACTTTTACATCACTCCAGAATTCATCCTTTAACGTTTTTATTTGGAGTATCGCTTTTTCCAACCCCTTTTTATTACGGCTCATTGCACATTCTTGCCACATGACTTTCCCTAATTCTCTATGGAAATGGTCTACAGTTTTGGTGCCATTGATATTCAAAACTCGGTCTATGATAACCCGTACTTCCTTTTCGGCCTTTTCAAATTCGATATGGTCGGTGGTCGGAATATCTTCTTCTAAAGCACCTGCCAGATAATTATTGATCGTATTCGGTAATATAAAATAACCATCGATACTGGCCTGCAATAATGAATTTGCTCCCAGACGATTGGCACCATGATCGGAAAAATTACATTCTCCCACTGCATATAGTCCAGGGATGGTAGTCATTAATTCATAATCTACCCACAACCCGCCCATGGAGAAATGCGCGGCAGGTGAAATTTGCATGGGTTCTTTATACGCATCAATCCCCGTGATTTTTTTATACATGCCGAAGAGATTTTCATAACGATCTTTTATAGTTTGAATACCTAATTTATCGATTGCGTGCCTGAAATCTAAGTAGACGGCATTTTTTAATCTTCCCACACCGTATCCGGCATCGATGCGTTCTTTTGCAGCTCTTGATGCAATGTCACGAGGTGCTAAATTCCCAAAACTCGGATAGCGGCGTTCTAAGTAATAATCCCGTTCTTTTTCCGGTATATCATTTGCTTTCCTGATGTCTTCCTTTTTTTTAGGCACCCAAATACGCCCGTCATTTCTAAGGGATTCTGACATTAAGGTAAGTTTGGATTGTGCCTCACTGGTTTGAGGTAATGCAGTCGGGTGAATTTGCGTAAAACTAGGCGCTGCAAAAAAGGCTCCTCTTTTATGGGCTTTCCAAATCGCACTACCGTTACATCCAATGGCAAGTGTAGATAATCTAAAAACACGAGAATAGCCACCAGTTGCCAATACAATTGCATCTGCAACATAGCGTTTCAGTTCACCTGTAACTAGATCACGAACAATGATCCCTTTTGCTTTTCCGTCGATAACCACTAAATCGATCATTTCACTGCGTGGAAACATTTTTACTTTCTTGGCACGTATCATTTTATACAGCTGCGAATATGCGGCAAGTAATAATTGTTGCCCTGTTTGCCCTCTGGCATAAAAGGTTCGTTGTACTTGTACGCCCCCAAAACTTCGATTTACCAATACACCACCATATTCCCTGGCAAAAGGAACGCCTTGTTGCACAAAATGATCAATAAGGGGTGCAGAAAGCTCGGCCAATCTATAGGTATTGGCTTCTCGTGACCTGAAATCACCTCCTTTCAATGTATCATAAAACATCCTCCAAACGCTATCGCCATCATGTTGGTAATTTTTTGCGGCATTGATACCTCCTTGGGCAGCAACGGAATGCGCTCTACGGGCAGAATCTTGATAACAAAAACATTGCACGTCATAGCCTAGTTCGGCAAGTGTAGCGGCAGCTCCAGCTCCAGAAAGCCCTGACCCTACAACGATAACATTTAGTTTCTTTTTATTGGCAGGGTTGATCAATTGCGCTTTTATCTGGTAATTACGCCACTTGTCTTCGAGTCTTCCTTCCGGGATTTTTGAATCTAATTTCATCTTAATGAGTTATTTGAGATATACAAAAAATGGAATAACCCCAAATCCGATGGAGATTATAACTGCATATATGAGGGAAACTTTCGCCGAAATCCGCAATCCTTTTTTATGATAAAACCCGAGTGTTTTGAATGCACTTTTAAGTCCGTGATTTAGATGAAGTCCTAGTGGAATCATTAAAACAGTATAAAAAATTACATAGTAAATATTGTGAAACAGCGAAAAGGTTACTTTATATACATCTAAATTACCTGTAGCATCCAGTTCTATAATTTCACCCATTCCTAGTTTTACACGTGCCCAAAAATTAGCAAGATGGACTACGATAAAAAGTAAGATCATCGTCCCGATAAGTCCCATATTTTGAGAGGTCCACGTACTATTTTGCAAAAAATGATTGACCACATATTTCTGTGGTTTGGCTTTTCTATTATGTATTGTGATGAGCAAAGCATAGATTACATGCAATACGATAAAAGCATACAGAATATAGGATATCGACTTAATGAAAAGGTTCTCCCGCAATGTGGTAGCGTACGAATTGTACAGTTCGCGTGCTGTTTCCTCAGGCAGTAATAGAATCCAATTTGCAGAGAGGTGTACAATTAAAAATAAGCATAAGAAAAGCCCGGTTCCTGCGATAATTGTTTTCCTAAAAACCAATTTATTTGCGGCCATATCTCTTATTTTTTAAATTGACTGGTCCTATAAATGGATTACAGCTATTCAACGTTTTTCGAATAAAAGTTATTTTTGAAACCGACTATTCTCGAGGCACGGCCATAGAGGTATTTGCCGGTTTCATTTTAATTAAAAGAAATCAAAATTCTGTTATTTTGATTCCTGCTTTGATGGGAACGATAATTTTAACGGAAACCCCGAGGCAGAGCCTCGAGGAATTCGTTCCGATTAAATATGATCTAAAATCTGATGCGCGTCGATCAGCGGCCCTCCGTGTAAAATTTCATTGGAAGCTTGATTGATAAACTTGTCAAAATTTAAATGAAAAGAATGTGCTAACTGAATGGATTTGCTAACATAGGCCCCTTTCTGCAACCAAGTATTCATAGGGTCCAACATTTCAGAGGGAACACCAGGGACATATTTTGGCATATGCAACCCAAAAATTGGATGTTGCTCATAATCAATATCATTAAGCTCACCTTCCATTGCCGCTGATATCATAGCTCGTGTATATTTAAGTTTTATGCGGGATCCAACGCCGTAAGGCCCACCGGACCAACCGGTATTGACCAACCAAACATTTACGTTGGCTTCGGTCATTTTTTTGCTCAGCATCTCTGCATATACCGTGGGGTGTAATGGCATAAAAGGCTCCCCAAAACAAGCGGAGAACGATGGAACAGGCTCTACAATCCCTGCTTCCGTACCCGCGACTTTTGCGGTATACCCCGATATAAAATGATAGGCCGCCTGTGCCGGTGTTAATTTTGATATTGGAGGTAAAACGCCAAAAGCATCAGCGGTTAGAAAGAATATGTTTTTAGGGTTTTTTGCATAAGAAGGGACCGCAATATTGTCGATATGATCAATAGGATAGCTCACTCGTGTATTTTGAGTAATACTACTATTTTTATAATCCACTTCTTTGCTTCCTTCTTTGAATACAACATTCTCGAGAATAGCACCCGGACGTATCGCACGGAAAATATCAGGTTCTTTTTCTTCGGTAAGGTCGATCACCTTTGCATAGCATCCTCCTTCAAAATTGAATATTGTATTCTCAGCTGTCCAGCCATGTTCATCATCACCGATCAACCTACGTTTAGGATCGGCAGATAGTGTTGTTTTTCCGGTACCGGATAATCCAAAGAAAATAGCCGTTTCTCCATCTTCACCTACATTTGCGGAACAATGCATTGGGAGTACATTCTTCTCTATTGGTAAAATAAGGTTTAATGCTGAAAAAACACCTTTTTTCATTTCACCAGTATACGCAGATCCTCCCACCAAAGCTATTTTGCGCGTGAAATCAAGTATGGAGAAATTCCCTTGACGAAGCCCAAAAGCTGCGGGATCTTGAGCTTCATATCCAGGGGCGCAAAGTACCAACCATTCTTCTTCAAAATCTGCAATTTCATTTTCCGCCAATCGAAGAAACATATTGTGAACGAAAAAGTTGGACCAGGGGTATTCTGTAATGGTTCTTACATTCATTCGGTATTTTGGATCGGCACATACATACCCATCATGAATGTATATTGACTTTCCAGATAGATAATTGGTCACTTCATGGTATAGTTTACTAAAATTATCTGGAGTAATTGGTTTATTCGTACGCCCCCACCAGACTTTATCTTTTGTATAATCGTCATCAACTAAAAAGCGATCTTTCGGGGATCTGCCCGTAAATTTACCGGTATTGACAGCTAGTGTGCCGTTTGCAGTTTCTTTTCCCATTCCCTGTTCTACAGTGAGTTTTTGCAATGTCTCCGGGGAAAGGTTCCAAAATGTAGTAACATCTTTTAACCCATATTTATCAAGGTCATTATTTTTTGGTGCTTTCGATAGTATTTCCATAGGTGTAATTTTTAAAAGTTTTTATAAAGTTAAAAATGCGAGGTCAGCATAAACATGAGCATTATCATGAAAAAAAATCAATAGTATAAAAGATCTCTTATTGATTTACATAGTTGTATTTTAAATTTTAACGGTAGCGTAATCCTAGGTGAAGCACCTATCAATCCAAAGTCAGTAAAGGTATTTGCGAACGCAATGTCAGGAACTTGGTGAGTCTGCCTTCAGAGGGCCGATTCTTTTTGGAATGGTTAGAAGGCAGTATCGCTATCATATCTATCTCCTTTTTATTTACATAATCAAAAATACCGTCGGTCACATCTGTGTTTTCCATAAACATGTGATGGGAATAAAACTTCTCCAAGTAATAGCTGATTGTATTTTCGTTTTTCTCGTCGGTTACCGAATACCCGTAAGTACCGTCTTCATTACAAATCGTCAATACATGAACTTGAGTGTCAAACCTTCTTGCGATTTCCAATAATGTCCCTAAAGCAGTAGGGTCATCAATTTCATCTTTACCTAATACCAAAGCAATCTTACCAACTTGAAACTCTCCGACTTTTTCCGGGACTACCAAGACAGGACAATCCGCTTCTAAAACAAGTCGTGAAGTATTGGTGAAGGTACTTTCTTCATCCTCAGCACTACCTTTAGTTCCCATAATAATGAGATCTATGTCGTTCTCTTTTTGTTCTTTCAACATACTATCGACCAATAATTCTCTTCGTATTACTAATTCGATATTGAATTTTGATGCATAAGGAAATGGTTTCTTTATATCTGAAATCTTTTCTTGTAGTACTTCTTTCAATACGTCATCATCCGATGTACTGGAAGCATATAAGGTTATGATTTCAGGGGTGTCATTTTGGGTTATAAAATGAAGCGCATATTGTAAAGCACGTTCCGATGCCGGGGATAAATCAAATGGAACAAGGATTTTATTTATAGTATTCATAATTCTTGTGAAGTTAAAAAAGGTTAAAATTGAATTTTCGGGTTGTCGCAAAGCGACGTTTTAATAAAATACAGAAGCTCGTTAAGCAATAACATCATCTTTAAAAGGAATTAAGATTCTTCTCTATAGCAGCATCTATTATTTTAAATACAAATAAATTAAACTGGCAATTATCGCACCTGTAATGGGCCCCAAAACGGGTATCCAGCTATATTTCCAGTTGCTTCCACCTTTTCCCGGAATGGGTAGGACGGCATGTACAATTCTTGGTATCAAATCCCGTACAGGATTAATCGCATAGCCAGTAGTGCCGCCTAAGCTTAGCCCTATTACAGTAACCAATAAGGCTACTGGTAAAGCGCCTACTGATCCTAAGCCAACAACATTGCCTGACATGAAATCAGCATTGAACTGAGGCTCAGTGAAATAGAGAATCACGAACATGAGTACAAATGTCCCTGTCATTTCACTTAAAAAGTTGATCGGATAATTTTTAATGGCAGGACCGGTAGAAAATACGCCCAATTTGGTGCCTTGATCTTTTGTAGATGCAAAATGATCTTTAAATACCAACCACACCAATGTAGTACCAGTGGCACCGCCAAGTACTTGCGCCAGTAAAAAAGAGGGTACTTCACTCCAGGCAAATAGGCTGGCGGATGCAAGACCGATTGTTACTGCCGGGTTGATATGGGCGCCGCTATACGGACCGGCTACCGCAACGGCGGCAAAAACACTAAGCCCCCACCCAAAGCTAATTACGATCCAACCGCTATTTTGACCAAACGTAGTGTTAAGTGCAACATTAGCGTTAGTTCCAAGGCCGAGCAATAACAATAGAAAGGTTCCGAAAAATTCCGCTGTAAATTCAGACATAAATTTTAATTATAAATTAAGATAAAATCATTGTGTCAATCCAAAATATACCCTTTGGCCAACTCTTTATAGGCCTCTATTTCTCGAGAAACCTTAGCATCGTCCCAATCCAGCTCGGCAGCTATCAACCTAGCAACTTCTGGTGCCATTTCAATACTTGCCCGGGCATCAAGGAATAGCGCTCTTACACGTCTCGCCAAAACATCTTCTATGTTTCTGGCCATTTCCTCTCTTACGGCCCAAACCACTTCGGCCTTTATGAAGTTCAATTTAGGGTGCAACTTTTCACCCAACGACGGATTGCTATTCACAAGTTTAAGTATCCGAAGTCGATCTGTTCCATAGAACCTTAAATCATCATCTTCTTCCAAGTGTTGCACAGAACCATGAATAGGCATATTCTTGGTCACACTAGGTCGCTCGTCAAGACCAGCCACCATGGATGCCTTGTCAATTGTATCCTCTCCCATACGGCGATAGGTAGTCCATTTACCCCCTGTAATGGTAACCAGACCAGATAGGGATATTGAGATTTTATGGCTACGCGATATCTCCTTGGTGCTTTTCCCTTCGTCTTCTGGAGCTGCAAGCGGTCGCAATCCGGCAAAAATGCATAACACATCTTTTCTAGAAGGTGCCCTGGTCAGGTATTTACTAGCTGTATTTAGTATAAATTCAATTTCATCCTTAAGGGCCCTAGGTTCTAGAGCAGGTTTTGAAATTAAGGTATCAGTGGTACCTACAACTACTTTATCGTGCCAGGGTACGGCAAATAACACGCGACCATCATCTGTTTTAGGAATCATGATGGCCGAGTCACCCAACAAGAACTCTTTCTCAAGGACAATGTGGACACCCTGGCTTGGAACTATGGTTTTACGGGCATTTGCATCATCCATTTTTAGAATGTCGTCCGCAAAAACGCCCGTGGCATTGATAACGGCTTTTGCATTTATTTTGTATTCTTTACCAGTCTCCTGATCAATGGCCATAACACCATTAACCAATTGAATGTTATTTTTCAATAGTTGGGTAACTTTCATATAATTGAGAACAATACCATTATTATTCACGATGGTCTGTGCTAGATTGATGGCCAGTCTAGAATCATCGAATTGACCATCATGGTATATGACACCGCCATGTAGTCCTTTTTTCTTGAGATTCGGTATTGCTTTTAGTGTTTCTTCTTTGGTAATATGAACAGAAGGCCCCAATCCTAGTTTTCCGGCCATCATATCATAGACTTTTAACCCGACGGTGTAAAATGGGCCGCCCCACCATTCATAATTCGGAATAATAAATTCCTGATCGTTTACCAAATGCGGAGCATTTTGCTTAAGCAGACCCCGCTCATGTAAAGCTTCAAGTACAAGAGAGATATCTCCCTGTGCCAGATACCTAACCCCACCATGTACAAGTTTGGTACTTCTGCTTGATGTACCCTTTGCAAAATCCGCTTGTTCCAGCAGCAACGTTTTATACCCCCTACTAGCTGCATCCAAGGCTGCTCCCAGCCCTGTTGCACCACCTCCGATTACTACAATATCCCATACCTCATCGATATGTTGCTCGAGTTTCTTTACCATAAATTTTCTGTCCATCTTTATGCTATTTTTTTGTTCTAATTATAACCAGTCTTTTGATCGTTCGACTGCTTTACTCCAACGGGAGTATAACTCTTCCCTATCTTCAGATTCCATTTTTGGTTTAAATTTTTGATCTTCTTGCCATTGATTTTTTAAGTCTTCTAATTTCCAGAATTTTACAGCTAAACCTGCTAAGTAAGCTGCTCCAAGTGCTGTAGTCTCATATACTTTGGGCCTCACTACATCAATATTAAGGATGTCCGATTGAAATTGCATTAACGTGTTGTTTACGGAAGCGCCTCCGTCAACACGCAATTCCTTTATGGCTATTTTAGAATCACCTTGCATAGCGTTCATTACATCTTTGGTCTGATAGCATATGGCTTCAAGTGCTGCCCTGGCTATATGTCCCTTGCTAGTGCCACGTGTAATCCCTACAATAATTCCTCTAGCGTATTGATCCCAATGAGGCGCCCCTAATCCGGCAAACGCCGGTACCAGAAAAATACCGCCATTATCCTCTACAGAATTGGCCAGTTTTTCTATTTCACGAGATTCCCTAACAAGATCTAACCCATCTCGAAGCCATTGTACTACAGCTCCTCCAATAAAAATGCTACCTTCCAAGGCATAGGTCGTTTCACCGTTTATCTGCCAGGCTATAGTCGTAAGCAAATTGTTTTTTGAGGAAACGGGAGTACTTCCTGTATTTGCAACGATAAAGCATCCTGTACCATAGGTGCTCTTTACCATTCCCAATTCTAGTGCCATTTGACCGAAAAGACCGGCTTGTTGATCTCCAGCAATACCAGCAATAGGGATTCCCCAACTACTTACCCCATAAACCTCGCTACAGGATCTTACTTCAGGCAACATACTTTTCGGAATGTCCAGTAGTGTCAACAACTCATTGTCCCAATCAAGATCGTGAATGTTGTAAAGCATCGTCCTACTTGCGTTGGTGACATCTGTAATATGTAATTTGCCCTTCGTCAGGTTCCAGATGAGCCATGAATCAACCGTTCCAAATGCCAGTTCTCCAGCCTCCGCTTTTTTTCTGGCACCTTCTACGTTATCCAGTATCCATTTAATCTTGGTTCCCGAAAAATAGGCGTCTATGACCAAGCCCGTCTTTGATTTCACCTTATCGGTGTAACCAGCTTCCTTAAGTTGGTCACAAGTTTTTGAAGTTCTTCGGTCTTGCCATACAATGGCATTGTAGATAGGTTTACCGCTTGCCCGATCCCAAACAATTGTCGTTTCTCGCTGATTGGTTATCCCGATTGCAGCAATATCCGAGTTTTCAATGTGCAACTTTGCCTTTGCTTCTGCCACTACACCGCGTTGAGAGGACCAAATTTCCATGGCATTATGTTCTACCCAACCGGGTTTGGGAAAAATTTGTTCAAACTCTTTTTGAGCAATAGCTTCGATTTGACCTTTATGATTAAACAAAATGGCTCTGGAACTGGTAGTTCCCTGATCTAGCGATAATATATATTTAGACATAATTAGTATAATTAAAATTTATATGGAAAAAAGTAATATGGTCTTTTTGAAAGGTTTATTATCATATTCATTTTTTAAGTTTAGAATGTATTTTCTATTTAGCTTCAACTACCCTTGCGAGACTTTTAATAGGTTAAATTAAAAATATCAAAATCAGTTGCTATATAGTATGATTTTAGTCAGTTCAAAACGCAAATTAATTGCTTATCAGTAAGGTGTCTTTATAGCAATTTCGCTCTTATCGAACAGCCTAAGGCCGAATAGTTTTCTGTTGATCCTGTAACAGAGCTCATCTGGGCGGTTCTGTAAGTGCTTCCCCTTTGTTTTTGGATTCTTCAATGCCTTCCAGGGCAAAGTCGATATCCGTCCATCCGGTAAATATATTTTTTGCCTCCCAATCGATTTTTCATGCCTTACCAATATCAATTTCGCATTTTTATCTTTTTAAATTGTCTTACAGTTCTATCATAATTACTGATTTCATCTTTACGTTTCCCTTCGTTTTCCGATAACTTCCCGTATTTTAATACGGTAAACAATTGGAATGCCCCTGGAGTATATCTTACTTGAAAATTCATTGATGAACTCAACCTCTCTCCGTTCTTTTCTACGAATAATGCTCTTGACGCCTTCGGTAAATAGGTGCAATTTTTGCTTGGCAACGCTTCCTTCAAGTTCTTCGAATGTTCCGTGCACCATGGCCGATTCCCAGTTGAACATCGATTGTATTTCTTCGACCTGTACGGTAACTGAGTTGTTTTTTCGCATCGCATCGATTTTATGGCCTTCCGAGGTATAGCTAATGATCGTATTGTCCGTAGGGTCAAAATAATAGGTAATGGGAATCACATAGGGCTTCCCTTGCCATAGATAGGCCAAGTGTCCGAGATAATTGTTCCTGAGGACACGCCCGATCGCGCTAGTTGTTAAATCTGTCATTATTATTGTTTTTGTAATTTCAAATTGTTAAAGACTGTTTTGGAACAGGGCGATTATTTATAAGGACCATGCTATACTTCCGGTAAGTTTTTGTGCATCCTCACATGGAATATATTCTGCCGGAATGGGGAGATAGGCCAGTACTTCCTCGCCTACATATTCCGAAATCTTGTAACCCCAAATAGTGAGGCCTCTAAGGTTGTTGGCAAATGCAAAGCGTGAGATACCATCGTCCAACAAGGGCTCTTTTCCTTCGGCAATGGCTTCATGGTATTGCTCTATGGCCTCGAAGTTTTTCACATCATCTTCCTTGGTCACTTTCAGGGCTGCCGCGAGCACGGGCTCCAAATCTCCTGAAGTAAGATCGCCCGCTTTTTCCTTTCTGGAATCCTTCAAGGCTTTTTCCAAGAATTGGCCCATGGACATTTTCACAAAATCCTGTTGTTCCTTTTCCATTACTTGATCAATGAACTTGTCAATGAACAGGTGTACCTGAACTTCCGAAGCGGAAGGGGTATCGGTTTTGGGAAGGATAATATCCACCAATTTTGTCAATGCCTCCCCTTCATCCGGGGTAAGGAAAACCGGGGTCCATTCCAGTGCCTTATCGTTTTTGCAGCTTTGGACCATACCTATCAATGTCGGGGTGGCCACGGAATATCCCAAGGCCAGCCCCATATTCTTAAGTGCTTTTCTTCTATCCATTATATGTTTCCTTTTTTAAGTTCTTTTGCCGCATGGTCTGCCGCCCTTGCCGTAAAGGCCATATAGGTCAGTGACGGGTTTACACATGCCGCGGAAGTCATGAACGCACCATCCGTTACATATACATTGGGAACATCATGAACTTGATTGTTTCCGTTGAGTACCGATGTCCTTTTGTCCCTTCCCATACGGGCGGTGCCCATTTCGTGGATTCCAAGGCCCAAGGCCCCGGGATTGTCAAAAGGCTGCACATCGCGCAGCCCAGCTTTTTCGAGCATTTCGACGGCTGATTCCTTCATATCCTTCCGCATGGCCCATTCATTCTCCTTGAATTCGGCATCGAAAGTTACCGTGGGTAGCCCCCAACCGTCCAATTTATCATAATCCAGGGTCATCCTGTTTTCTTCGTACGGAAGCACTTCGCCGAAGCCCCCAATGCCCATGGTCCATCCGCCTGGTTTCAGGATGGCCTCTTTTAGCTCTTTCCCGAAGGATAGTTCGGCAACGGCATCGTCCCAATTGCCCCTTCCGGCACTACCTTGATAGCCAAAACCTCGCTTATAGTCTTTGCGGTCGGAATCACCACCAAGGTTTCTAAAACGTGGGATATATACCCCATTCGGTTTTCTCCCCTTATAATATTTGTCTTCAAGTCCGTCAAACTTGCCCTGTGCACCCACTCCCAAATGATGGTCCATAATGTTCCTTCCCAACTGATCGGAATCGTTACCCATACCGTTGGGGAAGCGATCGGATCTTGATTGCATCAATATTGATGTAGAGGCAACGGCCGAGGCGCATAGGAAAATTACTTTGGCGTTGAATTCATACGCTTCCTTGGTGACACTATCGATGACCTTTACGCCGGTGGCCCGTTTGGTATCGGGGTCGTACATCACTTCATGTACTATGGAATCGGGTCTTAGCGTTAGGTTTCCGGTTCGTTCGGCGGCGGGCAGGGTCGAGGAATTACTGCTAAAGTACGCCCCAAATGGGCAACCACGTATACAGCGGTTTCGGAACATGCAATGTTGCCGCCCTTCAAATTTTTTGGTTCCAGTGATATTGGCCACCCTTCCTGCCGTCACGACTCGGCCATCGAAATTCTCACTTACCTTTTCCCGAAAACGTTGTTCGACACAATTGAGTTCCATCATCGGTAAAAACTGGCCATCAGGCAATTGTTTCAACCCCAGGTTTTCCCCCGATACCCCGATGAAGGTTTCTACTTTATCGTACCAAGGGGCGATATCCTTATATCTAACGGGCCAATCCACTGCGATTCCATCACGCTGGTTGGCTGTAAAATCGATATCGCTCCAACGGTAACTATGTCGCCCCCACATGATGGAGCGCCCTCCCACGTGGTAGCCCCGCATCCAGTCAAAACGTTTGATTTCGTTGTAGGGGTGTTCCAGGTCGTTCACGAACCAAAGTGCACTTGCCGCATTGGTCGTGTAACCTGTTCGATTTTGTTTTGGTTGTTTTTTAAGGTCTTCCAGTGTCGGCTCCCCTCCGTTCGGAAAATCCCAAGGATCTTTGTAAGCCGTGGGATAGTCCGTGATATGGCGCACCATTCTTCCACGCTCCAAAACCAGGGTCTTAAGACCCTTCTCACATAGTTCCTTGGCGGCCCAGCCTCCGCTGATGCCAGTGCCTACAACAATCGCATCATAAGATTCCTGTTCTTCGTTGTAATAATATTTTTTCATCGTCAAATCTTTTAATAAGCCATTCATTCTTTCGCTTCCTTAAAAAGTATAAATGACTTTGGGTTCATAGTTCGTATCTAAAACCAACAATGGCTTATGTCATATTCGTATATAGATTATGGTTTCCTTTGTTTTCCTGTAATTTCAACTATTCTGATTCGAAAGACTATAGGGGTTTTAGGTGAATTCAGTTTACTTGAAAATTCACTAATGGATTGGGGAATTATTTTCTCCTTACGGAGGATAATATTTTTGACACCTTGGGCAAACCGATGCAGGAGAAATTTGGCCTCGCTTCCTTGCAATTCTTCAAAAACACCGTGTGCCAAGATAGATCGCCAATTATTTACGGAACTTATTTCATCTACTTCTAATGATACCGATCGGTTTTCCCGCATAGCATTCATTTTATGTCCTTCAGCAGAATATCCCAGGATACTATTGCTGGTTTCATCGTAATAATAGGTAATCGGAACAACGTAAGGATTTCCTTGGGATATAAATGCCAAGCGTCCGATATAATTATCCCTTAGTAGGCGGATGCCTTCCTTTGTCCTTAAACTTTTTATCATAACTTTTCTTTCATTGTCCTGAAACATCTCGTATTCTACCTTGGCACATTTAATCACTTGACCATTAGCAGCACCCTATAACCTATAATTTTTCAAAAACCTTAAATGCGGAAGAAAGGTTAGAAAAAGCATGGCTGTGCGTACCATATGGTAAGAAATCCAATTACCCAACTTATTGAATATACCGGCTCTTTGTCTTAGACTCCCCTTTGTAATTTCGTTACACTGGCTTATAACCATTTCAAAGTCGGCCCGAAGAATTTTGGCAAAATTGACCGAGTGAACTTCTACGTTCATTTCAATACTGCCATAGCAACTAAGACTGTTCAGGTTAAATGAGCCTATGGTAGACCATTTGTTGTCAACCACCGCAGCTTTACCGTGTACTACGGAATTATTCCATTCAAAAATTCTCATATGATGGTCTAGAAAAGACGAGTACAAATGTTCGGTGGCCCTACGCACCAACGGCACATCGCTAATACCCGCTAAGATCACCGTTGTTTTTATTCCTCTTTTACACGTCTTTTTCAAAGCCTTTGCCAATCTGTTTCCAGGTAAAAAATACGAGCTCACGATTACTATTTCCTCTTTGGCATAAATGAAGGCGTTCGTGTAGGCATCACAGACTTCCGTTTTTCGCTGCAGCCAGTCGTTTTGTAAAATTCCCACGAGTGCGCTACCTGCCGAATGTAACACGGGTGGTATTTTTTTTGAGCTTCCCCTTTTATAAAAATAATCGCTACACAATATTTGTAGATTCTTAGCTGCCGGGCAATTCAACTGAACGGCATAGTCCAACCAAGGTTTAGAAGCCTTGGTTCCGCGGTATTTATCGGCAATATTGATTCCGCCTATCAGTGCTATTTTTTCATCGACGACCGCAATTTTATGGTGCATCCGCCTACCGATATAAAAATTGTTCAAGGAGAATAATGGCGAAAAAAAGCGAAGTAAAATACCATGCTGTACCAAATCCTGGGCAAAACTATTGGGTAATGCAGCGCTACCATAGGCATCCAATAAGACATATACCTCTACTTTTCGTTGAGCGGCTTTTTTTAAACAGGAGGCTATACGGTTTCCTGTTTCATCGTTTTCAAAAATGTAGGTCTGTAAATGGATTTCCTTTTCTGCCTTATCTATTAATTTTTCAAGCCGCAAAAAATAGTCTTCTCCCGAACGGACCAACTCAATATGTTCAGTATTGTCGGTGCCATTTTGAAATAGCCTATCATGAGGTTTTAGGGTTGTCCGTTTATGCTCCATATTATTTTTTCAGCTTACGTTCATTATTGTCAATAGGCCCAAGGATACTTAAAATATGTTTTTAGCTTCCCCAGTTTTTATATCTAAAACAATTCCCTTAAATATTTAAGATTGGATTTTGCCGTGTCTATTACCTCGGCACTTTGGCCGTTCAGCATCATCTTGCCCATGCTTGTTGCAAAGCCCTTTACCTGTTCAAAACTCACTTTGGGCGGCATGGCCAGGGCTTCGGGATCTGTAAAAATATTGATCAGTGCAGGTCCCTTGTGTGCAAAGGCTTTTTTTAATGTGGGTTCTACATTTTCACATTGTTCCACGTTCCAAGATGCTATGTTCATCGCCTGCGCCACCTGGGCAAAATCAGGATTTTCCATATCGGTTTGCCAATCTGGGTAGCCGGCCACATTCATTTCCAGTTTAACCATTCCCAGCGACCGATTGTTAAAAACGACAATTTTTACCGGTATATCATATTGGCTTATGGTCATTAGATCGCCCAAAAGCATGCTTATGCCCCCATCGCCGCATAAGGCGATAACTTGCCGGTCTGGTCTTGAAAGCCCGGCACCAATGGCCATGGGCATGGCGTTTGCCATGGAGCCATGGTTGAACGAGCCGGTAAGGTAGCGGTCTCGCCGGCCTTTTAAATAGCGTGCCGCCCAAACTGCGGACATGCCGGTATCCACGGTAAAGATGGCATCGTCTGCCGCCACTTCATCAACTACCGCTGCCACAAATTCAGGATGTATGTTTTTTTCACTGGATTTGGCTTTTACGTAAGAGGCGTATTTTTCTTCTTGTTGTTCGTGGAGTTTACGCATTTCATTTAAAAAATCCTTATCGGTTTTTTCCTCTATCATGGGCAGCAAGGCTTCTATGGTGTCCTTTATTTTTCCGGCATAGCCATAATCCACTTTAGCGCGCCTCCCGATACGTTGCGGTTTGTCGTCTATTTGGATGATTGTATTTTTCTCCGGCAAAAAGTCGGAGTAAGGAAAATCGGTACCCAGTAATAGCAACAAATCGGCCTCCTGCATGGCCTTAAATCCGGATTTATTCCCCAATAGGCCGTTGAGTCCCACGGCAAAAGGATTGCTGGACTTGTCAAAGAATATTTTTCCACGAAAACTGAAGCCCATGGGAGCCTGCAGTTTTTCGGATAATTGCATGACTTCCCCTTGGGCATCCTTGCACCCATAGCCGCAGAACAGCATGATTTTCTTATGGGAATCGATTACCTGGGCCAATTCTTCCATTTCCAATTTCCCTGGGATGAGCCGGGCACTTGTATAGTAGTTTTTATGTGACGTGGTGATTTCCTGTGCATCTGCGGCGGCCACATCCCCTGGAAGCCCCACCACCGCAACGCCACGTTTTTCGATCGCATGCTGAATACCCGTTTGAAAAGCATGTGCGGCTTGCTGCGGGGTATTGGCCATAAAACAATATATACTGCAATCGTCAAATAATTTGACCACGTTGGTCTCCTGAAAATTATCCGTACCCAGTTTATCGGTATTAATCGTGGAGGCAATCGCGATCACGGGGTTTCCGGACCTATTGGCATCATATAGCCCGTTGATCAGATGTACGTGGCCTGGGCCGCTACTGCCCATACAACAGCCTATACCATCGAGTTCTGCATCCATAGAGGCGGCATAGGCGCCTGCCTCTTCGTGGCGAACGTGAATCCACCTGATCCTGCCGTCCCGCCTTACCGCATCGTTTATGGGGTTCAAACTATCACCGGTTACGGCATACAATCTTTTAACACCTGCATTCACGAGGTTTTCTACCAATAGGTCTGCAACTTTTTTTGACATAATTCACTTTTTTTAATTAACAAAATAGCATTCCAGATGATGTGCTATGTTTAGAATACTTTATATTTTTATTACCCATCTTTTGATTCTTTTATAAATACATTGTAGGCATTTTGATTTTCATACATCCGCCTTTTTTTATTTAGGCCCTGTTCGTGTTGGTGTACCGGTTCAATGATCCATCATTACAGTTTTTTATGCTGGTCGGCCAATAAAGGCCCGTCAATCCCTTCATTTGGTCGCTTCAAGAAATAAACCAATCCCATAGAAACCAAAACGGTTACTCCGGCAATGATGAAAGGATAATAAAACCCTCCGGCAATCAGCCAAGTCCCCAATACCGGACCCAAAATTTGACCGATACTGTTCGTGGAACTTTGAATGGATATATTCCTTCCCGTGTTTTCCTTGGATATTAAGGAAACTGCCGAAAGCAGGTTTGGTGTCACCATGGCTCCCCCGGCTGCGAAAATTATAATAGTAACATAAATGTATAGTACACCACTCACAAAAGGGAAGACGATTAACGAAACACCCGATATCAATAACCCCAATGTTATTTGCTGTTTAGAGGTCAATATTTTTTCGCCATAGGTTGCGAATACCGGTTGCAAAACGGCCATCACGGAACCACAAAGCATAAAACCAATACCCACCTGATTGGTTGTAAAGGCCAACTCATCCTTCCCATAAATTGAAAACACGGTCTCAAACAGGGTAACCACGAACTGCATCACAAAGGATAAGAGCAACAAAATGATAAAATAGTTACTAAGGGAAAAACTGAATTTGACTGCCTCAGAAGCAATACGACTTTTTACTTCCGTATTCTTCAGCCATTTTACAATTATCAGCAATACCACAAAGCCCAAAAGAGCGGCCAAAATAAAGGGAACCGAAAAACGGTCTAAGTGGAACACTCCAAAAGAGTATGTATAGTGTAGGTTCGTTTGCGACAGAAATCCCCCCAGAACAGGGCCGAATATCACACCGGAACTGATAGCGACCCCGGACCAGGCCATTATTTTGGTCCTTCGCTTTTCTGAGGTAATATCACTTAAATAGGCATTACTGACCGGAATGACCGCTGACGTAAAGATGCCCCCTATGATACGGGCCATATAGAGCATCGACAGGGAAGTGGCAAGACCCGTTAGCAAGTTCATCACGACAAAACCTACAAGCCCCAATAGTATTATGGGTTTACGTCCGTATTTATCGGAAAGCTTGCCCCAGACGATAACGAACAAGAGCTGGAACAACGGATAAATACTGGTCAACATTCCGATATGGAAGTTGATAAGGTCCGTATCCAGGTTGTCTTTTAGAGCCAGCCTTTCCGTGTAATACGGAAGGGTAGGCAGTAAAATACCGTACCCGAGCATTACCACAAATAAACTCAACAATACTAAATATATCCTGTGGAGCTTTTCCTTTTTGTCCATTATTTTTTAGCGATTTTTCTTTTCAACAATTGGGCATTAATGGCTACAATGATTGTGCTCAAGCTCATAAATACAGCTGCTATAGCTGGCCCCAGCACAAAACCTGAGGCATAGAAAACGCCCGCAGCTAGAGGAATGGCAACCACATTATACCCGGTGGCCCATATCAGGTTCTGGATCATCTTATTGTAAGTTGCTTTCCCGAACAATATGAGGTTGGCAATATCCTTTGGATTACTGTTGACCAAAATAATGTCTGCGGTCTCGGCAGCAATATCAGAACCAGAACCAACAGCAACTCCAACATTGGCCTGTGCCAATGCAGGCGCATCATTTACCCCATCACCCGTCATAGCTACAAATTCCTCCTTATCCTGTAAGTCTTTTACAATTTCCACTTTTTGATGGGGCAGCACTTCGGCATAATAACCGTCCAGACCTAATTTATCGCTAACAGCCTTGGCGGTTTTTTCATTGTCACCAGTGGCCATATATACCTTGATATTATTCTTTTTAAAAGTTTTTATAGCATCTGCCGATTCTGGTCTGATCTCATCGGAGAGTGCGATATAACCTGCCAATTTTCCTTCTATCAATACGAATACCACGGTTTCGGCGGCATCACTATAGGCATCATCTGGAATGGCAATCTTTTCGTCACGCAGATAGCCTGGACTTACTACTTTTACCTGTTTGCCTTCTACATTGGCCTCTACGCCTTTTCCGGTAATGGCATTGAATTTTTCAGGTTTTGGAATAGTCACCTTATCGGCTTTTACCTTTTTAATGATACCTACGGCAATAGGATGTTCGGAGCTTTGTTCCAGGGCACTGGCAAGCCGTAAGACTTCATCCGTGGAGTATTTTTCATCTACCGATTCTATTCGGGTAACCCCAAAATCGCCTTTGGTCAAGGTTCCTGTCTTGTCAAAGAGCAATGCCGATATTTTGCGTGATTCTTCAAAGGCAGTTCTGTTACGGATCAACAAGCCATTTTGGGCAGATACCGCAGTAGAAATGGCCACTACCAAAGGAATGGCAAGACCCAATGCGTGCGGACAGGCGATGACCATAACGGTAACCATTCTTTCCAATGCGAAGACAAATGGGAAGCCCAAAATCAACCAAACTGCTAGGGTGCCAAAACCGATAATGAGCGCAATATAGGTCAACCATTTTGCGGCCCTATCGGAAAGGTTCTGCATTTTGGACTTCGTGCGCTGTGCTTCGTCGACCATCTTGATGACCTTGTTCAAGTAACTGTCCTTGCCTGTATGCACTACCTTCACTTTTAGGGTGCTATTGCCGTTTATGGCACCACCAATGACCTTGTCATCCAGTCCCTTTTTAACCGGTTTGGACTCTCCAGTAAGCATAGATTCATTAAGGTAACTTGAGCCTTCTGTTATCACACCATCTGCTGGAATTTTTTCTCCTGGTTTAATCAGGATGATATCATCTTTTATAAGGTCGTCCAGCTTAACGTCCTGAATGGTATCCCCAACGACTTTATGTGCTTCGGAAGGTAGCATACTTACCAATAGTTGTAATGCTTTTGAAGCTCCTAAGACCGATTTCATTTCCAACCAGTGCCCCAAGAGCATAATCACAATAAGTGTACTTAATTCCCAGAAGAAATCTTCGCCTTCCAGTCCGAAAACCGTAGCGGTACTGTAAAAATAAGCGACACTGATCGCCATGGATATGAGCGTCATCATACCGGCACCCTTGGTTTTCATTTCACCATAAAAGCCTTTTAAAAATGGCCATGCGCCCCAAAAATAGACAAAGGTAGAGAGCGCAAATAGGTAATATGGATTGCCGGGAAGTAGAAAATCATAACCAAAAAACTCTTGGATCATGGGTGAAAAGAAGAGGATCGGGATGGTAATTATCAACGATACCCAGAACCGTTTTCTAAAATCCTTCACCATCATTTTATGGTGGTCGTGCCCTGCCATTCCCATTGGTGCGTTGCCGTCATGACCGGAATGGTCTCCGTTTCCGTGTTTCATTTTTGAATGGTCCATATTGGAGTGATTCATTTTACTGTGGTCCATCTTACTATGGTCGTCCGATTTTGGGTCTTCCATTTTCGAGTGGTCCATCTTTGAATGATCCATCTTCGAATGGTCCATTTTTTTGTCCTTGTGATCTTTGTTATTGTTCATAGTATGCTATTTTTAATTTATAGGGTATTTTAGATTATGCTTTTTAAGGTGTTCTGTAAGTATATTGGCAACGTTATAGTTGCGGTACCAACGTTTATCTGCTGGTATAATATGCCAAGAAGGATCATCGCAGTTGTTCATTGCCCTATTATAGGCAGCTCTATAGGCATCCCATTGTTTGGCCGCCTTTTCATCTTCTACACTGTATTTCCAACGTTTATGGGGTTTTGACAGACGTTCCTCAATGCGCGCTTTCTGTTCTTCTTTAGAGATATGTAGAAAAAATTTAAGTACGTGAATGTTGCTCAATCTTAAATGCTGCTCCAGGTATTTGATAAGCTTGCAGCGGTGGGCTAGTACTTCCTCTGGTAGTGTATTACCTACCATAGGCATAAGTAAGTCTTCGTAATAGGAACGGTTAAAGACCTGGATCATACCCTTGGGGGGAATGTGCGGGTAGGCCCGCCACAAAAAGTCGTGTTTCAACTCTTCCTCAGTCGGTTTTTTAAACGATTTTACTTGAACGCCTTGCGGATTCATACTACTTAAAGCATGACGGATAGTGCCGTCCTTGCCCGCGGTGTCCATACCTTGCAGGATAATAAGCAGGCCAAAACGCCCATCGGCATAAAACTTGTTCTGAAGTTCAAAAAGCTCTTTGCGTAAATGAACCAAACCATTCTTGCCCTCGTTTTTTGAAATGTTTTCGGGTGGTATGGTAGAAATTGTATCTAAATCGATCATTTTTTATGTTTTATTTTAAGTTTATGACTCATTTTTTTATTCGACATTCTTTAATGCACTGTTAACGATATTTTGTGCTTCGCCGATAATGGTTTCAAGGTGTTCTTTACCAACAAAACTTTCTGCATAAATCTTATAAATATTTTCTGTTCCAGAAGGGCGGGCGGCAAACCACCCATTTTCTGTTTCTACTTTCAATCCTCCAATGGGTTGTTTATTGCCCGTGGCGCTAGTCAGTATCACTGTAATTTTTTCTCCGGCAAGTACTTCACCCTTTATCCGATCTGCAGAAAGTTGTTTGAGTATTTGCTTTTGTTTCGATGTGGCGGGTGCTTCGGACCTGTCATAATACGATTGTCCCAATTCTGCGGTGAGTCCTTCATAGATCTCACCGGGATCCTTGCCCATGCGAGCCGTTATTTCAGCTGATAGCAGGGCCGGAATAAATCCGTCCTTATCCGTCGTCCATACACTTCCATCTTTTCGCAAAAAAGAGGCACCGGCACTTTCCTCTCCGCCAAAACCAAGTGAACCATCCAACAGCCCTTCCTCGAACCATTTGTAACCTACGGGAACCTCATATAATTTTCTTCCAAGCTTTTTCACGATGCCGTCGATCATCTGGCTGGTCACGACCGTTTTACCAACTGCCGATCGTGTTGGCCAGCCCGGGCGGTTTTGAAACAAATAGAAAATTGCCACAGATAAATAGTGATTGGGGGAAAGTAAGCCCGTCTTTGGTGTAGCGATGCCGTGCCGGTCATGGTCCGTATCACAGGCAAACGTAATATCGAAATCGTTTTTTCTTTTTAATAGGCTTTGCATCGCATAGGGCGAGGAAGGGTCCATCCGAATTTGTCCGTCCCAATCAACTGTCATAAAACGAAAAGTTGGGTCAACGGTTTTGTTCACAATCGTCAAGTCGATCATGTATTTATCGGCAATGGCCGGCCAGTAATGGACACCGGCCCCGCCAAGGGGGTCAACCGCCATGTTAATTTTGGCGCCACGGATGGCATCAAAATCAAGGACGGCATTCAATTCTTCCACATAGAAATTGAGATAATCATACCGGTGCGTGGTGGACGCATGTAAGGCTTTATCGTAGGAAATTCTTTTTACACCCGAAAGATTTTTGGCAAGAAATTTATTCGTTTTATCCTGTATCCAGTTGGTAATCGTGGTACCGGACGCGCCACCATTCGGCGGATTGTATTTTAAGCCCCCATCCTTTGGCGGATTGTGCGATGGTGTAATAATAATTCCGTCCGCTAGTCCCGTTTTTCTATTGCGATTGTAATTGAGAATAGCCAAGGACACGGCCGGCGTTGGCGTATATTCGTCTCCTTCGGCCATCATTACTTCCACTCCATTTGCCGCGAGCACTTCAAGGGCACTGGTACTTGCAGGCTCAGAAAGTGCATGGGTATCTATGCCCAGAAATAGCGGCCCATCGATATTTTGTTGCTGCCGGTATATACAAATAGCCTGAGTTATCGCAAGTATATGCCATTCATTAAATGAAGTGTTGAACGAGGAACCACGATGTCCCGATGTACCGAAGGCCACCCGCTGTTCAGGAATGTTCGGGTCCGGAATTACAGCGTAATATGCCGAAACCAACTTTGGTACATCGACAAGCATTTCTTCCGTAGCCGGTTTTCCAGCATAGGGGCTTATTTTAGTTTCAAAGGTTTGGGTTTTCATGATTTTTTGATTCTATATTATCGCATTTTTTTCCGCATTGCTTCCGAGATGTTCTCGGCACATACTCCATATACATCTACCAAAGTGCCTTTAACTCCGTTTTTGGAAGATATGGCATATAATATGCTATTGTCATCGGTACTGCTCATGCCTTCAAAAGTGGAAAATGTATCATTAGCCCTACTATTCGTCAGGTGTTATTTGGCATTCTTAAATGCTTTCAAACCGGCAAATTGTGATGATTTGCCCAATTCATTTTCAATACGCATAAGTTGATTGAATTTTTCAATACGCTCTCCACGGCAACCGCTTCCTGTTTTTAAATGTCCCGCGTTTAGGGCAACGGTTAAATCCGCAATAAAACTATCTACTGTTTCGCCGCTCCTATGCGATACAAAACAATTGTATGAATTTTTATAAGCAAGCTCGGTTGTTTCAAGCGTTTCGGTTACGGTTCCTATTTGATTCAATTTGATCAGGATCGAGTTTGCCACCCCTTTTTCGATACCTTTTTCTAAAATCGATTTATTGGTGCAGAACAAGTCATCGCCTACAATTTCAATTTTATCGCCTAATATATCCGTTAAGTTTTTCCAACCTTCCCAGTCATTTTCAGCTAAACCATCCTCAAGCAAGACAATAGGATATTGAGTTGTCCAACTTTCCCAAAGCTTTACCATTTCATCGCTTGAAACTAACTTTTGGGAACTTTTAAAAAATTTATACATTCCATTTTCCCACATTTCACTGGCAGCGGGGTCAAGACAAATACTTACATCTATTCCCGGTTTATAACCAGCTTTATGAATTCCTTCTAAAATCATTTCGACAGCCTGTTCATTTGATTTTAAATCGGGGGCAAATCCACCTTCGTCACCAACTCCAGTGCTTAAACCTTTGGTTTTTAACACATTTTTTAAGGAATGGAACACTTCTTCGCCCATACGTATGGCTTCTCTAAATGACGGCGCCTTATGAGGTGCGATCATGAATTCTTGAAAATCCAATGTATTGTCCGCATGTTTGCCGCCGTTTATGACATTCATACAAGGTACGGGCATTATGTGGGCATTGCTTCCTCCCAAGCACTCATATAACGGGATTTTAGCACTCTGGGCTTTTGCTCGCGCATAGGCCATAGAAACACCAAGTATTGCATTTGCACCTAGTTTGGCTTTGTTTTTTGTTCCATCCAGTTCTATCAATAAATAGTCAAGCTCTCTTTGTGTATGGATACTTTTATCTTTAATGGCTTTCGCAATTACAGTATTTACATTCTCAACTGCCTTCAAAACGCCTTTTCCTCCATAACGTTTTTTATCGCCATCTCTTAATTCGGTGGCTTCCCTTTCTCCGGTTGATGCGCCACTTGGGACCATGGCACGGGAGGTAGTTCCATCTTCCAACTTTAGATTCACTTCTACGGTAGGGTTCCCTCTTGAATCGAGTATTTCGATCGCTTCAATTTTTTGGATTTTCATAATTTTTGTATTTCTTTTTTCTAAGTATATATTTTTATAAAATCGAACAACTTAGTTGATGCTGATTCTTTCCTTTACGTTGTACACAATTCTGATTGGTGGTTTTAATTCCAACCATTTAATGTCGTAAGGCTGTGGTACTTCAGCTTCCCAGCCATAAGTATCTTTTATAGGTTTTTGGGGCGAGTACGGGAATGGTTCTTCGGTGTGGCAAATATCGCCCCAAAACACCAGCGGCTTGTCGTTTACCTTCAATCCTAAAAAGTTGGAGGCCAAGAGGATACCGTTGTAATGATGACCACATTCAATGGGAATTTCCTTTTTGGTGGATTCCATCATATACTTTGAACCGGTAACCGTTCCTGCATCTCCTAATAAGTGAATGTTTACTTTGTTATTTTTCATTTTTTTTACAGTTTATTAGGTCATAAATAATTCTAACGGATCTTCTAAATTCTCTTTATTGTATAAAGAAAGAATCACTATTATTTTACCGATTTACTGTACTCCCGTTCTTGACTTCATGTGCTAACACACCCATTCAATGGATCCAATCGGTTTTTGAGGTCTTGATCATTTATCAAATTTTAAAGTCCCCCACAACAGGAAGGTGTGTTCCCTTTATCTTGGTCCGGTTTGCATAGCTCCGCTATTTCCTTGTACAGATCGTGAAAGTCCTCTTTGATAAGAAGGGCTAGTTTCTTGGCGGATCCGGGCTCGGAGTTTACCATCTCCAGTAATGTTTCAAAGGCTTCTTCCAGTAAGCTTGGATCATCTTCAATTGCTTGGTAAAATGGCTCTAGGTCCATGCTGTCCTGTTTTTTTAATGTTTCTGTTTTCATCTGTATTTTTTTTAGGATTAATTAATTTTTATTTACTTATTTTTAGTTTCTTTACTTCAATTGTTGTGCATAATTCTTCTGAATCTTCGAGAATTTTTTTTACCGTTGCCTGCGAACGCTGCAAAGAGCCGATAAGCTTGTTTAGGTCAAAGACTTCCAATTCGCCCGAATATTTTGTGACGTTCACGACATTCATGCCTTTAGATTTTAACCGTCATTACCGGAAGTGCGGAATGATTGGCCACACCTTCGGCGATACTTTTGGAAAACAAGCTTAAAAATCCTGTACTGCCATGGGTGGACAAAGCAATCAGATCCGCAGGTTCGTGTCTTAGGAACGTATTTATTCCCGTTTCCACAGAAGGTTCGTTAGTGACGTACATCGAATAATTTTTCAAATCAGGAAACTTTTCCAAGAATTTCTTAATTGGATTCAATCCAGCAGTAATGCTATTGGTATCCGTTTGGGTGTTGATACGCAACAAACGAATATGTGCATTGCATTTTTTTGCGATTGAGATTACATGCTCGAAAGCACCACTTACATCCTCCATGAAATCAGAGACAAAAACTATATTTTTAAAAGGGAAGGAGACCTCTTCCTCTTTCACCACGATTACGGGCACATCGGATTTTCTTATAATTTTTTCAACATTACTACCAAATAATTCCCGAACGGTACCTTTGGTACCACTGCTGCCCGTGATAATAAAATCATGGTGGAAATGACCGGAATGTTTTAGAATATTACTGGTCTCAACCTGATACTCCAAGAAGGTCTGGCATTTTAGATTTTCCTTCTCCGCCTTTTTCTCCAATTCCCGCAAGGCGGATTTGGCCGCCCCGATTTCCCTAAGCGTCTTGGGGTATCTTTTCTCCTTTAACTTGTCCAGTTTTACCCAGTCTACGGGAGTATGTATCAAGTGAAAGAAATGAATTTCCGCATCGTATAGTTTAGCCATTTCAATGCCCAAATCAGCGGCTTTGTCGCAGTTCTCCGAAAAATCGGTGGGTACGAGTATATTTTTCATCCTTATTAAGTTTTACAAGTTGTTCTAATTTATTTTTACTTCATTCCCTGAAACCGTTCCTTTTTCAAAACTATCAAGGTTATGTATGGTCGTATCTGCAATGTTGGTCAAGGCTGTATCGGTCAAGAAAGCTTGGTGACTGGTTATCAGAACATTGCTGAAGGTCATCAAACGTGCAATGACATCATCCTGTAGTATTTCGTCCGAATGATCTTCAAAGAACAGTCCTTCCTCTTCCTCATAGACATCCATCCCAAAGTATCCGACTTTTCCTGTTTTTAAACCTTCAATGACCGCTTTGGTATCCACCAAGCCACCCCTGCTGGTATTGATAAGCATTACCCCTGGTTTCATCAATGAAATACGCTTGGCATCGATCAAATGTTTGGTGGAAGGCACTAAAGGCACATGCAGGCTTATGATATCGGCTTGGCGGCAGATTGTTGAGCAGTCGGTATAGCGGATCCCGTACTTTTCGATGAGTTCTCCATCTTCAGAGTTGTCATAGGCCAAAATATTACAACCAAAACCGTGAAGTATTTTAACAAGGATAGCCCCAATTTTTCCAGTGCCCATTACCCCGACAGTTTTTCCGTTCAGGTCGAACCCGGTGAGCCCGTTCAGCGAGAAATTCATATCCCTGACCCTATTGTGGGCCCTGATCAGTTTTCTGTTCAATGCAAGTATCAGCGCCATGGTGTGTTCTGCGATGGCATATGGGGAATAGGCTGGGACACGGGCTACTTTTATGCCAAGTTCAGCAGCCTTTTCGACAGCTACGTTGTTATATCCAGCGGTACGCAGGGCGATATATTTGATTCCTATGTCCTTAAGTTTTTCAAGTACTACCGCCGAGGCATCATCGCTCGTAAACAAACTAATGGCCTCGGTGCCACGGGCCAAGGAAGCCGTGCTTTCGGTCAACCGTACTTCAAGTAGGTTAAGCTCGTGTTTGCCTTTATTTGCAGATAGCAAATGGGGATCTTCAAATTTATGGGTGCTGAATACGGTTGTTTTCATTTTCGTTTCTAGTTTTAAAATTTCAATTTATCCAAGAATTAAGCAGGATATAAAGGATGCCAAGAAGGACGACCGCCCCAAAGGCATAGCCCACGAGTCGCCCTGTTTTTTTAGAGCCCTTAAAAAAGGCAATTCCCAATTTCACGGTCATATTGCTCAGGGTCGCTGCAATGATGACATTGGATGCCAAAATCAATTTTTCATCCAATAAGGCAAATTTAGCCATGCTGATGGTTATCGCATCGGTATCTGCCAGACCCGCAATCAATGCCGAATAGTACAGACCACTTTCTCCAAAAAATTTATTTCCATAGAAAACCGCAAACAGGATGGCCACATAGATGCCGCCAAAACCGATCGCATTCCAAATATTGAGCGGATTCCCCAAATTAATGTCCGTGTTCGGCTGATCGGTATCCTTACGTATCAAAAGCAGGGAAGCTACCAGACAGACCACCGTAAGCAGGGCAAAGGGGATTGCCAAATAGCCTAGGATGGCACTATTAAAAATATAGGCGAGAACCGAAAGTCTAGGGAACATGATTGCCGATGCTATGATGATACCTGCTGCGTATTTTTTTGAAAGCTCGGGAGACTTCTTGCTTCTGGAGGCATAGATCCAAGCAACTGCCGTACTCGATATCAAACCACCCAGAATAGCGGTCAACAAGATTCCTTTTTTTGACCCAACGTATTTGACCAAAAAATATCCGATGAAGTTCAGAAAGGAGACAATGACAATAATTGCCCCGATCTCAAAAGGGTTCAGTAGGCCTTCAGGCCCATAATCCTTGTCGGGCAGAAATGGTAATATCAACAGGGCAATGATTGAAAATTTGATAAAGGCAAAAAGTTCTTCGGGCGTTATATTCTTAATGAACGAGCGGAAGGTGGTCTTGAGCGATAACAACGTAACCACAATTACAGCAGTGGCAATGGACTCTTTGTACAAATGGCCCGAAACCATAACACCAAGAACAAATGTGGCAATCAAAGCGAGATTTGTGGTATTACCGGTCATGGAATGTTTCTGCACAATGGACAAATGGCTGATGGCAAAAAACAAAATAATGGTCGCCAAACTAACAATGACCAGCCAAGGAGTATACGTCTCGTTCAAACTGCCCACCATAAAGCCTATTATGGCAACAATCGGAAATGTTCGAATACCGGCAAACCCCTGCTCATCCTTTATCTTGTCATATTCCCTTTCCAGTCCAAGGATAAGGCCTATACCCGTGCTCAGGAGTACCCCCAGAATGTAGGGGCTTAATAGCTCACTTATGTTTTGATGTGTTTGCATTATTTTTTTCTTCCCTTTGTAACCATTATCATTTCATTAATTCCCTTTACGGTCACAATACCTGTCAACTGCCCATTATCCAAGACCGCGGCAAGTTGAGAGTTATTGGACACGAGCTTTTCATACACCTGTTGTAGGGGCGTATTTGGCGCAACTATTGCGAAGTCGTTTCGCATTATATCGGACACGCGGGAATTATTTCCATATGCGGTCAACCCCTTGATCAGTTCCTTTCGTGTCAGGACACCTATTGCCTGATCGTTCTCTACGACCACAAAGCCCTGTTCCTGGGTATTCTGCAACAACTGTACTGCTTTTTCCAAGGTTTCCATGGGCGATAGTCGGGTATATTTTTGAATCAAAACGTCACTTGCGGTATATCCGATGAGTGCAGATTTCGTGCTTTCCTGTACCGCTTCGGCCCCGGCCCCCAAAAAAATGAACAGGCCGATGAACACCAGCCAAAAATTGGAAAAGAACCCTAGGAATACAAATACGATGGCCAGCAATTGTCCTACCCGTGCAGCGATGGTCGTTGCCTTGAGCTTGTCCATATTGAACGCCAAAACTGCCCTCAACACTCTTCCGCCGTCCATTGGAAAAGCCGGTATCAAATTAAAAACAGCTAGGATCACATTGGCGGCCATGATGTTGAACCAAAAATTGTCACCGCTCATATGGTCTATTTCCGAGATGGGCAACAATTGATCGGTCGAAAACAGAAAAATATAGAGAATCCCGGCAATTATGACATTTACCGCGGGGCCGGCCACGGCCACGGCCAACTCTTGGGCGGGTTTTTCGGGCATTCTATCGAGACTCGCTACCCCACCAATGGGATAGAGCGTAATATCACGTGTTGGGATACCATATTTTTTGGCCGTTAACGCATGGCCAAATTCATGCAGTACCACACAGGCAAACAAAGTTAGGATAAAGAGGGCGCCTGCCAGGCCTTCGGCCCATCCATGTCCCATTTCAAAATGCATCATGAATATCCATCCAATAATGATCCAGAAGGTCCAATGGATAAATACCTTGATTCCTGAGTAGCTTCCTATATATAAGGACCATTTTTTCATGTGTGTACGATTTTAAGGGTTTTTAATCTGTACGCCAGCATTATCACTACACCGTATCCGAACAAGCCGAGCAGGAATACAAACCTGTAACCATACAGGATGGAAATGACAATGGCAAAGATCGAGGCAGCAACACCCGCCACGCTTGATATACCTAATAAATAGGGAATGCTTTTCTTCTCTTTCAGCGAGGAGGCCGTTTTTAGCAATACTGGAAAAGGGATCCCTATAAAGAAAGACGGAAGCAGTAAAAATAAGGCTATCCAGAATTCTGATAGTTGTTTATACCATATAGGGAGCAGTACATATACGGTCAATAAGGAAACCAAAACGATCAAGGCCGAGTATACGATGAGCTTACGGGAAAGATTTTTTTTGAAAGTTCCCGTCAAAAGGCTGCCCACCCCATTGCCCAGTAAAAACGTAAAAAGCAATAATGAAAAGGACTGGGAAGGGTTGGAGAGCTTTAAGTTGAGTATTTGAAAAAGATACCCTTGTATGAGTATATATGAGAATCCCAACAAAAAGGATATAAGTGCCCAGGCTCTAAATTTTCTTTGCATGTATATAGAGGTGTTTTCTGAAAAAGAAACCGATCTCCATCCGTTCACATGGTTGACTATGAACCACCCGACGATGAACAGACCAAGCCATAAGGGGGTGGTCATGGCATCGGGTATGCCATTGTTGTAATTAAAAAAATAGGGGGAATCATCGGAAACCGGACTCAAGTTTATGGATGCGGTTTTCCAAAGTTCATCATACGCATAGGAGCCTTTGGAGATATCATACAACAGATCGTCGAACATATACCACTTATAATTTACGTTCTGTACGATGGTGTCCAAACCTTCTTGTTCGATATATGGAAAATAAAACGGCTCCTTGTCCAATCCATAATAGTGTGCGGTTTTATGTGCCTCCTCTATTGTTTTTTGTTCAAAAGGGTTCTTTTTAATGACCAATACAGGGTTCATTTCGTTGGAATAGATATAAACCTTTTTTAACGCCTCTAATTGACCTACCCCCATCCGCTCCTGTAGCTCCAAAAAGTTCGCCAACATATTATATACCTCCTGCCTTCCGTGCATCGTAAAATAGATGGCACCGTCTTCCGTTAAACCATCCAGATAATCCGCAAGTGCCTCCATGGTAAACAGATAGTTCTCGGTAAGTCCGTAAAAATCTGTGCCCCTTGAACTTTTGGTCACCGGAATGGTCAACATAACGGCATCGTATTTTCCCTTGTTTTCGACCACAAAATTTCTTCCCTCGTTCACATGTACCTTTATGTTCTCCTTGTCATTAAAGGTTGAAGGGTTGTACTTTTTCATCAGTGCCACAAAGGAGGGGTTGACCTCTGCCGCTTCAATATATTTAAAGCCCATGAAGTATGTTGCGGCAATATCAATTCCACCACCGGGACCAATTATCAGCACGGAATCCTTTTCCTTTTCGCTTAAAAAATTCATGGCAAAAATCCCCGGAAACCCATACAGCACCCTTTTCATTTCTACGGTATCCTTGGCAAGCTCGTCAATGGAGATTACATCGGTTCCTGCCGCACCATCGATAAACATTGATTTGGACACCGTACCATCAGGATACGTGAACTTGACCAGATCGGTCTTGCCAAATGCGCTCCAACGGCTTTCCAGTTTTTCGCTTTTCAAAGCAGGGTTGGCCATCAACCGGTACAAATCCTTGGACGGGTCTTTTGCAACGGGTATATCGAAGTTCAGGGCATCCTTTGCAAATCCCATTAAAAAAATAACGACCAGCACTAAGGGGACCAGTATTTTTGAATAACGGTTCTTGACTGTTATCAACGCTATTATCAGGGCCAGCAACAGTAAGCCTATGGCTATCGCCACTACCTCTACCAAGCCAAATGCATTAAGCAAAAAAATGGAGGCGAGTGCGCCTGTGGCCGCCCCTATGAGATCTAAGGCGTATAAGGTTGACACATGCCGTTTATCCATTTCAAAAATATGGGCATAGACTATTCCGATGGCTATGAACGGAACGGTTGACAAGAGTATAAAAATGGGCAGGCCAAAATCCGTGGATGACGAAACGCCTATTTGTGAAAGGACAAGCAAAAGGGTAAAGCTTAAAAACATTGAGATTGACGGTAGTGCCATCCACCAAAGCAATGAATGATCTATCTTCTCGGAATACTTGGCATACGTTATCTGGCCAATGCCAAGACCGAGTATGGAAAAAGCAATGATAATGAGCACGAAATGAAAACTAAGAAGGTATGAGAACAGGCGTGAAAGACTTATCTCAAAGATAATAGTCGCTGCAGTCAGCAAGAAAATAATCGCTATGTTGGTTGTCGATCGTTTCATTCTATTTTTAGTTCCCGAAAATTTTTAATAGGCCCTGCAATTCATCGTTCACTTGATGCTCTTTTACCACTCGGTCAAATGGGGTCAGGCTCAGTTCGTTGTTCAAGATTCCCGCCATGACATTCTTCCTTCCGCGCAAAAGTGCCTCTACAGCAGCTGCACCAAGCCGTATGCCCAACATTCTATCAAAAGCGGATGCGTTGCCCCCGCGTTGCACATGCCCCAGTTTCGTAATGCGCAGGTCCACGTCAGGGTTTATTTCCTTTATCTTTTTGGCTGCCACCTCGGCCCCGAGTTCATCTCCTTCTGAAACGATTACGATAAAGGCCTCTTCACGATCGTAACTTCCCGCCTTTTCCAACAATTGGATAAAGTCATGTGCGCTTTCAGGGATCAAAATGGCATCCGCGCCGGTACCCAATCCAGAGTGGATGGCGATATAACCACAGTCCCTACCCATCACCTCGATCAGAAATATTCTGTTATGAGCTTCTGCGGTATCCCTGATCTTATCGATGTTTTCAATTGCGGTATTTACGGCAGAATCGAAACCGAGCGTAAAATCGGTACCGGCCAGATCGTTGTCTATGGTGCCGGGAATGCCCAAAAACGGGAGGTCACAGATTTCTGAAAATGCCAACAGACCTTTAAATGTTCCATCGCCACCTATGGCGATCAGAGCATCGACTTCATTTTTTTGAAGATTTTCCAATGCCCGCTGTCTTCCTTCTAGCGTTAAAAAACGTTTGCTTCGAGCTGTTTTTAACAGTGTTCCTCCCCGATGTACCATCTTTTGTAATTTGTGGGCGTCCAAGGGAACCAAATCGCCATCTATTAGGCCCTCATATCCTTTTCGGATACCACTTAACCTGATACCACTTTGTTCTGCTTTTTTCACAATTCCGTATAAGGCGGCATTCATCCCCGGGGAATCGCCCCCCGACGTAAAAATTGCTATGTGTTCAATAGTCTTCATACACTTGGTTCTTTATAATTTTTTTATTGAGTACCTCCCGAGAAGATTAACCAGCCCGGTTTACAATACGTCGTTTCAACTAGCGGATATTTCGTACGCCAATCCGAACGAAGAAATCACAATATTCCATTTACCCATCCCATACGTTGGATTTCCCAAAATTTCTTCGGAGGGAAGCCCTCGGACTTTTTTGCCTTTCGCTAAGTCCGTATGGTATTGTTTTATCATCATTGCCATCTTTAAAATACTCTTGGGCCACATTTTTTGCAATGATGGTCTCCTCGTCAGAATGAATTACTTTAACTAGTACCTTACCGTCCACGTCCGAAATTTTATATGAATTTTTCCTGTTTTGTTCTTCATCGAGTCCAATACCTAAAAAGTCAAGTCCCTGACAAATCCTTGACCGTATGATAGGGGCGTTTTCGCCTATGCCGCCAGAGAAAACCAGTACATCCAGTCCGCCCAAGACGGTGGTAAACGCTCCGATATATTTTCTTATCTGATAACAGAATAGGGCCACCGCTTCCGCCGCCCTTGGATCAGCATCTTCTTTCAGTAATAAATCATGTATATTGGCACTTGTTTCGGAGATTCCGAGCAAACCACCCTCATGATTGATCAAACGGTTGAACTGTTTTGCCCCCAACCGTTCTTTTTTCAGTAAATACCCTACAACACCGGGGTCTAAATCTCCGCTTCGAGTGCCCATGACCAATCCACCCGAAGGTGTAAACCCCATACTGGTATCTATGCTCTTGCCCTCTTTGACAGCGGTCAGACTCGCTTCTTCACAAAGATGTACAAGAATGACCCTTCCATTGGCTTTTTGAATACCGATCCTTTTTTTGAGTTCAATCATGAGATGGGAAAAGGACAGGCCGTGAAAGCCATACCTATGGATTCCGGTCCGTTCAAAACGCCTTGGAATAGGGAGTATCTTGGCAACCCGAGGCAAGTCTGCATGAAAGCTGGTATCGAAACAGGCCACCTGCCGTAAGGTCGGATATCGCATTGTGAACGTTTCAACAATCTCAATCTCTGCGGGAAGACGGTCGGGAATGTAGTCCGCGATCTGTTTCAGCTCGGCCAACAGGGCGGTATCGATTACTTTCGGTCCTTGATGGTTCAATCCATATGTTATCTTGTGCCCTATGTGCCCAATACGATCAGAGCCTGGCTGGTTTTTGAGCCAGCTTATTAAAAAAACAGTAGCTTGGTAAAAGCCAGGAGCGTATATCCGTGAGTTTTCCCTTTCATTGCCTTTAACGTGGGTTACCCTGAAAACCTCGTTACCGGAACCGATGTGACGGATATCGCCAAAAAGTTCCTTCACGGGATTTTCGGCCATTTCATACATAGCGAACCTAATACTCGATGGACCGGCACTGATCGTTAAAAGATTTGAATTTTGCGGATATATTTTCACTTGGTATTTTATTTATTGCCCCCGTCTTCGAAAGCACAACTTTTGTTTTCCATAAAACCGGCGGCCATCTTTTTGTATTCCTCGCCAAGGTGCTCTCCGCACCATTCAAGAAGCACTGGCTGTTCGGAACAAGTGGTATTGCGAACCGCCTTTTTCAGTTCCATCTTTAACAACCTCTTGTCGAAGCTGACTTTTTTCAATATGGTTTCGTGATATTCCAGTGTTTTCATCTGTCCGATTATTTGAAATTTGATTTAGTGCTGCCATAGTATCAAGTTATCCTCCAACGGTACGGAAACTCCTTCGTAACTGGGTACAATACGAACGGTAAAGTGATCGGTAGGCCTGTCTGTGATTACCTGTGCATAAAAGTTATGTGCCCCATTTTCCCCCATCCAATCAAATTTCATCTTGATTTTTTCGGGCGCTCCACCGTTGATACCTTCCGCGAACAGTTCTACCTGAACATGTTTTGGGTTTATTCCATTTAACCAGATAGGTGCCTTAAAGTGATGTTTTTGGCGTTCGCTTTCGATTTGAACTTGTCCGAATTTTACGGCATCCCATTTAGCTTTGAGCTCATGGCCTGCGCCAACGATTCTTTTCCCTTTAGCCCCTTTTCTCGCTGCGCACTTTTTATAGTTGATCGCCGCTGGCAGATAATAGTCCTCCGTATATTCGCGAACCGTTCGGTTGGCCGAAAAACGGGGCGTTAGGGTCGCCATACTTTTTCGCATGCGCTCTACCCAAATTTCCGATACTCCTTTTTTGTTACGTGCGTAGAATTCGGGGACGACCTGCTGCTCCAGTATTTCATATAGTGCTGCTGCCTCGTGCGCGTCCCACGCGGGATCGTCGCCATGTTCTTGGCCATCGCCCAAGGCCCAGCCCACTTCGGGAGTATAGGCCTCGGCCCACCAACCGTCCAGTACCGATAAATTGAGGCCACCGTTCACAAGTACTTTCATACCACTGGTACCACTGGCCTCCCAGGGCCGTCTCGGGGTATTTAGCCATACATCGACACCTTGGACCAAATTTTCCGCCAACATCATGTCATAATCACTTAGAAAGAGGACATGCCTGTGCAGATTATGCTGTTGGATAAACTGCACCCATTTTCGTATCAATCCTTTTCCCGCTTCATCAAATGGCGGCGCTTTACCGGCCAGGACCAATTGTACCGGATGTTCCGGGTTGGTAAGGATTCGGACAAACCGTTCGGGATCGTGTAACAAGAGATCCGGTCTTTTGTAAGGCACAAACCGGCGGGCGAAGCCCAAGGTCAAGGTATTGGGGTCAAAAACCTGTTCTGCGGTCGTTACCACTTCCGACGGTAGGCCCGAGACTATTGCCTGTCTCTCAAACCTTTCCCTTATAAAATCGACAAGGCGATTTCTCGATCGGTTCCTAAATTCCCAGAGTTTTTCGTCGGATAGTTTCGAAATATGCGCTGAATGGTCATCGAGTTCGCCCCTCCAGCGATCCTTTCCGCAGGATTCCGTCCAGATTTCATCGGCATATTTGGAATCCCAGCATGGCATGTGCACCCCATTGGTCACATGGCCTACCGGAACTTCAGCTTCCGGCCAACGCGGGAAAAGATTGTTGAAAAGATTTCTGCTTACCTCTCCGTGCAAACGGCTAACGCCATTTACAGCCCCGCTACCACGAATGGCCAGATAGGCCATGTTAAAACTTTCCGATCGGTTATTGGCGTCCGCACGCCCCAAGGCCATCAGATCATTAAAATCAAGGCCCAATTCTTCTTTGGCATAAGTGCCCAAATGGTATTCCATGGACGAGGGGCTGAAATGATCAAAACCGGCCGCGACTGCCGTATGTGTAGTAAATAGGTTGCCCGCCCGGGTTACGGCAAGCGCCTCTTCGAAAGAAGTGCCGTTCGCCTTCATAAAATCGTTGGCACGTTCCAGGACCAAAAAGGCCGCATGCCCCTCGTTCATATGGCATACTTCAGGTTTTATATCCAGGGCTTTTAATAGTCTGTAGCCACCCACGCCCAATATGATTTCCTGTTTTATGCGCAGTTCGGGCCCTCCACCATACAGCTCATCGGTTATTCCCCGATGGATGGGCAGGTTGGCGGCGTCGTTGCTGTCCAACAGATAAAGCTTGGACCTACCTACCTGTACCTGCCAGGCCCGGAGCCATATCGGATGACCGGGCAACGATACCTTTATACGAAGCCATTCCCCGTTCGGTAAGCGTAAGGGTGTAACGGGCAATTGCCCTGGGTCGTTATAGGGGAACAGGGCATTTTGCGTGCCGTATTTATCGATTTCCTGACGGAAATAGCCTTTAGCATAAAGTAGCCCAACGGCAACAACGGGCACGCCCAGATCACTGGCCGCTTTTAGTTGGTCTCCCGCTACATTGCCCAGGCCACCGGCATAAATAGGCAGGGCCTCGTTGAGCATATATTCCATACTGAAATAGGCAATGGTCGTAAGTGCTGCCTTCGGATGTTTTTCCTGAAACCATGAAGGAGCGGAATTCGCTTGTTCGTTTGCCTTTAATAGGCCTTTGAGTTTTTCTCGAAAAGCCGGGTCCGTCAAACGCTCCTCCAGTCGATCTCGTGAAACCGTTTGTAGAATGACCCATGGGTTTCGTGTGAATTCCCAGAGTTCCGGATCTAGTTGCTGCCATAATTCATCCGAGGCATGGTTCCATGACCACCGGATGTTCAGGGCCAGTTCAATAAGGGCATCGATTCCCTCGACGTCCGTGTGCATCAATCCGTAGAATTGATCTGTACTGTATTTTTGTTTTTTCATCTTTCCATTTCATTTTCAGATTAGTATTCATTCCTGTTCATTGTGATTTTCCGTCAAAATAATTATCTATCGCTTTCCAAACCTCAAGTGGTACCTTCAGAAAGAGCTGGTGGTCACCATCCCGTATTTCCATTAATTTTGCACGGGGAAAGGACTTTGCAAACTTTTCCACGTTGACAAAGGGTGCCACTTTATCATCGGTGCCTTGGATAAAGAGGATCTTTCGATTGATTATGTTCTTCGTAAGGGCGTAGAGATCCGTTTTTAGAATGACCTCGTTCAACGAATTGTAGTAGCTCTGCCAGGTATGCTTTTTCGAGTCCCTAAAAACATCATCGGTCAGATTTTTAGGCTTGAACCATTTAACAATGTATAAGGGGTGGAGCATACAGAACACTTTCCCATAGGAGCTTACGGCAAGCTTGTCTAAAAAGGAATTACTGGACATCTGTTCCAAAAATTGGTCTTTGCCTTCGAAAACGGGGAGGCCTATGACCGTAGCCCCTCTAAACCAGTCGGGGCGTTCCGCAAAGAGGGCCAAGGAAATTACCGCGCCCATGGAGTGGCCCAAGATAAGGGTGTTGCCATTATTAAAGCCCTCGTTCGTGATGATGTTCTCAAGTGCCGCAAGCTGAATTTCGAGGGTATATTCACTTTGGGGTTTTGGCGAATCGCCGAAACCCAACAAGTCGACCAAAAGAAGCCTGTACGTTCCGGTAACTTGTTCCAAATCCTTTTTCCAATAATCTTTAGTACCTGCCATGCCATGGATTAGGATGATGTTCCTTTCGCCCTTGCCCACTATTTCATAGTTCAAGGGCATGGTATCGGGATCATATTCAGGTGCTAAAGCGACGGTTAGGTATTGGTACCCCGCTACCGAGATGAACAATACCAGAATCACCAATACTGCCAAAAAAACCATTTTTTTTATCTTTATGTATTTCATTATCCTATCCAAATTCTTAACGAGGTTCTGTTTCCGCTACTTGTTCTTGAACATCAAAAACTCCATGGGTTTTAGCTTTACCTTGATGAAAAGGCGGCCAGCTTCTTGATCTGTATTCTTTTCTATTCTGATTTTTTTCTTGTTACCATAGATGCAGTCCATAAGACTACCCTCTTTATTGATAGTGGTATCGACCGCTATATATTCTTCTTTGGTATCCTTTGGGGAAGAATTATAGACGACAAGGATTTCGCCCTGATGCAGGATCCTTGAAAATGCCAATAGGCATTCCTTGCCATCGGGAAAATGAAAATCAACCCCGTTTTTTGAAATTTCCCTGAAATACATTCGACCGAACTTTAGAATGGACTCTTTCTGCCTTAAATGTGCCAAGACCGAAATTCGCTTGTATATCCATGAACCTTGGTTCAATACGTTGGTCTCCTTATCATCGGGATCGAACATTCCTTCCCTGATATACCGGTCATCCATACCGTTGCCCTCAAAACCTTGTTCGGTACCATAATAAATACATGGGGCGCCAAGGGCACAAATAAGAAAGCCCATTCCTGCAACAATTTGTTCAGGGGTGGCATTATGGCCAAAGCGGTGCTTAAAGTCCATCCCCACCTGGTCGTGGTCATCGATATAGGTCACCAGGAATTCCCCATATTCACCTCTACCCAGGGCATTCTTTTGCAGATCGGAATACCGTTGTATCAATCTATTTGGAGATGAATTCCCCTTTATCACTTCTGCCAAAACACTATGTAACGGATGGTCCAAAATGGAATCTAGCCCGTAATATACATTCCGGTCCTTCGGCAGCATTTTGGGGCCTATATAGGGATTGCCCATCTCATCATTACCGATAATTTCGCCAAACAGGAAAAAGTTTCTTTTGCCCAAGGAGTAGGCATATTCTCGTATATTAGAACAAAAACGGCTAATGTCGTTTCCTTTCATGTGTTTGACGGCATCCAAACGAAAACCGTCCACATCCGTCTCGCGTATCCAATAACAGTGTATCTTGACCAATATATCCAGTAAACTTTCGCTGGCGGGAGAACCATCGTTCCTAAATGTTTTTAAGGTAAAGAAGTCGCCTTCCTGGGTCTCGGGATACGCATCGAAATTCCTGATCTGCCCTTTTCGGTTATACATTTCGGGGTCTGCCAGTTCTACAGGGATCGGCCTGTCTTTCTCGCGCCAACCTCCTAGTGGAAACCGTTGGCCACCAGCATAGAAATAATCATAATCAAAAGGATAGGACCAATTATCGCCTGAATGGTGCAGAACGATATCCAAAAAGACCCTTATATCAAGCCCGTGTGCCTTGTCCACCAATTGTTCCAGTTCTTCCTTGGTGCCCCAGCGTTTGTCCACGTCCATATAGTTCTGGATGGCATAGCCATGGTAGGATCCTGGGTTATTTTCAAACACGGGACTTAACCAGATAGCCGTACAGCCCAAATTTTTGATGTAATCGATATTGTCTGTGATGCCTTTGATGGTGCCCCCAAAAGGCTTTTGCAGCTGTTCTTCGTTCCCGAAACCGGCATGCCGGATATCGAAATTCATCGAATGCCGTTTATTGCTATCATGAAACCGGTCGACCATCATAAAATAAATGATCTCCTCCCGCCATTCCCTGTGACAGTTTACCCAGTACGCCTTGCCCGGTTTCGGGGAAAGATCTATTTTGCTAATTGATTTTATCATTATCCGTTTCTTTAAACATTTAAACAGTTGAATATTCGGTAGTCCTTTTTACATCGCTCACTTTGGTTCCCCCTGGCTTATTTCCATAAAACCTATCGAATACCATGCAGGCCGTTAGGTCTCCGGTAACGTTGATCGCAGAGCGGAACATCCCGAGCAAGCGCTCGACCCCGATGATGATGATGATTCCTTCGGCAGGAATTCCTGCACTGGATAGTACAGAGGCCAAAATCACCACGCCACCACCCGGTATGGCCGGGGTGCCGATGGAAGCGGCGACTATGGTAACTACGACAACGATGACATTGAGAAGGCCCATTTCAAGGCCATAGGCCTGTGCTATGAACAAGGTCGTTATGGTCTGATAGAGGGCCGTCCCGTCCATATTCACGGTAGTCCCGATGGGGATTATGAAATTACTGATGGCCCCATCCACCTTGAGCTCTTCCTCCGCTGTTTTCAGCGATAAGGGCATTACCGCGGCAGAGCTTGTTGTTGAGAACGCCAAAAGCTGTACATCCGTGATCTTTCGCAAAAATTTAAAAGGGTTGCTCTGGCCAAGTATGCTGACCAGCATGATGTAAATGCCGAGCAATATGAGCAATCCCATCAGTACCACGAGCACATAAAATCCCAGACCCGTTAAGGAGTTCAGGCCAACGCTCGACGTAAGCTGTGCCATTAGACCGAATACGGCGACCGGAACCAATAACATGGCCCATTTGACCACCGTCATACAGATTTCCTGTATGGCCCCTAAGAGCAATTTTACAGGTTTGAGCAGGTCGTCGGTCAGCGACAATACGGCGACCCCTATGATAATGGTAAAAATGACGATGCTCAACATTTCGCCACTTACCATGGAGGCCAATGGGTTTTCGGGCAGTAAATTGGTTATGGCATTCGGAATATCGTTTATTCCAAAGGATAGTTCCGAACTTTTAGCAGCGTCGGCCAATGCATTTGTATGATCGACCTCCGCCTGTTGGTGCAGATATTTTCCAGGGGAAAAGATCAGTGCAAGTACGGTGCCTATCGTTACCGATATAATTGTTGTTGATATGAAATATAGAAGCACGCCGCCGCCTAACTTTTTCAGATTTTCCTTGTCGTTACTGGCTATTCCGGTAATGATAGAAGCTACGATCAGGGGAATCATGATCATCTGCACCAGTTTCAGGAAGAGCATACCCGGCAGGGCCAGCCAATTCCCTAGAACATCGGCAGTGCCTTTGGTGATCCAACCGTTTTGGGGGCTTAACAACAGGCCGACCCCGACACCGAGGAACAAGGCAATGATAACCTTGAGCCAAAGCCTATTTTCTACCAATTTACGCAGGTAGTGGTTTAGGGATTTTAATGATTTTATTTCCGTATCGAGCATGCTTATATCCGTATTAAGCTATTGTGATTCTTTTCTCGAGGTAAACGCCCTGGACCGCATGTATCAATTCCACCCCGTCCTTTAAAGGTCTTTGAAAAGCCTTTCTTCCCAAAATAAGACCGGAGCCTCCGGCCCGTTTGTTTACGATAGCAGTCGTAATGGCCTCGGTCATATCGGACGCCCCTTTGGAACCCCCGCCAGAATTGATCAATCCAATTTTGCCCATAAAGCAATTGGCGACCTGTAAACGGCACAAATCGATGGGGTGTTCCGTTGTCAGGGTTTTGTACATGGCATCGTCATACTTCCCAAATTGAAGGTCTTTAAAGCCAAAATTTGTGGTGGGTAACTTTTGTTTGATGATGTCCGCCTGTATTGTTACTCCAAGGTGGTTCGCCTGCCCTGTTAGATCCGCGGCGGTGTGATAGTCCTGTTTATCCGTTTTAAAAGCGTCGTTACGGGTGTAGCACCACAAGATCGTGGCCATACCGAGGCTATGGGCCTCGGCAAAGGCTTCCGCAATCTCTTTCAACTGTCGATTACTTTCCTTAGATCCAAAATAGATGGTCGCCCCAATAGCAACCGCGCCCATATCCCAAGCGTCCTTGACTTTCCCAAAAAGGTTTTGGTCATAGGCATTGGGATAGGACAATAACTCATTGTGGTTGATCTTCACAATAAAGGGGATTTTATGGGCATATTTACGGGCATAGAGACCCAGCGCACCGAAGGTCGATGCCACCCCGTTACAACCCGCACCGATGGCCAGTTTTATAATGTTTTCCGGATCAAAATAATCGGGATTCTTGTAGAAGGAAAAAGCCGCACTATGCTCGACCCCTTGATCTACGGGAAGTATGCTTAAATACCCCGTATCCTTCAGATTGCCATGCCCGTACAATTGGGCAAGACTCCGAAGCGTTTGTGGATTTCGATTACTATTGGCAAAAACTTTAGAGACAAAATCAGCATCGGGCAGTTGTAGTTCATCCTTGGTAATTTTTTCGCTTACGTGGTCCAAATAGAAGGACGCTTTGTCCCCTAATTGTTCCACTATATTTTCGTATGTTTTCATGTGTTTATTTTTTTGTTTTTCAACGGCCATATGTAACATCCATATAATCATTTCGTTGTGTGACAAAATTTTTGGTCATAGATGTTTCATTGTCCTTTTTTATCCGATTCCTAAACTTTCATTGGTCTTTTCGATGGATTTGTGCGCATCGGTCTCAATACCAGTAAGGGCCCGAATGGCGTCAATGGTCTCAGGAATTACAATCGCTTGATTGTCTACTACATAGGCATAGAAGAGTTCATCGCCCACAACCTTTAGCATATCTTCCCAAAGGGCTACCTCATACATATCGCCCCAAGATCTTCCCATATCCATAAACATTTCCTTGATTGTATTGTTGGAAACCAATCCTTGATCATAATGGATTAGCTTAATGCGTGTAGAGGTTTTAAAGGCGTTGAGCACTTCTTCTTTAGATGCTTCTTTCTTTAGCTTCACGTTCCAATAATGCATATGGCTCAGGGTTTCGGGCACCTTTACCGCCGAGGTGATCACATCCAGATCAGGATCTACGCTTTGCGCATCGGGCCCTTGATGACTTGGGATGTCTTTTTCGGGCACCATGGTGTTCATTATACCTCCTAAATGGCTTTCCCATGGGTCGGTCGCCCTTCTTAATAATGTTCCCCGTGCATAATCCAATAAATCTGCCCTTTTTAAAGCGGTCAATGTTCTCAAGATTGATGTGGTATTACAGGAAACCACCCTTGTAGCATCAAGATTTACAGCGGATTTGTAATTGTTTTCCGCACTAAAGGAATGCCCTGTTGTCTCGTGTTTTTCGCCACCTTGAACAATGAACTTAATACCCTGTTTTTTATAGACCTCTACGTTTTTTGCAGCTATGTTCTTTGGAGTGCAATCGACCACGAGGTCCACTTTGTCCAAAAGGTCCTGCAAGCTGCCCTTTACCGAAATGCCGGAAGCCTTCATTTGTTTTTCGGCATCGGTGGTGGCCGCATAGATATCATATTCCTTTCGCACGGCGTTCTGTATGCGCCAATCGTTGATGACATCGCAAACCCCGATAAGGTCCATATCATCTTGTACGTTGATAGCATCGGCCACTCTTTTTCCGATGACGCCGTATCCTACTAATGCTACATTTTTCATTTTTTTCATTTTAATTAATAATTACACTTTTTTGTTTTACGCCTATTTAAAGCCATTATCCCAAAGAATCGCCTTTATCGCTTAATTTTGGCATAAGGGCCTGTTATACTTTATGCTATTGTTCTTATCACTTTTTTGCTAATGGATCTGGACCTTAAAAAATATTTGCCCGCCTCTACCAATAAAGGCCTGAATTTTCCGGCACCGATCAAGGTGTACAAGATTTTGTTGTGCCTATTTTGCAACTTGATCAATTCATCGATTTCTTTACTGTGATACCTATTGTCCAGGATCATTTTCCCTATTTCCCCACCGCTAACAAGGGCCTGGTAAATGCCTTCGCCCGTCAACCTTGAAGCAAACCCGCCGGCATCACCTGCCAGATATATATTCCCTTCAAACCGATACCCTTTAAAATCCCCGTTTATTGGGAATGCCTCATATTTTCCGTCGCTTACGTCGATATGGTGTGTTTTGAGCCAAGCGGAAAAATTTTTTGTCAACCGTTTGGATGAAATTACTTTTGGGTTGCCCATACAACCGACCGATACAGAATTGTTGTGCGGAAAAATCCAGGCGTACCAGGCCGAAAACGATTGGGAATCAAAATAAACTTCCAGATCCTGATATTTGGTTTCGTTAATAATATACTGCATGGCGATTTCCGCCTTCCCTGAAGGCAATTTTAGGTACCTTCGTACCAACGAACTGGCCCCATCTGCCCCGACCAAATGGGCATAGCCTATTTTCCGGCCGTTCAGGACCACATATTCCTTTGTGATCCTTGAGACGGCACAGGCTGTCCTTACCTCGATATTGTCAAATTTCCCCAGTTGTTTCAATTGCCATTGCCCCAGTTCCTTGCGGTCTATGGTATAGGTAAAGTCCTCGTCATCTTTCAGATAGAACAGTTTGTTTTTGTGGTTCAGGTGGATTTTGTTGAAATTATATTCTATCAATTCGTCGGGAAGGTTTAAACTTTCTATGCTTTTGCCCGTTAAACCGCCCGCACAGACTTTGGGACCGACCACGTCGTTTCTTTCGGCGACCAATACCCTCAATGGGGTACCGCCGAGCTGTTTGGCACAATTCAGGCCTGCGGGCCCCGCCCCAACGATGATCACATCATATTTTTCCATATCCATATCCACTTTATTCACTTATCTGAATTTCATATTGGATTTTGATCAGCCACATCAGGAACCGCCAGATTTTTTTGGTTCGTTATCCGTGACGTTCCCGGCAACCCTATAGTTTCCCACTTTTGCCAAAGCGGACTGCAATTGTGCATTGCTTATTTCATGGTCCGTTTGTATAACCGCCTGTGGCGGGACCAGACTTACCGTTGCCGTTTTTACACCTGCTACCTGCTTCAGGGCTTTTTCAACGGTTTGGGTGCACCCTCCGCAAGTCATTCCTTTAATTGCTACTTGTTGTTGCATAATCTTGACTTTTTAAATATTAATAATTCATTTTCTTGTTTTCATTTTGGTGTTCTTTATGTATTTGGATGTAAAGCCCAAATAACATCCACTATCGATTTCCAAATTTGTTACCGGGCATATCATATATATACTGCCGTGTTAAGGGCAATTGGTTATTGGCCCCTTTTGATAATAGTATTTGATGGAGATCTATCTTGGCATAATGGAATGCCGCGGCACAGGCGTTTAGGTAAAGGCGCCACATTCGTATAAACTTGGTGTCGAACATGGTCTCGATTTTATCCATGTTGCCCTCAAAGCGTTCTGCCCAATGCATCAGCGTTTTCATATAGTGTAGCCTTAAACTTTCTATATCAATGGTATGGAACCCCAGATCTGCGGCTAGGTACAGTTCTTCCCTCAACGACGGTATGTACCCGCCCGGAAAGATGTACTTTGCAATAAACGCATTAACTTCCGTTTCCAACACATTGGTAATATTGTGCAGTAAAAACAGGCCGGTTTCTTTCAATACGGCGTTCACGTTTTTAAAATAGAGGGGCAGATTGGCCTTCCCTACATGTTCGGCCATACCCACACTGACCACATGGTCGAACTTGAGGCCGATTTTTTCTAGGCCCCTATAGTCCATTAATTTTACGGCCACCAGGACCTGCAGGCCTTCGTCCTTGATCCGTTCTTGGGCTTTTTTTAGCTGCTCTTTGCTTAGCGTAATGCCCAGCACCCTTACTCTGTATTTCTTTGCAGCTTCGATGGCCAGGAATCCCCAACCACAGCCAATGTCCAATAAGGTTTGCCCTTCCCTAAGGTTGAGCTTTTTCAGTATATGGTGTATCTTGTTCATTTGCGCATCGTAGAGGCTGTCCGATCCCGTTTTAAAATAGGCACAGGAATAGCTCATGGTCGGGTCCAGCCATAGTGCATAAAAATCGTTGCCTATATCATAATGATGGGCAATGTCGCGTTCCGATGTCCTTTTTCCAACAGGGCTGCATTTCCCCAACATACCCAACAATTTGCTTTCGTTCAAGAAGCTCTTATTACGGCGCATGATGCTTTCCACGATTTCCTGTAGATTGCCTACCAGCTCGATATCACCGGTCATATAGGCTTCGCCCAAGGCGGTGCTGGGGTCGGCAAACAATTCTTTCTTGCCGGGAAAGTTATGGATGATGATTTTGAATTTGAATTCCCCTTCCCCGATCTCATGGGTTTCCCCATCCCAGAACACAAGCGTGAATGTTTGGTCGCTTATGTTTTTCAAAAAGGTTTTTATAAGTACCTTGTCTATTGTTTTTGTCAGTGTCGTCATATTTTTTGCCTATTTACTCGATAATCGAGATTTAAATGCTCCGAGGCTTGCCTCGATATGTTAAGTCGTTTCCTTACGAATGCCTCGTGGGCTTGCCCCGAGGTTGTTTACTTTTAGTAACTTTTTACCGCTTCTGTGTAATAATAGAGTACCCATTACCCCCGCTATCATAGAAGCGAATAGGATACTTACCTTGGCCGTGAATATAAAGGACTCGTCCGTGAAGGCCAGTTCGTTTATAAACAATGATATCGTAAAACCAATACCTCCTAGAAAAGCCACACCATAGATCATGTTCCAATTCACGTTTTCTGGTAGTTTGGCCAGTTTAAACGCGACCAGCAGTCTTGAAAAAGCGGTAATACCGATAAATTTGCCAAAAATCAAACCTAGGCCAATGCCCAAACTAACAGGACTGGATAGTACTTTAAACAAATCTCCATGAAGATGTATTCCTGCATTCGCCAAAGCGAACAAGGGTAGAATAACAAAATTCACCATTGGATTTAAGGCCGTTTCCAATTTTTGAAGGGGAGTCTCCGCCTCTGAACTTATAGTCTTGATATCCTCCAATATCTCCAATTGCGTTTTTGAGATAAGCGTGCCCTTTATCGACTTGGTTTCCTGAAACCTTTTATGCAGGTGGTCTAAACGCTCCAAAAAGGTATTCTCCTTAATTTTTACCCTACCTGGAATGGCAAATGCCGTCAGAATCCCCGCAATGGTTGGATGTACCCCTGAAAAAAAGAAGGCCAGCCAAACACCGCCGATACCAATGATGGCATAGAACCAAGTACTTCTCACTCCCGCATAATTGCCTATAATCAAAGCTCCGAAGAACAATAGCCCATGCAGTAGATCCATCTCGGATATACCGGAAGTATAAAATAGGGCAATGACCAAGACGCCTCCCAAATCATCCACTATCGCCAACGTAATAAGAAAAACCCTTAAAGAGGCTGGCAGTCTTTTGCCGACAAGGGCCAGAACCCCTAGAGAAAAGGCAATATCCGTGGCCATGGGAATGCCCCAACCATTAGAAGCTTCGCCCGAGCTATTGAACATAAAATAAACAAGGGCAGGAAGTACCATGCCACCTATAGCTGCACCAATAGGTAGCACCGCATTCTTTGGGGATGAAAGTTTACCACCGATTATTTCACGTTTCAGCTCCAGACCTACTTGTAGAAAGAAGAGGGCCATCAAACCATCGTTGATCCATAACAGCAGTGGCTCCGATAGCTGAAGACTGCCAACGGTAAAGGCAATATCAGTTTGCATTAAGTCGATATAATATTCCTTCCACGGCGAATTGGCCCAGACCATTGCGACGACGACCGTGATAAAGAGAACAACACCACTGTTATTGAGTTCTTTGGCCGTGCTGCCGAAGAATTTAATAATGCTGTTATTTGTATGGTGTTTAGACATCAATACTGGATTTTTTTGTGTTTACATCCTTTTCCAAATGATTTTCGGAATTATCCTTTGTTTGAGTTTTTGCAGTAGTATTAAGTTTGAAATTCCTAATAATTACCCTATTGCTCTTTTCATAGGAAAAATAGCTTACGGCCCAATTGAAGCCGACCAATAACTTGTTTCGAAACCCACTAATGGATAACAGGTGTACGACCGACCACAGCAACCAAGCAAAATAGCCGGCAAACTTTAGTTTACCTAAATCTGCAACAGCCTTGCGCTTACCAACGGTAGCCAAAGAACCCTTGTCCTTATAGCTAAATAACCCTATTGGTTTATCATTGATGATCCCCATCAATGTGCAGGCAAGGTATTTTCCCTGTTGGATGGCCGCCTGTGCTACCTGTGGGTGGCCTTTTGGGGTCTCTTCGGAAATCAGGGCGGCAATATCCCCGATGGCATAAATGTTTTCTTGACCGTCTACTTTCAAATAAGCATCGGTTTTTAAGCGATTTCCCTTCACTACATGCCTTTCATCGATACCCTTTGGGAAGTCCCCTTTTACACCTGCGGTCCAAATCAAGTTCTTGGCCAAAATCGTCTTCCCGCTTTTGGTTTGTACGATCCTACCATCATAATTGCTAACGGACTCTTTCAGCAATACTTTCACGTTTAGATTTTCCAAATAGGTCAGGGTTTTTGAAGAAGCTTTGTCTGACATCGCCACGAGTAGTTCGTCCATAGCTTCCACCAAATAAATGTTCATTATGGAGGAAGGGTACTCGGGATAGTCCTTTGGAAGGATGTATTTGCAAAACTCCGCCAAGGCACCTGCCATTTCCACTCCGGCGGGGCCGCCGCCCACAATTACAAAATTCGTGAGGGCATCGCGTTCCTCATCATCGCATGTAATCGCGGCCTGCTCCAAGTTTTGCAGCATCATGTGGCGGATGTTTAGGGAATCCCGGATATCCTTCATGCCCAAACTATTTCTTTCCACTTCTTCCATACCAAAGAAGTTGGTCTTTGTTCCCGTTGCTAAGACCAGATAGTCGTAGGTAAGTTTTCCTTTGTCCGTTATGACAGTATTGGTAGAGGCTTGAATTTCCTTTACCTCGGCCAGCCTGAAGCTCACATTCTTATACCCCTTAATTTGTTTTCTAAAAGGGAACACAATACTATCGGGTTCGAGGCCGCTAGTGGCTACCTGATAAAATAAGGGTTGGAATTGATGAAAGTTGTTGCGGTCTATCAGTACCACCTGAACATCTTTATTCTTCAGCCCTTCCACCAATGCCAGGCCGGCAAAGCCCCCTCCAACTATGACTACCCGTGGCAACCTAGAATTTGGCAAGCAGATTACTTCCGTTACTTTGCATGTATGATCGTCGATACCGTTTAACATTTGATTCTGTTTCATTCACTTTTTACCGGTTATTTTTCTCTTTCGAATCGCGTTTCCGTACTATCATGACGGAACAGTCGGTATGTGTTGCCAAGGACTGGGAGACCGATCCGAGCAGAAATCGAGAGAATGCACCATGACCCTGAGACCCGACTACAATTAAATCGGCATTAAAGGTTTCCGCCTTTTCCAAAATTGCACTTTTGGGAAGACCATTGACCACCGCTGTTGTTATAGACAATGCGTTATTATTATTTCTTAATGATTTTGAGGCCTCATTAACAAGATCTTCTGCCATTTTCCTTGTATCGAATATGGCCTCTTCATAATAATTGCCAAGCGTGCCACCAAATGGTAGGACGCCGGGAACAGACGACATGGGATTTTCGGACACATTCAAAATACATACTTCGGTACCCGCAGCCAACGGCAGTGCCGCAAGTTCATCTATGGCGACTTTACTAAAGTCGGAACCATCTATTGCCAATACTATTTTCATGATTTGTCTTTTGGATGATACACTATCTTTCATTTTTAAGCTTATAACCAATATTTATTATTGGTCCTTCTTGTTCATTCCGCGCTTTCGGACTATCATGACCGAACAGCGGGCGTGCATTGCCACCGACTGGGAAACCGAGCCGAGGAGAAACCTTGATACCGCCCCGCGACCTTGTGACCCTACAATTATTAAATCTGCGTTAAAGGCTTCTGCCTCCTCCAAGATCACATTTTTAGGCCACCCGTTCACAACTGCTGTTGTTACCGATAGTCGGGGATTTTTTTCTCGTAACATCTGGACCGCCAGGTCAACGATTTCTTCTGTTGATTTTTTTGCTTGGGACAAGGCCTCTTCATAATAATTACCAAGCCCTCCGCCCATAGAAACTACTCCCGGAGCGGCCAGAACAGGGCTCTCAAAAACCGATATGATACGAACTTCGGTACCTGACGGCAACGGTAGCGCCGCAAGTTCATCTATGGCCGTCTTACTAAAATCAGAGCCATCTATGGCCAATACTATCCTCATAACTTGAAATTTTATGAATAAAGGCTTTCTATCCTTTATTCTTATTAATAAATGTTTGGGCATCTTCTTGAGAAGTGAAATAATAAACACTTCCGCTGTTTTTATCCTGGACAATAATTGCTAAAGCTTTATCAACTTTTTTATTGTTAAGTGGATTGCTTCCAAAGCGGACATCATCCAGGTTTTTCTGTAACTTTTCAACACAATTTTCACAACATCCGTAATAAGTAGTTCCGTTGGCTTCAATAGGTATTTGGGACACACCCATATATCGGTCGTTGACCATACATACTTTTTCGTTGGGAACGATTTCATAATTTTCGGATGGCACAATGGCTTCATCTGCTGTTAGGGATGTTTCAACAGTTGGCTGGATTTTACTTTCAGCCACTTTCTTTTTCTTGTTGGAACAGGATAGAAATAATATTGAAAACAATAAAAGGATGAATGTACCAATGGATAATTTTCGCATTGGATTTTTAATGGTAATGCCTTGGGCAGTATTGTTTTTCCTATGTGATGGAATAGGTTTCATAGTGTTAATTTTTTAGTGGAATTATAATTTCAGTTTGAATGAGTTTTCGCCAATAGAGGTGTTCGAATAATCCTGACCAGTACATCCCAAAAGTGAAGGCAAATAATAATTCTTCAATGGGGATACCCAAAACAAGGATATGGGTCAGATTTTCTAGGTTCCAGAACAATTCTACATAATCGGGATAGAACGGTTGTATACTTCCAAAATAAACAAAGTACAATGCCGTGAACAGAAACCCACTTATCCAGATTTTGGTCTTTAGGTCCGGACGGCAGTAAAGCGTGGCAATTCCACCTAAAAACATGGCCAATATTCCACAGTAGATATGATTCAAATGCGTGAACAGCGCCAACACCAAAAACGCAAGAACTGGGACGAAAAGAATGTATATGTGAAGTCTGTGCATGGCATGTTTGCGCTCAGTGTGCGGTATTTCAACATACCTTCGCTTAAAAATTAGATTGTACAGTACCGTGCCTATACCTCCGATGGCAAAAGAGAAGATTAGGCTTTCGATATCGAACCCTGTCCTTATCGCCAAATCAAAAAGGGACGGCGGATGCCAATATTCAGGAACGAACAAAGGTTCTGTAAGCCCGAAGGGCATGGTTATCCAACTCATCTTCAGCATTTCTCTTCGAGAATCTTTCTTCATTAGATAGACCACGCCCCAGAGGGCTAGAATAATAAGGGACCATATGAACCAGACATATTGCATAATTTTTACGTTTTTTGGGTTTTTAAATAATCCACGGTTTCTTTTACGGTCAAGGGATATGTAGCATTACCGGTGCGCACGTAAAAGGTCGTGTCCGCACCATCGTTAACGTAAACAGGGTCTTTGGATGGTTCAATGTCTATGACACATATTTCCTTTTCATTGACGACATAAAAGGAAATATGATTGCTGAAACAGGCTTCGTGCCCCAGCTGGGTGGATATAATCCGGTATACCTCCCGCTGGTAGCCATCCCTGTTTTTATGCTTGAGTGTCTTAAAATCTTTTTCCAGGCCCAAAACGCTTCCATCGTCATCAACACCAATAATTAATTTGCCCCCTTCTGCATTCATAAAACCTACAATGGTCTTGGCAATGGCCAGTTCCAGTTCGCGGTTGGTGGTTTTCCTAAAATAATCATAGCGGATGGATGACTTAAATTCTACCCGTTCATTCTCGCCGGCATTTATAAGGGCTGCAATATCCTGTTGCAGAAGGCGCTGTTGTGTACCAATAAGTTCATTTTTCTTTTTAAGGCTTATCCAAAACAAACCCGAAATTGTTCCCAGGAGTACCCCTAATAAAGCTAGTAATCCACCCATACCCCGCATATCTAAGGTAAATGATTCCAAAAAGCGTTCTTGCAACACTTCTCGAAATAATGAAAATGAAATGGTCGTATTGCTAAATTCAAACCAATAGAGCACCATGGTAAAAGGATGGACAAGGAAATAGAAAATACCTGTTCCCACGAGTGCATGAATGAATATGGTCCCTATTTTTGATGTAGTCCTTTTAACTTTCATTGGTCGTTTTCCTTAAACTATTTTATATAACCGTGTTCCAGGTTCAGCAACGAATTCCTGCCATCGAACTGGCTGTTGAACAATTTGTTGAAGGTATAGGCCAGGCCTATCTGCACCCGGTGCTGGCTCTCGCCCAGCAAGGGCTGTAGCGCACCATTGTTCTTGTTGTAGCGGTACTGGAATATAAGGTCGAAATTATTTCCCACACGGTACAGGAAATTGCCGATGGCCATATATTGGTTGGTGTTGCCATCTGTATTGGAAAAATCCTTGTACCCGAACCCGGCGGCTATCTGGAAATTGGGCCGTTCCAGCTTGCGGTTCAGGTAGCGGAGCATCCCAAAGGCCGCCGTACTGCGGGAGCGCGTGTAACTGGTATAATCTGTGATGTTTTCAATAGTTGAGAGCCCGTCGTTGTAGATGCCCTGTACCTTGAAATCGACGAAATGTACGGGATCGGGCAATATACTGAAGGTGGCGTTCCCTATAAAACTGGTCAAGGTTTCGTTGCTGTCCGCATTGGGCGCCAAATCGGATCTGTCCAATAAAAAGTTGTTCCAGCTAAAGCCTATTTCCCTTAAGATTTTGCGGTTCCACAACTGGCTTTCCGGTTGGCGATATATAATGCTGCCCCCAAGGCCATTGATGGAATAATCGTTGGGTTCCTCAAAATCCTGATAATTTTCGGCGTGCAGGGTTACATAGAGGCGCTGCCCAAAGATGCGGGTGTATTCCAGTACGTTCGCATATTGGTTGTCCTCGGTATTGAGGCCGTTGGAGAAGGGGTTGAGCACATAGGTATATTGCAGCGCATCGTCATCGCGTATGGTATTGAACTCGCCCAAAATGGTCTGTGAGGTGGTACGCCCGATCCTTATGATGTTGTTCTTGTTTTCCACAAGTGCCATCACCTGGTTGTAAAAAACCTGCCCCAGGCCGCTATTGGCGTCTGGGAAAGAGAAGCCCAATACCATTTGGCCCCGCCAACCTTTGTACAGTTTTTGGCGGGCGCCAATGAGGAAATAGGAATCCGAAAAATCGGAAAGGACCTGGTCGCCTTCGTTGAGTACGGGTATGGCCAGTGAGGCATTGCCCTGATTGCTGTAAAAATTGCCCGTAGAAACGGTCTTGATGCCCAGTTCTATTTCGGGCAGCATATCTTCCCTGTTCAATTGCTCCGATCCCGGTAATTGTGCAAAACCCGGCAATGCGAAAAGTGCAAAAAATAGGATTACATATATTTTATTCATGATGATTTTTTTGGTTTATTAATAATTATTCGTCCAGGGCGATCTTGGGAAGCTTATCGTCCCCGAACAGCATCTTGTCCATATTCATTGGTTTGCCCATATCCATATCCATTCCTTCCATTCCCATGCCCTTGTTGAACATGGTGTTGCCACTGTGTTTGGTAATGATGAGTTCATCTTCGGGTAAGTCTTCGTATACCAATGCCAACAAATTTCCTCCAGGGTATAAGCCATTATTGGTCACTTTTCGCGTATCGTGGTCATGAAAGGTCCAGATACCCCTATTGTCCCCCTCAATAATGATATCGAAAGTTTTGCCGGGCGTCAACGGCACTGTGTTTCGTTTCCAAGGATGAGATAAAGGAATTCCGTCATCGGCCACCATCCAGAAGTCATGCCCGTGCAGGTGAAGGTTATGTATCTCTGCACCAGCATTGATAAGGCGTACCCGTATCTTTTCGCCCGATTTTATAAAAAGGTACGGGGTCTCGGGATACGACTTGCCGTTTACGGTGAACCAGTCTGCCTGTGGCAGGCTTGCCGGGGCCCTGCGGCTCAATGCATAGGGCGGCTCCCATCCGTTCTTGATGGATTCGGCAAACTGGTCGTGGTTATTGAACACGGCCCAGCGCTCCGGATCGAAGCGGCCTTCCTTCATAAGATAGTTACGTTCCTTCATACGGTCCAGCATCCGGTTCATCTCATTGCGGATGTAGTTGACGTCGTGCGCACCATATACCAAGGTATATTCCCGTTCGTACGGAAACTGTTTTTTAATAGGATCGTCTGGATCCTCTACGATTATGCTCCCGAACATCCCAGCCTGCATGTGCATGACCGTGCCCCAATGGCAGTGGTAAAAATGGGTGCCCACGGGTTTTGCCTCAAATTCGTAAATAAATTCGTTCTCCGGCATTACCGGCAGCTGGCTCACGTAGGGGACTCCGTCCATACGCCAGGGCACATAGATACCGTGCCAGTGTATGGTGTGGTTGATGCCGGTTTTGTTTTTGAATTTCACCCGTACTTTATCGCCATAGTCGACCCGTATCTCAGGGCCGGGAATCATATCGTTAAAGGCCAAGGTGTGGTATTTAAAACCCGGGGCGGGTTCGTGTACCTTGATATCGATGTAAAGTTCAAATTCTTTCCATTCGCCATTTTTTTTAAAGGGTAGGGGTTGTGTTAAGCGTTGTTTGTTGGCCTCCTTGGCACTTTCGGCCAAGAGATTGCCGGGAAAAAACAGCATGCCCGCCGTAGATACGGCACCCGTTGCCAAAAAATTTCTTCTGTCCATAATTTTAGAGTCTTTAATAATTTTAAGGTTTTATTTGGCTTTAAGTTGTGCATTATAAAAAGCGGCGATCAGGGCACCCGTGAGCCAGGCAATGATAAAGGTCTGGACAATGCCAATAAGTGCCTCCCAAATTGGCACGTCTACCCGTATTATACTGGTGGTGTCCAAGCCGTGCAACAGGCTGTTGAAAAAGGTTATGCTTCCTTCTTGTCCTGCTGTGGCCAAAACGATCATGCAGCCAGCGTAGAGGATTGCAGCGGTCAGCCCCATGGCAAAACCGAATTTTTTTACATTGATACGATTCATGATTCTTGTTTTAATGTTTTTAGTTGCTGTTCATTTTTAAATGCAATACTTTGCGTTAAAACCAAAGTCGGGGTCAATGGTTGCGCTCAAGGCTCTTTTTGTATTCCATTTTATTGTGCATAGCTTTTTCCAATTCCTCATGCTCCAAAGTGTGGTCACAAAAGGTGTCGCTCAAAAGGCTGTCATTGGCAATGACCGGCATAAAATGGTGGGTGGTCAGTAGCATAAGGTCAGGATATCTAGTGATCATATCGCTCAATTTGTTCGCAAGTATGGTATCCTTAGCCGCCTCTTTTACGAGTTCGTCCACCATCATTCCCATGGCATGGTCGTTATCCATCATCTTGGCAATGTATTTTTTGCCCAGATCGTGGTCTTCGACCATCAAGGTCAAAACCTCCTCTTGTTGTGACGGGTCCTTAAGCATATCCTTTACAGCACTTTCCTGTTTTTGTGCACAGGCCGATAATGTGAAAACGGCCAAAACAATTCCTACTGTTTTTTTGATTTTTGTTTTCATTTTGATTCATTTTAAGTGTTACTAATTGTAGCTACTTCCTAGTGTCAAGTCAAAACTGAAATGACACTATTTGGATTTTAGAATCCTTTTTGTTTCCTCAAATTCCTCTTTTGTAATTTCCCCATTGGCAAATCTTTTTTTGAGAATTGCGAGAGGGTCTTCCTTCTTTGATTTTCGGTAAGGGATGTCGTATGGCACAAAGAATATCCATATTAAAAGAATGAACCATATGATCCACCATACGAAGTGCATACCGCCCCAGTGTCCGTCGAAAAAATGCATAGTTTTAGGTTTAAAGGTTAATAGTTGTTTGTCTTTCCTATTTTAAAAGTTTCTTTGATCGCTCATATTCCTCCTTGGAAATCTCGCCCTTGGCAAACCGGATTTTGAGCATTGTGGCCGGATCGTCTTCTATGGTTTCTGTGTAAGTTGTACTGGAAGGTGCAAAAAATATCCAGCCTAAGGCCACGATCCAAATGGCCCACCAGATAAGGTGCATGCCCCAAAAAAATCCATCTTTGTAAAACATGTTCTAAATTTTAAGGTTCGTATTATTTTAAATGATCTCTGTAATGGTATAGCCGTCAAGTTTATTGAGTTGCCCTTGCAGTTCTTCGACCGTAAGCTTCTTGTTCATGCTGATGATCGTCTTTCCTTTCGGGCTTAAAAAGATTTCGGCCTTCTCTATGGCCGGGTGCGCTTCCAAGGTTTTTCTTACCCTTGTGACACAGCCGCCACAGCTTATTCCGTTTATTTGATATTTATGTTTCATTTGTTTCTATTTATTTCTAATGGTGCCGATGCCCTTTGTGTTCTTCTTCTTCAGTACCTGCTATCGATTCTGCCTTACGGTGTTCATGATCGGCACCTCCATGGCCGGCGTGGCCTTGACTGCCGCTCTTATGCCCGCCATGCCTGCCATGACCCCCGTGCGGTATTAAAAGATGTACTGCAAACATTAGAAGGATAAAGGCAAAAATTCCATTGTAGCCTGTGATACCCAGTGCCGGGGCGAAAAAAATTAACAGTAACGGAATACCGCAACCGATGACCATCCATATCCAATGTCCTTTCATGATTTCTATTTATTAGTGTTAAATGTTATATTCTTTAATGATGATCGCCATGGCTTTGGCTTTTGCTCAATTCGAGTTCGCCTTGTTCCCTGGCTTCTAATTCACTTTCTTCTATCATTTTTTTGCACGACTCCATACAATCTTCACTCATCATTCCGTTTTCGTGCATCATTTGCATCATTGAATTCATTGTTTCCGGACTTTTCATCATTCTGTCCATCATTGCGTGCATCACAGGTTGATCGCCCATCATGTTTTTCATTATCATGCTGTCTTTCATCATCATCTGCATTCCGCCACCCTGCATCATATGGCCCATCATCTTTTGGTTGCCCTGCATCATCTGCATGGCATGGTCGTTGGTTTGCATATTGTCCATGAATTGGGTCATATAGCTGTGATTACTGGCAATTGCATCAAAGAGTTCCGTTCTCGTTTGTGAATTTTCAAGCATTGCATTAGGATCTGTTTTCTGTTCGCAACTGGATAGACTTATTAAGCCCATTGCCAATAAAATAATTGTTATCGTTCTCATCATATTTGATTTTTAATTGCTACTTATTTTCGTCAATTCTATTTTTCCATTCCCTAAACTTAAAGTTGAGGGAATTTTGCTATTATTGTGTTACATAAGAAAGAGGAAGAGTTATATTTTTCCCACATTCTTTGTATTAATGTTCGTGCCTAAAAAGAGCCTCAAACCTAGCTGACGGCGAGGTAGGGTTTGAACCAAAAAGGCTTTTATTCGAACAATTTTTACCATGGACTACAAATTCTCTAGATATTTAATTCGTTTCTTTTTCCGTTTTTTATAATAAGATGGGGCGAACCCCGTAACGTTTTTAAACTGGTTCGACAAATGTGAGACGCTACTGTAGGACAGCTTATAGGATATTTCCGTTAGATTCAATTCATCATACAGCAACAGTTGTTTGACCCGCTCAATTTTGTTTAAAATAATGTACTGCTGAATGGTGATTCCCTTTACTTCGGAAAATGTATTTGCCAAATAGGTATAGTCATAACCCAGTTTTTCGCTGATGTAATCCGAGTTGTTTACCTTGGGCAATTCATCGGAATAATGGACCATTTCAATAATTAAGGCCTTAATCTTTTCAACCATGATCCTCCGCTTATCTTCAAGCAGTTCCAGACCGCAGGCCTTCAGGTTTTTACGTAGCTGATCTCTTTGGAAATCAGTGATATTCCCAAGGATTTCGATGGATCCAAGGTCTACGTTGACATAACGCAGGCCCAGCTTTCGCAGTTCTTGCTCTACCACCATCTTACAGCGCAAACTCACCATATGTTTGATGTATATAAACATTTTGTTTTCATATTAAATTAGTGTCGTTGATAAAAGTAGCTGTTACCATAAGCCTTTGTCTGCATAATTTTCGTTCTTCCTTATATAATTTCGTCAAGGAAGCTCCGTTTCCAGATTTGGCTGTTCTTATAATCCGTCATGCTTACTCCGGTAACGTTCTTGAACTGACTGGACAAATGGTTCACGCTACTGTAATCGAGTAGATAGGCTATGTCTGAGAACGCATGCTGTTGCAACTGTATGAGCTCTTTGACCCTTTCGACCTTCAGTTTTATAAAGTACTTTTCAATCGTGACGTTCTCTTTTTTGGAGAAAACCTTGCTCAACATCTTATAATCCCGATGTAGTTCCGCTGCCAAATGTTCTGAAGTCTTTTCCTTAATATGTAAAGGAAGGTCTGTTACAAGTTCGATTAAGGTGATCTTGATATTCTCAACGATCATTTCCTCCTCGTTCTTGGCGATTTCAAATCCGTTGGAATGAAGCACCTCCGCTATTTTCAAATCGATTTTTTTATCAATTTCAGTAGTGATACGGACTGATAGTTTGCCCAGTTCAAGGGAAAGCACTTCTACACCGATTTCTTCAAGGTCCTGCTTTATGACCTTAAGGCACCGACTGCAGACCATATTCTTGATCCAGTATTCTCTCTGAGAATCCATACTTTAGGGTTTATTAAATGTTCTAATTGCTTGTGTCCATAAGGACTCATTATTATTTGGTATTTTGACCAATTGGAGCGAGTGTCGTTGGAATAAAGGGTACGACATTAGAGGGCAGAACGCGATGTCGGCCAACAAGAAGTACAGATTATTGGATCAATAATCTGTTTGAAAAAAAATCAAATAAGGAAAGTTTCATGAAGCACAAGAGTGTCCTTCTCTATCCATGGCGGATCATAATTTACAAAGGGAACGATGTTTTTATCTAGCCCTTCAAATCGATTTATATAGGTGTAAAAAAAGCTATGTAAGAAAACATAGTTTTCGATGCTGAATTCCGCGGTAACCTTTTTAACGTTGTCATCACCGGCCTTGCTAAATGTTTCATTCCTGCAACAATCCTCGGCTCCTACAGAACACTCCTTGGAAGGACTTTCGCTTTTTTGAACTTTATCATCACAAGATTTTGCCTTACCAAATACGGCAATATCCACTAATTTGTTACAACAGAAATGCATATCAGCGCTAAAGGATGTGGTCGCAAAAAGTATTGCGAACGTCAAACCGATGGATACTATTTTACGTAAAAAGCGCTTCATACTCTAAAATTAGCAAAAAACCGTTTGGGTTTTAAAATTACCTGTCAATTTAAAAAATATATAATAATCTCATTTTTATATAGTTACACTCAATTTAAATGACATTATTTTTCAAAAGTAACGTAAGTGATCAAACACAAACATGACGATCGTCATGTTTGTAAAAAAAGTTGAATGTAGCAACTCGAATAAAAGCTATTCTTGTTCTTTACTAAACACAATCAGCATAGTACTAAAAAAAATTGTTGACGCTTGCGGGTATAGGACAGTATAAATCGGATGCGTTCAAACACTCAATTAGACCCCCTTGTAGAGAAATTATTGATTTTACTATCTTCTATAATATGCGCTGAAGACTACATATTTGTTCTTTGCATACGATTTTTTAGCAAAAGACGTTTATTTTTAAAAAGTCTTTGTTATGGAAAGAAAACAATTTTTACGAAGTTTGGGTGCCGGTGCCGCGTTTGCCATTGTTTTTCCGTGTGTTCAAGGCTGTTCCAAAGATGGTAACGGAGACGTTTCCCCAGAGGATATGAGACCGATACCTACCGGAATCGATTTTACGATAGACCTTAGCTCCAACGAGGGTAATGGCTTACAGAACAACGGCGATTATATTTTGAAGGACTATGTGGTCGTAGTTAAAAATTTAGAAGGTAATTTTGTGGCGGCCAGTCAGATATGCAGCCATCAACAGACCGAGGAAGTTAGGTTTGTGGAGAACGACGGCGGTATTTACTATTGTTCTACCCATGGCGCACGCTTTGACCAAACCGGAAAGCCCTTGAACAGTATTACGAGCAACCCTTTAAAAATATTCCAGACTGAACTTACGGGAAACCTACTTCGGGTCTTTGAATGAATTAGACTGAGCTAAGGTTTGGGTATCGTTTTGATTTTCACATTTTTCAATTGAATGAGTGAGAGTTCTTCCAGTTGGTCATTTTCAAAAGCCTTCTCGATTTCATCAAAATCAATGCCGTCTTTTATTTTAGGTTGTAGGTTACGGTAATCCTGTATTACGACCCCATTAACGTTGCGCTGGTTGTAAGCTTCCCGAAACCGCATTCCCCCTTTGCCGGTAAAGTATTTATAGGCGAGGTAGTCCATACTATAATCCTTGACATCGAACCAATAGAGGAACACATCCTCAAAATCATCGCCACCGCCCTCTTGCTTAAAAGTAATACGGATTTTATAGTACTCCTTACCTTTTATCACGCTTCTACCTTGGTCTTCTACAATGACCGCGGGGTCTTTGAGCCATAATGGAAGAAATGCAAAGTACATCACTGAATTTACCGAATTGGTATAGGCTTTCTCTCTTTTTTCGGTAAGGCTTATCAAGGTATCGGCCACATAGCGGACCAGCCCCTTATTGGTATAGACATCCCGTATTTCCGTGCCATCGCCTTTCTTGCCGATTCTTGTGTATTCAAATCGCCCTTGGTTTCTTTTGTATGTATACTGGTAATCCCTAAAATCAAATGAAGCCTTTGCATTTTTCAATTTTTCGGTTCCCGAAACCGCTATGGCCTTATCGATGATATCTTGTTGCGCAAAGGAAAGACTAAAAGATAGTATGGATATGATTATTGGAATCGAAAAAAAGAATGGTTTGTTGCTTACTTGTTTCATATAGTCCTTGATCGGTCCAGTTGTTTTTTGGTAATTCATTTTATTTCTTGTTTGTTTGTATTCCCTTATTTTTTTCATTAATAGCTTTGGTCTCCGTATGTAAAAAGTCCGGAGCCAAGAACTGTATCTGTTCCCGTATTTTTTTTGCCTTATCTTCTTCCCCGGTACTGACATATCGCAAATAACGATGGTAAAGCGCCCCCACTTTTACAAATCGAATTTCTTCCTCTGCCAAGTTGGAAAGATAGGGGTCTTTCCCAGCAGGAAGATTAGTATTTAATAAGGTCAACAAATCATCCAACTCCTTGCCTGTAATATAGCTTGCACTGCCCGAATTGGCTTGTTGCGATAGAATAGGTGCCTTAAATTCAATAGACCTTCTGTCATCGGTATTCAGTTCAACACCCGACAACCGATTTCTAATGGCCTCCAAGTTACCTAGATAAAAAAGACCGGCCATGTGGTTGTTTTCCGGGTCAATTTGCTTACCCACTACATGGACAATATTTTTGCGTAAGGTATTATCGTTAAGCTGTGAGCCTGCTTCCTGGCCAACGAGTACGATACTGGCCCGGTCCGTGGAAAAATCGGCCCGCCAGAGTGTCACTTGTGGATAAACGGCTGCAAATGTAGCGGCAATGGTATTGAAGTTCTCAGGTGTAAGCTGGTATAGCGGTAACCATTGCGCAAAGATGCCACCGGGCGATAATCGCTTTTTAACTTGTTCAAAATGCTCAAGGGTGTAAAGACTTCCCGTACCCGCATGCCACGGGGTAAAAAGGTCTCCGATAATAACGTCGAATTTCTTATTGGCGCCCAGAAGAAAGTTTCTGGCATCGTCAGCTACTATATTCGCCCGTTTATCTTTGAAAAGTCCATTGGTCCAAGGTGAAAAATAACGTTTTGCCGCAATAACCACGTTGGACACCAGTTCAACGGCTACTACATTTTCTACATCATGGTTAAACGCCGCACCTGCCGTGATGCCGGTCCCCAGTCCCAAAAACGCCACATTTTTTGGTGCTGGATGTATCATAAGCGGAACATGGGCCTGCATTTGCTCGACCAAAAACGATTTCGAATCCCCGAGCACATAAAAATTATCTAATCGCATCTCTAAATTTCCCGCCAATTGTATTATAGAGACGACACCGTCGCTTGATTGCCAATAATCCAGTACTTTTTCTCCTGTTTTCAATTGTACAAGAGGTGGGTTTTTCAACACGAATATTCCGAAAATCAATGCAACTGGTAATAAAAGTTGAATAATTTTCTTTTTTCCGGATGCTGGGAAAACAATCAATAGAGCTAAGATGCCATACAGAACAGCAATGATTTTTATACTATTCCAGAGGCCGACCAAATCAAGTAGAACAAAACCTGCCACTACCGGTCCCACAAAGCCGCCCAACGAATTGTAGAGTACTAATTTGCCCGCGATTATCCCAGATGGCATTTGGATTGTAGGGGCCGCTTTCAACAGAAAGGGAAACACGGCACCTAAAATAATAGTTGGAGGCATAATTACTATTAGGCTTAGTTTAAAGACGGACAATATATATGTAAGCCAAGATGCGTTCACTGCAAGGTACTCAAGTCCGTTTGTCACAGTACTGAATACCGTTGGAGATATTCCTATCAAAATTGCGGCCGAGGCCAACAATAAGATCAAAAGTTTTGTTGACGGCGCCCTTAGCCTTACCAGCACATGGGATAAAATACCGCCAAGCCCTAGGGATAAAAGGAACACTACCAATATTGCAGCGAACGAATAGACCGAATTTTGTAAAACTTGGGCGAACATTTTAGTCCATAAGGTTTCGGCCGCTAGTGCCAAGGCCCCGGAAAAAAAGGCGACCGTGATGAATTGGCCATAACCCAATTCGGATGTAGCGTAAGTGGATTTTTCGTGCTTTTCAGGCCAATCGAAGGCTTCAAGAGCAGCTGGGTGGGGAGTCTTATAAAAGCGGTCGATAACAAGCGCCAGAACCCCTACGGAAAGAGCCAGGGCCATGGCAAAGCCATAGGTTGCACTGACCCCGTACCTAGCTAACAAATAAAACGCGGCAGCAAAAGCACCTAGAGCGGCCCCTAAGGTATTTACGGCATACAAAATCGTTCCACGTCTTGAAAGGTCAATTCGATTTTTCCCGATGTACTGTGCCAAAACGGGAAAGGTGCCTCCCATTAAAAATGAAGGAAAAAAAAGTAATGAAATACCAAATACAAACTTGATGACTAAGAGAACGCTTCTTGAAACCCCTAAAAAAGATACGATATCAGAATAGTACTTTTCATAGAAATGGAGGCCAGGAATCAACAAGAGTGCCGTTACGGCAATACCTAGCTCCATAAAGCCATATAAGCGAAGTGGCCGTTTAAAACGGGCGGAAGCCTTGCCAAAAAACCGTCCCCCAAGGGCCAATCCGAGAAAAAAAGCGGATAATGTTGCAGCCGTTGCATACGCCGCATTCCCGAACACAAGTCCCAGCCGGTACATCCAAATCACTTGGAATATAAGGCCAGCGGTGCCGGACAACAAAAACAAGGCACATAAGAAAATGAAGCTTCCAGAACGTTCAAATTTTGGAATCGCTAACAGGTTTTTCATAAAAAATGTAATTGACAACTTTGCCTTCAGCAAACTTAAAAAGAAAAGAGGCCCTAAAAAGCCTCCTCTCTTTTTTGTATGACATTTTCAAATATGTTCAATCCAAACAGCCAACATAATTGGGGTTGTTCGATTCTGACTGTGGGACTAGAAATTTAAGATTGGGATTATATTCCCCTCCCTTGAAATAAGGCCCCCATGGAAACACACTTGAGGGCATCATATCATAAACATCCACAAGTCTTCTTAGGTCTCCCAGTCGATGACCGGTACTGAACAACCAAAAGGCACGTTCTGAAAAATGGGCCAGCAACAGGTCTTCGCCACTAATTCCTGAGAGGTCTAACTCTGATAGACCCATTGCGGCCCTAAGTTCATTATGTATATTCTCGACGGTTTGGGCATCATCTGCACTAGCGGCCGCCTCGGCTTCGATCAACCTTGCTTCTATTCCTGAGGCCAAGGCCACGGGTACACTGGAGGAATTGAATTTGAGTTGGTTGTAATACAGGGTAATATCATCTTGTCCAAATTCCGTGCCCCCGTCCCAAGGTGTCCGGGGATCCATAGCGGAGCGGTACATTAGACCATTGCCGCCTTTGCCATCTGCTATAGAAAACTGACGGCGAACAGTGGTCATTATATAAATACCGTTCTCTTGTCTACGACTGTTGTCTGATTGTTCAATATTGTAAACAAAATCTGATGGAACAGCAGATACTTCGCCAGCCGCGGCATCAATTTGTCCTAGGCCCAAAAGGGAGCGGGCCTTGCCTAACCGCCCCAGGTTGGCCAATTTATCGTTGCTGCCGGCGTTGGTGATGGCTTGGTCAAACCATTCGACCGCAGCATTAAACATTTGCTCAGTAGTCAAAGGCTCGCCATAGATCAATTCACCTCCGTCGGCAGGTGCCTTGCTAAAGGGAACCCCACCGCAAAAGGTTTCTGCGAACATGACATAGGCATACCCAACGATACTTTGCATCTCGCTTTCCACTTCTGGATTTCCGCCGAAATTGGCAAGAAGGTCTATAGTAGTTTCGGCCCCGGTTCGTGATCTGTGCAGGTTACCATAAATTGTATTTATGTCACCGTTAATATCTTGAAGGTTTCGGGTATCAGCCTCACGTCTAGTGGGGAAGGTTCCAGAATAACTATACTCATCAGCCATAAGGCCGCTCATAACGATTAGGCCCGTGGTAGCCCCATGGCCTGCTGCGGAACCGCTCATGGCCACGGCAAGATCTCCCAAAGAACCCGCGCGTAGGGTTTGTATACCGGCTTCGCTATTAAGTGATTCCGGTGTAACAATATCAGGATCTGTAACTTCTACCACCGAATCGCAAGAAATACTCAACGATGTAAGTACAACCAAAACAACGACATTAAAGATCAATCTGGAATAGTTGTTTTTTATTTTCAGTAATGTTCTCATTTTCTTAGATTTTTTTATATTAAAAAGATAGGTTTAGCCTTGCTTTCCAAGAACGCACGGGTGGTTGACTGAGAAATTCCTCAGTAGTAAAATTGGCTTGCCCCTCAGAACTTATTTCCGGATCAAGTCCCGTGTAGTCGGTCCATACACCCAAGTTTTGCCCGGAAAGCGTCAGGCTTATACGATCAAAACCAAATTGACTCGAAAAGGTGACAGGCGCATTATAGGTCAACGAAATTTCACGTAGCCTCCAAAACGAAGCATCTTCAATATAACCAGCATTAGTGCCCAAAAATTTTGATGCAACGGCCCTTGCCTGATCGGCAAGCGAGGCATTGGGATCGTTCAGTTCTTGGTTGTTACTATTCCCGTTTCGCCAAGAACCGGTGTTGTTATAAAGTTTTTGACCACCCCTGTAGTTTAGGAGTCCTCTTAGCACAAATTGATTTTCGAAAAAACTAAGTGTTGGGGTAAATGAAATATCGGTAGTGGCAAACGGCGTACCTAAGTACCCTACTTCCCCAACTTGTATCTCATCCTGCCCAATGAAACCATCGCCATTGGCATCGTTAAAAGTATAGGTTTCATCCCAGTAACCGCCAAGGGGAAAGCCTTCAACGTGACGTTGTTGACCAAAAATGACCGGTTGTATGCCCTCACCCAATTCTATCAATTCATTATCTATGAACGAACCCACAAAATCTACCCCAAAGAAAAACTTATCGGTTTCGATGATTCTTGTATTCAATCCAATTTCAATACCCGAGTTTTTAACGGAACCCAAATTTTCAAAGCGCCCTTCGCCCACGCCGAGCGATAAGGGCAATTGCCTAAATATAAGAGCATCTTCGGTACGTTTATTAAAATAGGTCATTTCAAAGCCAATTTTTTCGGACAATAGTTTCGCATCAAAGCCGAACTCAACTTCCGTTGACCGCTCTGGGGTTAAGTCGGAGTTTCCAACGCTGCCAATAGTGACCCCGGTAACACTTTGTCCGTCCAGTGTAGCGGCTATGGGATTGAAAAACCTCAGCGCATCATTGGTGCCCGGTTGTACCCCCGAGGCTCCCCAGGCTCCCCTAAGCCGTAACGAGCTTATGCCATATTTGTCGGAATCATTGAAAAATTCTTCTTCCGAAATCAGCCAAGAAGCACTCACTTTGGGGTAAAATACCGAATTGAACGAGGCACCAAAAGAACTCCCGCGATCGGCCCGTACGGCACCTGTCACGAACAATTTGTCATTAAAACCGATCTGTTCCTCCACAAAGACCCCTACGGTACGCGACTCGATGGTCTGTTCGTTACTTTGTGTTACTGCTGCCCCCGCAATAGAATTACTACCCGCAACCAACTGAAGACCGGTTGCGAAGGTGCCTTGCGAAAGATTCTGTAAATATTGGAATCCAAGGGAAGTTCTGGAATTTATGCCCTCCCAAAGATCTGTTTTGTAAGAACCTACGGCATCCAAAGTATAGACAAAATCGTTGAACCTATTAGAGAACCGGGCACCTTCGTCGTAGTTTAGAAAATCAGGGGCTTCACCCGTGGGGAAAAACTGACTGTCCCAACGGGATGTAAAATCTAGGCCTCCGGAGGCTCTTAGGTTCAATTTTTCAGAGGGTTGCCAAATGAGTTCAAGACCACTGGTAAAACGATTGATTATTTGCCGGGTGTCTATGGTAAACAGTTCATCGGGTGTAAATTCACCCCAACCGTTGTTGACATCTATGGTCGATGTACCATTTAGGCCCTGACTCATTAATGCGAGGGCAAAATTATCGTTCAAGGGAAGTTCCAGATTACTGTTGGTGTAGCCCGTGGTCAAATTTACCTTAAGGTCATCAGTAATCTTGGCTCCGAAATTTCCCCGGAAATTCGTTCTTTTTATGTTATTGACGGGCAACACGCCTTCACCGTCGGTAAGACTTCCCGAAAGGAAATAGGTGAGTACTTCCGAACCTCCCGATACGCTCAACCCACCGCCATAAGACTGTCCGGTTCTAAAAGGCGAGGTACGCGGGTCGTTCAAGGGCTGAAAAGAATTGACCGTACTGTGGACAAAAGTGCCTTCGGCCGCTTCAAAGTTGAAACCGGGATTGCCTGCTGCGTCAAGTGCCTGATAGTTTTTGGGATAGGTTGTTACATCTTCTACCAAACCGCTCTCGAAAAATGCAGACCATCTTGGTTCTCCTTGTTTACCTTTTTTAGTGGTAATACGAATTACACCGTTGGCCGCAATAGATCCGTATAATGTTGCCGCGGAAGGACCCTTGATGATTTCGATAGACTCAATATCCTCTGGGTTGATATCATTTAAACGGGAAGGGGATTGCCCACCTGTTTCAAAAGAGATTGAATTTGCCTCGTTATTAATCAAAATACCATCAACATAAATTACTGGTTCGTTGGAAAGGGATGCACTGTTCGAACCCCTGATCCTAATGCGCGAGCCCATGCCTGTAGAACCTCCACTACTTGAAATCTGAACGCCGGTCGCCTGGCCCTGAAGTAGGTCCGAGACATTGCTTATCGGCCGCTGCTTTACGTCATCGGCAACGTTGAGATTCGCAATGGAATTTCCCATCTCAACCTTACGGCGCGCACCGGTTGCGGTAACGATTACTTCGTTCAAATCCATTGAACTTTGCATCATGGCAACGTTAATTACGTCTGCTTGTTTTACACTGATTTCACGTGAGGAAAAGCCAATATAGGAGAACACAAGAATATCGCCCTCAGAAGCTTCTATTTCATATTCCCCATCAAAATTGGTGGAAACCCCCTTAGTGGAGCCCTTGATGACAATACTCACTCCACCTAAGGGAATATTGTCTTGATCGGTTACCGTGCCAGTTACCGTCATAGTTTGATCCGGAACCTTTGGAGGATTGGATGAGGCCGGACTTGTACCGGAATTCAACGTTTTGCCGTTTTCAACCAACACGATAAGTTTTCTTCTAATTTCAAAAGAAACATTGGTTTCCTTTAGAACTATTCCCATCAGTTCATCTATCTTGACTTTGTCGACGTTTACGGAAATACGTTTATTGATGTCTAAAGTGGAATTCTTATAAAGAATGTTGAAATCGGTCGTTTTCTCTATTTCTTCAAATACGGAGGCTATCGTAGCATCCTTCATGTTCATAGAAATATTGGATTTCTGGGAATACGTGTTATTTGCCTGAAGTTGAAAAAAGGCAACCAAAAGAAACAACATGGTAATTTTCATTTTCAGGTCTATTTTAATCGTAAAATACCTTTTACATAGTGTGTTTTTCATACTTTTGAGAGAGTTTAGAAATTGGTCAAATAGTTTTTAAATTCGTTTGGAATCATGGGATTGTTCCAGCAATCCCTGATTCTTTTAAGGTTCACTCCATACGCTTAGTTTTTAAGGTTAATTTTAATGTTATTGTTTTCAATGTTGTAGTCAAAACTTTTAATCCGTTGAAAAGCCTGTAGTATTTCCTCAATGGTTTCCGTTTTAAACCTTCCTGTATAACTTTCTTTGCTTACCTGCATATCCTTTATCTCGATTTTTACATCATAGTGCCTTTCAAGTTTTTTTGCGATATGATAAAAGTCTTCGTTCTTGAACAACAATATGCCATTTTTCCAAGCAATGTAACTGCTGACATCTATATTAGCAGTGGCTAGTTCATCATCGGAATAGGAATAGGAAGCCAGCTGATTCGGTTTTAGGATTACATCTCCCGAACCAATAGAATTATTCCGACCGACTGACAGACTACCTTCAACAAGTACCACTTGAATATGTTCGTCATCTCGGTAACTGGAAATATTAAATTCCGTCCCTAGGACCTTTGCATCAAGAAGCTGTGTGCTGACCGTAAATGGCCTTAAAGAATCTGAAGCAACGGTAAAGTAAGCTTCCCCTCTAAGAACAACATTCCTTGGGCCTTCGTCGTAAAATACCACTGGGTATGTAATTGAGGAACCCGAATTAAGGTATACTTCCGTACCATCGGATAGTACCAACTGAAACTTTTTCCCATAAGGTACATCCAAGGTGTTGAACACCAACCGATTCACCTTTTTTTGGTTCGATGCTACTTTTTTATAGGTAATTTTAGTGCCTTCTTGCTCTACCACATAGGCATTTGTAGTAGACACTATTCCGGTTGCCTTGTCATTTAAGGTTTCCTTTTTAGACCCATCTTCAAAAGTAATCGTGGCTTCTTTTTCAAGAATTACTTCAGGACTACGTTGCTCGTAAGCATAAATACCTAACATAAGAACGCCGACAAAAATCGCGGCGTACCTGAGTAGTAAGTTCCTTTTTTTGACCTTGCCTGCGACGAGTCTAGCTTGATTGAAGGCCGATGTCAGATTTTTCTTTAGGTGTTCCGTACTTTCTTCTTCTCCAGCCCCGGTTATTAGATGATGGAGTTCCACTTCTTCCTGAAAGCTAGATTTATTTTTATCGACCCATTTGGCCAAAATATCAATCTCATCCAAAGTTGCCGTATTGGCCAAAAATTTGTGTATGATAATTTCTATTTTCTTGTTTTTCATCGATGATTTTTAGGAAAGTCCCAATTCATATTATGTAAACGATTGAACTATACAATACCCTTGCTTTTTATTGTCAATAATCTATAATTATTGATTTTTTTTGTTAAAATAGCCTATGAATTCAAATAACTTGGATGAAAAAATTAAGGTTGAAGCAATCCAAAAAGGGGATAGGAAGGCTTTCAAAACAGTCATTGAGTCCTATTATAATGAAATCTACTGGTATGCAAAAAGTTTAAGCCGTAACGAAGCTTTGGCAAAAGATTTGGTGCAGGAAGCATTTTTCAAACTATGGAAGAAAAGGGATAATATAAAAAAGGGAACTATCTTAAAGGGATGGCTCTACAAGTCTGTCCGAAACAATTTTTTGGACCATGTAAAAAAGTATAAGAAAGAAACTTATTTTTTCGAGACTACCTATGCCGAAACTTTGGACCATGTAATTGAAAGGGAATATCAAGAAGACTTAAAACATAAGGTGGAACTAGTTGAAAAAGAGATCGAACAGCTTCCCAAGAAGTGCAACCAAGTATTTAAGTTAAGTAAGAAAGAAGGTCTAACCAATACTGAGATTGCGGAACATTTGGGTATCTCCATCAAAACGGTCGAAGGACATCTTACCAAAGCCCTCAAAATTTTAAGGGAAAAATTAAAAGAAAAAATTCAAGTGCTGTTTTTAATTCTTGGCCATGTGAGGTAAAAAGGACAAATGTCCTTACATCGGTTTTCAATTGACATGGTCTAAAAATTATGATTCTTCCTTTTAAAGGCCATAGGTTATTGAAAAATTAACCCCGAATGGATGCCCAGGCCGTAGTCCGGCAGGAACCCTTGAAACCGCATAGGTGGTGTCAAACAAGTTAATGATATTGAAGGAAAAGGTAAAATGACTATTGTAGAAATAGCGGCCCGACATGTCAACGACAAAATTGGAATCCACCCTTAAATTTGTGGGAATGGTCCCTGTTCCTGCTTGTGTCCTGAATGCATCGATATAGCGTGCACCCATGTCAATGCCAAACTTTTCATGCCCCAGGCCAAGGTTCAAATTGAACTGGTTCTTGGCGATATAGGGTATCTCATCACCCACCGAGACTTCCCCGAATATAGCGTTGGCACTGTCAAATGAACTAAGAAACTCGGTATCGGTCAAGGTATAGTTAAACGTTAACGGTAAGCGGACCTTTTCCGAGCTGTTATTCAAAAGGTTATAGTTCAACGATACTTCTACACCGCTGACCCTTACCTCGCCAGCGTTGAATTGGTCCAAGCTGCCCGTACCACCTGTAGCCGCAAGGTCGCTCCCCAACAAGTTTTGATAGTCGTTATAGTAGCCTACCACTTCGCCTTGAATTCCATGATAATTGAAACGGGTACCCAATTCATAATTTATACTGCTTTCCGCATGTTGGCCTTCGGTATTGCCGGGAGGGGAAAACCCTTTGTGCACCCCGCCAAAAACGGAAAGATTTTCGGTAAAGGTATAATTTGCCCCAATTCCCGGAATCCAAACATCCACTTGGTTCTCACGTTCGGAAAGGTCCGTACCCGATCTCGTTGCATCGTTGGTACCGTAATTTATCCTGCCCAACGTAATATTCTCGTACCGAATACCCGGGGTCAATGTAAACCTGCCCAAATTTAGTTTGTACAAGGTATGCGCAGCAATTGCCTTTGCGTTGCCGATACGGTTTGCATCCGCCCCTTTGATGCCGACCGTTGTGCGTATTAGTTCATTGTTCTGAAAACCATACCTGTCTACCCATTGAAACCTATCCTCCTCATCCTCATGGTAGCGAATACCCAGCTCCAGGCTTTGTAACCAGTCAGCGCCCCATCGCAACCGGGCAATGGACTTTATTCCTTGGGAGGTATACCTCCTGTTATTCGCTTTTATGCCGAACACATCTTCCGGGGTATCCGTGTTTCCCAACAAGGCATTGTATTCCATGGCATAGGTTTCCGGATCTGTGAGCACATTGTTTATTCCAACGCGCTCCCCAAGATTTACATCGTCCAATTTGTACCAGTTGCGTTTAAACTTGTTCACATATCCCGTGGTGGTAATGGACAGGGCCTGGGAAAGTTTAAGAAAATGTGTTAATTGGTATTGTTGGTGTTCCGCGTCCATCACATCTTCCGAGGATGCCCTGTATCTGCGGTACGGGTTTTCATTGAAATCGGCATCGGTCAACCCTAAATAGGTTTCATTGGCCCTTTCTTCGGAAAATTGGATTTTAAAGAGAAGGGATTGATAGACTTTGGCACCTTCATCGGTATTCATTCGAAACTTTGCCAAATAGTCCGATTTATCAAAACCCGTATTTCCCCTTCCGTCAATATTTTTAAAACCGTCTGAATTGTAGTTATAGTATTCGCTTACGAATCCGAAGTTCTTAAAACTATCGCCTATTACGATCTGTGTATTTTTTGAATTGAAGTTACCGGCCGATAAGGTCGCTCTTCCCGTAAACCGGTCCGGTATCCGGGTAGAGATCATGTTGATGGCGCCACCCGTAGTATTTGGCCCGTACTGGACCTGACTACTTCCCTTCAATACTTCCACGGCCTGCATCCTTCCGATGGTGGGGAAATAATATGCGGCAGGGGCACTGTAGGGGGCAGGCGCTATAAGCACCCCATCTTCCATAAGATTGATTTTTGCACTACGTTCTGGGGAGGTACCCCTCAAACTGATATTGGGCCGTAATCCAAAACCGTCCTCCTCGTATATGTTGACCCCGGGTACGTTTCTCAATATCCTGTTAATATCGTTATAACTGAATTTTTGGAGTTCTTTCGCCGATATATAATTTGCGGAACCCGTTCTGTTCATGGCTTCAAATTTACTCCCTAGAATTGCACTTCCATTGACTATGACCTCGTTTAGGATTTCCGTTTTCAGGGCAGTTGAATCTTTGCCATCATTGCTTTCCTGGGATAACCCTAAATTCGCCGTCAGGAGCATTGTTGAAAATACAGTTAAAAGCCATCGCATATTATACTTATTTAGATTGAATAAAAATAAAGTGCAAACGTAGGATAATTTTTGGTTTGGCGCAATCTTATTGAGAAAGATTCTAAATAATTTTTTAGTTTTATAATTACTATTAAGTTTATTGCTTTATCCATTTTGGAACTGTCAAAAAAACCGAAATGGGTATATGTCAGAATCTGTTTTGAGCATTCATATATAATATCATCGGAATTCCTATACTAGCAGGAGTTTTAGCCTGTTGATGGATTTTTAGCTGATGATTGCGAGAGTAGCAATGGCATTCAGTAGTGTATCGTTTGTAGAGAACAGCTTACGGCTAAAATGAGTAAAACTTTAATAAGAATAAGTTCAAACACGATGAAAACTTTAAAATTTAAAACAAATATCAATTGTGGTGAATGTGCATCTAAGGCAACACCTTTTATAAACAAGCAAGACGGGATTGAAAATTGGGAAGTGGATACCGCTAATCCCGATAAAACCCTGACAGTGGAAAGCAATGGAGCATTCGAAGAGGAGGTAAATACTACGCTCCAAAATATTGGATTTAAGGCGGAAAGTGTAAATTCAAATTAATGCTGTTTTGTAAACTACTCCGCCAATCATGATTTACACCATAATCTTTGGACTACTTCTTGTGCTTGCCGTTTATTATTTTTCCGGAATAGGAAAAAAAAAGGTAAAGCCCTTCCCAAATCATTGGCATCCGTTGCTGATGGATCATGTACTCTTTTACCGGAAACTTCCCAAAAGTGAACAGGCAGTTTTTCAACAACGAATGATGCAGTTCTTAAGCGAGGTATATATTGATGGGGTACAACTGGAATTAGAAGAACTGGACAAAATATTGATTGCCGCAAGTGCCGTGATTCCGGTTTTTGGTTTTGAGGAATGGCACTATACCAATTTGAGCGGTATACTTCTATATCCTGATTATTTCAACGAAGATTTGGAATTCGATAGTAAGGGACAATTACGAAATATTGGGGGACTGGTCGGTAGCGGCAGGTTCGAAAAACAGATGATTCTATCAAAAAAAGCGTTATACCATGGCTTTGCCAATACCACTGATAAAAGCAACACCGGGATTCACGAATTTGTACACCTCATAGATAAAATAGACGATGTGACCGATGGAGTGCCAGAACGGTTATTGAAACATCAATATACAATCCCGTGGCTAAAGTTGATCCACAAGGAAATGGAAGCCATAAACGATAACCATTCCGATATCCGAAAGTATGGCGGAACCAACGAAGCCGAGTTTTTTGCCGTGGCTTCCGAATACTTTTTTGAACGGCCCGATTTACTAAAAAAGAAACATCCGGAACTGTATAAAATGCTGGTGGAATGTTTTAGGCAGGAACCTGCTAGTGGGAACAATTACGGCTAATGAAGAGACAAAAAGTAGTCTATGTGCCAAAATCGAAAATATTATGGGTACACGCTTAAATCTTTGAAGATTGTATTGCTAATATCATTTGTCGCGAATTTTATTGGTTACTTGAATCCAATGAGAAGTAGCATACCTTATGGTTCTGTAAAGGGTATATCGACACAACTATCGAAAGAGACCACAAATGGGATAGTCCTAGAAAACCGCACACAGTTTTTCGGTATACTTCTTTCTTCTTCGCCTATCTTTAATTTACTGATTTCCGCACATTTATAAGCGCGAAAAATGGATATCTATTGGAGTTTTGCAACGGCCATGTTCGTTTTATTTGACCTTAAAATCGCAATCAATAGTTCATATAAATTTGATGCAATCACTAAATATATATCCATATATAAGGCTTAGTGCTTAAAGGCTGTTTTGAAACGTGTGAATTATGTAATGTTTATCAATATTTATGTACCAAACTCTTTATGGTTCTTTTGCACCTTTGACTAAAGTTATCTAAATAGATATTAAGTACAATAATATTTGAAAAGAACAATTTGGTTCACAAGATAATTAAAAGTCAAGAAATTCTTTCAGACCGATATTTGATAATGCAAACTCACAAATGGTATGGATAGGAAAATTAAAGGAAAAAGGGCAAAGCGTAATGCAAAAAATAGAGCGGGATACACATAAAAAAACTGTTCGCCCCATAACCTAAGCATTAAGAGTTTAAGGAATCGATTGCGTTTAAAAACGAAAAATTTAGTACTAATTCAAAACAAAAGATTATGGACAAATTACCTAAAATGGCCTTACCCGCAATAATCATATTTATTATACTGGTTATTGTAATAGCAAAATCCGCAGTGACAATCGGTTCGGGAGAGTCCGGTGTATTATACAAAACTTTTGGTGGAGGCGTTGTGACCGACGAACCACCCTTGGGCGAGGGCTTTCATATCGTAGCACCTTGGAACAAAGTTTTCATATATGAGGTAAGACAGCAGGAAGTTTTTGAAAAAATGCAGGTACTATCTTCCAACGGATTGGAAATAAAACTGGACGCCTCCGCATGGTTTGAACCAAAACGGGAATTTTTGGGAAAGCTACACCAAGAAAAAGGCTCGGAATACATTCAACGGGTACTATTACCTACGATTCGATCGGCGGCAAGAAGCGTTGTGGGGCGGTATACCCCGGAGCAATTGTACTCCAGTAAGCGAGATGCGATACAGGCCGAGATCTATGAAGAAACCAAAAAGATCGTTGACGGACAGTACATTCAACTCAATGAGATATTGGTAAGGGATGTCACTTTGCCAGTTACCATAAAGGAAGCTATAGAGCGTAAGCTAAAACAAGAGCAAGAGTCGTTGGAATACGAGTTTCGTTTGGTTACAGCTAGAAAAGAAGCTGAAAAAGTAACCATTGAAGCACAGGGAAAGGCGGATGCGAACAGAATTTTAAGTGCTTCATTGACAGATAAGATATTGCGGGACAAGGGTATCGACGCAACATTGGAACTAGCGAAGTCACCTAACTCTAAAGCAGTCATTGTTGGCAGTGGCGATTCCGGATTACCATTGATATTGGGAAGTAATTGATTTTGTTTAGTGTGATAAATCAAAAAGTTCAGACGAACCCAATCATAAATGGAGCAGGAACTAAAAAGCTCTTGATTTATTTTTCCCCACCCAAAGAAGTTGGCAGCTCAAAAACCTTTAATTCGAAATAAGGCAAGGCGGCCAAAAGATGATCGAAAATATCGGACATGACATATTCGTAATTTTCCCACCGCTTGTCGGCACTAAAAGCATAAATTTCCAAAGGAATGCCCTGTGGTGTCGGTTCCAGTTGTCGGACCATCAAGGTCATGGTCTTGTTGATTGCGGAGTGTTTTTCAAGATATGAAGAAACATATTTACGAAATACCCCAAAATTTGTCAGGTTCCTGCCGTTTATATTCAAAGACTTATCTACATCCTGCTGAGTATTATATGCGTTGATTTCGCTGGTTCGGGTATTTAGGTATTCGGCAATCAATTGTACTCTCTTGAGTTCGGTCAAATCTTCATCTGAAAGAAAACGAACACTTTTTTGACTGATTGTCATTGCCCGTTTGATTCGTCTTCCACCGGAAACCTGCATGCCCCTCCAATTTTTAAATGAATCTGAAATCATAGCGTAGGTCGGGATCGTTGTGATAGTCTTGTCGAAATTTTGCACCTTTACCGTGGCCAAGTTAATTTCGATAACATCGCCATCCGCTCCGTATTTATCGAAAGTAATCCAATCGCCGATACCTACCATATCGTTTATACTGACCTGTATACTTGCGACGAGCCCTAAAATGGAATCTTTGAATATTAATAGGATTATTGCGGAGCCCGCACCGAGGGCGGTAAAAAATTTCCAAATTTCAACACCGGTAATTATAGCGAAAACGGCCATTACACCAACGATCCAAGCAAAAATCATGAAGACTTGAATATAACTATCAATCGGTTTATCGTGAAACCTTGGCTTGGTTTTCAAGTAATCGGTCGTACTCCTGAACAATCTTTTGACCAAAGCGAGTGCCAACAAGACGAACAGAATGTGGAGTATTTTCAATACTAGAACACCGACGTAATCAAATCCGATAAATGCCATCGGGACAAACTTGAACAAGAGTATCAACGGGAAAATATGAGCCACATAGCTTGGTACCCTGTGCGCCACCAGAAAATCATCCAAGTTGGTCTTCGATTTTCGCGCTATTCGAACCGACAGTGCTCGCAGCACCTTCAAGATAATAAGGTCGAGCAACCATACAAAAAGCAGGATTCCCACTAGCCAAATAATCAAATTGAGGTATAAGGCGAGATTTTCGCTCATACCGGTCTTTAAAAAATATTTATACAGTATGCGAAATAGTCCGTCTTTCATGTCCTAAAATTAGTAAGCGTTATGGGTAGAAGAATTTGCAAAGATACGGCTAACTTGACTCTTTCCTCAGTTTACGGGAGCTTATTACTATCCTTATCTATAGCTCAACCGGAAAGTGAATTGCTTACCATATCGTAAACGATGTGCTGTTTGGTGGCATCACCTTGCTAGAAAACGTCATATTTATTCTGTATACTTTCCCAGCGTTCGCTTCATTAATATTTATCGATAAGTATAATGACCAAATTGCCTTTGGTAAAATGTTACTTCAAAGGCGGTTGATTTCCGTTTCAGTCAAACAATATTTATAGAACATGATAGTTGTGTTGGACTTCAATTTCGGACCTTCTTTTAGGCAGATGAATTTAAAACTATCTAAGTGAAAATTTGATATCCAAGGATTTTAGTTGTTTAAGACGACGTTCTTACAAACAGAACAGTAAAAATGAAAATTTTCTCCCACCTGATATATCTAAAAACCTGTGAAATGTGTAAGCTTTACGAAAGTTCTTATAAAAATATCTTTGATGGTTTATTTACCTTTAAACTTCGGTTTTAGACGTTTTATGCATACAGTAAGAATCAAAATCTTTTCTTCGTCCAATTTTATGATAAAGGCAGTTCCCCTCAAACTCGATTAGTGTCGCCTTCAACATTTTTAGCCGAAAAGTGCGATAATTCAATGGGCTGTTCTTTTTTGGTCAATTGTCAAAATCATTAGGAAAGTAAAAATAAATAACTACTGATTTTGAAATCTACATTTCTAAAATTGGTTTAATAAGTGATAAATCATAGGATAACAAAGAAATTTTCGAATTTAAAACAAGAACGTATGGAACATGATATAGAACATAGGGATCAATTGGCGAGATTACATGATCGGCACAAAAGATTTTCACTGAAGGTTTACGACCATCATACCGCCAATGAAGAAGAAAAAAAGGTAAAAGCACATAAAAAATGTAAGAAAGCCTCGGAAGAATTGGAGGCTATGAAGACTAAGCTGCTTACTAAAAAAGGAGAATAGATCTAGTAGAAGGGTCTAAATAGAACGAAGATGTTTTATTGAAAAAAGAATAAAAACTAGAGTAAGAATTCAAGGCTTGGGAGAAAAGGCAGACGAACATGCCAAAAGACCCAAGAAAAGTTTTTGGAGCATTATCCTAATTTTACAATTCGTAATTAGATGTATTCTATTTTTTTATGAACAAAAGGGGCCAGTTTTTCTGGTCTCTTTTCAATAAATTAATGAAGAATGAAAAAAATATGTATTGCGCTGGACTATAATCCGTCCGCAGAAAAAGTAGCTGAAACAGGTTATGACTATGCCAAAGCACTGGGAGCTCAAACTACATTGGTACATGTAATAACCGATGCTACCTATTATGACATTGATTATTCACCCATAATGGGTTATACGAGTGCTTTTGCCAAGAACAATTTGGAAGTGGTTGACGAACTGGTTCATGGTGCCGAGAATTTTCTATCGGCCTCGGCCCAACATTTGGGAAGCGGGGACATCAAGACCGAGGTGTTGAAAGGCGAAACCGCAGACGCCATTCTGGACTACTGCGTAAAAAATAAAATTGAACTTTTGGTTATGGGAACGCATAGCCATGGAGTACTTGAAAATGTACTGATGGGCAATACGGCGGTCACGGTCGTTCGGCATGCCAAAATTCCTATTTTAATTGTACCTACAAAAAATATAAAATAAGAAATCAGCATCAAAGCTAAATAACTATTGTAGGCCAGTCTCGAAACCCTTCATCTCGAGAAGACCAAAGAATGGATTGAACAAGTCCGCCCTTAGTAAGAAGCGTTCAGCATTTTAAGCGATTTCGTAGATTGTAAATAGCCCACAACAATCTTTAAGACTAGTTAAACAAAGGTTTATAACCTATAATGATTTCATTCTATGATGGAATTCCCTTCCTTTCTGGAATATCGAGGAAAAAAATAGTGCGTTTACCTCGAATAACAAGATGGCGGATGAAACGGTTTGGGTGTGGTTTATGAAGTAGTTATTTCTCAAATATAGGCTCAATTAGTTATCAATATTTTTTAGCACACTTTCGCCATTATCCAAAATGCTGAGCTCTTTTCCAAGACTCGCCCCATTTTCTTCATATTATCACCAACCAACGGTATCGCTAAATTCCTAAGTACTTGCCAATATACGAATATTGACTGAAGGGTCTAGATTGGGGAAAGTTTCCGGAAGGGGCTTACGTAAAAGACACTGCGTAATATCGATAAAACTTCTAATTAGAAATATTATTTCTAGAAATTGGCAAAACATTTTCTAGTGAAGAGATTTGACTATAAGAACTGTTAGAATATATTAATGAGGAGGGACAGGGACGTGTTTATCCAAGTTCCTAGGCGGAAGTTTAAAACCCTTCGCCTTCAAGCCTGACCGAGTGGGCAAGCTGCGCTGGCCCGCATTCGGCCGTCTTTCCGGCTACGGTTTTTAAACATCCTCGGCACCGCGCATAAAAGCATGGAGGCGCAGAAAAAGCGCTCCATGCATTTATCTTGCCTACGCACAATTAATTTCGAAAATTCTTGTTTAAAATATGTAATCCTTAGTGATATATTTGTAATAACCCAAGGCCAATTCCAATGAAAACAAATATTTTCATCTTTCTTGCATTCCCGATGCTGCTATTTCTTTCGTGCAATAGCGACGACGACAGTGTTGCAGAATCGGATAGGAAGCAAGCTTTGTTCGGCCAGTGGGAATATGAGGCTATCGATTCCAATACCGCCGTAGACATAAATGGCGACGGTACGGTAAATATAGATTTATATAATACCAATGAAATCCGCCAATGCTTAAAGGACAACCTTACTTTTTTTAGTGATGGTCCCGCTGACGAAGGAAAAGATTCCTACACTATAAACGAAAACGGATTAAGCTGTGGTGATGTAGCTGCCTTTGCCAATGTTGAAAAAGACCAATACGAATTAATCAATAATGAAATTCTTCGTTTCGATAATAAAGATGATATGACCATCATCGAGTTTAGCCAAAACAGGTTAGTCCTAGAGCAAGACGACTTTTTAGACAATCAAGATGTTGTCATAACGTATACTTTTAAAAGAAGCTAGAAAATGGTTTGCATTACCCCCTTTTGATCATACTCTAACAATTTTCCCCGATGTCCATTCACTCCACTGGCCATTGGTATCCCTGACCCGGACCTCAAAGTCCTGATCAAGATATTTCAAACGGCTTTCTCGGGGTTCCTCTTCCAACATGAAATATCGATCCACTCCACTGCCCGTGGCTTCGTTGTAATTGAACAATCGGGTATCCCACCGGTTGGTACTCCTGTTGAATATCCTGATTTCCACCTGGTCCAGCGTAGCACCGCCATAGGCTTCCGAGCACCCGATATCAAAACAGGTATAGATCCTGACCTGATAATCGCAGCCGTTCAATCCACCACAACTGACATTGTGCTTTTCCCCTTTTACAAAAGCCACGGGCCTTCCTAAAGTGTCAACAAATGTGCTTCCGCTTTTGGAGTGTCCTGTTGAGTTCTCCACCTCAAAATCAATGGTAAACGTATTTGGGGTCTCTGGATAGAAAGTAAGGTTGGTACTCCCGTAGTTCAACGGAATTGTCTCCCCCTCATCATATCTATTTCCGCCATAAAAGAAATAACCGACACGGTTTCCATTGAAAGAATATGTCATTTGATAGGTCACGGCCGGATCATGGGTGCCAATGGCATTGGTAATGACCGTGATGTTAAAGGGTTCTTCTTCCAAACGTTCCCCAGGGGCCTGACTAACGGTCAACTCGAATGGTTCCTCGTACCTTTCATAGTTGATATTGACATTGGCCGTTTTCTCCACATCCGATGAGGAGCGCACCGTAAAAGTGATGTTATGGTTGCCCTCGGTCGTTCCGGTATATTTTCCTGAAAATGCCCCCACGGGTACATCAAAACTTTCCCCAGCAGAGTAATTGGTGCCCGCATATTCAAAAGAACCATTGTTACCATTTGCCGAAAAATACATCACGTAGGTGTCCCCACCGATTCCGATTTCGGAAATATTGAAGTTAACATCCACCTGTTCCCCGATATAGGCCTGCTGCAATGTGCCCGATGCGGTAAAGGTGTAATCCTTGGCCGCAACGTTTACCGTTATATCCACGGTTTTCTCCAATCCGGTATCGTTTCGGACCGTGAAGGCCATTCGAACGGTACTTTCATTGGTACCTTCGAGCGTCCAGTTAAAGTTGCCCGTATTGACATCATAACTGTTCCCGGGGCTTACCTCTATACCATTGTTGTCCCTGATGAGCGCATTGCCGTTCATACTGAATCGCATCGTGTAATCCGAAGACCCGACACTTTCCGAAATATTAAAATTGAGGCCAGTGGTTTCCCCTACGGTTATGTCCGATTTTTGGGTGCCCCCGGTAAAGGTAAAGTCGACCTGGTCAAAAGTGATGGTAGTGTTGGCCGTTCGGGTAACGTCCGATCCCGATTCGACACTGAGAACGATAGTATGCTGTCCGGGTTCCGATCCGGTATAGGAAATATTGTTGACCCCGGCACCCAAAGGAAATTGTTCCCCCGGACCATAGGTTATACCATTAATGGACATCGACCCGTTTTGACTAGAGGAAAAGAAAGCCGTGTAACTGTCGTTCGCTCCGTCGGGAACTTCGTCGATATCCACGATCATACCCACCGGAATGTTGGAAAACTCAGTAGCCTTGGACGGGGTCATATTGACCGTAAAGTCGTTGTTGCCAACGACAACGGTAACCTTATCTTCAAGGATCTGACCGTTGCTGTCACGAAGCAAAAAGGTTATTTCGTAGGTTCCTGCCTGGTCCCCAACGAAATCATACGCAAAGCTTCCCGGACTTACCGAAAAATATTGGCTAGGGATTATTGGCGAATTTCCATTGTACAATTGTGCGTCACCACCTGAAATAAAGTAATTCAGTTCATAGGAAACCCCATCGTAATCCCCTTGTTCGATAAGGCTGAGTGAAATTGTACCGCGCTGGCCTACCAATACCTCGTTGCTATTGGCCGAGGCATTGAATTCCAGTTCAAGGGGATTGGCATCCAGATCGATCTCCACAGGTCCGACCGCTTGCCCGTAATTGTCCGTAACGAGAAAATTGATGCGATGCGGACCCAAGGTTTCGGGCGTATAAAACAATGGGAAATTACCCAAGTCGACCGGATAGTCGGTATTGTTCCGGATCGTATTTCCATTGACCCCAGTAACCCTTCCGTTTCCTTCTTCTAGGTCATAGGTCAGGAAATAATCGATATTGGATGTGTTACCGTTCGATTTAATGTTGAAATTAAGCTGTGTCCGTTGGTTTACGAATACCTGGTTGCTTTCCGAATTTCCGCTAAACGTGAAGGGAATGTTGGCAATCTCGATCTCGACACTGTCCCTTTTCCTCTGGCCATTGCTGTCTCGTATATCAAAATAGATTTTGCGCTGCCCCAATTCATCGTCCTCAAAAGTATAGTTATAATTGCCGGGATCAATGCCGCGAAAAGTCCCGGGGTCCATGACCCCGCCATTCTGGTCCCGTACAACTCCCGCGCCTTGGCTATCGGAAGAAAAGGAATGGCTAATATCATAGGTAACTTCGCTTTCCTCGTCCTGTGTCTGCAAATCGACATTGATTGCCAGGTTGGTATCCAGCTCCACCTGTGAGGATGCCGCGGTTGCCCTGAACGTGAAATCGACATTTCCGACCGTCAGCAGCAGCTCATTCGTCAGGGATGCCCCATCGGGAGCCTTGGCAACCATGGTCAATTTGTGCTCGCCCAAGGTTTCTGGTAAGTAGCCAAATTCGGTAACGCCCTTGGGCAACTTGAAGGGGGTTCCAGCATTGTAGGTAACATCGTCCAAATGAAGCTTGCCCGAACCATCTTCCAGTTGGTAGGTAATCTCAAATTCCTCGGTCGAATCCCCATCCGGAGCTACCGTGTTCTTGTCCCGTAACAAGGTTACATTGACGGGGTTCCGGCTATTGATAATGAAATCCCCGGTACCCTTGCCCAAGAGAAAGCTGAAACTGGCGTACTTGACATTGTAGGCCAACTCCAACTCCTTTTGCAATCGGTTTGAATCCCAGGCCAATACCTTGACTTTGTGCATACCCGTATCGATGGGCATATAGCGGTAAGAAAGGTCAAAATCCTTGACGGGGATGGTATCGTTTTCGCGGATGGTATCGTTTTCCGTACCTAAATAATAGCCTTTCCCGTCAAGGATATTATATTTCATGAAATAGGAAACGGTAGAGACCATCCGATCGGGTTCCAAGCTGAAATCCGTTCTTACAGCTTCAAATACAAAGCCGTTTTCCTCGTTCGTGCCATGAAAGGTAAAATCAAAGGAATCCTGCACTATTCCTTCAAAGTCCTTGCTACAGGCAATTATAAATATCATGCATAGCGTACCTATGGCGACTATGCGTTGTGGGGTATTGAATTTCATAACGTCGCTTTTTAAAACAAAAAATACCGTAGGCCGACGCCGACATACGGATAAAAATTTCCCACGTCCGAATTGACATGGTAGTATTCGTTGGCCTTGACCAATAGCGAAAAATCGTTACTTAGGCCTATTTCCATTTCCGCACCGAGATAAAGGCCGTAAATAAATTGGCTTTTGCCATTGATAAGCGCACCGGTGGGCAGTTCATTGCTCCCGTTGTTGATAACCTCGTATCCGAACAGCCCACCGCCACCGAGGAAAAGGCTAAAATTTTTTCTTCGCGGCGCCATGAATACACGATAGTAAAGCCCCGGCTGAATAGTGAAAATATTATAGGGAATATTTTGGGCACCCTTGTCCTCGGCAATTGCGGCCAAAACACTTATCTGAAAATATTGGAACCGATTGGGATGAAAATTAAACGTTCCCATAATACCATAACCATCCTCGACATAGCCACCGCTCACGCCGACCGAAGAAGCAAGGTTGCCCCGCATTTGGCCTGAGATGGATGAAGCCGCAAGACAAAATAGTATCGCGATGAAAAATCCTGTTGTTTTCATAATTTAAATCCTGATGGGTTATTGATGACAAGTTGGTCTATATCCAAGGACAGGTTTCGATTGCCCTTTTCCTCATCCAGATCCACCATGAGGGACTTTCTCCGGTCAAGGGTAAACTTATCGAAGACCACCATGAAATAGTTCTCGGAATTCCCCTCGACTTTTTTGGGAACTTTGTACCTGAACAAGGGTTTGTGTTCCGTCTTGACATTGCTCGAACTATTCTTGTAGTTGGTGGCGATGCTGAACTTTATAAAATTGACATCATAGTCGATATGTTCCTTGTTCTCCAAGCGAAACTGCAGGTATATTTCGTTATTTTCATAATACACGTTCTCCAGCCAGAGAAATACATCATCGTATTTTGAAAAATATCGGATGATCTTGCCCTTGTTGAACTGGTTGTAATAACATCTCCGCCGTATATATTCCATTCTATCCAAGACATACAATTCCTGGGTAAGCGGCAAGGGTTCCCTATCAATTTCCTTTTCGGGCTTAATCTCCAATTTTTCCCCAACTGTTCCGCTGGGTGCCATGGTGTCTTTTATATCAGGAGATGACGCAAAGTCGGATTCATTCAATTCAGTAACACTTTTCTTATGGGATAGCTCTTCGAGGTTATCGACCATGTCGGTGGTTATGGTCCATCTCTTCTTGGCGGGGATGTCCACCAGTTCCAGGATAAAATCATAGGCACGACCGTCACGGGTATAAATGGTATAGTTCGTAAAATCGGAGGTGTCGGGTGCCACATCGTTATAGATAAGCAAAACGATACGCTCTGAGGTTGCGGAAGCACTTTTCGTCGGGAAGGACTCCAAAAAATTCAGCTCCTTCCCATTGATGGAAAAATCATAAGGGGCGGGCAGTACCAGAATGGTTTTATAGTTCCTTGAAACCGGAATGGTGTCCATTTTCGCCATAACCGATAGAGACCCCAATAGCCCAATTATTGTAAGTACAGCTTTTATTTTCATTGTGTTGCCAATAAGAGTTCATAATCATCCATCAATAGGATTTTTTCCTTTTCCCGTAACCTTTTTTTTCGAAGGAAAGTCCCCAACCCTTGGGCGATGCCTTTTAAAACATCCGGTGCGCCGCTGGTAATTTCGTCGGTGGCCCCTCGCAGTGCATCGCCTCCCATTTCGGCCTTGTACTCCCTCCAGAGTTCCCCGGCCCTTTTGTTGTAGATTCCTTCCCTGCCATCGTTGAAGTCCCTGACGGAGATATCGACCGGATGGTGCTCGATATTGTCTATATCCAAATACACCCTGTTTCCCCGTATGGAAGCCATAGCGTAGATGAAGGTATTTTTGGGAAATCGTTTTTCGCTAAGGACCATATCTTCCATGAGTAGGAGCCTTACGTTCTCATTGGGCAAGATGAATTGGTCGCCATATACGGTTGCCCTAAAGAAGATTGGCTTTTTGGTAACGGGCATCCGTTCCTGTTGGGGCCTGCGGTTCCCTCTCAAGGATTCCCCGACTATTTTCTTTTTTCCCTCCAGCAGCATCTCACGGTAGGCCAAGCGGTTCTCGACGAATTTTTGCTTCTGCTCTTCAGCGGTCTTTGCGCTCTTCTTTTCCCTCTCCACGGTTTTCTTTCCATCGGGGATTTCGGCCTGCACCGTTTCCTGTGGTTTAGCATCCAGGGAGAGCCCTTCCAATCGCTTCAAGATCTTCTGGAGAGAATCGTTTTGCGAATCATTCATTTGGGTCATGTCCGGTAAGGACGAAGATTTCCCTACCTTTTTCTTTTCAGTTGAGTCCTTTAATTTCCAAGGCTCGGCGATAGCTTCGGATTCCAAGGTCGGAACCTTGCCGGGAAGTTCTGGATTGAAGCCATTCGTAGGATCGGTAGTGTCGCCGAACCCCATTTGAAAATCCTTGACGTTCTCAATGACAAAAAAACTGGTCAGTACCAGAATAAAAGGTAGGGCCATAGCAAAATTTCTGTGCCTTACGACCCATCGCTTCAAACGTTTTATGTTGCCACTGAATTTCATGTTACCTACGCTCGAGATCGGAATTGTCCACGACCTCAAAGTCGATAATCTTGATTCCGTTCAGGTTGTTTGGGGTAATGCCCGCTTTTTTCAGGTGCCCCTTGGTGACCAAGTTCCTATACGTTGTGGATTTGCCTTTTTCTATGGCCTGTTTGCCGTAAAAAGTAAACGGAAACGGATAGGTTGCATAGTCGATTTGAATCGAATCAAGTTCCACAAAGTAGTGATAGTCACGCATTACCACATCATGGAAGTATTTTTTTTCGACCAAACGGGCATATAAACGGTTGCCTGACCAATCGACCATGAACAAGGCTTTTTCCTCTATGTTTCTTTTGATCAGGTTCAGATCGGGTTCCAACGAGAAAAACAGTTCATGAAAGTTTTGGACGTGACCTTCGCAAAGAATTTCGAGGTTTTCCTTGGCATCCCTGATCGGTACCATGGGGAGGCGTTGCCCCCCGTGCAGCACATAGGCGTTATTGTTGGCACGCTCATGGGCCGATACCACGAAATAGATGGCAATCGCGAAGACCGCTATCATCAAGATCAGGCAGCTATAGACGAGCCTGTTGTTGTGCCTTCTACTTTGGGCGATATCATTGAATATCTCGTATTTTCCTTTCATAATCCTAATTATTGCGTAAGTGTCCTAACCGCTTTTGTGGCCCCGCCGCTCTTTGCATCGATGACCGTTTGTATTGCTTTTTTGCCATAGTGCTTGGGCTTGGAGACGATGCCCCCACCCGATATGTTAAGTCCCTGCACTACAAAGTTGGCCAGTGTAGGGGCCTTGATATAGAAGAAGGAGGTCATCAAGACCAGAAGGGAGGAACTCAAAATCAATCCGAGGTCGTAGGCACTGTTACGCAACAAATGGTCCACGAGCGCATCGACAAGATTGACCATAAACATATCCACTACATATAACATGGGAAGCCAAAGACAGAGGCTCATGAACTTTTGCAACCATGCTTTCCAAAGGCCCGAAATGGCGGGAATGAACGAAAGCCCGATATTGATCGGCCCGAAAATGATAAGGATGAACAGGTAAATGGTGGCCAATGCCTTGATGCCCACGAAAATCAGCGTAGAGATAATATGTGCGAAGGCCGTTATGGAACCTGCCAGACCCGTAAGGGCAAAGGATTGCAGTCCATCGATATCCATGCTGAACATGTTCCATTCTACCACATTGTTGGCTGCCACATCGATTTGGGCCAAGGCCACCTTTTGCCCGATGGTATCCCAGTTCTTTTGGGTACTGACAAATGAGGAGCCGAGGTTGTTATAAAATTCAAAGATGGCGTGTGCAAACTCGGAGTAGTTGAAAAGGATGAACATCAAGGGAAACCACTTTAGGGCCTTGAACACATCGGCGCGATCATTGCCCACAAAATGCATGATGGCGAAAATGCCCAACCCGATCTTTGCCATTTGGAAGCCAATGCCCAAGGTAGGGCCTAAATTCGCGAAGGCATCATCGATATATTGGTCGAATATCGTGTTGACCGTTACCCTAAAACCTGTATCCGATTGCATTACGTACATCAATTGGTCTTAATCAATGAATAGACCGCTTTGCGGTGTTCGTTTTTCTGTAAAAGGGAGGTGTTGACTTTTATGATGGTTTCCAGCACGCTGTCCATTTTGTCCAAGATCGACCGTAGTGCCGAAAGCCGGTCGGCCGATTCGATGATCTCGCCCGTGGAGGCGATATGCGACCCTTGTGAGACCAAGGAGGTAACCTGCACGAGGGCATCGGCCAACGCTTCGGTCGCCCTTTCCTTTTCCACCTTTTCCAGATTGGCGAACGAGCGCAGGTTTTTCTGAGTACCCTTATAGGCTTCCACGATCTTGTCCTTCAAGTCATATAGCTCGTTCATTTCTGGACTTCCCATGACATAGCTGGCGGGGGTCCTTTTTGCGGTCAGGTCCTGGCTAAGGATTTTGGAGGCACTGGAATTTGCGGTAACGTTCCGTTCCATCTGTGCCAAAAGCTTGCCCATGGTCGAGTTCAAGGTGACCAGTTGCGAATTCAGCGTGGCCACATTTTGATTGAGGATGACCAGTTGCGCGTTCGCCGCCACATCGGTTACGGGAATCTGGGCGGCCCCAAAATAAGGGAGTAGCCCGATTAAAATTCTTAGGTAAACAATTCTTGGTTTCAAGTATATCATCATTTTCTATTTTTAGGGTTAATGTCGCTGCCGTTCAAATTCCCAGAACCGGATTCCGCCAGTTCGTTCTGCAGCTGTTTGTAGGCGTTGGCCGTTCTTACCCAATCACGGCCATGTTTTTCATGGAGACGGTTGATCTTTGCTTTTTCATTGGGATTGGTCTCGAACAGGCATTTGGTGGGCAACGAGGTCTCCAATCCGAACACCTTGACCCGGTCCTTCCAACAAATGGCCATTTCCCTTAGCTTTCGGCCCATGGGCAAATCTTTGTTGATGGATAGGATCAGTTGCTTCTGTTTCTCGTTCAGGCCCAATAACCGTTGGATCTCCCCAAAGGAATTTCCGAATTCGCCGAGGTCCAGCAACACCTTAATATGGCTGTTGACCACAATGGTATTGCCGATGTATTTGGATTTGACGAAATCGCTTACCTTTTGCGAGATAAAAATGGGCTGCCCCCCATATTTCCGGGCCATTCTGGACTTGGCGTCAAAGTAGTGGGCCATTATCGGATTGTCGAACAGGTTCCACGCCTCGTCAACGACCAATATTTTGTTTAGGGAAAGTTTTTTGGGATCCTTCAGTTTTTTGTCGAACACATCGATCATCAGGAACGCCAGGATCGGAAAGAGCTGTTCGTTTTCGATCAGGTTTTCGAGTTTGAAGTATACCAACCTTTCACGACCCAATTGGGCTATCCTTTTGTCCCTACTGTTCAACAGGTATGCCCTGGGGCCATCGTGGGCATATTTGCCCAAGAGCAGTAAAAACAGATTGGGGTCGAAGACTTCCTTTCGTATGCCCTTGGAATCCATAAGCCGCTCCAAATGCCTTTCCGAATACCCATAAAAAGTATTGAAGGAGTTATCGGGATTATCCTTAAGGAACTGGTCCCTATAATATCCCTGTACCAACAATTCGATAATGGTCTGGATTACGGCACTGTCATGACCGTCGTCCGTTGTAGTATCCTTTCGCCCCAATAGAAGATAGACCAATGCGATAAGCTGCGTCAGCTTGTGCTCGGTAAGCATCTTTTGGCCGTCTTTTTCTACCATATCCCCCGGATCCAGCATAAAGGGGTTGAACGTAAAGGGATTTTTGTCGTCGTTCTCTATGACGACCCCGTCCAGATGGTCCAGCAACTTGTCATAGGAATTCCCGTTCTCAAGAATGAGGATTTCCGCTCCCTCGCGATATTCGGAGAACAGGTAGGCATTGGCAAAAAAGGTCTTTCCGCCACCGGAACCGGAGGCGATGAGCATGCCCCGGTTAAAGATCCAGTCCTTTGCCTCGGGATCGCGGTAGAGACTTACCAATAAAGGTTTTCCCGTGGCCCTATCGACCATGCGCAGGCCGTGGGGGCCGTGCATCCTGTTTCGATATCCCCCTTCAAAATACCAAAGGCTGGCCGCCATCTCCGAGGAAAAGGGGCTGAAGAGTTCCATGCTGAGTCCGATGCCGTTGCCAAGGATACCCCCAAAAAAGAGGTTTTTCCGATCCACGGTATTTTCCTTGGCATGAATACCCAGCTTCCGAAAGGCCGACCGGACGGAATTGCACATCGACCTAAAGGACTTTTTGGAATTGGAAATGCCCAATACGTTCAAGTGATAATAGACCAGTTCCTTATGCTCGTTAAGGATATGCTGCTGGAACTCATAGATTTGGTCCCGGTAGGTGCTGTTCTTGTCCCCCTTGCGGTTCCGGGCATATTTGTCAAGTCGTTTCGCCTTCGACCGAAGTTTGGCCATGGCCTTCTCCTTTTCGGGTATATAGATATATTGGTTGACAATATGTTCCTGCGGAATCCTGAACCCCAAGGAAAACAGGTTTCCTATAGGAAAGAGGTTGTTCCCTGTACTGTATTTTCCAAAATATTCGTGAAAGGCCATATCCTCCTTGGAGAACTGGTCCAGGTTTTCCAAAGTGAAGTACTGTCCCTGTTTTTCGCCGATCCGCAGCCCGTAGTCGGAAAAATCGATATCCCTGCCCGTACCTTCCCCGTAGCCCGCTTCCAGATAACAGTCGTAATAGCCCGATCGTCCGAAAAGCCCCTCGGAATCAAGGATTTTTGAGCTCATCAGGCCCGAATCGTTGATAAGGTCGTTGACGGCACCTACCCTGGCCTCGAAATCCGCCATTGTGTCCCCGTCGAGGTATTCTTCGGGAACATATTTTTGGCCGTAGAACCGGCGCTCTTTCTTTAAGAAGGAATTGGCCCCGATAGGCGTTCGGCCGATATAGTTTTTGGGTACTTTGTGGATGGCCAGATAGCACCGGTGCTCCAAAAAAGGCCTGTCCTTGAAATAGCGTTCGTCCTCGGTCTCGAAAAAATCCCGTTCCAACCGCTGTCGGTCCATGGCATAGGTTTCTCCGAAGAACAGGTCCTGTTTGTGCAAAAGACAGTTCTCGCCCAGGATTTCCAAGATACCCGAGACCATCCGGTTCAGGTTCAGATAATCCTTGCTGTCCAAAGTGTAGATTTCGGGAAGTTCCAATTGCAGCGGAATGCTCAGGCATCCTCGTTCCTTTGATACCAAGATCGGTGCCTCATAACCATAAATGGGAAAGGCATCCAGAAGATTCAATCTTTTTTCCATAGCACCAACTTTTTTTTATTGACATGGCCCTTAATGGTGTCCGGCCCCTTTCTGTCCGCTCGGGACTTGATAAAACCGTTTTCCCCATAAGCCTTTGAATAGAAAAGCATGAGTGCGATATAGAGGGCCGCGGTACAGAAGGAAAGCAAAAGGCTAAGAAAGGTAGGGATGACCGTACTGAGGAACAGTCCCACCATCAGGGACAGGAACGAGCCCTTAAAGGCTTGGTCCACATATTTAGCACGAAGCCCAAAGAAGGAAACGTCCTTTTGCAGGGCCTTTGGAATTTTGACCAGCTTGTTTTCCATGATCAGTTGGCCAAGTTTTCCCCGATTTCGATAAGGCCGTAGAAAATGACCAGCCCCACAATGGCGTTGCCCACTTTTCGGGCCATATCCTGGTTCTGTTCCCTGATGATGAGAAAGGCCAGTGCCGCGATGGCCAGAAGTACGCCTGCGGCAATCTTGATGATGCGGAAAATACTGTTCCCTATCTGTGCCGTACCCTGTTCCGCCTCGTTGACCTGATCGACCAGTTCATCGATCTGGGCAAAGCCGGCCGAATGGAAAGCAACAATAAGGAATAGTGTTAGGAAGACGTTAATCGGAGTCGTCCAGCTCCGGTTCCGGAGGGGACTCGGAGTTTTTGATAATCTTGAATTTTTCATGTTCTGGAATTAAGGATTCATTCTGAACATCTTTATCGGACGCATTGAAAATATCCAACAGCTCGGAGCTGGTTTCATTCTCATCGACACGGCTGAGTAACTGGTCCATATCTTTATCCTTTGAAGATGTGTTTTTTACAAATATATGTGATTTTTGCATATATGAATCATTTTCCTGAACATTTTTTTCGTTTTTTGATTTTTTAAGTATGACAAAGACCCATAGGTACCACAACAGGCACAGGATACCGATGACGGCATAGACGATATGTTCCCACTGCCAATTCAAATCTTGTCGATAATTCGTTGAAGTTCCCGAATGTTTTCTTGGTGGTAAATCTCCAGGGCCTTTCGCATGATATCGTTGCGCGATACCTTTTTTTCCAATTTATAGCTGCATGCGCTGGCCAGCCGTTCATAATCCTCGAAACAGGTCTTGCTCAACCTAAAGATAAACTGCTCCTTTTTGTCGGTATAATCGTTTTGCTCCATTAACCTCTCGAAATCCATTACTTTCCTTTGTTCTCTACGGCTTAACTTTGTCAACGGAAATGTACGGGCAAAGGCCCTATGCGTTCTGCTATCTTTAAGGGTGTCATCAGTTGTTTTATTTTGCTCCATCGGATTATTTCCAACTTTTCCGCCTGTGCCGTGCCGTTGTTCCCTCAGTCCCTCGACCTCTTCCTTGGTATCCGTATTATCTAGGATGGCCGATTCCAGCAAATCCTTAACGTTTACTTTTTTGCCCATTTTTAGTTTTTTGAAATTTTCATGACCTCTTCCATAAATCGTTTCAACCCCAGTTCCCCGTTCTCTTTTGTCTCGGGAATGGGAATTAGGGTATTCCGGTATCGCTCCCTGTATACGGTCCGTTCCATGACGACCTGTTCCATCATGGGCATCCCCGCTTTCGCCTAGGTTTTCCTTACCGCATTGAACTTATTGACCTTGACCAGCTCGTAGCGGTTGAAGAACAGGTTGACGGAACGAAGTACCCGATTTTCGTTCATTAGATAGTTCCGTTGCAGTGTTTTGTAAAACACCGCCGTACCGTCGATTTCCAGTTCGTCAAGGAAAAAGGGAATAAAGATATGTTCGACGTACAGCAGCCCCCTTACCATTTCCTCGTTAAGGTTTCCGGGGAAATCGACGATGATAAAATCCACGGTACCATAATATTTTTTAATCAACGGTTCCAAGGTCTGGACCGTTGCCCGCTCCACGGGAAACATCGGCATTTCGGTCGAACCTACCTGTCCAAGATCTCGGTTCCTCTTTTTGTACACAGAGTACTGGGGATTATCCATGTCGATCAATACTACTTTCTTCCCGTACAAGTGGAAAAGGTTGGTGGCCAAGATGATATTCAGGGTCGTCTTGCCACAACCGCCCTTTTCCCCCGTACATGAAATTATTTTTGTTTCCATAAATATACTTTTTAAAACCATAGTATCATATGGCCATATGACACTATGAACATTTGAAACTATATCCATATATAGCATTGAATATCTATTGCATTATACGTTGCTATATAGCAATGATTATAATGCTATGGACATTGCTATACAGCAATTGAACAAAGCATAGGTAGATTGTTGCGGACAATAATGGGGATATTGAACCTAAATCTTTTTAACGGCAAGAAATTACTTCGAATGCAAAATTTACAAGGACGATTTGAAATCCTTCATGGCCTCTGAAACCCGTTCCTCCAGCTCAAGGTATTTCTCGCGAAGTCCTTCTTGATAGACCATATTTTCCCCGAGATTACGCTTTTGCACGAACTCGTTATCGGGCAACAGGATCCAAATGGGGTTATAGCCCAAGCTGTAGAAATAGAGGATGATCTTGATTGAATTGACCATTGAGGAACCGCGCTCCACATTGGCCAAAGTTGTACGGTCCATGTTCAGGTAATCGCTTAGGTTGGTCATCGAAAACTGACTGAACCTTTTGTCCTCGACATCGTCCAATTCCACCAGTTCAAGACGTATTTCCTTTAAGCGTTCCCCGATATACCCCAAATCCTTGGAGTCCAGATTGATGATCGATTCATTGTCCATTATTCAAAATTTTCTATGGGATACGAGGAAAATTCCTCTTCAAAATTATACTCCGTCTCTTCCTGCCAAGCTGCCAAACTTTGGGACAGGGACTCATCAAGTTCCTTCCCGAAATCGTCCATGAACTTTTCCACGGCCGCCTCGGAGTTGTCGATTGATCTTGCAATTTCACCATTTATTTTCTTTTCGTCAAATATGGCACTCTTCAGCTCTTTTCCCGTAAGGGCTTTATACTCTTCTTTGACCAAGCTGTCCACTTCATTAATGATCTTGTCGAATTCGGCCTGGGCCACACGGTCCATTTCCGTACGTACCAAAAATTCCTCCACAATATAGGCCAATAACCTTTGCCAATCGGCGTCCCTAACACCCGTATTCAGCAGTTCCAGAATATCCTCCCTGAAATCGAACAGGCGAAGCTCCTTGACCACATCCTTAAAAATTCGGCGTTTGGTACCATTGGTAAATGCATTTTTGGCCGTTTCTTCCAGACGCTTTCCATAAAATTCGATGTACCCAATTTCCCTGGTAAACAGGCCCGAGACATTCTTCGGTAAATCCAGCTCCTCTATGAGCTTCATCTGTGCTTGGAAAAGTTCCCCGAAATTCTCCGGTTTGAAATCGTTGACAACGGGCAACTTGTGCTTCATGGCCCTTCGCTTGCCTTCGATGTCGGGGAGCAACTGGCCATAACATTTCTTTTCCTTGATCTGATGCTCGAAAGTATCGGCCACCAACCCTGCGAAATGTCCGGTGGACATGGATGCGATCTTGCTCCTGGGCAAGAGCTCCATCATCTGTGTACTCAGATTGGTACTTACGTCCGAACTGCTCGTGTTCTTCGAGACCTTTTCTTGATGGATCTTTCCGAAAAGCTCGCTCAACCGTTTGGCCGTCTCGCCCTTGGCCGCACCGCAGATAATGTTCGCACAGTTGTCATAGATGACATCGGCCAGTTCCCGGCCGTAGTCCAAGATCAGCTGTCCGACGCTCTGAAGCCCCAAAATGGTGGCGATCTTGTTTTCCCTCCCGGTATCGATTATGGTCCGCAACAACATGATGAACAGGGTGGGTACCTCGTCGATAAGCAATGCCATGTGCCGCTTGCCCGGTTTGTTTACCCGTTTGAGAATGGTGTTCATGTACAGGCCCAAGGGTGCGGAGTAGACTTCCTTCCGTTCGGGATTGTTCTGTAGCGATACGATTTTGGGATACCGGGGATCGTTCACCTCAAGACTGAAGTCGTTGCCCGACATCACATAGAAAATTTCCTTGGTCGCAATACTAGAAAGGCTTATCTGGACCGTACTGGTCTGGCCAGACAGTTGTTCCATGGCCTCCTTTTCCAATGCGTCCCGAAAAGGAACCAATATTTGGCGTACCTCTACGTCCTTGGTCATGATTTCCATCAATATATCGATCTTTACGGTGGTCAGAATGGCCAAATGCCCCGGGGTACAGAGATACCTGCCCGTTTCTTCCGATTTTTTCTTGAGATACCAGATACAGCCCCCTGTATAACTGATGGCACTACGTGAAAAATAGTCCTGCCGTTTTATCCATTCGGGATTCAGGTTTTTCATAAGGGTCGTGGCCGTATCGATGGCATCCGACTGATTGACCAGCCCATAGGGATCCATGGGGTTGTTCCGGTGCGTCATCCGAAGGTCATCAAAACAGATTCGGTAGAGCTTCGGGAAAGGCATTTCGGAATCGTTCCCATGCTTTTTTATGGCCTCCTGTAGATAACCGTACGCCTTACGGGTCAGCGTATCAAACTTAAAATCGTAGATGACCATGGCGTATTTCTTGTCGATGAACTGGGCCATGATCTCCTCGATAACGGAAAAGGATTTGCCGCTCCCCGGAGTGCCGATGACCAACAACGCCCTGAAAAGATTGACAAAATTAATCCATCCTTTCCGTTGTTTCCCATCGTGCGAATAGGTATATGGGATATTGGCGGAATATGGGGTATCTATACGCTCCCCAGTCTGCTCGAAGGTTTCCTTCGTATCGTTAAAGGGGTCATTTTTTGCCAAGTTCATGAAGTCCAAAAACTGGAACAATCGCATCCCGAAAGTCATCAATCCCAAGTAGGCCAATGAAAGAAATATCATGGAGGCCCACATCCCTAGTTCGGAAGCACCGTGGCACCACCAAGAAACGAACAGCAAGGCCAAGGACACGAGAAAGCCCGCAACACTTTTTCTGCGACCGACTTCCTCTTTTTTGACCGGACGGTACATCATAATACCGCCCATCAGAAGCCCCAGCAAGAGCAGACGGGCGACCATGCCTTGGGACGGTAGCCCGGACCGTACTAGAAAGGAATGGATGTTATCCGAGAATCCCTGATGCCCGTAATGGAATAAGTACAGGGCATATTGCTCCCGGAATAGGATAATGGCGAAGTGGAAAGCGGATAGGTACATGCCCATATAGCCCTTGTTCTTATCTTGCATGTCCTTTTCTTTTTTGGGTTTTCCTCGGTCTGTCCATGACAGTCTTTAAAGTAGATTCACTAGCCGACAACTGGACTTTTTTTTTACCGAGATCAGTTCCTCGTTCCAATCCTTCATGGTGGGGCATTTGTCCATTTTCAGGATACCCTGTGCGAAGCATTGGGAAAGTGCCTCCACTGCCAGCCGCCAATAGGTTCTGGAATGTTGGGGGAGGGAGACTATCCTTTCCAAATCCAATTCCCAAAGCACCTTGTCGCGATAGCAGACGGCTTTTTGAAGACCTTCGGGCATTCCGTGAGAACCTCTGGAAATCCGTTCATTGATGTAATCGGTATCCCGTTCCATGATAGCAATGGATTTGGTGAGATAGTTCAGTTTCAAACGCATCACGGGGCGTTTCCAATCCGTTTCGATGAATACCCGGTTGGACTTTCGATTGATCCAATGGCTCAAAAGAATAAGGTCGTAGCGCATCCCCTCGATATCATGGTCAAAGGCCAAAAGAAGAGGGAGCGTATGGGATGGATCTACCGTACGATTCCATTGGAGGAACTGTTCGAGTTTCCGCTCGTCGATATGGCCCGACATGGAGATGTAGAATGTTTTTGGGCAACCGTGCAGTTCATGGTAGGCCATGGCATCGAAACCGCTCTCCACACAAACTATTTTTTCTGCGTTGATATTTGGATTGGAAACGAAAAGGTATTCATAACGCTCGTTGAGGAACAAGCGGAACTTTTTCACCTTTCCGTCCTTTCTGTCCCGATAGGGCCTATTATAAAGCGTATAGTTCTTGATTTTTCCGTCCAACCCATATTTGGGAAGGGCGATATTGGCGATGCGGCCCTTGTTATCACTGACGTGGAAGGCATTGAAGATCCTGCCCTTGAAGGCTTCGGATTGGAGGGTGTTTATGGAGAGTCCGCGACCTTCCGTTAAATAGTTCGGTCTGGTCAAGGGGCCGATATGATAACGATCTTCCAAGCTGATATGCCTGTTGTTCTTTTGGTGCACCTTGGCCGGGGAAGGTTCGGGATAATCCCTTTGGATGATGCCCAGTCCCTGTTTTACGGCTTCGTAAAAATTGGCGGAGCGTTTGTGGAGGTATTTGAAAAATCGCCCCTTGTCCGAAGAGTCGTTGCGATTGAAATAGGTTACGGGATTTCTTTTTGTCTGTAGGACGAGGCGTTCCGCCTCCTTGCCAAATTCCTGTGAACCCGAACTTTTCTTGAGCAATTGGTAGCCCTGTGCGATCAGGTATCCGGGAAAATCGACCTCACGATCGATCTGGGCGATCAACCGTTTGTAGTGCTCCGGATTTTCGGCATAATTTTTCATATAGGCATGGTTTTTTTGGGAGCATTACATGCGGTTATGTCCCAAACTTTAGTCAGTAATCGAGATTTAAATGCTAAAGACTTATCTCGATAATTGTAAGTCTTTTCATTGTGAATGCCTCGTAGGGTTGCCCTGAGGTTATTTGCTTTTGTAGATAGTATGGATGAAAAGAAGGCCGTCCGTGACGGACGGCCCATTGTTAGGTCAATCGGTCAGACTTTCATGCCTCGGCCGCGCGATTTTTTTTTTTCGCCGGGGTTGACCTCAAGCTTTTTGGCCTTTTCCAAATCGACTTTTTTGGTAATAAAGGTCTGTCGGCGCGGGGACCAGGATACCAAATACGGTTTGTTCCCGTGGACTTTGCTCTTGATGACCATTTCGAGCTCCTGGCCCCTGTTGAGTGCATCGGCCTGTTTCGCCGTCAACTTTACCCCATAAAAATAGGTGTTCGTGGAAAGTGCCGGTTTGGTACGGATATCCTGTACCTTTGGCTCGTAATAGGCCAATTTTTGGAACACTTCGCCGTCGTTGGTGCTTCCCTGGAACAGCACGAACTCCTTTTTGTCCACCATGCGCTCGAACTCATCGGCGCTGAAAGTATGGTTATAGGCCCATGCCTCGTCCAGAGTTACCTTTTCATTTCTACGGTACTGGACGTCCAGTCTAGTACCCAAGTTCCGGTCATATACCATCTGTATCATTTTGGCACTTTCCTTGAGCTCGCCCTCGGAGATATAGGTGGACTCGTGGAAATGCTCCTGTCCCTCGGTCAGATTTGTGCGTACGTTCGGGAGGATTTTTTTATAGCTGATATAATGGCCCTTCAATTGTTCTTCGAGGTCCTTATAAGCAAATTTCTGGTCCTTGGATTCGATGGGTTCATAATACTTCTTTTTTTTGGGCACTTTGAACGATTGTCCCTCGTTGTTCACGACGGATACCTTTCCGTCCTTTTCTCCGGTTACGGTAGCCCGTTGCCACCGTTGGTTCACTTTTACGAAAACCTGCTGTGCTTGTTTTTCCATTTTTCAAGTTTTAAATTAAGGATTAATAAACAATTGTTAACTTTGTAATTCTGGATATGACATTTCCATTTTTCATGTCCGGAATTAAGGATTGAAGGGGGCGGGAGCGCCCCCTTTATTTATACGGCCATCCTAAAGGCCTTTAATTTTTCGGTTCCGACATAGACCCCGTTCGCTTCGAACTCCAGCCTCCAATTGGCGTGTACGGGTTTAACGATCTCAACGGTCTTGTCCATATAGTTTCGGTAATAGCTCCAGAGAAAATAGCGAAGTGCGTTGACCTCAAAGGGAATACGGCACGATACCCACTGCTTTTCCTTGGTCAGCACGATGCTCTTCCTGTTCAAAAGGGATTGGTCGGGCACCTTGTTGTATTTGATATATTCCTTTGCCAAGCTACCGTTGTATTTTAGTACCTCATTGTGCAGCTTGGCCAACGGTTTCTGCCCTTCGGGATCGAAGCGGACGGCCAAATGGTCCTTGCCCACCCGGAACAAAAAACGCGAGTCGTTGATAAAGGAAATGAGCATCAGGTCGTGGATATAGCCTTCGATCTTGGATGATCCGGTAAAACTGAGCACCATTTTTTTCAGTTTGGTACGCTTCAGGATCTGCACCAGTAGTTTCGAGGTCTCGTAATTGATTTTGGATATCGTAAGGTAGACCACGTCCTCCAATTGGAACCTTCGATGAAAGGCCATAGCTTCCATAGGGTTGCGGAGTACCACCAAATGCTTGATGGTATCGGGTACCTTACTGAACCAAACCGATTTGGAAATATCGCTTTCCGCTATCAGGGAAAGCTTTCCATCCTTTTCCATGGCATATCCCGTGAGGGTGTTGGCCAAGTTGCGATAGGGGAAATACAGTCGGCCTTCCGGATTTTCGTAGATACGATCTTTAAAAATGTCGGAACCGTCGCCCCCTAGGCTTTTCGGCCTTAAGGAAAGTTCCTCGTTGAGCGTTTCAAAATGGTTGAAATCAATGTCAACAATTTCAAGTGAATTTTTGGAGCCGTTATTTAGAAAAAATTCCGGCTTTTTTTCAAGTTCCGTATAGAAATCCTCGACTTTGGTCCACAGACCCGTTCTCGCCTCTGCATCGGTTCGAGAAAGCCGCTCCAGTATAAAGTCAAAAGCGGTCAGTTTTGTCTTGGGTCCGCTCGGCTTGTAATAGCGATATCCGAGTTCGGTCCTGATAACGATGTACTGCTCCTTCCCGATTTGGTAGCATATAAAAGTACGCGTCTCACGTTGGACCACAAGCCTAAAATAATCCATTAGGGCCGGGACATCCAGCGTTGCATCAAATTTTCGCCACCTGTTGTTCATATTTGTAAAAATTACATATATTTGCAATAATTGCTACAAATATAAATAAAATTTGCAATAATCAAAATTTTATCAAAAACCTTTGTAATAAATTCGTTATGAGCGTTTGGAAGAACATTAAAAAATCCTCGATCGGTTGGATAAAGGGATGCGCCCAAAAAGTGGGCGACGTGACCAATTCCAAGGATAGCGGTCATTTTACCCCGCAGAACAGTAATTACTGGATTTTTGTCACGGTGTTCTTTCTTTGTATCGCCGCCAATCGATTTTTTTACGATAATCCCCATAATACAAAAGACCTTGGAAACCTTGCAAGGCAAATAAGTCAACCCATAACCGAGGAATCTAGGGAAGACCTTGTCTATCAACGGCTCAACGACCTTCTGCACGACTTGAAAAATTTCGAGCAAATAGACCGGTTAAAACCGTTTTTGCCCTTGCGGCCGAAAATTTTGGACAGTGTGCCCTCGACGGTTCCCCTGTTCCGGGAGCACTATGTACTCTCAAGTTCCTATGGAAACCGCCACCATCCCATCCATCGGATCACAAGGAAACATTTTGGGGTCGATTTGGCGGCGGAGAAGGATACCCCGATCTATTGTACCGCTGCCGGAAGGGTGGCCCATATCGGAAACGATCCCAATGGGCATGGCCTGCATGTCATCATTTCACATGCCTATGGTTTCAGTACCCTATACGGGCATATGGAATCCGTGGCGGTCGCCCTAGGGGAAGCACTCGATGCCCATGATTTTATCGGAACCGTTGGGAGTACGGGAATTTCCACTGGTCCCCATCTGCATTACGAGGTCATTAAGGACGGAAACAGGATAAATCCAGCACCTTCCTTTAATATAAAATATGAGGTGTATTCCAATTTAAAAACTGATTGAACCGATAGCCATGAAATCGTACCTTACTATTCGCTTTGCCATTAAACTCTTCCACAGGGTCAAAAATTTGGTATCCCGATTTTTGGATCCCGACTTCAGTACATTTAAAGAATTTGAATTTAAGTCCGTTCCGACCGATCAATTGAACGACCTTAGAAAGCTGCGATATGTCCGCAATCTCAAATTGGCCGAATCGGGTTTTATCAATACGGCATTGAAAGAGCAGTTGGCCCTTTTAAAAAGTAAAAACCGGCTGTTCCAAAAAGACAGGAATATCACCCCCGTAGGCCGCATATCCATCCATGAAAACGAAAATAAGTTGATGAAACTGCTATTGGGCTATAATAGCATGGAGAATAGGACTTATATATCCTTTGCACATTTGAACAATTGTCCCGTCTGGAACAACAATACCATTTCGCTACTAAAGGAAAGGGTTCAACACCTTTACCCTTCCAAATCCGATCATTTGTTTATGAAGCACAGGTATTTCCAAAGGGATGTCAACCATTTGGATAAACAGACCAAAAACAGGCTGCTCCACCTTTTCAACGATACTTTACGAAATATGTACTCGTACAATCGGCATCTGCAAAATGGCATCCGGCCTATGGTGCCCCCGGTCGGTAAACTACCGAAATTATCCAAAACATTGCCTATTCAGGTCGAACAAGGTTTGGATGGACTTTTCGTTCCCGCAACCCTAGGAAAAAACGTTGTCGTACTGGTGCCCTATCTAAAAGTCGCCAATGAAAAAAATCGCCTATATCTCTCGGTAGGCGAATTCCGCACATTACTTGGACAAAAATCAATAACCTTTTTGGCCGAGACCAAATACGGCGTTTCCCTAGGCATTCATGGGAACAGATTATTCCTAAAGGCTACGGACAGTGTGGGAGGTATCGATGTTTTAAAGCAATGGACATTGCTGGATGATTTTTTGGAATCCAAAAACGTCCCGAAACGGTTAAAGTACGAGGTCGTCAAAAACCTTATTGAGAAGAAGGACTATCTCATAGATGTGGACAAGATTCCCTTGCGGCAGACCAACGATACCCTACTGCTAAAAAAGCATTACGGTTCGGGCAAAACCTACTTTGCATTGTCGAAAAAAGGCAAGAAACCAGAACTCAAGGAATATAGGCCCATTGCCAATCTAAAAAGCAAACATCCCGAATACTACCATAGCTATAGGGAATATATGAACCATACCAATGTCTTGGAACCATTGGGGACAAAGAAAAAAAGACAAATTAAAATTTCCATTTGAACCATGCTTTTTGAGATAACGATTTTGGACACAAATGGCCGTCCCTTACTACGGGATGCTTTCCTTATGGAAAGTATTACCACATTGATGGATTTTACCTCAGAAGTATTAAAACCATTGAGCCAAAGCACCGAGAAAAAGGCCTTTGAGCTTTTCATCCGCTGCGAAAAGGGTCGACACGTTTTCCATCGCTTCGATTCACTTGACGGCGTGATACTGTTCAAGAACGCCTTGTACGAACACCTTATCGAATTGAACGAAACTCCAAATCGAAACATTGAAAGCACAATTGATTTTATACTGTCAAACAAACCTTAAAAAATACAATCCATGACACAGGAAGAACTCTTACTTACTTCGGAAACCCAAAGGTTCCGAACTGAACATCCGGAAACGATCAAGGACTGGGAGCGCCAGCTTGCCAATGGGGAATGTGGTCCCGACCTTCATTTTTGTTTTTACGCGTTGGAGGCTTATCCGAACCTGACCGCCCGTTTGGATGCTGCGGAATACCGTTTTGATTTTGCCATCAATGCCTATATCCTGCACGCCAAATTACAGGGGCAGTTTCTTGAGGACGGCCACATTGGGCCCCTTGCGCTGGAGCATGCCAATGAAGCCCTGTCGGATATCTATCGGGCCTTGAACGAAAAAGACCCCGAGGGAAAGGCGGCCATCCTGAAATCGCTTCAATAATTCGGGATGAAACAGGAACATTTGGCTCAGATCGTTGCCTTGATAAAGGCATCGAATCCCAAGAACTATTATATCAACAATTCCGGACTTGCCAAGTTGGGGGAGCTGTTGTTCTATCCTGCATCTGGGAAGGAAAAACAGGGGCAACAATTGCTGCAAACCCTTGAACAGGCCTTCCCGGAGACCTTCAGGGGAATTCTGGCTTCGTTGCGGCGGTACCATCTGACCAGTTACTATACCCCCAAGACCCTTATCGAATATAAAATCGGTCTTCTAAAAAAGAACGGGTTCGAACCCAAGACCATACTGGAGCCCTCGGCGGGCAATGGGGCCTATGTGCAGGAATTGAAAAAGGCGTTTCCCGAAGCCCAAATCACGGCTTTGGAACCCGATATCCTATCGTTTGAAATCCTTAAGGCCAATAACCAAAAAGACGACCGTGTAACCGTACTGAACACCACTTTTGAGGATTTTTTTCTGGATCAAGGGGAAAAGACCCGTTTCGATCTGGTCATGACCAATATCCCTTTTGGGGACATTCCCATCACCAAGGCCTATCGACACGATTACCTGACGGAAGGTCCGCTCAAGAATGTGGGCAATTATTTTAATTTTTATGCCCCAAAGATGGTACGCCATGGGGGAATCACGGCCTTGGTTACCTCTTCCGCCTTTGCCGAGCGAAGTGCCTACAATGATTTTAGGGAGTCTATATTATTGGATAACGACTTGCTCCTGGCCAACCGTTTCAACACGGACTTGTTCACCAACGAGGGCACCAAGGTCGTATCCGATCTATTGTTGTACCGTAGGACTTCCAACAAAAAAACGCTGTCCGCCGACGAAATGGATTTTGCGGAAACCGAAGCCGTTGAACTGGAAGGTCAATCCTTTCTGACCAATCGTTTTTTCAAGAACAATCCGGGAAATGTTCACGGTACGCCCAAGCTCGGCTTTTTCCACAACAGGCCAAGCATTATTGTTGAACCTAACGAAATATCCCTGTCGAATTTTCTGGAAGGACAATCCGATGGTTTCAAGTTCGAGGTCGGTCAGGCACCTTTAGATATACCGAAAAAACCGGAACCCTTGCCAAAGGAGGCCATAGCCGAGGAACAAACGGCAGCACCACCAACGCCTCCTATCGTCGATACGGTTTTACCTCCGATTGCCTTGCACGATAAAGAAGCCAAACAATACTCCCGATTGTTTTTTGGTACCTACAATTTTAACAAGAAGGGCGAAGTTTTGTTTTACACCGACCCACAGCGCACAAGAAAGGTACCCCATAAAATCAGGGAATTGGTGGCGGACTATGCCCGTATGCGGAACGAGCTCGTACTGCTCAACCTCAATATCGAAAAAAGGGAACTTCCGGAGCAAGAAGTTGCCCGACGCTTCCAGGACTTGGACTACCAATTGGACACCTTCCATTTTAAGTGGGGATTCCTAAAGGGGCATCTCATATTTCTGAAGGACGACCATTATTTCGAGCAGGTCCGCCAACAGTTTGAGAAAAAGGAGGATGGAAAGGGCTATGGCAAAAATCCGTCGTTCACCTTGAAACGATTTCTAAAGGCTCCCCGCGCCAAAACCAAACCCGATGAAACCGCTTCTGCTGAAATTGGCACAGATACATCCGACTCAAAGGAACCCAGATTCGAGAATCCCGAACAAATGGCGCGCTACCAATTTGACCATAACGGACAGATCGATATAGCAGCCATCACAAGAGCCTTTAAGACCAACGAAAAGGAACTGTTGCTGAACGGGCTGGAAACCCGCTCCCTTTTTCTAGAGCCCGATAGGGAATCCGAAACGGGCTATGCAGTGGTGCCCTATTTCCTATTTTCGAGTGGCTATATCCAGGATAAGATCGATTATGTCGGGAACCATCCTCCGCCATTCGAAATCGGAACGGAAAGAATGGAACAGGCGTTGACGGAGCTGCTTCCCATAAAGTTGGACCTGGACGATATCGAGTTCAATTTCGAAAGCCATTTTATCCCCATTTCCGCGAAGGAGTCCTTTTTAGAGGAGCTCATAGGCGAGAAGGTACAGATCAATATGGCCCAGTTCAATTCCACCCTGACCCTGATGTTCCCCAGGGACTTTAACCAAGAGGCCCACGAACGTTTCAGTGTGGTGCTGCACCATGAGGTCAAGGCGAACTATAAACGGATATTGCAACATTTTGCTGAAAACAGGTATCCTGTCATCTTTACCTCGTATAAGGACAGGTCCGGAAAGACCATCAGGAAACTGGACAAGGATGCCACCTTGATGGCCCAAAATATTTATGAGGAACTGCAGCTCCACTTCAAGTCCTTTATCGAAGGGAGCCAAGAATTGAAGGCCACCATAGAGAACAACTATTATCAGGCCTTTTTGGCCGATGTCAATATCACGGTACCCAAGGGATGGCTCACCTTTCCGGATACCTTGGTCTACCCGCCCTACCAGCACCAGATCGATTCCACACTCTTCGGGCTTACCAAAGGGAGTGCCCTGAACGATCATCAGGTCGGCAAGGGCAAGACCCTCTCCATGGCGATGCTGGCCCATAAACTGAAACAGCACGGGAAGAGCAAGAGAACCCTGTTACTGACTTTAAAAAGCGTAGCCCCCCAGATCGAGGCCGAGATCAGGGCCAATTTTCCCCAACTGAACATGCTCCGATTGAGTTCCAAGAACATGGCCAAGGGCAAGAGGGCCAAGACCTTGAAAACGATTAAAAACCACAGGGCCATTGACCTGATCATCGCCGAGCATGGCCATTTAAAGCAGATTCCCAAATCAAGGCACTTCGTCCTGGATATCCTCGAAGAAAAAATCGATATGATCGAACAGGACCTACAAACGGCAAGGGAATACGGAAATATAAAGGAATCCAAAAAACTGATCAAGGGCCTGATCAAAAGGAAGGAACATTTGGAGGGCAAGCTACAGGCGACCCTTAAAAAATTGGAGGAACGGTCCGATGGGATGGAAACGACCCTGACGGATCTAGGCATCGAAGCTTTGATGATCGACGAGGCCCATTATTTCAAGAACATCGGTTTCACGACCCGGCATCAGAACGTATCCGGCCTCAACAACCATTCGGACAGTCAAAGGAACCTGGACCTTGAAATCAGCATAAAATCCATCCACCACAGGATGGGTCCCGACAAAAACATCTTTTTTTATAGCGGCACCCCTCTAAAAAACTCGGTTACCGAACTGTATGCCTACCAGCGCTATCTTACCCCTGCGGCACTGAAGCGCAAGAACATCTTCAATTTCGATGCCTGGGCCTCGATTTTCCTGAAGCAGAGCGTAAGCATCGAACCGAACATTTTCGGGGATCCGAGGATGCATGCGCGATTTCGATACTATACCAATCTGCCCGAATTGAGCAAGATGTACAACTCCTTTACCCATATCTGTAGGGACAAACATTTCAAGACCCATGACCTTGAAGTGGACAGGGAATTTATCATTTTGGAGTCGACACCAGCCTATGAAGAACTCAAACAGGCCTCGCTCAGGTTTACAAAGGATCGCAACCAAAATGCCCTGTTCAAGGTTCCCATTTACAACGCAGACCAAATGAAGTCCGCACACATAACGGCACTCAACATCAACCGTTCCCTTTTGATCGACCCTTTGGCAAAGGACAATCTTGCCATCGATTTTTCGGAACTCGACCAATTCAAACTGCAACGTCTGTGCCGGGATGTTGCCGAGCTTTATAAAAAAACATCGGAACACAAAGGGGTGTGTTTGGTGTTCTCCGACCTGAATGTTTGGAAACCGGGACAGTACAACTCGTACGACACGGTCCGCGAAATCCTTTGGGAAGACTATGACATTCCAGCCCATGAAATTGCCTTGGCTCAGGAGGAAAAGGCTAAGAACAAAACGGATTTCATGCAGGAAAAGATACGAAATGGAGAGATTAGGGTGGCACTCGGTAGTACACAGGTATTGGGTACGGGCACGAACATCCAAAAACGGGTCGTAGGCATCTTCCATATGGACATTCCCTATTCCCCCGATGCCTTTGACCAAAGGGCCGGACGGGGCCTGCGCAAGGGAAATGAAGTGGCCCAAATCTATGGCAATACGGTGGTGGAGCGATTCTACGGCATCAAGGATTCCACGGATATCTTTTCCTATTCGTTGAATACCCATAAGGAAAGGTTCCGGGAACAGATCAGGGAAGCCGACCCGAACAAGCGTATCTATGACGACCTTGTTCCCGATGACAAGAGCCTGTCCTATGAGCAGATGCAGGCTGCGTTGATTGGGGATATGGACCAATTTCAACTCGTCAAACTTTCTGATGACCTAAAGTTTTTACAATCGCAAAAGCGGTTGCACGAGCTCAACAAGGCCAATTCCTTCAAGGCCATCGAGCGCATCGAAAAGGAAAACAAACATATTGTTTCCCAAGTGGCCGATTTGGAAAGGGCGCAAAATGCGATCAGCGGGATGAACATGCCCATGGATGAAATCGAACCCGAGGACATGGACCAGTTGCAAAGAGGTTTGCTAGGTCTCGTTTCGGGTTCCGAACTCGAATCGAGTGTCCATAATGTAAAGGAACCCAAAACTTTCCTTAAACAATTGGGCTTGGCCATGGTCGAACGGTCGAATTTGAACCTGAACATACAAAAGCACAAGCAAGTTGCCCGTTTGCGAACCCTGAATGCCAATTTGGTCTTTCAAGCAGAATATGTTCCCTCAAATCACAATTATCTCTATTGCTATCGACTGGAGTTTAGGAATATCCACATCGTTGGCAGAAAACAGCAACGGTTCGACCCGGAAAAAGTGGCCCTGCAACTGTTCAAACTATGTCAAAAGGTACAACGGGAAATCAGCTCCAAAAAATTCGATCTGGACTATAACCTGCGTTCGATGGAAACCCATAAAAAGAAAACGGCTATTGGCTTCCCTCCGGAAAAAACGGCCAAGATGCAGGTATTAAGACAGGATATCAAAGAGCTCAAACGAAAAAGGGCAGTCAAAGTCTAACCGCGGCAAAGACTATTTTGTATATTCCAATTTAGAATGTAAACACGCCTAAAGTGGAATATAGCCAGAAATACCTTATAAATTAGTAGTTGAATTTTGGCGGTTAGCCCCTTTATAATGGATATTTTTTAGTCAATAGCTGTGCGGTTGTTTTAAAAGGGACTACTTACGAGGATTCCTGAAATCTTAAAAGTTCAAATTGAATTGGAGTTGTTTGCCCAGCATATAATAGGGAGTAGTTTCATCTAACCTTTTTAGACCCTATCATTAGCAGTTTTTTTGAAAACAAATGGCAATAAACGCCGAGAGTATTGATTTATTTTTAATATCCTGTTCAAGTACAAAAAAGGAATTATCTTTAGACTGTTATCTTTGTTCAAAACAAAAATTTATATGCTCGACAACCTGCAATTTAACTTTAGGAAAGAAAAAGAAGGCCCTGAAAATGACTTGGTCAATACTTTTCTAAATCAATATACTCAAAACTTTGAGAAGAAAAATTACAAGTTTAAAGTACTAAAGGAAGTTTATGCCGAGACAGGAATCCCAGATATTCTGATTGTGGTATGGGAAGATATTGATAAAAGTGGTTGGCCGCCAAAGAGAAATAAACTCGATAAAACGGACATTAAAATCCTGCACCATATTTCTTCAAATGGTAAAAGGGGTATCCGTTTTAAAAGAATACTTCAACAACTTGGGTACTCCGAAAAATCCGCTCAGAAATCCCTTAAAAAGCTGGTGCAAGCAGAGCTTATATTCTTTAACGGAATGACTGCCAGAATAAAGGATTTTGAAAATTCCTTTTTTGTACGTGAAATCATTTCCATCGAAGCTAAAATGAGTGATTGGAAGAATGCGTTTAAGCAAGCACAGTTAAATGAAAACTTTTCCTCACATTCTTATGTGTTGCTTCCTGATAAAACCATAACCGAGAATGTAGTGTCTTCGATCAATGGCAACCTTGGAATTTTATCTCAAAGTGAAGACGGCGCAAAATTGAAGGTAAGGGCAAAAAAAGCCAAACTACCTGGGTCTTATTTCTCTTGGATTATCAATGAATATATAGGCCGTCAATTGGCATCAGCTTTGTAAGTTTTATGATAGAAGAATTAAAGGATTTAAACCTAATCAAAAAAGGGGGGCAAAAGGAAGTTTTCCAAGGTACACATGATGAACATGGTCAAATCGTATTCAAGAAAGTTTTTCCAAATTCTGACAGTTTAGAGCGAACAAAAAGGGAAATAAGAGCGGTATCCGTACTAGACGAATCTCCGAATATACCTAGAATCATCGCTCATAATTGCGAAGAAGCTGACCCAGAATTTATTTGGATTGTCGAAGAGTACATTTCAGGGCAAAATCTAAGGGACGCCATAAATGACGGCAGAAAGTTCCTAATAAATGATATTGTTCGGTTTTTGGACACTATGCTCGAAATAGCTGTTCATTCCGAAAACAAACAACTGGTGCATAGGGATATTAAACCAGAGAATATTATCCTCGACGATGATGACAACTTTTGGCTTCTTGATTTTGGAATAGCAAGACACCTTGATCTAGAATCCATAACCAAGTCTGATGACCCCTTTGGCCTATTTACAGTGGGTTACGCATCCTCAGAACAATTTAGAAACTATAAAAAAGATATTGATATACGCGCAGACCTTTTTTCAATAGGGGTGGTTTGTTATGAATTGTTAAGGGGGCAAAATTTTTATATGGTCGATGTCGATAATGATATTTTTAAGGTTCTTAGAAAACTGGAGAATATATCTTTACCGCCTCTGAGAATAGAAGGCGATGGACAATTCCAACTCTCTACCTTTATTAGTCTTTTAGGAGACCATCGAAGAAATAGAAGGCCGAATACGGCTAATGAGGCAAAAATTATTTTTGACACTTTAAAGGAAACACTTACTTTAAATTAAATGGAACTATACCTTCAATTTGGATATGGAATGATGGCGCATTGCAAGCACCTTATTAAGAACTGGCAATCAGGCACTGTAATTTTGAGTCCAAGAGATCAAGACATAGATCAAATGAACGGTTTTGTTCCGGACATACATAAAGTAGGTGGTCAAGTTGTCTTTGATCCTCAATTTTATGTGCCGCACGCTGACCATGGAAGATTGACATCCCATTCGTTTTGGCCATCGGATTATTCAACAGCTCTTTTTAATTCGGTCGACGTCAGAAGAATGCTCGCAGTATTAAGGGACGAGTATAATAGCCCTTATGAAACGCCATTTTTCATCCTACCGGGAAGCAGAAGCTCTGAAATCAATGATAATTGGTATAACTACCATACTTTAATTATCAATGAAGCACAGAATTTAAATGTTCATGAAAACATTTATTTCACTTTGTGTTTATCTCAAGAAGCTATGAATTCTGAGGAGGCAATTCACGATGTTTTAGAATATATGGATACTTGGAATGTGCAAGGCTGCTATGTGGTACCAGAACCATCTAACAATCGCTATTTGGTTGACAACCCAAATTGGCTTGTCAATCTAATGGATTTAACCGCAGGTTTAAAACTTCAAGGTAAACAGGTTGTTGTTGGCTACGCCAATCATCAAATGCTCAATTTGGCACTTACGAAAACCGATGCAATAGCATCCGGAAATTGGCTCAATGTTAGGAGCTTTAATGCCAATAAGTTCAACAATCCGGAGGATTCTGTTAGTAGGAGGTCAACATGGTACTATTGTCCTCAGAGCCTATCGGAATATCAGATACCGTTCTTAGATATTGCGAGACGTTTGGGTATTTTGAGTGATTTAAGAACGGATACAGAAAACCTTTCTGGTTATGCCGATATTCTCTTTTCTGGTGCGCAACCAACAACTGTCAAATATGGCGACCGAGAGTCTTTCCGGCACTATCTACAATGTTTACGCATGCAAGCCCAAAATACCGTGAAAGAATCTTATATTGAGACTAAGGAATCCATTAAATTAAGACTGGAAGGAGCCGATAGACTTACCAAATATTTTAATGACAATGGAATACGAGGAAAGGACAGGGATTTTTCGGATGTTGTAGACTCCAACCTTTCTGCTTTAAATGTTTTTCACAGATTAAGAGGAATGGTCTTAAGTCACAAATGGGATTCTATTTAAATTTCCTATGGATTTATACATCTCAGTTATCAACTACGAAAAGCGCATGAATTAACGAAAGCCCTACTTCGTATGCAACACAGCCTGCCATAGATACCGTAAACTACTTCCGCAAAAATTTTTACGGTTACCTAAAGTCCATCCAAAAATTTGCAATGATTCCCGCCCGCCTCCAATAAGCGGACACCGGTTCCAACGCCCCTTCGGGGCGTATTTTGTGGTGAGGGGAAGAAGAAGTCGATTGTGGTTTAAATCCTTAATTTTCAATGATTTAAAGATTCTTGAGGGTATCTTGTAACAACAATTAAAAGCAGTACCTATGGAAACATTCTTTAAATCTTTGGGCAAGACGGGCATTGGACAATTCTCCATATCGGTCTCCTTTCACGGTACGGACTGTGCGGTCTCGCTACTCCCAAAGGCATCGGAGGGCGACAACGCCCTAAAAGCGATACGGCCCTTTACGCTCAAGGGCAGCATCGAGGAAATCGATACCGTCTTTTTGGAACGGTTGGGGAAACCCATGCAGGAAACAAAAGTACTGTTCGACAATGCCAACGGCTATCTCAGCAACCTGAAAAAGGCCGAGGAAAAGACCAAAATGGCGAACGACCGTAAGGAGAAAAAGAAGAAGGCCCTGTCCGACCTAAAGGAACTGGTCAAGGACAAGAAGTTCAACCCAATGGCCGAACACGAGAAGGCCGTGGATCTGGCCAACAAGGTATTGGAACTCGATGAAAACGACGCTTTGGCGAAAAAGACCATCGAGGATATGAAAGCCTATCAGCAACCCACCTTTTTTTAAACCACAAGCACTATGGAAGTATTAGGATTGGAAAGAAAATTTATGCTAAAGAACGTCTCGGGCGAATCCGTCTTGGACGACATCGACCCAAATTGGGCACCGGATCAAATCAAAGACCACTATGCCTCGGTGTATCCCGAACTGACCAATGCCAAAATCGTGGACAACGGCATTGTCGACGGCCGTCATGAAATTATGTTCAAGACCATAGCGGGAACCAAAGGATAGCGATGAATGAAAAAGAGGCACATACCATCAAAAAGGGACCTGTCCCGTTTCCACAAATCCTTGTTCGGCATTCTGGATTCGCGGGCGAGGCCGTCATCGGGAACCCGAAGACCCAAGCACGTCCAACAAGGGGGTCGTTTTTTTCTGACCTGACCATCCCGATCTTGCCTCGATTCGAGGTATTCGAAGATGGGGACGGAAATCGATGGGACACTCTAGGTACTCTCACAAAGAATGCTTTGGATACCCTTACAGGCAAGGCATCCGCCTTAACGGAAGATAGCCCAGAAATGCAGTTCTTCGGACAGTTGCAACGATTGCACAGGGAAATACCCGATGCACTGGTAAAGGAGGTATGCACCCAAGAGGGAAATGATGGCATCCTTGTCATGAAGCCTGTTTTTGAGGCGCACCATATTTGGGCGATCCCAATGGCTCCCATATTTTCTTTGCGTACCCGAAATGCTAAACTGTTCGCTAGCCTGCTGTCCTTTGTGCATTCATTGCCCTTTGACAATGTATTCAAACGGATGGGCTACCTCTTGGAATGTTTGCTCGAATGGTCGTTCGAGGTCTCGGAATCCGAATCCGACCCCGAGACCGACTGTTGCGCCGAGGGGCCATGTGTCCTATGCTTTATAGAGGCCCATGCTTCCGATTATGCCAAATACGAGGATTTCGATTGGTTGGCCTGTATGAGAAGCTACCGACCAAAAAATACCTTGTTCAAAATGATGCGGGATTTGCTGTTGGAAGCACCTACCATTGATTTCAATGCCTTTGCCAACCTATGTTTTTTGGAAGACGATATGGATATGGAAGTGGACGACCTGATCGTCTTTTTAGATAGGGAGGATTCCCAACTGGAAAACGGCTATATCAACTTTGTAAACGAGATCGCACAGTACGGCTACTCCCATACCATCTACGACACATCACTCACAGTTGGGAACAAGACCAAAGCCTTTGTTATGCGGGAGGAAGGGCAGGTAAATGCCATTTTCAATTTTATGGATTGTTTGAACGAACTCTTAAAAAAACTCTGATGGAAGAAAACACCCGACACGACCCGAAATTTCATTTTGAACCCAAAATAGCCATCATAGGCTATGAGGCCATAAACGGGTATTACGGACGGGACGAATGTTACTTTTCAAGGCACACCGTTCGAAACGGGAAATTGGGGGCAGGATCCCCGCTTACCATGGATATGGTAAGGGACATGCTCAAATTGGTCGATGTGGACAGATGCGAGTTTTCCTTTAAGGGTCGGTTGCCCAAACAGTTGCTCTATTTCAGGGACAAGGGTACGTTACAATTGGTCTGGTCTTGTGACCGACCCGTGGAAAGGCTACTTTTTAAAGAGCAATTGGACATACCTACGGGAACATATCCCATACCCAAATTGGTATTTTCCCTTTCGGGGGAATCGCTTTCCGTTTTTGCCATAACTCGAAAAAAGCCGATCCATGACGGCACGGAACTCTACCATGCCCCTTTTATGAACGTCTATGCCTCTGGAAAGGTGTGCATGGGCGATGCAACATTGTGTTATCGCCATTTGGACTTTTATGAGGACATGATGGCCTTTGCGGAAAAGCAATTTTTCCTGTCGGTTTTTACCCATACGAACCACGACCATCTGCTCAACGGAAATTACACGGAGTTGATGCTCCAAATGCATGGGACGCAGCATTTCGAGGAAGCCCTTTTATTCCCTAACCACCAACTTTTACAGCATGTCTATGAAAACTGATCTCCACTACGCCCCGAACTATTTTTTCGCTCCCACCCATCCCATTAGCATTGCGTTGGTCGGGGCAGGGGGCAACGGTTCCCTCGTGTTGGCACGTCTGGCAAGGCTAGGCCATGCCTTGGTGCAGTTGGGGCATCCAGGCCTCTATGTGACCGTTTTCGACGGGGACTTGGTACAGCCCTCGAACGTGGGCCGGCAGTTGTACGCCCCACAGGACGTTGGGGGCAACAAGGCCATTTGTGCCGTAACCAAGGTGAACCATACCTTCGGACTGCAATGGGATGCCGTTCCCGAACGGATAGGCGCGGACGATAAAAGATTGCACGCCAATCTGATCATTAGCTGTGTGGACGGTGCCGATTTTCGTTTGGAACTGGCAAAGGTGCTTAACCATCCACGTTCAGGTTCCTATCCATACGAGAACCAACATTATTGGTTGGATTTGGGCAACGGAAAATATTTCGGACAGTTTGTCCTAGGAAACCTGCAACACAATAATCTGCGTTCGGAAGGGGAGGCGAAACACCGCAAGCTGGACCATATCGTAGACCTGTTCCCCGACCTATTGGCGATGGAAAAAGAGGTCGAACAGGGAAGGGGATGCAGCTATGCGGACAAGTTGCAGGAACAATCGCTGTTCATCAATGATACCTTGTCGTCAATGGCCGTCCATTGTCTCTACGAACTTCTAACGAACAAAAAGATCAAATATCACGGGGCATTCGTAAACCTTGAAACGGGTAGAACGAATCCGCTTCCCATAAAATCCAACGTGCATGCTGTCGCTTGAAATGCTATACGAAAAGCTTCCCTTTATGGGATTTGTCATTTTTATGTGGATCATTCTACAGGGAATGCTCAGGCTCAAACGTTTTTTGGGAATACCGTTACTGCTATTTCTTTTTATCTTGGTAGGCATCCCATTTATTAAGGATTTGGTGTGGCTCTTTGGGGCATTGGAACTATCGGTCTGGGGATATTCTATTGCCAAAAAATGGCCGAGGCCATATTCTTGATTGTACCATTGTAATGATCGTTCTTATTGGTTCGTCTTTTTCTCTCCCTTCCCATGGTTTCTGCGGGAGTTGCGCGAAAGCCGCACCTTATCGGCCTCCCGAAATCCCTGCGGGATGTCATCGGGGGCCTCACGGTTTGCTTTCACACAACCCCCTCGAAACGGGACGCAAAAGTATGGAAGCCCCTATCGGGGTCCCATACCTTTGCGGAACGTGTTTTGTAGTTCCATAGTGTACGAGAACTTTGTTCGGTGTGTGTACCGTTGGTTCCCGTATTTAAGATATTTTATCGTTTTTTACGCAGGCAACTATTGTAGGAATAGATTAATAGCCAAAATTATTTTGTAACAAAAATTTACTAAATTTGTTACAAATAAGATGAATATGCTATGCGGAGTGTTGAGTCCAAAATAAAAAAATCCATTTCCAAAAAGGAGCGGGGAGAATTAGTGTTCCCCGATGATTTTCGGGGATTGGGTTCACCTGAAGCCATACGGTTGGCCCTCCATAGGATTGAAAAAGAAGGGTATATAAAAAGAGTGGCCCAAGGAATCTATGTCCGTCCCAAGATAAGTAAATATGTGGGAGAGGTATTGCCAACGGCAGAGGAGATTGCTAGGGCCATAGCCAAAAGGGACAAGATCAGGTTGGTACCTACCGGGGTATATGCTTTAAGTGCGTTGGGGCTTAGCACACAGGTACCCATGAAACTTGTCTTCCTTACCGATGGAGCTCCCCGGGAATTAAAATTGGGGAAGCGAAGCATAAAACTAAAGAAGACCACCCCCAAGAATTTATCGGCCAAGGGCGAGATAAGCAGACTGGTCATACAGGCCCTTCGCGAGATAGGAAAGGAACAATTAACGGACGAGGAAGAAGCAAAGATTATTGCCCTATTGAAAAAAGAAGACCAAAAAGACCTGCTTCACGATATAGCATTGGCTCCGGCATGGATCCGTAAAATTATGGAAAAGAGCTTGGAAAATGGATAAAAGGACATTTTACGATATACCCAAAGAAGATAGGCTTGCCATCTTTAAAAATGTAGAAAACAAAACGGGAATCCCCGATTTTGCGGTTGAAAAAGACTGGTGGGTCGTCCAGGCATTAAAGGTAATCTTTGAAATGGAGATAGCGGAACATTTGGTCTTTAAAGGAGGGACCTCGCTAAGCAAGGCTTGGAAACTGATAGATCGGTTTAGTTATCCAAAGTAAATCGTTATCCAAAGTGGGTTTACATAAGTAATTGGCAATAAGAATATTAACCAGTATACTTTTTGAAACAGCTTCGGATAACGATATTGATTATTTGGTGAAGTTCTTAAGCCATTCCTTAAGTTTCGAGTCCCTTTCCCAAGATCCTATCTTCCCTTGAGCAGGTATAACGGCAATATATGCGGCCTCCAATGCCTCACGTTTTTGCCTTGAATCGGCCCTTGCATAGATTTCCGTGGTCTGTATGGACACGTGTCCCAGGATATCACGTATGTATACCAGATTTACACCGGATTGCAAAAGGTGCATTGCCTTGCTATGGCGCAGGGTATGCGGACTGATTTTTTCGGGGATTAGGTCAGGTCTGAGCGAACGCGCATCCCTGGCATAAAGATTTAGGATATAGGCCACTCCCGAGTTGGTCAGTTTTCCGCCCCGATTGTTGGCAAACAACGGCCGACGGTTGTTCGCCGGGTCATCAAGACGGTTTTCCCTCAAATAGGACTGCAGCAGGTTTACCTGTTCGTTCTGCAACGGGACCATTCTTTTTTTGCCGCCTTTACCCAAAAGGGTGACATAACATGGCCTGTTCAGGTTAAGGGACGAAGGGTCAGTTCTATTAGTTCATTTACCCTTGCCCCACTGTCATAAAGCAGTGCCAGCAATGCTAGGTTCCTCCGTCCCGTTCCGGTGTTTGCGGGTATCCGTTCCAGCAGAAGTTTGATCCCGTCAACGGTCAGGTAATTGACGGTACTTCTTCTTTCCTGTTTCTTGACCTTGATGGACAGGATGCTCTGCCATTGCCCAAGGCGTTTGACATCTTCATATTGCATATATGCAAAAAATGAATGCAGGGCGGCCAATCGCTGGTTTCTGGTGGAGTTGGCACACATACGTTTTTGCTGGAGCCAATCAAGAAAGCCGAGAACGGTTTCCCTTTTAAAGTGGTCCAGGGTCAACCTGTCGGCCGCGGTCCCTCCGACCTTGTCCATATAGTCGAGCACGAGGGTAAAGGTGTTGCCGTAAGATCTTATCGTATGGGGGCTGGCCCCCCTTTCCCCGACGAGATATTCGTTAAAGAACCTTGTCAGGTGTTTTGCAAAATCAGTAGTCGTTTCCATAATCGATATCTGTTTCGGTTTTGATGGGGAACACAAATGAGGTAAGGACATTTTCCTTATCAATGATGTCCGGATGGATTTCCCGTGTCATCCTTACATATTTTTCAGTTCCCGCTATCGTCTTGTGCCCCAGAAAGGTTGAGAGAATCGGAAGCGCGCAATAAATATCCGCTCCGCTTTTTACCATTTTTTCAAGGGAGTGGACGGCACAGGTGTGCCGGATGTCATGAACACGCGGGCCTTGTTGCTTCCCTATATGCGGTATGCCGCACTGTTTAAGCACCTTTTTGAACCAGCTGTATGCGGTGCCTCTTGCAAACGGCCTTCCATTGGCCGTCACAAAGAAAGAACGCTCCCTGTCCGCAAGGCCTTCGACGGGCATGCGATCCCTATAACTTTCGTACTGCTTCATTACTTCCTTGAGGGACGGATTTATGGGTACCATGCGCTGCATCTTGTTTTTTGTTTCCGTTATGATAATCCGGTCGTGCGCGTAATCGATATCCATGTTCCTGATGGCCAAAGCTTCGCCAATTCTCGCCCCGGTACTGTAGAGTAAGCGTATCAGGGCGGGTATGGCGACCAGGGCCGTGCTCATATTGCTGCAGTTCGATATGGCCAGTCCGTCACATTCCCTGAAGATACTTCCCATCTGTTCATGGGTGAAGACATACGGCATGAAGTCTATCTCTTTTCTCTTGGGCATCCGCGGGACGTAGCATTCATGGCCAAGGTGGCACATATACCGGCAGAACTGGGACAGGACGGAGTACTTTTCGTACAGCGTTCTGGCCCCGTCGTTTGAACGGGTCGCCCTCCATGCCGCAATCTGCCTACTGGTTATATAGGTGTCGGTGGCCCCGGTTTCCAAGAAGAACCTATCAAGTTCCAAGAATGTATACCCGAATTTGTTGAGCCCGTACCCCATGGCGTCCTTCATCTTCATAAAACTCTCGAAGTAAGGGGAGAACACGCTCCGGTATTTAAATTGCCTATCCATAAAAAACACCTCCTTTCTGCTCATAAAAATTTGTGGATACCAAGGGCACGTCAAGTGCGCAGCGCATCAGGTTGTCCATATCTATGCGCAGATAGTTCATGGTCGCCTGCGTATCGGAATGCCCAAGTGTTTCGGAAATGACCGGCAGCGAAGTTCCGTTGTTCAATAATCGGCTTGCCAAGGTATGGCGCATGGCGTGGGGGCCGAACTTTCGCCCTTTGAGATCGACACCGGATGCACTTATCGTTCTGCTTACCGCTCCGTTGATGACCATTCTGTTGACAGGACGATAGGGAGCGGTAGCGGTCAGGAACACCTGCTGTAGATCGGAAGGACCTGCCATACCGCAGGTAATCGATAATGGCTTCCCCTACTTCGGCCAGGAGCGGCAGTTCCACTATTTTCTTTGTCTTGTACTGGGCCAGGCATATGAGGTTCCGCTGCCAATCCAGGTTCCCGAAGGTAAGTCCCGCTATATCCGAAGAGCGCAGGCCGAGCCTAGTGGCCAGAAGGAGCATCGCATAGTCGCGCTTGCCCACCGGACTGGAGCGTTCCACAGTATTCTCGATGAGCCCTATCTCGTCGGCATCGTATACCGAGGGCAGTTTTTCACGCACTGGATAATTGTTTCTTCCGATGACGTATTCCACGTTTCTGCCGATGTACTTCCGTTGGTACAGGAAACGGCAGAACAGACGGACGGTATTGAGATACTTGTCCTTACAGTTCTGGGCGGACGATATGAACGTAAGGACGTCGTCCTCGCCAATATCGGAAACATGGTCTACCGACCTTAATGTAAGATGGGCTATAAAATAACTTAAAATACGCCGATGCTCATTGACGGTGAGTTTGCTGCGCCGGAGTTTTTCCTGGGACGCTATAAACTCCAATGCAACTTTTCCCAGCTCACCGGGCAGTTCGTGGTTTACGTATTGTACGATTCTTTTCCTGATTTTCCCATATAGAAGAAAATCATCCAGCACGTGTACGCTGCGACGGATCGCACGCATGTGGGAAGCGCTCATTATCGGCATGCCGTCCAAAAAGTCCTCGCCGATGGCCTTACTGTAATTTGGCAGGGAGTTCCTGTGCATGTACTCCCGGATTCCATCCCGCCATAAGCGATGGTAATCCTTGATCCGTGGTTCACTGTAGCCTTCCTTCCTTAGGTGGTCTGCACATTCTTTGATCAGAAATCCGATTTCTTTTTCTGTGTCCATTTGTTATTTCTTTAGGTAAATGCGACATTGCATTCATTTGAAAATAACAAACGTTATCACGATAGTATTATCAAAAGTAATATTGGTTTACAGGTATTTATGAAGAGTACCTATCAAGAACTTTGGATAACGATTTACCTTGGATAAGAAAACTTATCATGAGTCGTGATAAGTTTAGTGAAGATATCGACCTTGCCGTTGACCGCGGATTTTTTGGATATTCAGGGGAGCTATCAAAAAAACAGCTGACCAAGCTGAGGAAAGAAACGAGTTCCTATATTTCAGGGAAATTTTATCCAGAGTTGCAGCAGCGATTTAAGAGCAATGGATTTAAGGATGTGGGTTTCAATATCATTCCGGCCGAATCAAGCGACCAAGACCCTCGTATCATAGAAATCTATTATCCATTTCTGACCAAATCCCCCGGATACATCCAACCAAGGGTACAAGTTGAAATTGGCTGTCGTTCTCTAAGGGAACCATTTCAATCAAAACCGATAAGCTCCTTTGTGGACGAAGAATATCCCGATGCCGAATTTGTAGCGCCTCCAGTAAAGGTTCCATCCGTAACCCCTGAAAGGACTTTTTTAGAAAAACTTTTTCTATTGCATGAGGAATTCCAACGTCCCAAGGAAAAGATAAGGGTGGATAGGCTAAGCCGTCATTTGTACGATATTTTCCAATTATCGAAAACGGAATTTGCGGTCAATGCCATCCACGACAAAGGTTTATATGAAACCATTGTAAATCATAGATATGTATTCACAAAACTTGGTGGGGTCGATTATAATCTGCATCGACCTCAGGATATACGGCCCATCCCACCCCCTGAGTATGAGGACGATTGGAAGGCAGATTATAAAACCATGCAAGAGCAAATGATTTATGGGGATTCCCCAGCCTATGAAAATTTGGTCAAGGGAATCCAAGGATTTTTAGAAAAGATGAATGTTTTGGATTGGAGAATGGGAGTGGAATTTCCCTTACCCAAAAGTTGAGATCAATTTGGGCAGGACAACCATATAAACGAATCAAATAGGAATAAAGACTATATAATCGGAATCCATAATGGATGATGTTTGATATGAACACCTAAATTTAATCATCTTTGTTATCGATTAAAGAATCAATGAGTTATGGGAAAAATTAAAAAATTTAATTCGGACACCTTCTTAAGGATATTCGCCCTATTAATGTCCGTGTCGCTGTGTTCTTGGATCGCACCACTTGTTTTTGAATTAGAGGTTAATGAGATTAAAGTGGTCTACATGATAAGAACATTCACTTTCGTTATGATTACTTTAATGATTATTGTTCCGTTAATTTTATTCTCTTTCGAAAAACCAAAAAAGTACAAATAGGCAATTAAAACGAATAGGAATGCCAGAAGACGAATTTTCCATACAGGTAAAGTCAAAATAGCAAGGAGAATACCTTGATGGATTTGTACGGTCTTCCCATTTATAAGGAAGAAGTTATAGACTATCTTTTGGAGGGTAATTGCGATAATCAGTTTCTGCTATTTATGTTCTCTTCAAAAGGGTGGATACGGCCAAGAACGAAGAGATGTATTATTTGAATCTTTTCCGTTACATTGATTAAATTTATACCATGTCGGAAACCCTATATAAAGTACTGGATTTCAGTTGGCCGATAGGCCGACAGTCGTTCAGGGAAGTCATTAGTGAACTGAATGGTCATTCCCCTTCCCACAAAAAGTCTGCGCTTTCAGAAGGGCAACTGAAAACCCTTATCGCGGCCATCTTTACGTATGGACTTCATTATGACGAAGTCCCCAAAGAGCAAAGGGAACTGCTGTTAAAGGCCATTCTGGAAGATAAACAACCGCTGTTTGACCTGTCCCAAACCTTTGGAAGACATCTGATAAACAACCTGGGTAATTCCGCGAAATTACAGCTGGAAGCACTAAAAAATATCGAATATGACTTTAAACGGCCATTGTCCAATGAACCGCTAGTGGATTTTGTAGAAATGGAACTCTTGGACCAGACCACCTCGTACCGGAAATGGGAATATGGCCGATTCTCCGTAGTTTACATGGCCGCTCATTTATCGAAGCATGTCGGATGGGAAAGTATGGAGAAAACCGTGAAAGAAAAGAAGCTCCTTCCCGAAGGTTATCTCAAAAGTCTTGGTAAGGAATTGGAAAATGCCCGCTATGGTCTCGATGCCCACGAACAATTACTGCTACATCTTATCGTAAAGGCCAAGCTCTGGCCAAAAAAGACTACCATGGCCGATTATTTGTTGGCGGGCTCTATAGTGCAACAACACCTGCTCGGCCTCTCCCTTCGGCTCGAAAAACTTGCCAAGGCATTGGTAAATGTTATAGAGCGAACTCCAAACATAAACAAACGCAGGGGCGGCCCTAAATTATGATTCCGTCGGAAAAACTGCTCAGCTATCTGGAGGAATTGGCCAAGGAGGAACATCCCGAGGTCAACGGCAAGGAATATTCCCGATTACAGGTCCTTTTGGCCGAGCGTTTGGTACGCGATGTACAAAATGCCATCGGCATCGCTTCGCAGAAACCGAAACTTTCCCGCAGGAGGGCCTTTATCGTAATCTTGGAAGAACTTTATTACAATGTCCCCAACTATCCCAAAGATCTTACCCTTCAAGGTATCCACAGAAGGGCTTCCCAACGGTTCGAATTTATGAACAGAGACGTAAAATCCTTTACAACGCCCATGGAGGTGCATCCTAAAGACCCCTGTACTTTTTATGAGGACAACGCACATGGCAAGGCACGCTATAGATCCGCATTAAAGCATCTCGTATTGGAATCCCATAGATACTTTGAGGTTCCTGAAGCGGAGGCTTCCCTTAAAATCCTTTTTGAGGACGTAAAACTCTGCTGAATCCATTTACCGTACAACACTCCGTGTACGGCAAAGCCCTTATTGACTTGCGATATGTTTTAGGTTTGGCCTAAGTTAATCGGAGGTCACGTAGCAAGTTGTGTTTTTGCTAACAAAAACCCTACGCACTTCGTTTGCAGATTATCTGAAATACAAGCTAAATCAATTGAAATGGGAAGACCGAAAAAAGAATTTACAGCACGAAAGACAATACAGGTCAATGTAAGAATGACCGCTGATGATTATTCCAAAGTTTCCAATAATGCGGAAACTATCGGGTTGTCCATTGCGGAATTTATCCGAAGAAAGATTACGAAAAAGTCGCTACCAAAGAAAAAGGTAAGTCCATCGGACCGGAAACTTTTTGTTGAACTTAGTCGAGTGGGAAACAATCTGAACCAAATCGCCAAGGTCCTAAACTCGGGTATTCGTGACCCTTTCAGTATTCATAGACAATTAGAAGAAGTAAAAACGCTATTGCAATACCTTAAATCAAATATCGCACACAATGATCGGTAAGATAGTCATAGGAAAGGATTTTTATGGAGTGCTGGCCTACAATGAAAAAAAGGTCCGTGAAGGGGTTGGGTATGTCATCGATTCCAATATCGAACATTCCACTTCCGTTGAAATGACGCAGGAATTCAACTTGATAAGGGAGCTACGCCCAAACCTCGGGAAATCGGTACTTCATGTCTCCCTGAACCTGCCGCATTCGGATTATTTGGATGATAAGACGTTCGTATCGGTCGGGTGCGATTATCTGATGAAGATGGGTTTTGACAACAATCAGTTTATCATGTACCGTCATACCGATACGGAACATGAGCATATCCATATTATAGCCAATAGGGTAAGATATTCAGGGAGGTTGACAAGCGATAGTAATATTAAAAGGAGAAGCCGTAAAATACTTGATGATCTGGAAAAGAAATACGGACTGACCCAAATTGTTGGTAAGGCGAATACCCAAAAATCACTTACTCAAAAAGAAATAGAGAAGACCCTAAGAACGGGTAATGTTCCGATAAAACTTGTTCTTCAGGACAAAATCGGTTCGGTAATTTCAAGGGCCACGGATACAGCGCAATTCATCACATTGTTACAACAGCAAAATATATCGCCAAGATTCAACGTGAGCAAAACCACGGGAAGAGTCTCGGGCATATCCTTCAAATACCAAGGAGTTGTATATAAAGGAAGTACCCTCGGTAAAAAATTTTCATGGAACAGCATCGTAAAACATATCGCTTATGAGCAAACAAGAGACCGTCCGGTTATACTATCGGCTAATGAAAAAGAACGAGGAACTCATAATACTGGCGAAAGAAACCATGGAACGACAATCAGGCATGAACAAAGAAATAACAGAACTGCACAAGGCACTCAAGATTCTTCTGGGGAATCAAAAGGTCATCTGGGAAAAATTGAAGGAGATGGAGTAGTCCAACCTCTAGTAGATGAAACGGAATGGAATCCGTTTAAACTCGAACTTATGGATGATGGTATTAAGAAAAAGCGCAAAATAAAGAAGAAAAAGAAAGGACTGAACCTATAGAAGATATTATGAAAGAGAACAATAAGTTACAATCTTCGGAACTAACTCCATCTGAAATTCAGGTGCTGGAGATGATACGGAACAAAAGGTTTCTATCCATTAAGTTGATTATCAAAAATGGGGAGGTCGATACAATCGAGGGTTTGGAGCGACTACGAACAGGAGAGCGTATTATCGATATGTTGAAACAACATGATTTTCAGAATCTGGAAATCAAGCAAAGCAACGGTAAAATTGTTTGTGTGAACAGGATTTTCAAGAAAAAAATCCTTCAGGCCAAGAATACCAAGAGTTGTTGACCGTTATTCATAAGTATGGAATAAAATAATGGGTTCTGGAGAATCTAATAACAAAAAAAGGTAAATTAAAGCCTGCTTTCACAAATACGGAAGTCACCTTCAAGACACGGGAGCTGCCGATATGTATGGAAAATGTCGAACTCAACAGTCGAGCCAAAGCAGAAAAACAAAGTATTCAACAGTACATGGCTTAGAACTTACAAAGGTTTTGAGGATTGTTCGGTAGAAGATGCGGAGCGAATCGTAGAACAACTTCTAGCACTTGCCAACATAGTCTGTGACCATGTCCAAAAGGTAAGTAAAGACGAAGATTAAATTTAAAAAACAGCAACTAAATAATAGTTGCATTTTAGTATCTTTGATAATGGGTGGATTTAGGATTATGTTCGTGAACGAACGAAACAATAGGGAATAAAGCGGATCAGGAAAATAGAAGCAATGGCGGATAATTTGGAACATGAAGGGTATTTCGGTTCCGTGGAGTATAGTTCTCGGGACGGGCTGCTACACGGAAAAATTATCGGAATAAACGACTTGGTCAGCTATGAGGGCGGGTCCGTTGAAGAGCTGAAGAAAGCCTTTGAAGAATCCGTTGACGATTATCTTGAAACCTGCAAGGAGCTTGGCAAAGAACCGAACAGGTTTTATAGGGGCGTGTTCAATATCCGTACATCCAGTGAAATCCACAGAAAACTTTCGATAATGGCCGAAAGGGAAAAAATGAAACTGAACGAACTGGTCAACAAGGCCTTTGATTATCTGGTAAAGAACGAGGACAAGGTCCTGAACCAAAATAAGGTCGAACAATGAGAACGGGAACCAAAAGAATGTTGACCGCAAGTGGAGAATGGGCCAAACATTTGAGGCCATTTCGAAAAAGAGTGTTCTGGAAAGCCGAAAGACAGGCCCAAAAGAAAATAGAAATCGATTCAAAATTCAAATAGCCCATGGAAGGAAAGGATCCGTTCGTCGCAACCAGAAAAAAATACGATTCCCTAAAGGAGAAATATGATAAATTGATCGTATCGGCCTTTGATGCCGATGATTTCAGGAGATACAATGAAATCCTGTTTTCCGCCCACAGTTGTGGTATAGAGGGCAATAGCTTCAGCGTGGACGACACGAGGGAGCTTAAGGAAAAGGGGTATGCCGTTAATCTTGTCAACAAGACCTTACTGGAAGCGTTCGAAATAATGGACCATTTCAATGCCTACGATTATATCCTGAAAAACAAGGGTTCCGATTTCAACGAATCCTTCGTAAGAACGGTACATAAAATATTGACCAAAAATACATTGCCCTATAAAGGCCACAAACCCGGGGAATATGCCAAGACCCAAATGGCGGCCGGTGATACGGTATTCCGTGACACCAAAAAGGCCATAGCGAACATGCCAAGGCTTCTGGCCAGTTTTGACGATGCCATCAAAAACAAAAAAACCCACCCTTTGGAGTTGAGCGCCATATTCCACAAAATGTTCATTTACAGCCATCCCTTTCCGGATGGTAATGGAAGGTTAGGCCGGTTGCTGTCCAATTTTATTCTGGAGAAGTTCAAACATCCCCATATCATTATTTTAAAGGAGGATAGGCAGGAATATATCGATGCACTCAAAGCTTCCGAGAAGCACAACAATATGTTGGCGATAGTCAACTTTTTCTATGATACATCGATCAAGAGAATGCAAAATGAAATAGGTCAAAAAAAAAACCTTTCGAAGAATTTCAACTTGGGTTTTGAGGACGGGAATAAAAGAAAAAAGGGTTTTACAGGCCCAAAAAGATAGCATATGGACTTAGAGGTATTCGAGCAATTTGCCAAGAAGGAAAAGGGAAGAATCATAGGTAAAAGTAATACGGCCGTCATTTACACCCGTGTTTCCAGCAAAGAGCAATTTGACAACAATGCCAGTCTAACTACCCAACTCAAATATTGCCAAGAGTATGCGATCAGAAAAAAGCTAGAGATAATCGAATATTTCGGGGGAACCTATGAATCGGCAAAGAGCGACGAACGTAGGGAATTCCAAAAGATGCTAAGCTATGTCAAGCGACGAAAGAACATCGGTTATATCATTGTCTATTCCTACGATAGGTTTTCAAGAACTGGCGCGAACGGTGCATATATCAGTGGGCAACTAAAGAAACAGGGAATAGCGGTCGTTTCGGCCACCCAGGAAATCGATGTTACAACAAGCGCAGGTACGTTCCAGGAAAATCTTTTCCACATGTTTTCCCACTTCGACAACCAAATCCGCAGGGACAAATCCATTACGGGCATGCAGGAGAAGTTACGGAAGGGATACTGGACGGGAGCTTATCCCTTTGGTTACACCAATGCCAATCCCGGAAAGGGGAAGGTTCCTAATTTCGTGATTACCAAAAAAGGAAGACTACTCAAGCAAGCGTTTTTGTGGAAGGCGAACGCAAATATGTCCCATGTCGAGATTGCAAAACGCTTGGAAGAAAAGGGCTTGAATATCAACGCAAAAAAACTGACCGACCTTTTCAGGAACCCTTTTTACTGCGGGCTTATTGTCAATAGTCTGATTCCGGGAGAGGTAATTCCGGGAAAACATGAAGCTTTAATACCAAAGAAAGTATTTCTTAAAATCCATGATTTGCTTCACGCAGGGAATTCACCGAAGAAATATTCGTTCGACGATGAAAACCTGCCATTGAAAAAGTTCGTCAGATCCTCGGTTTGCGGAACACCTTACACTGGATTTATCGTAAAGAAAAAGGGCCTGTATTATTACAAGAATAGGCGTAAAGGAAGCAAGGAGAACAGAAGTGCCAAAAAGCTGCATGACGAATTTTTAAACGTATTAGGGAGGTTTAAAATAGCAGATAGAAAGTATATCGAACCATTAACGGCGATAATTCACGACACCTTAATTAATAAAAATCAAGAAGCTCTAGAAGACCAAAGGCGATTGACCAAGGAACTCGGCCAGATCGGGGAACGTATTCATACATTGGAAAGAAGGTTTGTTGTACTAAATGAAATCACGAAGTCGCAATACGACCTTTTTATGCCGGAACTAAAAGCGAAACAAAGGGAACTGGAAGTAAAACTGGAAAATGGGGGGATCAATAGTTCAAACCTCAAAAAATCGGTAAAGATGGCACTTGGTTATGCCTGTAACCTGCCTAAATTGTGGGAGTTAGGCGATTTGGAAACCAAAAGGGCCGTACAATATATGGTGTTCCCTGACGGGATTGCGTATAACTTCAAAAAAAAGCTAGTTCAAACTTTTCGTGTCAATGAAATATTTGGTGCAATATCCTCATTTTCAGATAATTGCAAGGAAATAGAAAAGGGGAATTTCCATCAAATTTGTGGAAAATCCCCTTTAGTGACCGCGGCAGGATTCAAACCTGCAACCTTCTGAGCCGTAATCAGATGCGCTATTCAGTTGCGCCACGCGGCCTTATTTAAGGGCTGCAAATATATTTCTTTTTAACTTTACCACAAAACCCTAGCACACAAAAAAATGGATTTTGCATCTTACATTCGTGATATTGAGGACTTCCCCAAGCCAGGGGTTGTTTTTAAGGACATTTCCCCATTGTTAAAACACCCGGAAGCATTGCAAAAAGCGGCAGAGGCATTACTGGGTTTTACGGGGAATGCGCGAGTGGATAAAGTTGTGGGAGTGGATAGTAGGGGATTCATTTTTGCACCGCTACTTGCCGAGAAACTTGGGGCCGGTTTTGTGCCGGTGCGTAAAACGGGCAAACTTCCATACAAAACCATTGCAGCGTCTTATGAACTGGAATATGGCTCAGGGTCATTGGAAATCCATTCAGATGCCATTGAAAAAGGTGAAAAGGTTTTGGTTCACGATGATGTGCTTGCCACGGGGGGCACGGCAGAAGCCGTTTGTAAACTTGTGGAACAATTGGGAGGGGAAGTGATACAGTGCAATTTTTTAATCGAACTGACTTTTTTGAACGGAGCGGAAAAAATAAAGCAATACCAGAAAAAAGTACTGCTCCAGTATTAATCCAATGCATTTTTTGTAACGAAGTAACGCCAACCTATAATGGCCATTTGTAGTTTGGAAGCTTTTGCCAAGTCCAATCCTTTTTTGGAATAGGAGGGCAGTAACGCTTTGTTGATTTTTGCCAAGATCTTGTAAAACATATAACTACATTGCTTTTAACAAATATAGGTAAAGCCGTTTACAAAATGTAAAGGTCGATAGCAATGTAGCAACCCTTCGCGGTTTTAAATGAATATCACCGTTAAGAGTTGCACAAGAAGTGTGATGAAAAACTTTACAATTGCTATCATTTTTTGATTGATTTTAGGTTTGAAAAAACAATTATTTTATCGTTGTTTCCTCGAATATAGAATGATAAAAGTCATCATTCCAAGTAATTACACAATAAATAATGCAATTGAATACGAGATTGTATTCTTAAAAATGAGTTGCAGCTACAACTGAAACATACTCCCTAGCAAAAAGTTTTAAAATGTAATCATATTTTCAATTTTATGTATAATAGTGTAAGAATTGTAGGGGCTTTTTTATCCATTTTTTGAAAACCTAGGGAAGTTTCGTTTGAAAATGGTCGTTTTTTTGGGTTTTCGTTTGTATGAAAAAAAAAAGAACCGCCTTAAAAGACGGTTCCCTTGACTATTCAAAAAGCGCTTATGCTGTGGTCATTCATTTTTTTTGGTGGTGATCTCTATAACTCCATTTTTGGCTTTTTTGCCATATTTATCAATCGCTGCATCACCTTTTAAAACGCTCATACTTTTTATATCGTTCGGGGACATATTTTTAATGTCCTTTGATTTGGCTTTTTTACCATCAATGTAGTAGAGTGGCTTATCTTTTCCGTTATTATCAATAAAAAAGTAACTGGCATCATCATCCCCGCTGATCACTTCGATGTCATCGTCATCGTCCGAATCTTTGATGATCATCACGTTCTTGTTCCTTTTTACAAATACATCTTCATCATTATCTGTATCTATAATGGTCAGGTTTTTGCCGGTGCCCTTCTTTTCAATTTTTTTGATGGTAACATGTTTAATGTCCTCACCATCGCCTCGACTAACATGAATGGAGGAACCATCCTCAATATGTAATTTTTCAACCTCTTCGTCACTCAGCTCTTCTCCATTGACTACTACGACCCTTTTTTTACCCTTTCCTTTTACAGTGATTTCGGAGTTCTCATCCAGCGTCACTGCTCCGGTTCCCTTTATTTTACGGATACTTACTTTGTTGTCCTTTTTTGCATTCCAAAAGGATACCGCATTGCTTTCATCATCATAAATAATGGTGATTGGACCGATTGGGCCATCGGAATTGCTACTGTAATTTCCGTTCACTTTTTTGCCCTCATCATTCTCTCCGCTCAACTGTAGCGAGATCTCGATAATTTCCTTGTTATCGTTCCTTACCGTGGTGTAGCTAAAATCTATGCCCTCTTCGGACAAATCTTTTTTAATGTTGTCCAGTTCGGTATCGGTAGTGTTTTTATCAATGGTCAACTCTACCATTTTGTCATCCTTCACTGTATTGCCTTCCATTACGCTCTCAATGCTGTCCAGATCCTTGTAAAGATAATTTTCTTCGATACTGAAACTCACCAAGAACAGGCCCAACAAAGGAACCATGACCAAGGTTTTAAGAGCGTTTACTTTTTTAGATTGATTTTGATTTAACATAACTATTCGTTTTTTGATTAATGAATTATAAAATGAATTGGCCAAAGTGTATTCTTGTGCATCCACCGCCTGTTTAAGCATTAGGTATTGGTAGGATATTTTGTCCTCGGTGCGGGCAATGGCAAAATGGTCTGCCAAATACTCCAAGTTCTGCTTTACCGCACCTTTGTACAGCCATAATATGGGATTGAACCAGAAAAAAATCTTCAGCACCTCCAAAAACAGGATGTCCACGGTATGAAATTGTCTGGCATGCACCTTTTCGTGCTCCAGTACCGAATGCAGCTCTTTGGGCTCAAAAAGTTGTGGGTTATAAAAAATGTAGTTGAAAAAAGAGAAAGGCGATATCTTTCTTTCCGTTTCCATGTGCATAAAAGACCTTTCCTTTCTTTTGCGGGCGTTTTTCGCCAATTTTTTTAGGGCTATCAGTTTCATGATTAATCTTACCGTCAAGAAAGCACATCCCCCGATATATATGGCAACAAGAATGTTCTGCAACGTAAACCAACCGTTGTCAGTGGCCGCTGCGGCAACTTGGGCCAATTGTTCCCCTGTTTGGACCAATTCGGGCCTGGAAACAATCACGTTTTTCTGTATTTTGACAAGAGGGAACACAAAGGCCAAAACCAATCCCGACAGCAGGAACAAACGGTTTTCCTTAAAAAGCGTATCGCGTTTTAAGAGGATATGGTAAACAGCCAAAAAACCTCCAGAGATAAGGATGGACTGTAAAAGGTACATGAATATCGGTTCCATTATTTCTTCTTTTCTATTAAGTCAATAATTTCTTTGAGTTCCGAGATGGAAATTTTCTCCTCCTGCGCAAAGTGGGAGACCAAACTTTTAAAGGAATCGTTATAATAATCCGCAATGGCGGCATTCACATATTTTTTTCGGTACTCCTCCTTGCTGACCACGGGAAAATATCTATGGGTATTGCCGAACGCTTCGTAATCAACAAATCCTTTTTCCTGTAAATTCCTCACAATAGTGGATAAGGTATTGTAATGTGGTTTTTCACCATCGATCTCCTCAAGGATTTCCTTGACAAAAGCCTTTTTGAGGTCCCAGAGGATCTTCATGATTTCCTCTTCCTTATTGGTCAATTTTTGCATGATGTTGTAATTATATGGTTCAAACCTAATACTAATATTTTAGTTAAACAACTATTTTTATAGTTTATTAACTATTTTTGTAGTTATAATTTTTGGACGATGCTGCATCCATGCACGTCTCATATCTTATCTTTGACCGTAAATCACTGCTTTGGGAAATATATTGTTTATTGTTTTGGGATTGGCTTTGTTGATAGCCGGCGGAAATTGGTTGCTAAAGTCCGCAGTTGGATTATCGCTTCGGCTCAATATTCCCAAAATTGTAATAGGTATGACGGTGGTCTCCTTTGCCACCTCCGCCCCGGAATTGATAGTTAGCATAAAAGCGGCGCTCGATGGTTTTCCCGACCTTGCACTAGGTAATGTGGTCGGCTCCAATATCGCCAATTTGGGATTGGTTTTGGCCGTAACAGTGATCATGGGCGCCATAGATGTGCGCAAAAGCTTCTATACAACAGATTGGCCCGTAATGATGTTGGCTTCGTTAGTGTTTGCCGGTTTTATTTATTTTGATGGGCAACTTCAGCAATACGAAGGAATCGTACTGGTGACAATGCTATTTGCGTTTTTGGTGTATTTGCTAAGGTTTCAAAAACCGGCCGTTGTGGACGAAATGCCCGAGGACGATGTACCTCTGCCCTTACATAAGATTGTATTGTTTTTGGGGATTGGGGGAACCGCATTGTGGGGAGGTTCCGAATTGTTGATAGATGGCTCCGTGGGACTCGCCTCATCGTTCGGTGTCAGTGACCGCGTGATCGGTATTACGATTGTTTCCGTGGGTACAAGCATCCCGGAATTGGCAGCATCGGTAATCGCGGTATTGAAAAAGGAAAAGGCAATATCCCTTGGGAACTTGATCGGTTCCAATATATTTAACCTTCTTGCCGTACTGGGCATTACCTCAATAATAACCCCAATAACAGTAATGGACGAAGGTCTGTTGTCCAGTGATATCTTTTGGATGCTGGGGATATCGTTTCTTGTTCTTCCACTGGTGTTCTTTCCAAAGGGACTGCGATTGGGTTGGCGGGATGGGTTGATTCTTCTGGCTTTTTACGCAGCCTTCATCTATGTTACCATAAAATAAAAACCGCCCCAAAGAGCGGGACGGTTTTCATCTATAATCAACAACTAATTTATATACGTGCTTATGATACTTTTGCGGATTTTACCGTTTTTACGATTACGGCCGCAACTTTGTACGGATCAGCATTGGAAGCAGGCCTTCTATCTTCCAACCATCCTTTCCAACCTCTTTCAACGGTCAAGATCGGGATTCTGATGGAAGCGCCCCTATCGGATACACCGTAGCTGAAATCACTGATGGAAGCAGTTTCGTGCTTACCTGTCAAACGCTCATCGTTGTACTCACCATAAACGGCAATGTGCTCTTTGGTCACTGGACGGAAAGCTTCACATACTTTTTCGTAAATTTCTTTAGATCCGCAAGTTCTCAAAAGCTCGTTGGAGAAGTTGGCGTGCATACCGGAACCGTTCCAATCACCTTTGATAGGTTTAGGGTGGTACTCAATATAGTAACCATAGCTCTCTGTCAATCTTTGTAGCATGTAACGTGCCACCCAAATTTCATCACCGGCCTTTTTGGCACCTTTGGCGAACAATTGGAATTCCCACTGTCCGGCAGCAACCTCTTGGTTGATACCTTCAAACTGAAGACCAGCGTCCAAACAAAGGTCGGCGTGCTCCTCAACTAGGTCCCTGCCCCAAGTGTTTCTTCCACCAACGGAACAGTAGTATAGACCTTGAGGTCCTGGATAACCTCCAACAGGGAAGCCCAATGGCAACTGGGTTGCAGTGTCCATGATAAAGTATTCCTGTTCAAATCCAAACCAGAAGTCGTCATCTTCATCATCGATAGTAGCTCTGGAGTTGCTCTCGTGCGGGGTTCCATCAGGGTTCAACACCTCGGTCATTACCAAATAACCATTTCTTCTTGCTGGATCGGGGTAAATCGCAACAGGCTTTAACAGGCAGTCAGAGGAACCACCTTCGGCTTGTTTGGTAGAAGAACCATCGAAGGACCACGTAGGGCAGTCTTCCAATTTACCGCTAAAATCTTCCTCAATTCTAGTTTTGCTTCTAATGTTGGCTGTTGGCTCATAACCATCCAACCATAGATACTCTAATTTAGATTTGCTCATAATTCTGGTAGTTAATCGTTCTCAATTTTATGATTAACAAAAATAGTTTTTTCATTTAATTATCAATGTTTTATGGGGGTAAAATCACAAACTTGTCTTTATTATTTATATTACCCCTGTTTTAATCAGGGTTGAATGAAAAAAAAGTAATTTTTGAAGTTTAAATTATTAAATTCTTAATTGTAGATTTGAAAATTAAAAATTATTGAATATGCCGAAAACAAGATTTCAAGCTTTGGTCGAAAGCCGCAATAGGGAACATATCAATATTGATGAAACCGGTAAAAGATCGGACCTATTCGCAAAAAATGTTTTCAATGAAGACAAGATGCTTCAATTTCTCACAGCTGAAGCATTCGATAAAGTAAAATCGGCCATTTTCCAAGGCACCAAAATAGACCGAAAAATTGCCGACCAAGTGGCGGAGGGCATGAAGGCATGGGCGCTCTCCATGGGAGCCACGCACTATACGCATTGGTTTCAACCATTAACGGGAGCAACAGCGGAGAAGCACGATGCTTTTTTTGATATTCTCCCAAACGGCAAGGCCATGGAAAAGTTTGGGGGCGCACAATTGGTACAGCAAGAGCCCGATGCTTCCAGTTTTCCGAGCGGTGGAATCCGAAATACTTTCGAGGCAAGAGGATATACCGCATGGGACCCGACCTCCCCGGCATTTATCTATAAAACAACGCTCTGTATACCTACCATATTCGTGGCCTATACGGGAGAGGCATTGGATAACAAGGCACCTTTGCTTCGAGCTTTGCAGGCTGTAGACCAAGCCGCCACCGGAGTGGCACAATATTTTGATAAAAATGTGAGAAAGGTCCACGCCACATTGGGGTGGGAGCAGGAATACTTTTTGATAGACAAAGCATTGGTGAATTCCCGATTGGACCTTTCCGTGACAGGACGAACCTTGGTGGGAAGTTTTTCCGCGAAGGGACAACAGTTGGACGACCATTATTTTGGAGTGATACCCGCCAGGGTGCTGGGCTTTATGAGCGAACTGGAAAAAGAGTGCACCAGACTTGGCATCCCGGTGAAGACCCGTCACAACGAGGTGGCCCCGAACCAGTTTGAACTGGCCCCGGTCTTTGAAGAAGCCAACCTGTCCGTAGATCATAATCTATTGTTGATGGATGTGATGGAAGAGATTGCCGATAAATATAATTTTTCGGTGCTGTTCCACGAAAAGCCATTTGCGGGAATCAATGGTTCGGGCAAGCACAACAACTGGTCGTTGGCCACAGATACAGGGGTCAACCTGTTGAGTCCCGGTTCAACGCCCATGAAAAACCTACAGTTTTTAACGTTTTTCGTGAATACCATCAAAGCGGTGGATACCTACGAGGAGTTGTTAAGGGCGTCAATTGCCTCCGCAAGCAATGATCACCGGTTGGGTGCCAACGAAGCACCGCCGCCCATCATATCCATATTTATCGGAAAACAACTGAGCGATGTGCTCGACGAATTGGAGGGCGTTTCCAAAGGAAAATTGTCGCCACAGGAAAAAACAGAGCTCAAACTCAACGTGGTAGGGAAGATTCCCGAAATTTTATTGGACAACACCGATAGAAACAGGACATCGCCGTTCGCTTTCACGGGCAACAAGTTTGAAATGCGGGGCGTAGGGGCAAAGATGAACTGTGCCAAGCCCATGACCATGCTCAATACGATCATGGCCAAGCAGTTGACCGACTTTAAAAAAGAGGTCGATGTGTTGATCGACAAGAAAAACCTCAAAAAGGACGAAGCCGTTTTCAATGTGCTGCGCGAATACATCAAAACCTCCAAGCGCATCCGTTTTGAGGGTGATGGTTACGGTGTGGAATGGCAGGAAGAAGCCAGAAGAAGAAAGCTGAGCTTCAATAAAAATACGCCGGAGGCCCTTCAAGTAATCACAGCAAAGGAGAGTATCGACCTTTTCAAGCAGATGGATGTGATGAACGAAGTGGAACTCAAGGCCCACAAGGAAGTGGAGCTGGGAGCCTACATCTTCCATATTCAAATAGAGGGTCGGGTATTGGGCGAAATGGTCTACAACCATATCATCCCCGCAGCCGTCAAGTATCAAAATTTGTTGTTGGAGAATATCAGTGGACTTAAAGAGGTCTATGGTGCGGCACATAAAAAAGTCGCCGAGGGGCAATTGAACATTTTGGAGCAGATAGGTGAGCACATTGTGGAAATCAAAAGATTGACCGATGAAATGGCCGATGCCCGAAGGCGAGCCAATGGCATGTCGGCCGTGGATAAAAAGGCCCAGGCCTATTGCAATAATGTGAGACCGTATTTTGAAAAAATCAGAGAGCATTCCGATACTTTGGAGAAATTGATCGCAGATGAGTTTTGGCCATTTACCAAATACCGCGAAATGTTGTTTTCCAAATAGAACGATCAAGAAAAATTGAAAACACGGAAAGCATATCAATAGTTTGATGGCTTTCCGTTATTTTTGCCCAAACCTTTCATATGTCATCGGATACCAGTAAAAGATATGCGCAACGAGGTGTTTCTGCCTCGAAGGAAGATGTGCACAACGCCATAAAAAACATTGACAAAGGACTATTCCCGAAAGCGTTCTGCAAAATTGTGCCCGATTATTTAACAGGGAGCGAGGAGCATTGTTTGGTGATGCATGCCGATGGTGCAGGAACCAAATCGTCTTTGGCATACATGTATTGGAAAGAAACTGGTGATGTCTCGGTATGGAAAGGGATTGCGCAAGATGCACTTATCATGAACGTGGATGATTTGATTTGCGTTGGTGCCACCGATAATATTATGCTTTCTTCTACCATTGGGCGGAACAAAAACTTGATTCCGGGTGATGTTATTTCGGCCATCATCAATGGTACCGAAGAGTTGATTTCCGATTTGGACAAACATGGGATTACCATCCGTTCCACGGGGGGCGAAACTGCAGATGTGGGTGATTTGGTGCGTACCATCATCGTGGATTCCACCGTAACGGCCAGAATGGACCGCAAGAACGTCATTGACAATGCCAATATCAAGGCCGGAGATGTTATCGTAGGTTTGGCTTCCTTCGGAAAGGCGAGTTACGAAACCGAATATAATGGAGGAATGGGCAGTAATGGACTGACTTCCGCCCGCCATGATGTTTTTTCAAAATATTTGGCCGAGAAATACCCGGAAAGTTTTGATGCGTCCGTTCCCGAGGAATTGGTGTATTCGGGCAACACAAAATTGACTGATACAGTACCCGATTCACCGCTTGATGCAGGTAAATTGGTGTTGTCGCCCACGCGAACCTACGCGCCCATCATCAAAAAAGTGTTGGAGCAATATTCATCCAAAGAAATCCATGGAATGGTGCATTGCAGTGGCGGTGCCCAGACCAAGATTCTTCACTTTGTGGAAAATCTCCACATCATCAAGGACAACATGTTTTCCATTCCGCCTTTGTTCAAATTGATTCAAGAGCAATCGGGGACAGATTGGAAAGAAATGTACCAAGTTTTTAACTGTGGCCATCGAATGGAACTGTATGTAGATGAGCAGGTTGCGGAAGACATTATCGCTATTTCCCAAAGTTTTAAAGTAGACGCACAGATCATCGGGCGTGTGGAACCATCCGAAAGCAAAAAATTGACCATCCAAAGCGCGTACGGCAAGTTTGAATACTAGCATACGATTTCTCCAGAAATAGCGTTTTAATATATAAACCTTATTGCTATGGAAAGAAAAGAGTTTCTCCGAAGTTTGGGAGCCGGTGCCGCTTTTGCCCTCACATTTCCCTGTTTACAAGGGTGTTCCAAGGACGAAATTGACGGAAATCTGGTAGAGGAGCCCACCGGTGTCGATTTTACCATTGACCTTACTTCTGCAGAAGCATCCAATCTTTCCCAAAACGGTGGTTTTATTTTAAAGAATTTGGTGGTAGTTGCCAGAAATCTGCAGGGCGAATATGTGGCGGCAAGTCAAGTTTGCAGTCATCAATCCTATGATCAGGTGCGTTTTGTGGACCAGAGCGGCGGTATTTTTTATTGCGATGTGCACGGTTCAAGGTTTGACCAAGATGGAACCCCGCTGAATCAAGTGGATGGAACCCCCGCTAAAGCGCTGAAGGTTTATAATACGGAACTCGATGGTTCCATGTTACGGGTTTATGAATAGTTTTTAAGTCCCAAATGGAATGAAAATAATAACCTACATACTTCTATTTGCTTGCTGTGGTATGCTTCAGGCACAACAATGGCAAGAAAGTTTTGATGACGCGCTTATGAAGGCGTCTGCGGAGGACAAACCTATTGTTCTGGTTTTCTCGGGATCGGATTGGTGTGCCCCGTGCATCCGTTTAAAGAAACATATTTTTGATAGTAATGAGTTCAAGGCCTATGCTTTGGAAAATTATGTGCTCTACGATGCGGATTTTCCCAGAAAAAAGAAGAACCAACTGCCCGAGGAGAAGCTGAAAATGAACAAATCCTTGGCCGAAAAATATAACCCAAAGGGTTATTTTCCGTTAGTGGTGGTAATGGACAAGGACCAACATGTTTTGGGCACCACCGGCTTTGTGGCCCGCACCAGTCCCGAAAAATATATTAAGACCTTAAACAGATTTCTAAAATGAAAACCCTCGTTGCCCTAGCATGCAGTCTTACTTGCCTGCTGTCGTTCGGGCAGTTGGGGCAAACGGACGTTACCGTAAAAAAGACCCTAAAATTAATGGGTACCCGGTTCGAGATAACCGTGGTGGCGCCAAACGAGGAAATTGGTTACATCAACATAGACGAAGCCGTATCCGAAATTGAAAGGATAGAAAAAATTATTTCATCGTGGGACGAAAGTTCGGAAACCTCCCTCATCAACAAAAATGCAGGGATTCAACCTGTCAAAGTGAGCCAGGAGCTTTTTGGGTTGATCGAGCGAGCCATCAAAATATCCGAAATAACCGATGGTGCTTTTGATATAAGTTATGCGTCCATGGACAATATCTGGAAGTTTGATGGTTCCATGGATAAGATGCCGAGTGAGGCGGAAATCAAGAATTCCGTGTCAAAGGTGGGATTCAAAAAAATCAAATTGGATACGGATAACCTAACCGTTTACCTTCCGGAAAAGGGAATGCGAATCGGATTTGGTGCCATTGGCAAGGGGTATGCCGCCGATAAGGCCAAAGAGCTATTGGTGTCAAAGGACGTTAAGGGTGGAATCATAAACGCCTCTGGCGACCTCACCACATGGGGCACCAAGGTAACGGGAGAAAAATGGTTGGTTGGGATAGCTAACCCGCTTAGCAAGGATAAAGTGTTCAGTTGGTTGCCGGTTGTGGAATCCTCAGTGGCCACTTCAGGGAACTACGAAAAATACATTACGCTCAACGGTGAAAAATATTCGCACATTATTGACCCAAGGACAGGTTACCCGACCAAGGGGGTCAACAGTGTATCCATTTTTGCCAAGCAGGCCGAGTTGTGCGATGCTTTGGCGACCGCGGTTTTTACCATGGGGCGCGATGTTGGTCTGCACATGATCAATCAGATTGATGGGGTGGAGGCCGTTGTGGTGGATTCCGAGAACAAAGTTCATCGGAGTTCAGGGATTATGTTCGATACGAATTAGTACATTTATGGTATGGGAAAACCTCTTTTTTTATTGTTGCTTTTGATTTTCTCCAGTTCCTGCGTGGTAGTACGTGAATACGACAAAGTCTACGTGAACGCTGAAGAGATGCAACTGAGCGCTAGGCCATGTGAACGGTTCGAGACCAATTTCCATATTTACAGGGAGGCTTCGGCTGGTGCCAATGGCGGTAAAACCGGGGGCGGATGCGGATGTAATTGACCAGATTCTAGCTTAATCAACCTAAAACCTCATGACTCAGTTGTCCAGATCAACAAAATCCTTTTCCGTAATCTTCTTTTTTTTGACGATATTCATCGGCTGGTCTCAACAAGGCGACAACTCCTACCAGCGTAGGGTTTTGGAAGCAAGCGAGGTAGATTTACTTTTCAGTTATTACAATCAAGATGGGCAAAATGCCGCTGTAACAGGAGGGGAGGGTACAGAAGAATTGACCGATGCCACCTCCAGCATCGTACTGCGCATGCCCATGAACGAAGACGATATTTTAACAGTTGATGTTGGCCTGTCTGCCTACACTTCCGCATCATCCAGTAATGTCAACCCTTTGGACGGCGGACTCAATGTTACCCCTTTTGATGCTTCTTCGGGAGAATCACGAAAGGATATGTTGGTCTATATCAATCCAAGTTACCAGCATAGTTCCGAAGACAGGAACACGATTTGGAGCGCCAATGCCTACTTTTCATCGGAATACGATTACTTTTCCCTGGGATTTGGCGGTAGCCTTACCAAATTATTTAATGAAAAGAATACCGAAATCACCCTGAGCGGTCGTGTGTTTTTGGATAAATGGAACTCGCAATACCCCATAGAGCTGCGGAATGGCTTTTTTGATGACCGCATTACGGGAAATGGGACCTACAGCCCAATTTTTACGGAGTTTGACAAGGAAAACAGGAATTCGTATTCGCTTTCACTAAGTTTTTCGCAGATATTGAGCCAAAAATTACAAGGAGCACTTTTTATGGATGTGGTTTCCCAGAACGGGTTGTTGAGTACACCTTTCCAGCGCGTTTACTTTTCGGATTTTGAGGATTTTTATATTGATGAGTTTCAATTGGCGGACAATGTGGAGCAATTGCCCGAGAATCGTTTCAAAATACCTGTCGGTGGTCGATTGAATTATTATTTGAGCGATTTGGTGATCCTGCGTTCCTATTACCGTTTTTATTGGGACGATTGGGGCGTAAACTCGCACACCGCCAGTCTGGAAGCCCCGGTCAAACTTTCGGATAAGTTTACGGTATATCCCAGTTACCGATACTACACCCAAACTGCGGCGGATTATTTTTATCCGAAGGAAGAAGCGTTGTCCACCTACGAGTTTTATACTTCGGACTATGATTTGTCCGATTACGACGCCCATCAATATGGGGTAGGGGTGCAATACAAGGATATTTTTACAAGTGCTCGAGTTCTGAACTTTGGGCTGAAAACCATCAACCTCCGTTTTAGTCAATATGATCGGAGTGATGGCCTAAATGCATTCATTGTGACGCTTGGGACTACTTTTGTTGGTAACTGACCTCATTTGGTTAGAAAATAATCCCGCTAAAAAATCGTAAATTCGCATTCCTATTAGGAGGATTGATTTATGCTAGACAAACTCAACATCGTAAAACAGCGTTTTGATGAGGTTTCGGACCTGATCATACAGCCAGATATTATCGCGGACCAAAAAAGGTACGTAAAACTGAACAAGGAGTATAAGGACCTTAAGTTGCTGAGCGACAAGCGCGACGAATACATAACCCTTACCAATAACATAGAGGAGGCTGAGGAAATTATTTCGGACGGTAGTGACGCGGAAATGGTGGAAATGGCCAAAATGCAGCTGGACGAGGCCAAAAGTGCCTTGCCCAAATTGGAAGAGGAAATCAAGTTTCTTCTGATTCCTAAAGATCCAGAAGATGCCAAAAACGTTGTCATGGAAATCCGTGCAGGTACGGGCGGAGATGAAGCCAGTATTTTTGCAGGTGACCTGTTCCGTATGTACACAAAATATTGCGAGTCCAAAGGCTGGAAGACCAACGTTATCGATTTGAGCGAAGGTACCAGTGGCGGATACAAGGAAATTCACTTTGAGGTAAACGGCGAAGATGTCTACGGAACTTTGAAGTTTGAAGCGGGCGTACACCGTGTACAGCGTGTCCCACAGACCGAAACCCAAGGTAGGGTACACACCAGTGCCGCAACCGTAATGGTAATTCCTGAGGCGGAGGAATTCGACGTTCAGATAGACCCCAAAGATGTTCGGATAGATTATTTCTGTTCTTCCGGGCCTGGTGGTCAGTCGGTGAACACGACCTATTCTGCCGTGCGACTTACCCACGAACCTACAGGTATCGTGGCGCAATGTCAGGATGAAAAATCCCAGCACAAGAACAAGGATAAAGCGTTCAAGGTGCTCCGTGCACGTTTGTACGATATGGAATTGGCCAAAAAACAGGCCGAGGATGCCGCAAAACGTAATTCACAGGTAAGCAGTGGTGACCGTTCGGCCAAAATCCGCACCTACAATTATCCACAGGGAAGGGTTACCGATCACCGAATTGGTTTGACACTTTACGATTTGCAGAATATCATCAATGGAGATGTCCAAAAGATAATCGATGAGTTGATGTTGGTGGAAAATACGGAAAAACTCAAAGAAGCTTCGGAGATATTTTAAGTTGTTAAAACCAAGTTCCAGTAAGGTCGAGAATCCATCAAAATGAAGATTGAAGATTTAATTGCCCAGATACGTCAAAAAAAATCATTCCTCTGTGTTGGTCTCGATACGGATATTGATAAAATTCCAGAACATCTTCTAAAAGAAAAAGACCCTATTTTCGCTTTCAACAAAGCTATAATAGATGCTACACATTCCTATTGTGTGGCCTATAAACCCAATATTGCCTTTTACGAAGCCTATGGAATTGAGGGGTGGAAGTCCTTGGAGCGCACCATGGAATATCTAAATACCAAGCATCCTGAGATTTTCACCATTGCCGATGCCAAACGTGGGGATATCGGAAATACTTCCACGCGCTATGCGAAGGCCTTTTTTGAGACCATGGCGTTTGATTCCATTACCATTGCACCTTATATGGGCAAAGATTCGGTAGAGCCTTTTCTGGAATTTGAAGACAGGCACACCATATTGTTGGCATTGACTTCCAATCAAGGGGCATTTGATTTTCAGACCAAAAATGTTGATGGGCAGGAATTGTACAAAGAAGTGTTGTCCGTTTCCAAAACGTACAAGGGTTCAGAACGATTGATGTATGTGGTAGGGGCCACAAAGGCTTCTTACTTGGAAGATATTCGAAAAATTGTACCTGAGAGCTTTTTATTGGTTCCCGGCGTGGGGGCACAAGGAGGTAGTTTGCAAGAAGTATGCAAGTATGGAATCACCAAAAATGTAGGTTTATTGGTGAATTCTTCCAGAGGAATTATTTATGCATCAACGGGCAATGACTTTGCCGAAGCCGCTGCCAAAAAGGCATACGAAATCCAGCAAGAAATGCAAATTGAACTGAGCAAAATCAAATAGATCATAGCTATGCCGATTATAGGCTTTCTAAAATCTTTTTGATGCTCTGTGCCTTTCTTTTGAAAAACTCATCCAACTGATTTTCCTTTGCAGCAACGCTGGCTGCTTTTTCCATAAAATTTTGGTGCATCACCTCCAAAATGGAAGCTGCTTGGCTTAAACCTGTAATCGGTGTTACGGCGCCTACTTTACAATTTTGATTGTTCATAGCTCTCAAGATTCGTTAATAACAAAGATACGTTCAAAAGATGCTGATGGACTACGTTGGTTGCAGGTATACGTCTATAAATCAGGTAATTTATCTAAAATTTAACGTATTGCCACGGTTTTGCTGCGAAGGCTTACATTGGGTTAGGATAAAATTAACGTATCTTTAAAAGGACAGTTTTAAAATAAATGCAGCCAATGCGAAAATCAGTATTCATTTTAGCTTGTTTTTTGCAGCTTACCTTGTTTGCGCAAGATGCCCAAAATTGTAACTGCTGTTCTGAAGACCACCGTGCTTTCGATTTTTGGATAGGGGAGTGGGAAGTGGTCAACTCGCAAGATGGGTCACCTGCCGGTTCCAGTAGCATTGCCAAAGAGGAAGATGGTTGTGTGATCCGGGAAAACTGGACAAGTGCCAATGCTGGATATACAGGGACCAGCCTTAATTTTTTCAATGCCCAAACCAATCAATGGGAGCAATTGTGGGTGGACAATGCAGGCGCGGTTCTAAAATTGAAGGGCAATAGGAAGGGTGACCAAATGATATTGGCTTCGGGAGCGTTTGAAAAAGACGGCAAAACATATACGAACCGAATTACTTGGACCAAAAATGATGATGGAACCGTTAGGCAGTTGTGGGAGGTCCTTGAAAATAACGGCACGGCCACCATTGCTTTTGATGGATTGTACCGAAAAGTCCAAAAAGCAAAAAACCGGTGAACAACACCGGTTTTTAAACTAACTAACTCAAAAAAATGCTAACTCAGATAACTTGTACAAAATTCAAGTTTAACCTCTAGATCAAGGTTAATTTAACTTTAGGAATTTGTTATAATTACACTTAATTATTGAGTTTATAACGCCTTCTTTTTTGAGTTATTGCATTTTTGTCAAAAAATTATGATTAATCTTGAAGCGCGAAGACCTTTTTTAACAAATCTGTAGTTCTGGACGAAACTTTTGTCCTAATTTCCTTCTCCTCTACCGCTATCATGGTGTAGACTCCTTCCAAAGCTTCGTTGGTGGTGTAATCCGTTAAATCCGGGTTTACATCATTGGTCAATGGCAAGCTGTTATACTTGGTAATAATATTGCTCCAGATTTGGTCGGCGCCCACTTTTTGGAACGAATTTTTGATGATCGGGTTGAACTTGTTGTACAACTGTGTTTTCGTGGCACGTTGTAAATACTGGGTTGCTGCGTTATCGTTCCCTAACAGAATCTGTTTTGCATCGTTAAAAGTGATGCCTTTTACTGCATCTACAAATATGGGAGTGGCTTCGCCAACGGCATCTTCCGCGGCACGGTTGATGATTCGCAATCCTTCGTCCGCCAAACTGGATAGGCCAACATCGCGCAAGGTCTTGTCCACTTTTTGAAGCTCTTCGGGCAGCAGGATTTTGACCAGTTCATTTCTGTAAAACCCATTTTCGCTCGTAAGTTTCTCCACTTGTTTCTCAATGCCCATGTTTAGGGCTTCCCGTAATCCTTGGGCTATTTGGTCGTTTCCGATTCCAGTGGTTCCTTGGGGCAATTGGTTTACAACTTGCTGCAGTTCAGCACAGCCTACAAGTTGAAATACCAATACGCATAGCAATAATCTTTTCATGGTTAAATTTTTAAGATGTTATGAAAATACTTCGAATACTTTCAATTCGACTGATTATTCAAGATTTTTAGATGAATTATTTTTGATCCTGATTGGATAGTGTCACTGGTTCGTCGTTGACCATAATGGTAATGGCTTCTCCTTCATCAATATCAAATCTAGTCCCTGCCTGTGTTACCGTTACTTTTAAAATTCGATCCCTAAAATTTATTTTAAACGAATAGCTATTCCATTGTTCAGGTATTTTAGGGGCAAAAGAAAGTTTTCCGTCCTTGACACGCATACCACCAAATCCTTCCACAATGCTCATCCAAGTCCCTGCCATGGAAGTAATGTGCAGTCCTTCTTCGACCTCCTTGTTATAGTCGTCCAAATCCAATCGGGAAGTTCGCAGATAGAAGGTGTAAGCTTGCTCCATTCTTCCCAGTTTGGCTGCCTGTACCGAGTGAACGCAGGGCGAAAGTGACGATTCATGCACGGTGAAAGGTTCATAAAAATCAAAATGCTTTTCCAGTTCCTGCTCCGTAAAATGGTCTTCAAAGAAATAGAACCCCTGCAAGGTATCCGCCTGTTTGATGTAAGGCGAACGCAAGATTCTATCCCAGCTCCAATGCTGGTTGATGGGTCGTTCCTTTTTGTCCAAATCCGCCACGCGGACCAAATCCTTGTCCAGAAAACCATCTTGCTGAAGGTAAACACCGTGTTCTTCGGAATATGGAAAATACATATGTGCGGCAACTTTTTTCCATAACCCGGTTTCATCGTTGGTCAATTTCGTTTTTTCCAAAACCCTTTTGTAATCATCCGGATGATTTTGCTGTACCTGCTCCAATTGTTCCAAGGCATATTCCAGACACCATTTGGCCAAGTAGTTCGTGTACCAGTTGTTGTTGACGTTGTTCTCGTATTCGTTGGGGCCGGTCACGCCCAACATCACATATTTCTTGCGGTGTTCGGACCAATTGACCCGTTGCTGCCAAAAACGCGCAATTCCAATCAGTACTTCCAACCCCATTTCTGGAATGTAACTATGGTCTTGGGTGTATTTCGTATAGTTGTAAATGGCGTAGGCTATGGCTCCATTCCGGTGGATTTCTTCAAAAGTGATTTCCCACTCGTTATGGCACTCCTCACCATTCATCGTGACCATTGGGTAGAGTGCGGCACCATTTTTAAAACCAAGTTTTTCCGCGTTTTCAATTGCTTTTTCCAAGTGGTTATAGCGATATTTGAGCAATTTTCTAGCCACTTCCTGATTTTTGGTCGCCATATAAAATGGCAGGCAGTACGCTTCGGTGTCCCAATAGGTGCTTCCACCATATTTTTCGCCCGTAAATCCTTTCGGGCCAATGTTCAATCTGGAATCGGTTCCGGTATAGGTCTGGTTCAGTTGAAAAATATTGAAACGAATCCCTTGTTGTGCCTTTACATCGCCTTCAATATGGATGTCGCTCATTTCCCAAATCTGAGCCCAAGCTTTTTTCTGCGCTTTGAGAAGGCCATCAAACCCAAGGGAAGATACTTGGTCCAGAGCTTGATTCGCGGTTTGCTTTAATTTGTCGGCATCATGGTTTCGGTCTACCGTATACCCTCCAAACTTTACCAAACTTACTTTTTCTCCCTTTTTTACGTTTTGATGGAACTCAAAACCGATGGAAAGCTCCTTTTCGTTCAAAGTATCGGGAGTTTCATTTACAGCATCGCCATAAACCAAATGCGCTTGCATAAAGGTGCACACCTTAAAGTGGGTTTTCATAGTATGGGATTCAATAAAGGCCCTGTTTTTGTCGCAGGAGATATCCGTTGTGTTCCAAAATTTATCGTCCCAGTTACTGTCTTCATTGGTGATACCGGCATCAATATAGGGTTTGAAAACAATTTCGGCATTGGAATTCAGCGGGGTGATTTCAAATTGGATGGCTCCGACTTCATCGTGGGACAGACTCAAAAAACGTGTGGCAACGACCTCTATCTCTATTTTATTTGGCGTGGTGGCCACAAAATTTCTACGGTACCACCCCTCTTTCATATTCAGTTCACGCTTAAAATTTTTGATATTGGAGCAGGTAGCCAAATCCAGCGGAGTACCATCAATTTCTACATCAATTCCTATCCAATTCGGGGCATTTATGACCTTGGCAAAATATTCCGGATAACCATTTTTCCACCAGCCAACACGGGTTTTGTCGGGATAGTACACCCCTCCGATATAGCTCCCCTGAAAAGTGGGGCCCGAATAGGATTCTTCGAAATTGGCGCGTTGCCCCATGGCTCCGTTGCCTATACTGAAGAGACTTTCGGAAGATTTGACACGCTCTTTGTCAAAATCTTCTTCAATAATGCTCCATGGATTGGGTTGTATATAATCTTGATTCATTTATAAATGATTGATGTTGTGTTTATTTGCTATTAAATTGTTGATTAGAAGATACGTAATCTTTGACTAAGAAAAAATCACGGTTTTATTATTGTAGACCATCGTTTTGCGAGCTACGTGAAGCTGCACGGCACGCGAAAGAACGATACGTTCCAAATCCCTGCCCTTGGCGATAAAATCCTTGACGGAATGCGTATGCGAAACTGTGGTAACATCCTGTTCAATAATGGGCCCAGCATCCAAATCTTCGGTAACGTAGTGACTGGTGGCGCCAATGATTTTCACGCCTCGCTCAAAAGCTGCGTGGTAGGGCTTTGCCCCTGCAAAGGCAGGTAAAAATGAGTGGTGGATATTGATGATCTTCTGTGGGAAAACATCAATCACCTTTGGTGATACAATTTGCATGTACCGCGCCAACACAATAAAATCCACTTCGTATTGTTCCAAAAGCTCCAGCTGCTTGTCCTCTGCTTCGTCTTTTGTTTCTTTGGTCACAGGAATATGAAAATACGGAATGTTGAACTGTTCCGCCACATATTCCAAATCCTTGTGATTGCTCAAAATAAAAGGAATCTCAACAGAAAGCTCTCCAGAATTGTAACGGCTCAATAGATCATACAAACAGTGATTGTACTTGGAAACAAAAATGGCCATTTTTGGCTTGTACACATCGGTATAAGCATCCCATTCCATATGAAAACGTTCAGCTAGCTCGCTACTAAATTCTTTTTTGAATTTGGTTAGGTCCAGTTCCTGTTCAAATTCACTTTTCAAACGCATAAAAAATACGCCCGCCTGCTTGTCCACGTGCTGGTCCAGGTACACTACGTTGCCTTTTTGTTGATGGATAAAGGTGGTTACGGAACGAATAATTCCCGATTGGTCCGGACAGTTGATAAGAATGGTCAGTTTCATTGAACACATTTGAGCCGATAAAATTATGGTATTCAAAAAAGGAAGCCCAAAGATTTAATATTTTTTATACAATCTTAATCAAAATCAATTTTCAATTGCATTTTCCGTAAATTGCATAGCAAAATTAGACCCTTTATTGCAGATGGAACAAATTAAACCCTACACCCCTAAGCATAAAATCAGAATTGTGACCGCAGCTTCCTTGTTTGATGGGCACGATGCCGCCATCAATATTATGAGAAGAATCATTCAAGCTTCCGGGGTAGAGGTGATTCATTTGGGGCACGATAGAAGTGTGGCCGAAGTGGTGGATTGTGCCATCCAAGAAGATGCCAATGCCATCGCAATGACCTCCTATCAAGGGGGGCACAACGAATACTTCCGTTATATGTTCGATTTGTTGAAGGAGCGGGGTGCTGAACACATCAAAATCTTTGGCGGCGGCGGCGGTGTAATCCTTCCCGAAGAAATCAAGGAGCTGATGGATTACGGTATCGAACGGATTTATTCCCCTGACGATGGTCGGGAAATGGGGTTGCAGGGGATGATCAATGATTTGATCGAGCGATGCGATACTGCGGTTCCTGATTTGGACCTTTCCAAAGGAAAATCCTTGGAAAGTGAACTGCAAGCAAAGCATCCCAATACCTTGGCCCGTTTAATTTCGTTGGCCGAAAACCGTCACGATGAATTTGAAAAACATCAACCCTTCATCGAAAAGGAGCAAAGCAGTGTGCCCGTTTTGGGAATCACGGGAACTGGGGGAGCTGGTAAATCCAGTTTGGTGGACGAACTGGTGCGCCGGTTTTTGATGGACTTTCCAGATAAGCATATCGGGATTGTTTCCGTGGATCCTTCCAAACGGAAAACGGGCGGTGCGCTTTTGGGCGATAGAATCCGGATGAACGCCATCAATAGCAATAGGGTGTATATGCGCTCCTTGGCCACGAGGCAGTCCAATTTGGCCTTGTCCAAACACGTTTCAGAAGCAGTACAGGTGCTGAAAGCAGCAAAATACGACCTGATTATTCTGGAGACCTCCGGAATCGGTCAATCCGATACCGAAATTTTGGAGCACAGCGATGTGTCGCTCTACGTGATGACGCCAGAATTTGGTGCGGCCACACAATTGGAGAAAATCGATATGCTGGACTTCGCTGATATTGTTGCCATCAATAAGTTTGACAAACGGGGGGCTTTGGATGCCCTTCGCGACGTAAAAAAACAATATGCCCGTAACCACGGACTATGGCATACCAATGAAGATGAACTCCCTATTTTTGGGACCATCGCTTCGCAGTTCAATGACCCAGGGATGAACAGCCTCTATAAAATGGTGATGGATACCTTGGTGGAGAAAGCTGGTTCCAGTTTGAATTCCACCATTGAGATTACCCAAGAAATGGCGGAGAAAATCTATGTGATTCCCCCGGCCCGAACCCGATATTTATCAGAAATAGCCGAAAACAATAGAAGTTATGATGCCAAAGCGAAGGAAGAAGCCAAAATAGCCCAGAAGCTCTACGGTATCTTTTTAACGCTGGCATCGACCTTGGAAATGGACCAAGAACAGGCCGAAGAGTCATTTTTGGATAAAACCGGTTTGAATGAAGAGGAAGTGGAGAAGCATTTCAAAAATGAGGAATCCAAAGCGCTAGTTAATTTGCTCATCAAGGAGTTTGATCGGGTGAAAATGCACTTGAATCCTCATCATTGGGAGGCCATTTTAAAATGGAAGGAAAAAGTGGCCCGCTACAAAGCGGACATCTATTCCTTTAAAGTAAGGGACAAGGAAGTCAATATAAAAACGCATACCGAATCACTTTCTCACAGTCAAATTCCAAAAGTATCCCTGCCCAAATACCAAGCTTGGGGCGATATTTTACAGTGGATTTTACAGGAAAATGTACCCGGTGAATTTCCATATACTGCTGGACTATACCCTTTCAAAAGGGAAGGGGAGGACCCGACCCGAATGTTTGCCGGTGAGGGCGGGCCGGAGCGTACCAATCGTCGATTCCATTATGTGAGTATGGATATGCCCGCCAAACGCTTGTCCACCGCTTTTGACTCAGTGACTTTGTATGGAAATGACCCAGACCATCGCCCGGATATTTATGGGAAGATTGGTAACGCAGGGGTGTCCATTTGTTGTTTGGATGATGCCAAAAAGCTGTATTCCGGATTTGATTTGAGTAGCCCAATGACCTCGGTGAGTATGACCATTAATGGCCCAGCTCCAATGTTGTTGGCCTTTTTTATGAATGCGGCGATTGATCAAAACTGTGAGAAATACATCAAAGAAAATGGTCTGGAGAAAAAGGTCGGAGACAAAATCAAAGCCATTTTTAAAGAGAAAGGGATAGCACAGCCCGAATATTATGGCGAGCTTCCCGAAGGGAACAATGGTCTCGGATTGATGCTTTTAGGGGTCACAGGAGACCAAGTGCTTCCTGAAAATGTTTACCAAGAAATAAAGGCCAAGACCCTGAACCAGGTTCGCGGTACGGTGCAGGCCGATATTTTAAAGGAGGACCAAGCACAGAACACCTGTATTTTTTCAACGGAGTTCGCGTTGCGGTTGATGGGCGATGTACAGGAGTATTTTATTGAGCAACAGGTGCGCAACTTCTACTCGGTTTCCATATCTGGTTACCATATAGCCGAGGCGGGTGCCAACCCCATCACACAGTTGGCATTTACGCTTTCCAATGGGTTTACCTACGTGGAATATTATTTGAGCCGTGGAATGGACATCAACAAGTTTGGGCCCAACCTCTCGTTTTTCTTTTCCAACGGCGTAGACCCGGAATATGCAGTTATCGGTCGTGTTGCGCGTAGAATCTGGTCAAAGGCCTTGAAAGAAAAATATGGAGCCAATCCTAGGGCGCAAATGTTGAAGTATCACATCCAAACCTCTGGACGAAGCTTGCACGCGCAGGAGATTGATTTCAACGATATCCGTACCACGCTTCAGGCCCTGTACGCGATTTATGATAATTGCAACTCCCTGCATACCAATGCATATGATGAGGCGATTACCACGCCGACCGAGGAATCCGTTCGTAGGGCGATGGCCATTCAGTTGATCATCAACAAAGAATTGGGTCTGGCCAAAAATGAAAATCCGATACAAGGCTCGTTCATCATTGAAGAGCTAACGGATTTGGTCGAAGAGGCCGTTTTGATGGAGTTTGACAGAATTACCGAGCGTGGCGGCGTGCTTGGTGCTATGGAAACGATGTACCAACGCTCCAAAATTCAAGAAGAAAGCCTTCATTATGAAACCTTGAAACATTCTGGCGAGTATCCGATCATTGGGGTAAATACATTTTTGAGCTCCAAAGGTTCGCCGACCATTCTGCCTGCAGAAGTGATTCGGGCTACCGAAGCTGAAAAGGAAAATCAGATAAAAACCCTTCAAAACCTTCACAAGCGGGAAGCTGATGAAGCTGAAAAACAGTTGAACGAATTACAGGAGGTTGCCATCAACAATGAAAATATTTTTGAAAAATTGATGGAGGCCGCCAAATATTGCTCATTGGGGCAGATTACCAAAGCTTTGTTCCAAGTGGGCGGTCAGTATCGAAGAAATATGTAGGGGTGATCAGTCGTTCTTGTTGATCAAGGACTTTCTCCACTTTTTAAAGGAAACTCGGAAAATACGGATTTCTCTACGGAGGAGATTTAGGTATTCCTTTTCTTTTACACCGTCCCGTTCCAGCCCGTTGCAATATGCAAGAATATTGCGGGTCATAATATTTACGTAAGAAAGACTTCTCATTCTCGAGGAATAGCAATTGCTCAATGCAGCTTGTTCCACTTCTTTGGTGATCAAATCGGCATCGGCCAAGAGCGATTTGGAGATATCATCCCGGAACGAATCGATTTTGCGCAGTGACAAAATCTCTCTGTTTTGAGCAAAATAAACCGCAACCGCTTCGCTCATGTCGCGAAGGGCCAAAGATCTACGGTATACACCAAGGGAGTTAAGAGAATTCCTCTCCATGTTTTTCTAGCAATTTTGTACCATAAAATTACGCACGATTCAAATTTTTTTACTTTTGTTAGTAAGGCAATTATTCGATTTTACTTTCGATAACAAAAAAATAGTGGTAAATTTCTTTTGATATGAAGATAGATGACTTGAATTGGCAAATATTGAATCATTTGCAGCAAAATGCGAGGGAATCTTTTGCCAATATTGGAAGAAAGGTTGGGCTAACCCCGCCCGCCGTTGCGGAGCGTGTAAAAAAGATGGAAGACCTCGGAATCATTGAAAGTTATGGGGCCAATGTATCCTATCATCAGATGGGCTATCAGTTAAAGGCCATTATTATGTTGCGTGCCTTTATGGGGAAGCTGAAGCCTTTTTTGGAGAAGGTAAAAACCTTTCAGGAGGTGGTGAACTGTTATCGAATTACGGGCAATGAGAACATTATTATGGAGGTGGTGCTTAGGGATCAGTCCCATTTGGAGAAGTTTATCGATGAGCTCATTGTGTATGGTGAATGTAGAACGCATATCGTACTTTCCAATGTTGTGGCCAATTCTCCCATCAAAAAAAGTAAAACAGTTAAGTAGTTTTCTTGTTAAATTGATGATTTGGAAACAGACTTTGGCTAGATTTTTGTTAAAATAGAGTTATGAAAAAAACACATTTGCTATCGCTTCTGACCTTTTTTTGTGCAATGTCGGGCTTCTCACAACAATTGGTCCTGAAAAAAGGGGAGATTATTGAGAATCTTTCAATCAACGATTCCATCCAGAACACGTATTCTATGTATATCCCCAAAGCATTTACAATGGACAAAAAATGGCCCTTGATGGTAGTTTTGGATACGCAGGGGAATGCGGACAAGGCGCTTTCCATGTTTATGCTCGCCGCAGAAAATGAAGGTTATGTGCTGGCCGCTCCAAAATTGTTGGATAGTGTTTCCTTGACAAAAAATATGGTCGTTGTTAGCCAAACAATTCAGAAAGTCACTAGTTTGTTGACCATACATGGCGATAGGATTTATGCGGCCGGGAGGGGGCCTGGAGGTCAGTTTGCCAGTTTGGTGCCCATTTTGATCACGGGTGTCAACGGGGCCATGTCCATAGGGGCTTCTTTGGCAAACAGTCAACTGATCAATACCAAGAACCCTTTTCACTTTGTGGGGATTGTCAACAAGGAAAATTTTAATTATCCATATATGTTAATGGATACCAAGTTGCTGAACAGGTACAAGTTTCCAAATCAGGTGTTGTTGTACGATGGCAACGGCGAGTGGCCGGGGGCTTCCTATCTGGAAAAAGGCATGCAACTGTTCACTTTGGATGCGATGGGCAGAAAATGGATACCTAAGGATACGGCATATATTGAAAACGCCTACCGAGAGGATCTGGAAAAAGTAAATCAATTAAAAGAAATTGGTGATTTGTTATGGGCCGAACAGTACATGACCGAGATGATGTCCATGTACGGACCCTTTAAAAACACCGATTCCCTTAGGTTGGAACAACGGGATTTAAGGCGCGACAAAGAGTTTAGGGTTATGCAAAGAGCGGAGAATGCAGCCTTTTTACAGGAATCCATCTTAAAGGAAGATTACCAGTATTACTTGGATGACGATATGTACACGCATAACTTTAATAATTTGGGGTGGTGGAACTATCAAATGGGGGAGATAGGCAAGTTTATGGCCAGTCCAAAGCCTTTTGAGAGGCAAATGGGACATCGATTAAAGGGTTATGTGAATGCGTTGGCAGAAGATAGTGTGACACTTGTATTGGCAGAGGAAGTGGTGGACGAGGACGCGCTAGCCTTTTTGTATATGCTAAAGACCATTTTGGAACCCGAGAATACGGAATATTATTTCAAAATTATCTCGTTGAGTGCCAAAAACGATGATTTTGGAACCTCGCTCTTCTATTTGGAAGAACTTTTGAAAAAAGGATTTAAGGATAAGGAAAAACTCTACAGTCTTGAGCACACAGCATTGTTCCGTATAACTCCCGAGTTCAACGAAATGGTTTCAAAATATTTGGACGATGCACGTTACGACATCAAACTTGATGAAAATAGACCGTAGCCAAAGACTTTAGGTCTTCCAAGTTTAAGCTGTATTTTTGTGAAAACAGCTTCGGGATGAAATATGCACTATTACTATCGGTAGTTTTTTTGATGGCCTGCGGACGGGGTAAAAAATACCACGACGAAGAGAAGTCCGTAACCCCAAAATCAGATTTGGTAGCGGATATTCTCGAATATCAAAAGGAGCAGAACGAGAGTTTCAAGGACCCGGATTCATCCCCCTTGCCCGATAAATACCGCAAAGATTTTGAAGGACTCGATTTTTTTGAGCCCGATACCACTTATATAGTGAAGGCCCGCTTTGTTCGCACTCCCGATGCGGAACCCTTTCTAATGCCCAGCACCACGGATAGACAAACACGGGAAGTTGTATATGGAATCGCACATTTTAGCTTAAATGGTGAAGAGCATCAATTGGAAGTATACCAAAGTTTGGATTTGATGGATGATGAGGAATACGAAGATTATCTGTTTTTGCCTTTTTTGGATAATACCAATGGGGAAGAGACGTATGGAGGAGGGAGGTATATTGATTTGAAGATTCCCGAAGGCGATACGCTGGTGATCGACTTTAACAAGGCATACAATCCTTACTGCGTGTATAACAAAAAGTACTCCTGCCCTCTAGTGCCAAGGCAAAATTATTTGAGAACTAAAGTGAGAGCAGGAGTGAAAAATTTTAACAAGGACTAAAAAAGCCTTAATCCTATTGGAGTAAGGCTTTTTTCGTGTCATATCAATTATATGGTTAGAAGGAGTAAATCGCAGCGAACAATACAGAAGCCAAACTTCCTGTTGGTGCTAAATCGTTATCGATAAACGCATCTTCAGAGGCGCTGTCCAATCTAACTTCTGGCTTAAGAATCAAGTTTCCAATAGTGGCACTTCCCGTTAAAGTAACGGCAAATACATCTAAATCCCCTGTCAGTGAATCTGTTTGGTCTATAGCGCCCAAATCCGTTTCGGTAAAATACTCACCTCGTAACCCCAAGCTGAAAGTGTCTGAAATTGCATATTGGGGATAAAGTGCCACACCTGCAAAATCTACTTCTACGTCGCTGTTGTCAAAATAAGCTGCATTAATACCCAAAAAGAACTCATCTGAAAGGTCAAAACCACCGGTATAGTCGACTTCAAAACCACCTTGGCTGTACAAGAAGTTCAAAAATTGGCCAGAGTAACCTAATTGGGCACCAACAGCGTAATCGCCGGTTGGGTTGAACTCGGTCAAATCGGTTGGGTTCATCACAGCAACCATGGCGGACCATTCGTTGCCCAAATCAAAATCAGCCTTTAAACCTGTGTGGCTAAATGGCCCATAAGAGAATAGGTAAGATGTACTGTAGTTAAAGTTAGCTGCCGGAGATATTACTTCATAGCCCAAGAAAGTGTTGAAGTTACCAAAAGTAAGGGTTACGGCATCACTTACATTCCAATACACATATAATTGATTTATAATATCTCCCGTTGCTGAATACATGGGAGATTCAAAAATAGCATCGGTACCCCGTGGGCCAAATACCAAATCGGCCACAAAACCTACCTTTTCACCTTCATAAGCGGCTATAAGGTTGGCCATGCCCAAAGAGAAACCGGGTAATTGTGCAAAAGATGACCCTGGAGCAATGGCTTCCTCATCATTTGGAGCAGTGATATTCGCTCTGTAATAAGCGTCAACAGTACCACTAAAGCTGAACTTTGGAGTTGTCTCTTCCTCTTGTGCAGAGGCTGAAAATGTTACCATTGAAATAATGGCGATAGCCAAAATTTTTCCGAAATTTGTATTTATAATCGTTTTCATATCATAATCGTTTAGTTGTCCTTTCTTGAAGGACAGTTAGTTGTATAATAATTGTGAGTTTGATTGAAAAGGTTATCAGACGGAGCGTTTGGCAGAACGCTCCGTTCCTTTTTACAATCTTGTTGTGAGTTTGAAAGTCTTTCTTTCTTATTTGTCTTGAGAAATGTGTTCAGGATATGCTTCTACACCATGTTCGTGTAGATCAAGGCCTTCAACTTCCTCTTTTTCGGAAACTCTAAGTCCAATAGTCTTCTTCAAGATGAAAAGTACTATGAAGGATGCAAGGGCCGCCCAAAGAATGTAGGACAACGATCCGTAGGTCTGAACCCATAGTAGTTTGGCTCCGCCACCGTACAACAATCCGCCGTCAAGTGCAAATAGGCCAATCAGTACAGTTCCAAGGAATCCACATACTCCGTGAACGGAGATGGCACCTACTGGGTCGTCGATTTTAAGTTTTTTATCGATAAACTCAATGGATACTACCACTATTATACCGCATACCAAGCCAATGGCAAGGGCTCCCCAAGCATTCACGGCACCACATCCGGCTGTAATGCCCACCAACCCGGCCAAAGCGCCGTTAAGGGTCATGGAAATATCAGCTTTGCCATATCGGGCCCAAGTAAAGAAAAGGGCTGCAATGGCTCCGATGGCAGCGGCTAGGTTCGTGTTAATGATAACACTGGTCGCTGCGATGGTATCGTCGCCGCCCCAAGCTAATTGGGAACCACCGTTAAATCCGAACCATCCCAACCAAAGAATAAATACCCCTAGCGCACCAAAGGCCATGTTGTGACCAGGAATCGCCTGTGCTTTTCCATCTACGTATTTTCCGATTCTGGGTCCTACCAAAATAGCGGCAACCAATGCTGCTGCACCACCTACGGCGTGTACCACGGAAGAACCTGCAAAATCAACAAACCCTGCGGTGTTCAACCATGCATCGTCATCAAATGGCCAGTACCAGCTACCTGAAATCGGGTAGATGATGGTGGTAAGGACAGCGGAAAAAATCAAATAGGTCGAAAATTTGGTCCTACCTGCAATCGCTCCCGATACAATAGTGGCCGCTGTAGCGCAGAATACTGTTTGGAAGAACAGGTTGTACCAATCATCGGCACTAAAAAAGAAATATCCTTGATCGGATGGACTTGATCTAAAGAATCCTCCGCCTACGAGGTCGCTACCGTACATAATGGCGTAACCTACAGCCCAGAACATGACCGAACCAACGGCCAAGTCCATTACGTTTTTCATAATAATGTTACCAGTGTTCTTGCTTCGGGTAAAACCTATTTCCAACAGGGTGAAACCTGCCTGCATAAAAAACACCAATATAGCCGCAAGGGTGATCCAGAGGGCCCCCATGTCGCCAGTGATGGCTTCAACGGCTTTGTCTATCGCTTCTTGTTCTTGAATAATCATAATCTAAGTTTTTAAAGTTTTTTGGCTATTAATGTTAGTTGATTCCTGCGCTTCCGCTTTCCTTGGTTCTAATCCTGTAGGCTTCGATAACATCGGAGACGAAAATTTTTCCATCACCTACGTTGCCAGTGCTCGCAGTGTCCAATAAAACGTTCACGGTTTTTTCCAGGAAGTCATCGCTAACCACGATAACCAAATACCTTCGCTGTATATCGCTAGTGCTGTACGATATGCCACGATAGACATGTCCTTGTTTTTCATTTCCAACTCCCGTTACATCCCAGTAACTAAAGAAGTTGACCTCAATTTGATGGAGGGCTTTTTTCACCTCATCAAATTTGGATTTTCTAATAATTGCCTCGACTTTTTTCATAATTAAGTAGTTAATTGATGTCTCAAATATATAGGATAAAAGCCAAGACCATAAAAAAGTATGGGGTGTGTCGGGTATTTTTATGGGTATAAGAAAAATACCCCTTAAATTTTAGGGGTATTTAATTTTATATTAATATTTGTTGGGTAATTATTGATTTTAAGTTAACATTTGATGCATTTGAGCTCAATTTTCGCAAGATTATGCATCTTAAAAACTGTAAATGTTTAGTTTTTAACAAATTTTAACTTAAAAAATGTAATTTATAACTACTAAATGTGTTTGGCGACCCACAATCCCAAAACAACGGCCAAAACTCCGATGCCTATGCTGGAAATCATGTAGATAGAAAAATTGAGCAGGTCACCATCCTTTAATAAAGAATGTTTTTCGAAAGCAAATGCGGAAAAAGTAGTAAAGCCACCGCAGAACCCAGTGGCAAGAAACAAGGTGTTATTATAGGAAAGTATGTTGCCTTTAGCCGACAACCCAAGAAAAAGGCCTATCAATAAACATCCAACAATGTTCACTAAAAATGTTCCCAGAAAAAAATTGTGAAAAATCGGGTTGAGCGATCTGGAAATAAAATAGCGAAATACGCTTCCAAATCCCCCTCCCAAAAAGACAAGTAAGGCCTGTTTCATGCCCTAAAGATAAAACTAAACCGCTTCTTTGTATTCGGTTTCTACTGCCTCTCGGGGGAAAATTTTTGTAGATGAGGCTTCGGAAATCCGTTGAATCGGTTTTACAAATCGTTCTTTAGCCCCGTTGACGCTGAAAATCAACAGGATGGCATTAATAGCAAGCAAAACAAACAGAATACCAAAAAATACAGTCATTTAGGTTAGGTGCTAAATTAATGTTAAAGCAAAAGTACGTTTTTTCTTATAAGAACGAAATTGAAGTGTCAGTATTGTTGTGAGTATGAGTGTTTTTGTGGTAACTGCAAAATAATTGTTAATTTTTAAGGAAGTATTTAATCAAGAAAAGGATAATTATGAAAGATATGAATGAGATGAGTATCCAAATTACGCCTTTGTAATTTTTTTTGTGCAGTCTTTTGTCTTTTCTGTACGAGAAATAGATAATTGCGACAAAAGCAATAAAGAATAATGCAGCAAAAATTAGCTGTCCTGTGGTGAACATATTTTAATATTTTTATGCAAAGCTAAATCAAAATAAAGTAATGGAAAGTAAAATTAAAGCTGTGGAGCTATTCCACAATTCGTTTGGTCTGGGAGTGTTGAAAGCACCCAAAGCCGACCTGGGTGCTGATAAGAACAAACTTAGGTTTAATTTGATGGACGAGGAAAACCGCGAATATTTGGAAGCTGCCAATAACAACGATTTGGTGGAAGTTGCCGATGCACTTGGGGATATGCTCTATATTTTGTGCGGAACCATATTGGAGCATGGCATGCAATATAAGATAGAGGAAGTTTTTGAGGAGATACAGCGCAGTAACATGAGCAAACTTGGGGCTGATGGAAAACCTATTTACCGTGAGGATGGAAAAGTATTAAAGGGCCCCAACTACTTCAAACCTGACATTCAAGCTATAATTGATAAATAAAAAAGGCGCCATCGGCGCCTTTTTTATTGGGTTTATTAGATGACTTCGTGTCGCCATCCAAATTTATCTTCGGCACGGTTATATTGAATATCCGTCATTCTTTTCTTCAACAAAGAAGCATAGCTTTCTTCCAACTCTGGCAAATCATAATCTTTTCCATGATATCCAAAACCTGATATTGGGGAAACTACCGCTGCGGTACCTGCACCGAACATTTCCTTTAATGAGCCATTTTCTGCGGCCTCCACCAATTCGTGAACGGATATTTTACGAACTTCGGTTGTAATGCCTTCATCCTTGGCAATGTCCAAAATGCTCTTCCTTGTTATTCCGTCCAAGATACGGTCGCTCGTAGGAGCGGTCATCAAGGTATCGTTGATGCGCACAAAAACGTTCATGGCACCTGCCTCCTCAATAAATTCATGGGTATTGTCGTCCGTCCAGATGACTTGTTGGTAGCCCTTATCGGCGGCCAACTTTGTTGGATAAAACTGTCCGGCATAGTTACCGCCTGCTTTGGCGTAACCTACACCTCCATTGGCTGCTCGCGAATAGGTCTCTTCTATCAAGACCTTCACCTTTCCAGAAAAATAGGACCCGGAAGGAGCGCAAGCGATTATAAATTTATATTCGTTTGCAGGAGAGGCATGAAATCCGTTTCCTGATGCAAACACAAACGGTCTTATGTAAAGGGAGCTTCCGGGGTTTTGGGGGATCCAATCACTTTCCACTTGGATAAGTGTGTTGAGCCCTTCCATAAAATAAGCTTCGGGTATTTGTGGAATGGCAAGTCTCTCTGCGGACTTGTTCAATCGTTTGCAGTTTTCTTCGGGTCTAAAAAGCCAAACCTTGCCGTTATCGTCCTTGTAGGCTTTCATTCCTTCAAAAATGGATTGTCCGTAGTGGAAAATCTTTGCAGAAGGATCCAGTGTAATGGGCTGGTAGGGAACCACCTTGGGAGCGGACCACTCTCCGTTTTTATAATCACAGACCAACATATGGTCGGAATAAACACTTCCAAAAGAAAGATTGTCAAAATCCACATCATGGATTTTTGAGTTTTTAGCTCTTTCTATAGCTATTTTATTCGCTAATGTTTCCATATCACTTACATTTACAGGGCTAAAATTAGCTATTTATTGTTAGTTTTGGACGTTTATCAAATCTAAATATTAGACTTGACCCACAATTACTTAAATGTTATCAAAAATGAGGATTTTTAACACTTTTGCTGCTATTATTTTATTGGGTATTGTCCTGGTTTCGTGCAAGCAAGAAGCCATAAAGGGCGATTACTTTGGAGAGGAATTTAAAGTCTCCGGGGAGGCTTCCAAAACATCGGCTCCGTTTGAAGGAATTTCAGGTAAGGATTCTTTGCAGACCCAAATTGTTGGTGAGATCAAGGAAGTTTGCCAGGCTAAAGGTTGCTGGATGAAGGTGGAACTGGAGTCCAATGACGAGGTTTTTGTCCGCTTTAAAGATTATGGGTTCTTTGTGCCGAAAGATGCTGCCGGAAAGAAGGTGGTGATGAACGGTGCCGCTTTTTTCGAAGAGATGTCCGTTGAGGACCAAAAGCACTACGCCGAGGACGAAGGTGCATCCGAGGAGGAACTGGCCCAGATCACCGCTCCCAAGAAAACCCTAAGGTTCGAAGCGGACGGAGTACTGATCGCCAGCCAACCTTGAAGCGAAAGATAATCACCACAGGTGATGGCTCCAAGACCATCCAAATAGAAGATTGGGACGAACAGTACCATTCCAAACACGGTGCTGTCCAAGAGGCCTACCATGTTTTTATCGATCATGGTCTGAGATTGTTCCAAAATAGAAAAATCCATTTATTGGAAATCGGTTTTGGGACAGGCTTGAACGCGTTGATTACGCTCCACGAAGCAGCGACCCAAAACCTGCAAATCGATTACGTCGGTGTGGAGGCATTTCCCGTTTCCATGGAAGAAGTAAACCAATTGGATTATTGTAAGCAGTTGGAATTTGAAGGGCTGCAGCAAGCATTTCAACAAATGCACAGTGGCCCATGGGAAAAGCCTATTGCGATCACGCCCGATTTCTCCCTTTTGAAGCAAAAAAAGGATTTTAAGCAGATCAACCAGCAAAACCTGTTCAACCTTATCTATTTTGATGCATTTGGCGCCCGCGTGCAACCAGATCTGTGGACAGAAGAAATCTTCTCAAAAATGCACCAAGCGCTTACCATTGGTGGCGTTCTGGTCACTTATGCCGCCAAAGGCAGTGTACGCAGGGCCATGCAGGCCGTTGGTTTAACCGTTGAGCGATTGCCCGGACCACCCGGTAAAAGAGAAATGCTCAGGGCCGTTAAAACCCAATAACTGTCAACGACCTGTTAAGTTTTGGCACTTTGGTATCATAAATAGATCTAAAGTTTAAACAAATATGTTAAAGCTAAATTAAGGTCTCATAAACAGTCGATTAAACCTATAACTTTGTACAAAAGGATGATTTATGAAGGTGTTGATAACAGGAGCTACGGGATTAGTGGGGCAAGCCATAGTAAAGGTGTTGCACCAAAAAGGCATACCCGTAAATTATTTGACCACAAGCAAGGATAAGATAGATTCTTCCGAAGATTTCCAGGGATTTTATTGGAATCCGAACAAAGGAGAGATTGATTTGGAATGTTTTAGGGATGTACAGGCCATCATAAATTTGGCAGGTGCAAGTATCGCAAAACGTTGGACCCCAAAACATAAAAAGAGAGTGCTTTCCAGCAGGATAAATAGTCTTCAAACGTTGAAGAATGGATTGGAACGATCCAATAACAGAGAAGTGGAATGTTTGGTTTCCGCATCGGCGATAGGGATATACCCCGATTCCGTTTGTGATTATTATGATGAGGAAACCAACAAAGTAGACGATGGTTTTTTAGGGGAAGTAGTGACCAAATGGGAAGCTGAGGCCAATACATTTCAGAGCCTAGGGCTGGATGTGGCCAAAATACGAATAGGCCTTGTACTCTCTGCCGATGGCGGTGCGTTGCCAAAAATGGCCTTTCCGGTAAAAAATTTTATAGGTGCGCCCATTGGAACGGGAGACCAATGGCAATCTTGGGTACATATTGAAGATTTGGCACAAATGTTCGTCTTTGCCGTAGAGAACAATCTTAAAGGAGTCTACAATGCCGTGGCCCCAAATCCGGTGACCAACACAAAACTTACAAAGGAATTGGCAAGGGTTTTGGACCGTCCACTATGGTTGCCCAATGTGCCCGCTTTTCTTCTTAAAGCTATTTTGGGCAAAATGTCGACCCTTTTGTTGGCCAGTCAAAGAGTGAGCGGTAAAAAAATAGAGGAGGAAGGCTTTACTTTTCAATATGCCAATATATGTCAGGCACTCAAAAATTTGTATGCCTCTCAAGAAGAAGGTATTCCGGCATCCATTGAGGCATAGTCAAATCCAATTTCACAACGTTTTAAATACATAAAGTCCGCTTAGGCGGCTTTTTTTATGTTTTGCGGTGACATTTTGACATTTTTATACAATTGGCAGTACTTTTGCCACTTCAAATCAGAATAAAACAATAGAACATGAGCAATAAAAGTAAGGTTGAGGAAATGGAAGATGAGCCTAAAAAAGGGCAAACCGAAGAGAGTACTGAGCTGAACGATGAACATATAGAGGGCGAGAAGGCAGAGGAAAATGATGAAGAGGAGCTTTCGGAAGAGGAAAAGTTGCGTGAGGATTTGGCCAAGGAGAAGGAAAAATTCTTGAGGCTCTTTGCGGAATTTGAAAATTATAAGCGAAGAACCTCCAAGGAGCGCATGGATTTGTTCAAGACAGCGGGACAAGAAGTCATGGTGGCCATGCTTCCCATTTTGGACGATTTTGACCGTGCCCTAAAAGAGCTTTCCAAGTCCGAGGACAAAGAAATGTTCAAAGGAGTGGAACTCATCAGCAATAAATTTAGGGAAACCCTAAAAAATAAAGGTCTGGAGCAGGTCGAGGCCAAGCCAGGGGATAAGTTTGATGCCGAAGTGCACGATGCCATCACCCAAATACCGGCACCCGATAAAAAGATGAAAGGGAAAATCATAGATGTGGTGGAGAAAGGTTTTAAACTGGGAGACCGTATAATAAGACACCCTAAAGTTGTTGTTGGAAACTAAAGTTGTATGAAGGAAGATTATTACGAAATATTGGGAGTCTCCAAAGGAGCTTCAGCCGCGGAAATTAAGAAAGCCTACCGAAAAAAGGCCATCGAATTCCATCCGGATAAAAATCCTGGAGATGCCAAAGCGGAGGAAATGTTCAAGAAATCTGCTGAAGCCTACGAAGTGTTGGGCAATCCTGACAAAAGGGCAAGGTATGACCAACTTGGACACGCTGCCTTTGATGGTAGTGGAGGATTTGGCGGCGGAGGTATGAATATGGACGATATCTTCAGTCAGTTCGGTGATATTTTTGGAGGCGCCTTTGGTGGTGGATTCAGTGGATTTGGCGGATTTGGCGGCGGACAGCGCAGGGCCAAGGGGAGCAATCTCCGTATTCGCGTAAAGTTGACCTTGGAAGAGGTTGCCAATGGCGTAGAGAAAAAGGTGAAGGTACGTAGAAAGCTCCAAGCAGATGGCGTTACCTATAAAACCTGTCCAACCTGTAACGGAACCGGACAGATTACAAAAATCACCAATACCATATTGGGTAGAATGCAAACGGCGACTACCTGTACCACTTGTGGTGGAGCGGGGCAGACAATTGATAAAAAACCTGCGGATGCCGATGCACAGGGCCTCAAGGTAGTCGAGGAGACAGTATCCATCAAAATCCCGCCAGGTGTCGAGGACGGCATGCAGCTCAAAGTCACCGGAAAAGGCAACGATGCGCCCGGGAATGGAATTGCCGGTGATTTACTGGTAGCCATTGAAACGGTGGAGCACGATACGTTAAAACGAGAAGGGGATAACCTGCATTACGATTTGTACATCAGTATGCCCGAAGCGGTTCTTGGTAGTTCCAAGGAAATCGATGCCGTTGGGGGAAAGGTGCGCATAAAATTGGAGCCGGGCCTGCAATCCGGAAAAATTTTAAGGCTTCGTGGCAAGGGAATAAACAGTTTGAACGGGTATGGTGCCGGAGATTTGCTCGTACATGTGAACGTATGGACGCCAAAGACCATAAATAAAGAGCAGAAGGAATTTTTTGAGCGTATGCAGGACGATGAAAATTTTACCCCAAAACCTGAAAAATCGGACAAATCCTTTTTTGAAAAAGTGAAAGATATGTTCTCTTAAAAGAAAAAAAATCTTCTGTTTAAATAAAAAACGTATATTTGGAACTGATGTTGGGTAACCGATATCTAATTTTCTTTTTCATAGCAATTTTTTTCCCATCCTTGATTTTGTTGAGGGTGGGTTTTTGTTTTTATGGGAAAACAAGTAGCTAGCAATTACATATCTTTGAAAAAATAGTTTACATGGATCATATCCTTGTTGCCAAAAATGTAACCAAAACATACGGTGACCACACTGCATTGAGCAACATCTCACTTCAAATTCCGAAAAATTGCATTTACGGACTTTTGGGTCCCAATGGGGCCGGCAAAACCTCTTTCATCAGGATAATCAATCAAATCACGCATCAGGATTCCGGCGAAATTTTGTTGAACGGCGAGCCCTTGGCCCCAAAGCATATTGCATCCATCGGTTACTTGCCCGAGGAAAGGGGGCTCTACAAAAGTATGAAGGTAGGCGAACAGGCACTGTATTTGGCACAGTTGAAGGGATTGTCCAAAAACGAGGCCAAAACAAAGCTCAAATATTGGTTCGACCGTTTGAACATCGGGGATTGGTGGGACAAGAAGATTCAGGAACTCTCCAAAGGAATGGCACAGAAAATCCAGTTTATCGTTACTGTGCTCCACGAGCCCAAGTTGCTGATCTTTGATGAACCATTCAGTGGTTTTGATCCCATCAATGCCAACATCATCAAGGACGAGATCCTTCAATTAAAGGAAAATGGTACCTCGATTATTTTTTCCACGCACCGGATGGAATCCGTGGAAGAGCTTTGTGAGTACATTGCCCTGATCCATAAATCAGAGAAAATTCTGGATGGAAAATTGTCAGATATCAAAAAAGCATATAAGAACAATATTTTTAATGTAGGTGTGCAAGTACAAAATGATGCCAAGGGATTTCTGGATTCCTTGGAGGACAAGTTCAATATTCTTACTTCGGAAATTGATCCCATTGAAAATCAATTGAATTTTAAAGTACAACTGTCATCCACGCACACGGGAGATATTTTGACGATTTTATCAAAGAATGCCAACATAAACCGGTTCGAAGAGACCATACCTTCGGCCAACGACATTTTTATTCAAACCGTAAACAACAAGGACAATGGCAAATAAGCTTGGATTGATCATAAAACGGGAGTATTTGGCCAAGGTGCGCAACCGTTCCTTTATTGTTATGACCATTTTGAGTCCTCTTTTAATGGTGGGAATGATCGTATTGATCGCTTTTTTGGCCAAGGTGAATGATGACGAGACCAGAGTGGTAAGTGTTTTGAACAAAAGTTCCTTTTTCCAGAGCGATTTTTATCCTTCCAAAAATGTTTCCTACGTGCATATGGATGATCTGACCTTGGAACAGGCCAAGGACTCGACCAATGCCTTGGAATATTACGGACTGCTCTACATTCCCGAGGGGAAAACCGTGGAAGAAGTGTCCCGTTCCGCTTATCTGTTTACCAAGGACAATCCCAGTACATCCGTGACCAAAGAGCTAGAGGATGTATTTCAAAATCAGTTAAGACAAGACCGGCTACAAAAATTAGGCGTCACCTCCGAACAGTTTTCCACGGTGGAAAAACCTTTCGAAATCAATCTTTCCACGTTCGATGGAGAAAAAAGCATGCGGGGCGTTAACGAGATCAAAGCTTTTATTGGTGGTGGATTCGGCTATGCGATCATGATGTTCATTATAATTTATGGAGGTTTTGTGATGCGTAGTGTTATCGAGGAGAAAACAAGTAGGATCATTGAAGTGATCATTTCTTCAGTGAAACCGTTCCAACTGATGCTCGGGAAGATCATTGGCAATTCCTTGGCGGGCATTACGCAATTTTCCATTTGGATCATATCGGCCTCGGCCTTGTTGTTTTTGGCCGTACTGATTTTTGGCATCGACTTAAGTGCACTATCAAGCGAAGGTGTTGTAACGCCCGGAGCGGCAGGAATGTCCCAGTTTGGAGGAATGGACAGTGATATGGCCATGTATGCCAAGGAAATCTATGATATTCCCTGGGGCCTGCTCATTGTATCGTTCTTTATCTATTTTGTGCTGGGCTACCTTATTTATAGTTCCATTTATGCTGCGATCGGAGCGGCAGTGGATAATGAAACGGATACGCAACAATTTATATTCCCTATTATATTACCTTTAATGTTGGCTATTTACGTAGGGTTCTTTTCCGTTTTCAGCAATCCTCATGGTCCCATAGCGGTAGGTTTTTCCTTATTTCCGTTAACGTCGCCCATTGTTATGCTGATGCGTTTGCCAGGGGGGATCGGTGAAGGTGGAGTACCTTTATGGCAGTTTTTGTTGTCCGTTTTTCTTTTGGTCGTTACCTTTTTGGGTATTGTATCCTTGGCGGCAAAGATTTACAGAACAGGTATTTTGATGTATGGAAAAAAACCAACCTACAAGGAGTTGATAAAATGGTTGAGATATTAAAATAACATGCAAGAAGGCACAGAAGAAATAAAGGAAATCATTACAGAGGACCTATGGGGGTCCATAAAGGATTTTTTAGATCTCGGGGTTCACATTGGTGAAGGAGAAAAGTCCATAGACCTTACTATTGGACTCTTGTTGCTATTAACGCTCAGCATAGTGGTGACCAAGTTCTTGTTAAAATGGTTGCGCCACATATTTACGCGCAAAATGGAGCAAGAGGACAAGCATAAGTTTACCAGCGTCTTTAAGTTCATTAACTACGTGATCTACCTTATTGCCGTTTTGGTCACACTCAGTGCGGCCGGCGTGGACATTACTTTGGTGATCACTGCATCGGCAGCATTGTTCGTTGGATTGGGGCTTGCATTGCAGGAATTGTTCAAGGATGTTCTTGGAGGCATTTTTATTATAGTCGATAAATCCCTACAGGTGGGCGATGTGGTAGAGGTCGATGGTAAAGTGGGAAAGGTGTTCGAGATCAAGCTCCGCACAACACGCGCCATAACCCGGGATGATAAGGTACTGATCCTCCCCAACCATAAATTTATAAGCGATATTGTTTACAACTACACACAAAACCACAGGACCACCCGCGAAAAAGTAAGCGTGGGCGTGGCCTATGGGAGCGATGTGGATCTGGTGACCAAAATTTTGGAAGAGGTGGCACTAACGCAAAAACAAGTCCTTAAAAACCCAAAGCCCTTTGTACTGTTCGAGGATTTTGGTGATTCCGCACTACTGTTCTCCATTTACTTTTTTACCAACGATACCTTTCGGGACCCACGGATAAAAAGTGAAATGCGCTACAAGATAAATACCAAATTCAAAGAAAACAACGTTAGTATACCGTTCCCGCAGCGCGATATACATATTATTCAGCCCAAACAATAGAAGACATAAAAAAATCAAGACACCATACTGCAATTTGGAAGTGTATCGCTTTCGTTGTAATACTTTGTAGCCAAGGACTAGTGGCGCAAAGCACAGATATCTTTAGACTGGAATACCTAAATATTCCAGAAAATGAAAGTGGTGTAAAAACCCAGCGCTATAAAGCCCTTCTCAATATTCCCATCAAGCTCAACGAAAAAGATGAATATTTGGCCATAGGGGGTGAGTATAACCGTTTTGACATGGGCTATACCGCCGACCTCCCCTTTGATAAAAAGGAGATGATTCGGTTTCATATCATTGATTTTAACCTAGGGTTGATCAAAAAATGGAACGAAGACTGGAACTTGGTAACCATTTTGACGCCAAGAATAGCCTCCAATTTATTGGACGGGATAATAATGGATGATTTTTTCATGAATGCCTCGGCGGCCTTTTGGAAAGAAAAACCTAAGGCGGACAAACCCTTTAGAATTGTTTTGGGCCTCACCTATAACAGCACGGCAGGAGTTCCCGTGCCATTGCCACTTGTACACTATTATAGAAGATTTCATCCAGACTGGTCGTTTGTGATTGGAGTGCCAAAATCCAACCTTAAATACCATCTGGATAAAAAACACAGCTTTGAGTTGGCATCGTTCTTGGATGGTTATTTTATGAACCTGCAAAACGATATTATTTTGGACAATGGGTTGGTGGCATCCCGCATATCGTTCAATGCGTTGGTCGGAAGTCTGGGGTATCAATACAATGTAACGGACAATATTTCTTTTTTTGCCATAGCGGGAACTACGCTTTATCAAGAAGGAAAGTTGAGAAACAAAGAAAAAGGAGAAGTGTTTTTGTTCAATAAAGACCCAAATTTTTATATTAGGACAGGCTTCAAAATCGGAATATTTTAAATAGCAGCATATGTCAAAAATTTTGGTAATAGAGGACGAATCGGCAATTAGAAGGGTATTGGTCAAAATACTCGCTGAGGAGAACGATAGCTACAATGTGGTCGAGGCAGAGGATGGCCTATCTGGAATAGAGATTATCAAAAAGGAAGATTTTGACCTTGTGCTCTGCGACATCAAAATGCCAAAGATGGACGGGGTGGAAGTGTTGGAAGCGGCAAAAAAAATAAAACCGGAGATTCCCTTTATTATGATTTCGGGCCATGGAGACCTCGATACGGCCGTGAACACCATGAGGCTGGGAGCATACGACTATATTTCCAAACCACCGGATTTGAATAGATTGCTTACCACCGTTAGGAATGCACTGGATAGAAAAGAACTCGCTGTAGAGAACAAGGTGCTCAAGAAAAAGATTTCCAAGAACTACGAAATGATCGGTGAGAGCAAGGAAATTGGTGCTATCAAGGAAATGATCGAAAAAGTGGCCCCTACCGATGCAAGGGTCTTGATAACAGGGTCCAATGGAACGGGAAAAGAACTTGTGGCGCATTGGGTGCACCAAAAAAGCCCACGTTCCTCGTCGCCCTTTGTTGAGGTAAACTGTGCCGCAATCCCTTCGGAGTTGATAGAGAGTGAACTCTTCGGTCATGTTAAGGGAGCATTCACTTCTGCAGTAAAAGACCGTGCGGGCAAGTTTGAAGCGGCCAACAAGGGAACCATATTTTTGGACGAGATCGGGGATATGAGTCTTTCCGCACAGGCCAAGGTACTCAGGGCATTGCAGGAGAACAAGATTTCGCGTGTAGGTTCCGATAAGGATATAAAAGTGGACGTTCGCGTACTGGCGGCGACCAACAAAGATCTAAAAAAGGAAATCGAGGAAGGAAAGTTCCGGGAGGACCTGTACCATCGATTGGCGGTAATTTTGATCAAGGTTCCGGCCTTGAACGAAAGACGTGATGATATTCCATTGCTTATTGAACATTTTTCCACAAAAATTGCGGCCGAGCAGGGAACCGGTCAAAAAAGCTTCTCCAAAAAAGCGGTGGAATTGCTCAAAAGTTACGATTGGACAGGCAATGTCCGAGAACTGCGCAACGTAGTGGAGCGATTGATCATTTTGGGCGGCAAGGAAGTGTCCGAAGAGGATGTGAAGTTGTTTGCCAGTAAATAATCAATGATCAATTACAGTTTCCAATGCTTTCCAATGCTTTTTTTGCCAAGGTCTTTACCCTTTGGTGATATTCTTTTTTGTGTTGGGTAAGGTTTGTGTTGAGCAATTTTAGACGGGCCTCTTCGTAAATATTGGAGATAAACCTATGGGCCTCTTCGCAATCCACATCGGAAACCACTTTGCTCAAGGAAGATTCAAAATCCAACAAGCATTGGTGCACTTGTTTTTTAACCGAGGAACCTTGGGTCAGCATCATACCATGTTTAAAATCTAGGACGTCCGTGGTGTTCATCACCAATACATTGCTGCCATAATCGCTAAAAGTTTCCTGTTCAAATTCTTGGAGCACGTTAATTCCAATTATGGTGCTTTCCAAAGCTTTGTGCAGCGCCGGCTTGGACTTGACCAAGGCAGTGGCTTTAGTGGCCGTTTTTAAATGTTCAAGTGTCGATTCCAGACTTTCTATTGCACCTTCGCAACCGCAATCCATAAAATTGCCTTTGGTCTTTTCGATACCGTTCAGTGCTTTGTACGCATGGTATTTGGCCAAGTTCAAATCTTTGGCCATTACCGCATCCTCAATTTTACTTTTGATGAACTCCAGGTTGGAACTCGCATATTGGCATGCATTTGCCGGATTGCTGAAGGAAGCCATAAGCCAAAGGCTGAGCAAGCCAATGACAAAGACTATGAGTAGGATAATCTTTCTGCCTTTCATAACGCTTTAGATTTGGGACTTTGCGTATTGATTTCCATAAAGTTACATTTTCAACGTTCTGGCGGGCAAATAGATCGATTAAATAACCATCTTAAGGTATAAGCGGTAAAAGTATCGATGAACTGCATGTTCAGGAAGAGGGTGGGTTGAAGGAATGGTCAAAAAGGATTATATTCAATCCTATGAAAGAAATCAAATCAGAGGATTATCGGGTAACGGATAAAATAAAGTTGTCCGAAATTGATACACACGAGGACTTTAATGAGTCGGACAAAAAGCTGAAAAAGGAGCTGAAAAGTATCAGAAAGGATCTAGGGGATTTTCAAGATACACTATATGCACATGGAAAATACGGTGTGCTGGTCTGCCTACAGGGCATCGATACCGCTGGTAAGGATAGTTTGATCCGCGAAGTGTTCAAGGATTTTAATGTTAGGGGCGTAGTGGTGCACAGCTTTAAGGTACCATCTACCAAGGAAAAAAAGCACGATTATCTATGGCGACATTATATAGCCTTGCCCGAAAGAGGGAAATTCTCCGTTTTTAACCGTACCCATTATGAGAATGTTTTGGTCACCAAGGTGCATCCCGAATATATTTTGGGCGAGAACATACCGCAAATTGATTCTGTAGAGGACATTGATGAAGAGTTTTGGGAAAAACGCTATAATCAAATCAATGATTTTGAAAAGCATATTTCCGAAAATGGGACCATAATCTTTAAGTTTTTCCTACATCTATCCAAAGAAGAGCAGAGACAGCGCCTTTTGAGGAGGATTCGGTTAAAACAAAAGAATTGGAAATTTTCGCCGGGCGACCTCGAGGAACGAAAACTTTGGGATACGTATGAGGCCTGTTACGAGGAGGCCTTGAACAAAACTTCAAAGGAACATGCACCCTGGTTCGTGATTCCGGCCGATAACAAAAAAGCGGCCAGGGTAATTGTGGCATCCATAATGATGGAAGCGTTAAAAAAGTACAAAGATATAGAGGAACCCGAGCTGGACGATGAAATAAAGGCTAATTTAGAAATCTTTAAACAAGAACTGGAAAAAGAAACCACATGAGAACAGTCCTGATTTTGGCCTTTTTGTTGGTCAGTACCCCATTTTTTTCGCAGACCGAGGACGAAAAGCAATTAAAGGCAATTTATGATGAGGCATTGACCAATGGCAAGGCCTACGATTGGCTCAACTATTTGTCCAACCAAATCGGGGGACGTCTCTCCGGCTCGGTGCAGGCGCAGCAAGCAGTGGATTATACCAAGGACCAATTGGACTCTTTGGGATTGGATAAAGTTTGGCTGCAACCGGTAATGGTGCCCAAATGGGTAAGGGGAGTGCCCGAATTTGCCTACTTTGAGACCAAACCCGGACTAACGACCAACGTGCCCATTTGTGCGCTTGGAGGCTCGGTGGCAACACCTACCGGCGGATTAAAGGCCAATGTGTTAGAGGTACAGGGCATTGAGGATTTGGAGAAACTTGGACGCGAAAAGATAGAGGGCAAGATTGTTTTTTACAATCGCCCTATGGACCCTACCCTGATCAACACGTTTTCGGCATACTCCAATTGTGTGGACCAACGTTACTCCGGTGCGGCCGAAGCTGGAAAATATGGGGCACTGGGCGTTATTGTACGCTCCATGAACCTCCGTTTGGACGATTATCCGCACACGGGTTCCATGGGGTATGGCGATACCCCTGTCGATAAGCGCATACCCGCAGCTGCCATCAGTACCAATGGTGCCGAATTATTGAGCGCTACGTTAAAGCTTAATCCAGATGCCAAATTCTATTTTAAACAAAACTGTAAACAGTTGGAAGATGTACAATCGTACAACGTTATAGGTGAGATTACGGGTAGCGAATATCCCAACGAGATAATGGTCGTTGGCGGACATTTGGACTCTTGGGACCTTGGGGACGGTTCCCACGACGATGGCGCTGGGTGCGTGCAGAGCATGGATGTTCTAAGACTATTAAAAGAAACAGGGTATGAACCAAAACGAACGCTGCGCGTGGTGCTGTTTATGAACGAAGAAAATGGAATGCGCGGCGGCAATAAGTATGCAGAAGTGGCTCGAAACAAAGGAGAAAACCACATATTCGCTTTGGAAAGTGATTCAGGTGGTTTTACGCCCAGAGGTTTCTCCATTGATGCATCCGAAGAAAATATAGCCCAGATACAAAGTTGGAAGAATCTGTTCGACCCCTATTTAATACACATGTTTTATGAAGGAGGCAGCGGTGCGGATATTGGTCCGTTGAAGGATGAAGGCATAGTATTGGCCGGATTGCGTCCCGATTCCCAACGCTATTTTGATCACCACCATGCCGAAAACGATACATTTGAGCATGTGAACAAACGTGAACTGGAGTTGGGTGCGGCGACCATGGCCAGTCTTGTGTACCTTATTGATAAATACGGTACTGTTCCCGTCAAAAAAATAAAGGGATAGAAAACATGAATCCGGTTAGCCATTCAAATCTTGGTTTGGACAGTTTTCTTATGGAAAAGATTTACGCTTTGCCGGCTTTTCTCATCCGTTTTGGTCCATACCAGAGCCAAAAACCGGTAACGGTAAAAATAAATAGGGACACGCCCATTACGGTGGTGTAAATCAATTTAATATAGCCATCGGTGCCCAGATAATCATCCAGTATGGAGCCATCATGTATATCTTCTAAAAAGTCGGATCTTCTTTTTCCAATGGATAGTACGTTTCCATTCGCCCCATCCAACTGGACTTCATAAAAGGAGTCCACAAAAATAAATTTAAGGGACCCTTTTTCTTTTCTGATATCAATCCGGTCAACTTGAAAAGTTCTGTCGGTAAATTTGTTTTCAATGGTAGTGATGGCTATGGTATGAAGACTGTCAACGGACAGCCATTTTTTTAAGTCTGCAGTAGTTCCCGTTTGTGTTTTTGGGAGAATATATCCGTTAGAGTTCTTTTTCCACCCCAAAATAAGTCCGGATATGGATACAAAAAAGAAGAATATAAATAATAATGCTCCTGTGGTTCTGTGTACTTTTCTAAATATGCGTAATACTTTGGCTTGCTTCTTCCTTTTGCCCATTCGTCCTGTTAAAAATCCTAAAGATCAATAAAATTTATGGAAGGATAATATGTGTTTGCCCCTGAATTTAAAGGGCAAGGCAGTATTTAACATAAATTTTGGAATGTAACGGCCCCAAGTTGACCTAACCCGGTAAAAAGATCAACTGCCAGCGAACGGGGTACCAAATACACCTACGGCCAATTCGGCCCATACAAGAAGAAAAACTATTACTATGCCGGCTATGAGTGCAAACCTCATCTGGGTCGATGTTGCTTTACGAATGGCAAAATCTATGGAAAACCCAAGAACGGTAAGTAATCCTCCAGCTACCAGAAAATCGAAGAGCGACCAATTTACCTCAGAAGAAAATTGCATGGCCACAAACGGTACCAAAAGTAAAATGATAATGGAGGATAGAATCAATAGGTATCTTTTGCTAATTGACATGATTTGTGTTTTATATTATGACTAAATTAGTGCATAAACCATTGTTTTGAAAAGATTTAAGGAAAAAATTAACGGTCAATGCAAAATGCCTGCCTTTTCAAATTATCGGCCTTTCTGTAAGCATTCAAAATTTGAATACTTTGGCGTTTTCCAATAGTTTTTTGGCTTCGGCCCAATCGGGGAGTTCCTCGGCATCAATGGTTATGGTCCGGATTTCCTTGGCAATTTTTCCACTGTTTCTCATCGCTTCCAAATGAGCGCCGCTGTGGGCAAACTCCTTTAGCTCTTCTTCTGTGTTCCAGAGCGTCATGGTGTAGTGTGTGGTCCAAACTCCTTTTTTCTTGAAGTCCTTATAGTTTGTTGCCCTTAATTGTTTAAGGATTTTTAGGGCGGTTGCCGAGAGGGCAAAGAATTTGAACGGTCCCCTTAGTTCAATGGACGTAATGGTCGCTTTCATCAATAGATGTGTTACTTGGTTAATGTTAAGGGGTCGCTGCAACAGTTGTAAAGATACGTTTTGTTTGAAAAATAGCGGGCCACTAATTGTGGGCAATCATTATAGCTTCAGAATAAAAACTCGGAAATAAATATTGGCTAGATGACTTTATATCAATTTTTCAAGCTTCATTTCACCGATCACGATTATGGAGGCAAACACGGTCCATAGAATCACAGGTATTGTTAGAATTGCAGAAAGCTTGTTAACGGGGAAAAGTTTGTATACGATCAAAGCGGCCAACAGGATAACGATAAAATTCCCGATGAGCCCGAACCAGAGCGCAGAAACATGGGTTATCTTTGCCAATCCCAGCGTGTAGTATGCGTAAGTAGCGCACAATAAAGCAAGGCCGTACAGCCACCATTGGTGGTTAATTGATGTCTGAATCAGGTAATATCTGCCAATTCCCAGAAGGGTGAACAGTACAAACCAGACAATGGGAATAACAAATCCAGGCGGTGCATACCATAATTTTGGTGCTTCCCCGTTTTCAAAATTGAGTCCAAGGAAGGGAGCTGGAATGTTCACTACAATGAGTATCCCATAAAATGATAAAATGCTGAACAATAAAGACCACACCATCGTTTTTGTTTTAAGGAAAGTTCAATTAAAAAAGTAGTTCCAAAAATAGATTTCAAGTATTCAAATAGTTGATGGTCAACCTTGAAAACAAGATGTTAAGGGAAGAAAGGATAAAACTCCAAAAACCATTTTAAACCGTTCGATGTATGCAAATGCTTATCAATAATCCGAATAGCACAATATCATAAACCGTATGGGATTTTTGATTTGTTATAAGAACTTTCAGTCCGTTAGCTGGGTCATATAGAGCTCTTAAAAATTATTATTGGTTTTCAGAGCTGACCATGAATTTACGTAATTTTTCGAAGCAAAAACACGTTAGGCTTTAGCTTTAATAATTTTATTGGTTGTAGTTGTTTTCTATTTCCCGATACAGAAATTGGAAAAAATATTGCCCAACAAATCGTCCGTGGTAACACTTCCCGTGATTTCTCCCAAATGATAGAGCGCTTGACGGATATCGATGGCCATTAAATCGCTCGAGAGTTCCATATCCAGACCTTCCTTTACTTTTTGGATTTCCTCCAATGCTTTGAGCAAGGCGTCATAATGTCTGCTATTGGTCACAATGGTGGTGTCGCCGCTCAATGCCCCTGAATCCACCAAAGAAAGCAGCCTGCCTTCCAGTTCGGATATACCTTCTTTAAGTTTTGCGGAAAGGAAGAGCACATCGGGTATTTCTGATTGAATTTTTTCTTTTTGATTTGGATTTAGGAGGTCCACTTTGTTGCAGATGGGCAACAACCGTTTATTGGGATAACGTTGCTGGATTTGTTGTAATTCGGATTTGTCAAAATCCATTCCATCGAAAAGATAAATAATGAGCCGTGCCTTTTCAATTTTTTCAAAAGTACGCTCAATCCCTATTTTCTCTACCACATCCACCGTTTCGCGGATTCCTGCGGTATCAATAAACCTAAAACCGATGCCTTTTATACTGATATGGTCCTCGACCGTATCTCTTGTGGTACCCGCAATTTCACTGACGATGGCTCTTTCCTCGTTCAACAAAACATTGAGCAAAGTTGATTTCCCAACGTTGGGTTGCCCTACAATAGCCACCGGAATTCCATTTTTGATGACGTTGCCCAGGGCGAAGGAATCAATCAGTTTTTTAAGGACATTACTGATTTTGGTGAGCAATTCGTTGAACTGCGTCCTGTCCGCGAACTCAACATCTTCTTGGGAAAAATCGAGTTCCAGTTCAATAAGCGAAGCAAAGTTTAGCAGTTCTTGTCTTAGTTCTTGGATTTCATTGCTGAATCCACCGCGCATCTGTTGCATCGCAATGTCGTGGGCAGCTTCACTATCACTGGCAATCAAATCGGCCACCGCTTCGGCTTGACTCAAATCCATTTTACCATTAAGAAATGCACGTAGCGTAAATTCTCCTGCCGATGCCGAACGGCAGCCATTGCGCAACAACAATTGAATAATCTGTTGTTGGATAAAAGGAGAGCCGTGACAGGAAATCTCCACCACATTTTCACCTGTGTAGGAATGTGGCCCTTTAAAAATGGACACCAACGCCTCATCCAGAATTTTATCACCATCAACAATATTTCCCAAATGGATGGTATGGCTTTTCTGTTTGACCAATTTTTTATCCTTGATGGATTTGAACAATTTATCCACCAAGGTGATGGCATCCGGTCCTGAAACGCGGATTACAGCAATGGCCCCTGTTCCAGAAGGGGTTGCCAAGGCTACGATGTTATCTGTGTACGACATGGGTGCAAAAGTACAAATTAGCTGCTGTTTGTAACATTTTTAGTAATTTGTATACTAATAAGGTGAATCATCAAAATCAATCAAAAAATGGAAGTTATAAATCAAAAAGCAGTTAGAACGGACAACACTTTGTTGGCCGTAACACACCTGACCCAATTATTGGGCTACGCCATTGGCTTCGGGAGCCTAATCGTTCCCTTGATCATTTGGTTGTCATCCAAAGATAGGGTGGAGGGAATGAACGAACACGGAAAGGCCATCATCAATTTTCAAATCAGCCTTATACTTTATATCATCATCAGTATTCCGGCCATTTTACTTTTGGGCTTGGGTATATTGGGTTTGATAGGGGTAGCAATCATCGGTTTTATTCTGCCCATTGTGAATGCAGTCAAGGCAGCTAACGGCGAATCTCCATCACATTTTATGACGATCAGGTTTATATCATAAAACAAAAAAGCTGGAACAATTTGCTCCAGCTTTTTCAATTTTATGGTTGGGTAGTTAATTTAGTTGTTCAGCATCACAGGCATTACCAACATCGTCACGTGCTCTCCTTCATCCAATCCATCGATAGGGGTAAGGATTCCTGCTCTGTTTGGCAAACTCATTTCCAGAGAAACTTCATCAGAAGACAAATTGTTCAACATTTCCAATAGGAACCTGGAGTTGAAACCAATTTGCATATCGTCTCCTTGGTAGGAGCAGGACAATCTTTCTTCCGCTTTATTGCTGTAATCCACATCTTCCGCGGAAATATTCAATTCTGCGCCCGCAACTTTTAAGCGTATCTGGTGTGTGGTCTTGTTCGAGAAAATAGAAACCCTGCGCACAGAACTCTGAAACTGATTTCTGGCAATTGTCAATTTGTTCGGGTTTTCTTTTGGAATTACCGCTTCGTAGTTCGGGTATTTCCCATCAATTAAGCGACAAACCAATTCCGTATTGTCAAAATAGAATTTTGCGTTGCTGTCATTGTATTCGATGGTCACCTCGGATTCAGAACCTGCCAAAATACCTTTCAACAAAGTCAATGGTTTTTTCGGCATAATAAATTCCGCTACTTCGGAAGCCGAAACATCCTGACGTTGATATTTGACCAATTTGTGGGCATCCGTGGCCACAAAAGTCAAATTCTCTGGGGAGAATTGGAAAAACACACCGCTCATCACGGGGCGAAGGTCATCGTTTCCTGCAGCGAATATGGTTTTGTTGATGGCCGTTGCCAAAATATCGCCCAATAGGGTAGTAGAGCTCGGGTTGGAGACTTCCACCGCTTTGGGGAATTCTGCGCCATCGGCGTATGCCAAGGCATATTTACCGTGGTTGGAACTGATTTCCACTGTGTTGTTGTCCTCGACCACAAAGGTCAACGGTTGTTCGGGAAATGTTTTAAGGGTATCCAACAACAAACGGGCAGGAACGGCAATGGTTCCCTCGGAATCGGAATCCACTTCCAAAACCGAGCTCATCGTAGTTTCCAAATCCGAAGCGGAAACGGTTAGTTTACTTTCTTTAAGATCGAACAAAAAATTGTCCAGAATGGGCAAGGTGTTGCTGTTGTTGATAACTCCTCCCAAAACCTGAAGCTGTTTCAATAAATATGTACTGGATACAATAAACTTCATCAACGAAATACTTTAGTAATAGTTGCTTTTTTAGCAGTTTTCCCTTCAAAAAGGGCATATAAAATCAATAAAAACAAATATATCCTAAATGGATTTAGCAGAGAAACTAATTTATCAACAGTTAGGCGGTAAACTTCCGCTTTCTGTAGTAGCTGAAAAACAAACCGAACAATAGGGTTAAAACTACTGGCAATCCAATGTTTACGAGCTGCCACTTGGTTTTTTGTTCCGCTATTTTTTTGACATCCAAGAGCGGGATGGAAACTTTCTTGTTCCGAATGTTAATAAGCCCCGTATTGTCCAAGAGGTAATTTGTGCTGTTTACCAAGAATTCCTTGTTGCCGTAGAAGCTGTTCGTCCATTTATCGTAACCCAATTCCAAGGGTCGGCCATTGCGCAACTGGTTTTTGATCACATCACCATCAGAGATCACGATCATTTTGTTTTCGGGGCCTTCTTCCAGCGTGTTTTGCAGCTTCAATGGTTTCACCCTGTTCTTGTACATTGAGGTAAATTCACCTTCAATAAGCACAGCTAGCGGCAGATTGCCATTGTTGTAGGTTTCCCGGTCAGGTTCTTGGTTGATCATATCCAAGCTTACCACTCTAGGAATTCCATCGATCTTTGAAAGTGGCGAACTCTGCAACAAAATGGTTTTTTGATAATCGTTTTCCAATACATCCATTGGACTAGTAAACTGAAAGCGAACCGCTTCAATATTGGTGTTGATAGGGTGGTTGTTCTGCGAAAAAACCATCGGGTAATACAACCAAGGTAGGGGATTGTACTGAGAATCATTTCCTTCGCCCGTGGCCAGAACAATTTGGGTAAAATACAGGTCGTTGACCAAAACTGGATTAATTCTAACCCCATATTTAAAGAACAAATCCTTCAAATTAAGGTCTCTTGGAATGGCAATCGCCTCGCCACCACCAGCATAAATGCTGTCCATTTCCATATTGACCTGGTCCACCATCCAAATGGATTTACCGCCTTGAACCATATACTGATCCATCACATATTTTTCTTGGTCGGTGAATGCCTCTGTTGGCTTTGCAATGATGGCAAGATCAAACCCTTTGAGCTGATTCAAAACGTTTTGCGGATTGGTGGCCACCGAATCCAGCGTAATGGCGCCAATGTTGTAATAATCACGTATGGTGGTCAGGTAATCGGCAATAAAAATATCATCCAGTTCGCCATTTCCTTTGATGACGGCAATGCTCTTTTTTTCTTTAATGCTGAGTTTGGTAAAGGCATCGGCAAAGGCATATTCCAATTGTTGTACCGAATTGTTGATGCGATCCTCGGCCGTGGAACCCAATTTATTTTTGAGTAACTGCACTTTTACGGTCTGGTCGTTGTAATTGACCATCGCCCAAGGGAAAACCAGCTCGTTGGATACTTTCCCGTTTTCCTCAACGGTAACATTGGCGGGCTGTAATCCCAGGCTTTGTAATTGAGCGACCGTTTCCTGTGGATTTTCGCTATCCTCCAAAGGATCCACCAAGTTGTATTTGATGTTACTGTTCTTCGATGCGAAGGATTCCAACAATTGAATGGTTTCAGCTTTCAATTTGGAGAACTCTGCGGGAATGTTTCCATCCAACAATACATCTACAATAACGGGTGTTTCAAATTTTTGGGCCACTTCAACGGCGGGCTCGGAGAGTGTGTAGCGTTTATCTTCCGTAAGGTCCAATCGGGTGTAGACAAAACTGGCCAATAGGTTGATGACCACCACGGCCACGATCACTTTTACGATGGATATAAAAAACTTCCCCATTACCTTGGCAATTGTTTTAAACGTTGAAAAGTAAGATACAAAAACAACAATGTCAATGAGATGAAGTAGACCAAATCACGGGTATCTATCACACCTCTTGCAATACTATCAAAATGTGATTTTGCCCCGAGTGACTGAATGGTTTGTTGGGTTTCTCCGTTGGAAAACAGTGTTGCAGCGGCATCAAACCCATTAAAAATCAAGAAGCAGACCAAAATCCCTACCAAAAAGGCGATAATTTGATTATCCGATAAGGTGGATGCAAATATGCCTATCGATGTGTAGCAGGCCATCAAAAACAACAATCCAAAATAAGAGCCCAGTACGACGCCGAGGTCGTAATTGCCCGCTGTCATTCCCAATCCCGATATGGCAAAAACATACACTATGGTCGGGATTACTGCGATAACACACAAAAGAAAGGCGCCCCAAAACTTGCCGAGTACCAATTTCCAGATGGAGATGGGTTTGATCAACAGCAATTCCAACGTGCCCATTTTTCGTTCTTCGGAAAAACTCTTCATCGTGATGGCGGGCACCAAAAAGATAAAAATCCAAGGGGCCAGCAAAAAGAAGTTGCTCAAATCGGCAAAGCCGTAGTCAAAAATGTTGTATTCGCCCTTGAATACCCAAAGAAACAGTCCATTGAGCAATAAAAACGACCCTACGATCAAATAACCGATGGGCGATGTAAAAAAGGACCGTACCTCTCTCTTAAAAATTGCGAACATTAAGATGGGTTTGTTGATTGAATTTTATGAACACTCCAAGCTTCGGGTTTATCGGCGAACAATTTTTTGGTATTGCCCCAAACCCCTTTAAAGAAATCCGACTTTCTATAGTTGTTGAGATGGGCTTCCGTATTCCAAAAACTATAGGTGAAAAAAATGTTGGAATTATTAATGTCTTGATACAGTTCTATCATATTACATCCATCAAAAGCCAAGATGCCATTTTTAGATTCTTCAAAGATTCGTTCAAAACTAGCAATATTTTCGGGTTTAAAAGTCAGTTTTACAATGCGTATCAACATTTAGAGGAAATTTATGGTTACGGTATCCCTGTAATTCAGTCCAAGCAGGGAGGAAGCACCTCCAACGGAATTCAGATCGCTTTTATAAATGGCGAGTTCTATATAACCGGCGGAATTGAACAGTGCCAAGGCATCTCCGGGACCCTTGCGCTGGTTCCGTTCCAGATTATAATTGATGATGCCGTTATAGCTTTGATGTACCTGTCTTATGTTGGTGGTTCTCGCAATAATTTCAAAATCCCGTCCGCTTCGGTAAGCTTCAAACAGGCTTTTCTGAATATTTGTGACCACGTTTCCGTAGTTGTCTATATAAATAACATTGCCCGTGATGGTCTTGCCCTCATTGGTGATCCGTGGTTCAAAATCACGTAGCTCTTTCAAACTTTGGAAAGGTCGGCCTATAACTTCCAGTTTCCCGCCTCGCGCAATATGGCAAGCTACCTGAACAAAAATATTGAGCACGGGAAAGGCACCAGCTTCTGCATTGGGCAAATTGATTTCCACTACTTTTTCGGGTTGAACCTCGGAAGTTATCAAGGAAATAACACCGCTGTTGGCACTAACAAAATACTGTCCGTCCACCTGTACCACGATATGCTCGTTTTCGGGTGAAATTTCGGAATCCACCCCAACAATATGAACCGTTCCCTTAGGGAACGAACGATAGGCGTTCCTTAGGATATACGCGCACTCTTGAATATTGAACGGACTAATGGCGTGCGAAATATCAACAATACTAATATCGGGAAGGTTGCCCAGAATGGCCCCTTTAACAGCACCCACAAAGTGGTCCTTGTATCCAAAATCGGTAGTTAGGGTTATGATTGGCATACAATACTGTTGATATGTTTTTCCGCGTTCAAATTGATTTTTAGTTAAGTTTGTTTGTAAAATTAGTCAAAAAAGAAAGAATTAAATTCTTCAAAAACAACTGTAACACCTCACAATTTTTGAACGAACTAATAATCGAACTTACGGAAATCAGTCCTCAGGAATTTTTTGGGCAACAAAACTCAAATATCGAGTTGCTCAAGAAGTATTTTCCAAAGCTAAAAATTGTAGCGAGAGGCAACAAGATCAAGGTATTTGGTGATGAAGAACTTTTGGAAGAGTTCGACAAACGCTTTGATGAACTTACCAGTCAATTTGCCAAGTACAACAAGCTTGACGAAAACATGATCGAGCGGGTGCTTACCAGCAGCAGTAAGGAGGAATATACATCTTCCAAAAGCAGCGGTGATGTTTTGGTACACGGTGTTAGCGGTAGGTTGATAAAGGCCCAGACAGCGAACCAAAGACGTATGGTAGATGCCTGTAAAGTGGACGATATGGTATTTGCCATTGGTCCTGCAGGAACAGGTAAAACCTATACCGGTGTGGCCTTAGCTGTAAAAGCTTTGAAGGAAAAACAGGTCAGGCGAATTATTTTGACCCGTCCCGCTGTGGAAGCAGGGGAAAATCTTGGTTTTCTTCCGGGAGATCTTAAAGAGAAGCTAGATCCGTATATGCAACCTTTGTACGATGCCCTTCGGGATATGATTCCTTCCGAGAAATTGGAAAAATATATCGAGGACGGTACCATCCAAATTGCACCTATGGCCTTTATGCGCGGTCGTACACTGGATAACGCCTTTGTGATTTTGGACGAGGCCCAGAATACCACCCATGCCCAAATGAAAATGTTCTTGACCCGTATGGGAAAGAACGCCAAGTTTTTATTAACGGGCGACCCGGGTCAGATTGATTTGCCGAGAAGGGTGATCTCAGGGCTTAAGGAAGCATTGCTTATTTTAAAGAATGTGGAAGGTATAAGCATCATTTACTTGGATGATAAAGATGTGATACGACACAAATTGGTGAAAAAGGTGATTGATGCCTATAAAAACATAGAGCACCAGAATCAATTCTAGAAGATAGTATGGGAATGAATACACTGATGTCCACGGATTTTAACTTTCCTGGGCAAAAATCTGTTTATAAAGGAAAAGTAAGGGAAGTTTATACCTTGGACAACGATATTTTGGTGATGGTGGCCACAGACCGCCTTTCTGCCTTTGATGTGGTTATGCCCAAGGGAATCCCCTACAAAGGGCAAATATTGAACCAGATTGCAACCAAAATGATGAAGGATACCGAAGATATTGTCCCCAATTGGTTAATGGCGACGCCTGACCCCAACGTAGCGGTAGGCAAGGCTTGTATACCTTTCAAAGTGGAAATGGTGATAAGAGGCTATATGTCGGGTCACGCTGCCCGCGAATATAAAGCAGGTAAAAGGTTGCTTTGTAGTGTGCCCATGCCCGAAGGGATGCAAGAGAACGATAAATTTCCTGAACCCATCATCACACCGGCCACCAAAGCAGAAAAAGGGGATCACGACGAGGATATTTCCAAAGAAGATATTTTGAAGCGGGGCATCGTTTCCAAAGAGGATTATGAAGTCTTGGAAAAATATACCCGTGCCCTTTTTCAAAGAGGGACCGAAATAGCCGCAGAGCGCGGACTGATTTTGGTGGATACGAAATACGAATTCGGGAAGACCAAAGAGGGTCAAATTGTGTTGATTGATGAAATCCACACCCCGGATTCATCACGCTATTTTTATGCCGATGGTTACCAAGAGCGTCAAGAAAAAGGAGAACCTCAAAAACAACTCTCCAAGGAATTTGTAAGGCAATGGTTGATTTCCAATGGTTTTCAAGGCTTGGAAGGGCAGTCAGTTCCCGAGATGTCGGATGACTACATCGAATCGGTTTCCAATCGGTATATTGAACTTTATGAAAACATTACGGGAGAGCAATTTGTAAAAAGTGATATTTCCAACCTTCAGGAACGTATTCTATCCAATGTAAACGCATATTTGGCAAAATAACCATTGCACACTTGTTATGTGACCAATAAAAGAAAGGGAATTCTGTGAATTCCCTTTTTTTGTTGCCTCAATAGTAATAAATCTTAAAACTAAATTGATATATTGACATGGCACAAACAAATTAACTAAACAAACCACCAACCCATGTCAGAAAAACAAAAAAAGGCCACCGCCTATTGGAGGGAAAACCTAAAGTATTTGGTTATTCTATTGACCATCTGGTTTTTGGTCTCCTATGGAGCCGGAATCCTCTTTAAGGATGCATTGGACAACATTCGTATGGGAGGGTTTAAACTGGGGTTTTGGTTTGCCCAGCAGGGAGCTATCTACGTATTTGTGATTCTCATTTTTGTTTACGTTCGACTTATGAACAAGTTGGACAAAAAATACGGCTACAACGAGGATTAACCAATCATTAAAACTTTATCATGAGTGATGTTCAAATTTGGACCTACGTATTGGTCGCATTGTCCTTTGGTCTATATATAGGAATTGCCATCTGGTCCCGAGCCGGTTCCACCAAGGAATTTTACGTAGCTGGTGGTGGGGTCTCCCCATTTGCCAACGGAATGGCCACCGCAGCGGATTGGATGTCGGCGGCCTCGTTTATCTCCATGGCGGGAATCATTTCCTTTGCAGGATACGATGGCGCCGTATATTTGATGGGATGGACAGGGGGCTATGTGCTTTTGGCGCTGTTATTGGCACCTTACCTTCGAAAGTTCGGAAAGTTTACCGTGCCCGATTTTATTGGGGAACGCTACTATTCCAAAACTGCTCGGGTCGTGGCGGTTATTTGTGCTCTAATTGTTTCGTTCACTTATGTGGCAGGACAAATGCGGGGCGTGGGTATCGTCTTTTCCAGGTATTTGGAAGTTGATATCAATACAGGCGTTGTCATCGGTATGGTGATTGTTTTGTTTTATGCCGTTCTTGGAGGGATGAAGGGAATCACCTATACCCAAGTGGCCCAATACTGCGTGCTGATATTCGCTTTTATGGTGCCCGCCATATTTATTTCCATCCAGATGACGGGTAATCCAGTTCCCCAATTGGGTTTTGGGGATACATTATCCGATGGTTCCGGAACCTATCTTTTGGACAAACTGGACGGTCTGTCCGAAGAACTGGGTTTTGCCGCATATACCGATGGCTCCAAAAGTACCATTGATGTCTTTGCCATTACCCTCGCATTGATGGTGGGTACCGCGGGATTACCTCACGTGATTGTTCGATTTTTTACGGTAAAACGCGTCCGTGATGCCAGAAAATCGGCTGGATTGGCCCTGTTGTTTATTGCCATTTTGTACACCACGGCACCAGCAGTCGCTGTTTTTGCTAGAACCAACCTTATTGAAACCGTGAGTGGCAAGGAGTACGACAATATGCCCGAATGGTTCAGCCGTTGGGAAACCACAGGGTTGATTGCCCATGAGGATAAAAATGGCGATGGCAAAATTCAGTATGTTGCTGATCCCGAAATAAACGAATTGTCTGTTGACCCAGATATCACCGTATTGGCCAATCCAGAGATAGCCAATTTGCCCGCTTGGGTCATTGGTTTGATTGCAGCCGGAGGATTGGCGGCTGCCTTGTCCACCGCAGCGGGATTGTTGTTGGTGATTTCTTCTTCGGTTTCGCACGATTTGATCAAGAACGTACTTAAACCTGACCTTTCCGAAAAAGCAGAGATTTGGGTAGCCAGACTTTCTGCTGCGGTTGCCGTCGTTGTGGCAGGTTACTTCGGAATCAACCCGCCTGGTTTCGTGGCTGCGGTGGTGGCATTGGCCTTTGGGCTGGCTGCCGCATCGTTTTTTCCGGCCATTATTTTGGGGATTTTTTATAAGAAAATGAACAGTAAAGGAGCCATATCGGGAATGATTGTAGGTCTTTGCCTGATGCTTTTCTATATGTTGAAATTCAAATTTGGCATTTTTGATGGAGGCCAAGGAGCTGTTGCCGGACTTGAGGAAAGTTGGTGGTTCGGTGTTTCGCCCGAAGGATTTGGATCTATTGCGATGTTGGTCAATTTTATTGTGGCCATTCTGGTAAATCAATTCACGGCCGACCCTCCGGAAGAAGTGCAAGAAATTGTGGAAAATATTCGTATTCCCGCAGGAGCCGGTGAGGCAATTGAACACTGAACGGACTGTGATTTTGCCCCGTTTTTCCGTATTTTTAAGGCAGCTTAAAATTTAATTGAACACAATGAGTAACTACCACATCAAACATTTGGAGGAATATTTCCAGGTGTATCGAAAATCCGTAAGAAACCCCGAGGAATTTTGGGAAGAAGTCGCTGAAGAACACTTTTTCTGGCGGAAAAAATGGGATTCGGTGCTGGAATGGGATTTTACGAAACCGGAAATCAGTTGGTTCAAAGGTGCCAAGCTGAACATTACCGAAAATTGTATAGACCGCCATCTTCGTATTCGAGGAGATAAGACCGCCATTCTTTTTGAACCCAACGATCCTAATGAGGAAGCAGAGCACATAACCTACCGTCAACTTCATGAGCGGGTATGCAAATATGCCAATGTATTAAAGGAAAAAGGTGTTAAAAAGGGCGACAGGGTAGTTATCTATTTGCCCATGATCCCGGATTTGGCCATCGCTGTTTTGGCCTGTGCACGGATAGGGGCCATTCATTCCGTGGTTTTTGCAGGATTTTCATCAACCGCATTGTCAACCAGAATCAACGATTGTGGGGCGAAAATTGTACTTACTTCAGATGGTTCGTTCCGGGGAGCCAAAGTCATCGACCTTAAGGCCATTGTAGATGAAGCCCTGGAAAGTTGCCTGGATGTGAAGAGTGTTTTGGTTTCAAAACGAACAGGGGGCAAGGTCACAATGAAAGAGGGTCGAGACGTTTGGGTTCAGCCGTTATTGGATAAAGCATATTCTGATTGTGTGCCCGAACTCATGGATGCCGAGGACCCATTGTTCATATTGTATACCTCTGGCTCCACAGGTCGCCCAAAAGGGATGGTCCATACAACGGGAGGTTATATGGTTTACACGGCATACACATTTAAAAACGTTTTCCAGTACCGCGAAGATGATGTGTATTGGTGTACTGCCGACATCGGATGGATTACCGGTCACTCCTACATCGTTTACGGACCTTTGGCCAATGGGGCTACTTCGGTAATGTTCGAAGGAGTGCCATCTTATCCCGATTTTGGAAGGTTCTGGGATGTGGTTCAGAAGCACAAGGTAAACCAATTCTATACCGCTCCCACCGCGATCAGGGCCTTGGCCAAGGAAAACCTCGATTATGTTGTCAATCACGACCTTTCCAGTTTGAAGGTTTTGGGAACCGTGGGAGAGCCCATCAACGAGGAAGCTTGGCACTGGTACAACGATCATGTGGGCGATAAAAAATGCCCGATTGTGGATACTTGGTGGCAAACGGAAACAGGTGGAATCCTTATTTCACCCATTCCTTTTTCAACACCTACAAAACCGACCTATGCCACTTTGCCCATGCCGGGTATCCAGCCTGCGCTCATGGATGAAAATGGTAAGGAAATCAAGGGGAACCAAGTCGATGGAAGACTTTGTATCAAGTATCCGTGGCCATCCATTGCGCGAACTATTTGGGGCAACCACCAACGCTATAAAGACACCTATTTCTCTGCTTTTGAAGGGAAATATTTTACAGGTGATGGCGCTCTTCGGGATGAGGTAGGTTACTACCGAATCACGGGTAGGGTTGATGATGTCATTATCGTATCTGGACATAATCTGGGAACTGCTCCGATTGAAGATGCCATCAACGAGCATCCAGCGGTGGCCGAATCCGCCATTGTTGGATTCCCCCACGACATCAAAGGAAATGCATTGTACGGCTACGTTATTTTGAAGGAAACAGGGGAGACCCGTAATCGTGACAACCTGAAAAAGGAAATCAACCAATTGATAACCGAACATATCGGCCCTATCGCCAAGCTGGATAAGATACAGTTTGTAGACGGGCTTCCAAAAACACGAAGTGGTAAGATCATGAGGCGAATTTTAAGGAAAATCGCTTCAAAAGATACCAGTAATCTTGGTGATACTTCCACATTGTTGAATCCAGAGGTAGTGGAATCAATTATGAAGGAAAGTCTTTAATTATTTTTGGTCAATAAATTTTGAAGGACCTCTTTACCTAAGTAGGTCCTTCATTTTTTGTGGCTTTAGTTTTTCAATGGTTCTTAAAAAAGCAATTGCCGTAATAAAGGCGTCCCCCAGAGCCGTATGTCTGTCTTTTCTTGATATGCTAAATTTTTTGGCTAGGTCATCCAAGGAGTACCTTTCCTTTTTTTGGACCACAGAAGAAATCAAAAGGGTTCTAATGTAGAGCGATTCGGTATCCAACGTCTTGTTCTTGAGTTTAGGAAGTCCGTTTCTTTTAAGTGCCGCATTGATCATATTGACGTCGAACATCACATGATGCCCAACCAACACGTAGTTTTTTGCATATACCAAAAATTGCTTCAGGGCATCAAGTTCGGAAATGGTGTTCTTTTTACTGTGCTTAAGGATTCCGTGTATTTCGGCACTTTCCGAATCGTAATGTTCCTGTTGGATATAGACTTCAAAACTTTCTTTTACCACAATATTGTTATCCAAAAGTTTCAAGGCGCCGATGCATAGCATTCTGTCCTTGGTCAAACTAAAACCGGTGGTTTCGGTATCCAGTACCACAAATGTATTTTCGTGTACGCCTTCTGGAAGCTTTTCGTTGAAATGGGCCTCGTACTCCCACCAAAAATCGGGAAGTTCCAACGGTTTTTTTTTGGAAAAAGGCCACATTAGCGCAAAAGGTTTTTTACTTGGAACCTTACCTCGATCAAGGACTGAATTTCCTTTACGGTCTTAAAGGTTCTCTTTAGTTTGATTTTTTCTTCCTTGTTCAATTTGTCCAAAGCAATGTATCGGCCCGAATCGTTGTGGAGCAGGCCCTGTCTTGTTCTAAATTTGAGCAAAGCCTTACTGGCATAGGAACAAGCCAAATAGAGTTCCTTGTTGTTGGGCTCTAGTTCTGCGAGCTTTTCATAACGCTCGGCGGTGTTGTTGATGGATTTAATGGAATGTGACAAAATCAGTACCCGTGCCGCATCGATTATGGGCATTAGAGCGCGTAGTTTTAAATCGAAGAAATCTTTGTGTTCACCATCTTGCTCCACTAAAAAATCCCTAAAAAACCCGGAAGGTGATGGGTTTTGCAGTGCCCCGCTGGCCAAATGGGTAAAGAATAGTGGATATCCTTGGACGTTATCAAAAATACTTTGTGATAGTTCGTCGGCAAGGGCCTTATCTCCATAAGTAACATTGTAGTCGAAAAATATGGACGATAATAGGATTTCATCGGGTCCAGGGTTGTGTATCCAATGGGTGGTCACCTTTTTCCATTCACTTAGACTATGGCACCAAGACGGGTTGGATGCCATCATATCGGCCGGGCAGTATTCAAAACCGATGGTGTTGAGCATTTTGGAAATCCGTTCACTCAATTTTAGAAAATAGTTTCGGGTAGTTTCCAAATTTTCCTCGGGAACGTCTTCAAAAATAATGGCGTTGTCCTGGTCGGTGTTCAATAATTGCTCTCCGCGCCCCTGACTTCCCATGCTCAACCAGGTAAATTTTACGGGCGGCTCTTTGTCCATTTTGGATAAAGCGATTTTTACCACCTGTTTTGTAGAGGCATCATTGAGTTCGGAAATAATTTTGGAAACAAGCCCCAATGGAATGTTCTGTTCCAAATAGCCTTGGAGCAAATTCATGATTCCGTGTCGAATACCTCGCAATCTCTTGGCTTTGGTAGCCCTTTTAATGGCGCGCAACAGTACAGCGGGATTGTTTCCGACGGCCACCATGATATCGTGTTTGGAAAGGATTCCGACCACTTTGGTGTCCGTCGTTCCATCCTCTGTGAGCACTAAATGACTGATATCGCTCTTCATCATGGCCATTTGTGATTGTGCCAAGGTTAGTCCTTTGGGGTAGGTGATGATGGGCGAAGACATTACGGATTGGGCAGAAGCGGTTATGGGGTGCAATCCCGTGGCCACTTTTTTTCTGATATCCTTGTCTGTTATGATTCCCAAGGGTAGGTCGTTCCGCACAACCAGCATACAGCCTACATTGTGTTTGGTCATTTTGTTGGCAATGGTCTTTATCTGCGTGCCTTCTGTGCAGGTGATGAGCTTGGTGGAATATTTAATGGGCTGTAAATCCAGCATTTTGTCGCTAGAGTATTGGTTGGATTCACTGCTTTCACCATATAGTTTGCCGCGGTGCTTAATGGAATAGGGGTTACCTGTGTTGGATGCAAAGCTTTCTATCAAAAAATTTCCGATACGCTTGTTTTCGAGAGCTAGGGGTTTAAAATCCTTAATCGGAATGGCATAGAGGATAGTCTCTTCGTACGCCTTTGCTTCCAGTTTGTAGCTTTCGTTGGCCAGTAGGGGACGCAATCCGAACACATCGCCTTCATCACAGATGTCCAAAATTTGGCTCGAACCTGCTTTGGATAAAGCAACGGCCCCTTTGTTCACTACATAAAAATTGTTGTGGGGACTTTCACCCTGGCCAAAAACAATGGTGTTCGTTTCTTTGTGAATTATGGTGACCTCAAGTGACAATTGCTCCAATTGCCTTGCATCCATGGCATTGAATGGTGGGTAGTTTTTTAAAAAATCGGCAATCCGCTCGGATATGGTGTTTTTCATACTACTAATTTAAGCCTTGGTTTCATTTTCTAGAAATTATTGCCCTATAACCTTTTAATGGACAATTGTCTTACAAACCCTGTATTCCCCAAAGTGATTGCCAACTTTTTACCTTGCCCATAAACAACTATCTTTGCCCATCGGAAAAAAAGAATCCAATTTTCTAATAATCTATTAATCATATACAATGCAAGACGGAATCTACGCAAAGTTCAATACTTCCAAAGGTGAAATATTGGTGAAGCTTACGCACGATAAAACACCTGGAACGGTCGGCAACTTTGTTGCACTGGCGGAAGGGAATATGGAGAACAGTGCAAAACCACAAGGAAAACCGTATTATGATGGACTAAAGTTCCACAGGGTGATTGCCGATTTTATGGTTCAGGGTGGATGTCCATCCGGAACCGGGACCGGTGACCCGGGATATAAGTTTGATGACGAATTCCATCCAGATTTGGTGCATGATGGACCGGGGGTGCTTTCCATGGCCAATGCAGGACCTGGAACCAATGGAAGCCAATTTTTTATCACCCACGTAGCTACACCATGGTTGGATAACAAACATACCGTTTTCGGTCGTGTTGAAGAAGGTCAGGATGTTGTGGATGCCATTGCCCAAGGCGATGCCATTGAAACTTTGGAAATAGTTAGGGTAGGAGAAGAGGCCAAAAATTGGAACGCTATCGAGGCTTTCCGCACGTTTGAAGGCGCAAGGGAAAAGCGTATTGCAGAACAAAAGGCCGCTGCGGAGGCCGAACTCGAAAAATTGGCTGCCGGTTTTGATAAGACGGACAGTGGGCTGCGTTATAAAATTATTCAGAAAGGAAGCGGTGCCAAGGCGGAAAAAGGTAAAACCGTATCCGTGCATTATGAAGGGGCTTTGGCCAACGGTCAAGTTTTTGATTCATCCTACAAGAGAAAGCAACCTATAGATTTCTCATTGGGCATTGGACAGGTAATTCCCGGTTGGGACGAAGGTATTGGTTTGCTAAAGGTCGGGGATAAGGCACGTTTTGTGATTCCATCGCATTTAGCTTATGGAAGTACGGGAGCCGGCGGAGTTATTCCACCAAACGCAACATTGATTTTTGACGTGGAATTGATGAACGTGAAATAAGGAATTTCACATCAAAATATAGAAAGCCTTCAGTAATGGAGGCTTTTTTATTTGGCCCGGTTTACGCTCAAAAGCAATAAACAGGCGTTAAGTGCAAGTAGTGCAACAAGAATGCTTAAAAAAGTTGTCATGGTTGTAATGTGTTTATAGGGTAACAATTCAACGATGAAATACCCTACCTATTGCCCAAAAGGACTTTTTATTACTTTTTTGAACCATTGACACTCCATACCAATAGTAGGACATTAACAATCAAAAGGAACGACAGTACTCCGAAAAAGGTGTTCATTTATATTGGTTTAATGGTTATGGGGAACAGTGTTTGTTTATTGTTTAGATAGTAAATTTTGGAATGGTTGCGTGGACTTTGTAAAAAAGGCAAAAAAAAGCCCGGGCTTAAGCCCGGGCTTGTCTAGAAAAAAAGTTTATTATAACCTAATCCGCAACTTGTACGTTAACGGCGTTCAATCCTTTTTTACCTTGTTGTAGTTCGAATTCTACAACATCACCTTCTCTAATTTCATCGATTAAACCTGAAATGTGTACGAAGTGATCTGTGTTTGAACCATCTTCAGTGATAAATCCGTAACCTTTAGAATCATTGAAGAATTTTACTGTTCCTTTACTCATAATATAAATTGAAAAAATTAAATTGGCTCCAAAGGTACGTTTAATTTATTGGCAATCAGTTTTTTTCTTCAAATAAAAATAATTATGTGGTTGGATCGGGCGTCAAACGCAGGTATGGTTTTACTTCTTCCACGCCCTTTGTAAAAATACTTTTGGCCTCTTCCGTAGGAATGGCGGGGCTTACCACCACTTTTTCGCCATTTTTCCAGTTGGCGGGAGTCGCTACTTTATGGTTTGCCGTTAGTTGTAAGGAATCGACAACTCGTAGCAATTCGTAAAAATTACGTCCGGTGGAGGCGGGATAAGTGAGCGTAAGTTTGATTTTTTTATCGGGATCGATGATAAAAACCGAACGAACGGTGAGTGTATTGTCCGCGTTTGGGTGAATCATATCGTAAAGGTCGGATACCTTTCGCTCCACATCGGCAACTATAGGAAAGTTGACCTTGGTACTTTGTGTCTCGTTGATATCCTTGATCCATTCCATGTGGGATGCTGCCCCATCAACGCTTAGGGCCATCATTTTTACATTTCTTTTGTCAAACTCATCCTTGAACTTGGCGGCAGTGCCCAATTCGGTCGTGCAAACTGGGGTAAAATCCGCTGGGTGGGAGAACAGAATTCCCCAACTGTCCCCAAGGTATTCATAAAAATTCAATGTTCCTTCAGAAGTAACCGCTGTAAAATCCGGCGCGGTGTCCCCTAATCTTAAAGTTGCCATATATTTTAATTTTTAGGTTTATAAATCAGTACCCTACAAAATTACTAGATTATTTGGTTGACTGGTTTTAAATCAGTTAAAAGTGTATTAAAATATAACTTTTTGACGGACCATTTAATAAATAAAAGTCATTATTTTTAGTAGATGGAAAAAGAAACCTTGGAACAACTGCGCTATCCGATCGGAAAATTTGAAACCCCCGAAACCATTTCAAGTGCGGATCTTGAAAAATGGATCAGCGATTTGGAAACATTGCCCCAGCGGTTGAGCGATATAGTCACACCACTTTCCGATGATCAACTCGATACTCCTTACCGTCCCGAAGGTTGGACGGTCCGCCAATTGGTGCACCACATTTCCGATAGCCACCATAACAGCTATATCCGTTTTAAATGGGCCTTGACAGAGGATACGCCTACCATAAAGGCTTACGATGAAAAAGCTTGGGCCGAGTTGTTCGATTGCCGAACAGCGCCCATTTTAATGTCGCTGTACCATTTGAGCGCGATACACGCTAAGTTGGTATATTTATTAAAAGGTCTTTCGGAAGAGCAATTGGAGCGGAGTTTTATCCATCCCGATGGAAACCAAGAAACAACTTTAAAGGAGAATATTGCCCGTTACGCTTGGCATGGCAATCACCATTATGCGCATATCCAAAACTTGGTGAAGCGTAAAGGATGGTAGATTAAAGTTCCTTGGTCAAAATGTACATGGGCTTCTCTTCCGGTTTAACATGGGGGAGCGTTACCTCGCTTTCTCTTTTGATGGAAAAGCCATTATTTTGATAAAACTGTACCGGCTTGCCTTTTTGCATGGCATCCAGCCAAATTACTTTTTTGTTTAACGCTTTGGCCGTTTTTTCAATAAATTGAAGAACCTGTCTTCCGATTCCTCTGCCCGAATGTTCTTTTAACAGATAGATTTTTTCAGCTTTTAGCGCATCGGTATCGGATATCTCATCAATACCGCAATTTTTCACCAATTTGAGGATGCCTACAGTTTCATCTCCCGAGTTGACCAAAAAATTGAGTGCATTTGTATCCAGTAATTCCCGTTCTACGACTTCAGGAGTAAAACCATTGGAAATGTAAGGCGTAGGGTCTTCGTTCTCCCACAAATGGAGATAATTCTCGCAATAGGATTTGATACCAACTTTCAAATAAGCTTCAAGGTTGTCGAGGGTGACGGGCACCAGAGTTATGGTAATGCCCAAAACGGATAAACTCATTCCTTGTTAGGTGTTTTTCCATTTGATGTTACATCCCAAGCTCGGCTTTTGGTCCGGGTCCACTTCTTTGCCTTCAAGAACCGCGTCCATGCCTTTTTTAAGGTCGGTACCGGTCAGAGGGACATCGTTTCCAGGTCTGGACCCATCAAGCTGTCCTCGGTAGACCAAGTTCAGGTTTGCATCAAAAAGATAAATATCCGGAGTGCAGGCTGCGTCGTAGGCCTTGGCGACCTCCTGTGTCTCATCATACAGATAAGGAAAAGTGTATCCCTCTTCTTTGGCTTTTTGCTCCATTAAGTCTGGCGCATCTTGTGGGTAGTTTTCCACATCGTTACTGGATATGGCCACAAAGGCAATGCCCTTTTCTTGGTATTCTTTCGCCAATTTTACGATCATGGGATTTACATGGATCACAAACGGACAGTGGTTGCATATAAACAGGACCACCGTGCCTTTTTCACCTTTTGCATCGTTCAAGGAGATCGTGGTGTCCGAAACAGTGTCCAAAAGTTCAAAATCCGGTGCTTTGGTGCCCAAGGGGAGCATGTTACTGGGTGTCCTGGCCATTGTTCTATATTTTTTGTTGTGTATACGCTATGGTAAAAATAAAAAACGACCTGCAAAAATACAGGTCGTTTAAATTATTAAAGAAATTATTTTTTTAGATGTCGTCGAAACTCACATCGGTAAAATTGCTGCCGGTCGCTGTCCCGTTTTCACTGAAACTTTCTTCTTCCTCTTCCTTTTTAAAATCTTTTTGGTGGCGTTCGGAGATGACCTCGCTCCCTTTTTCATCAATGATGTAGTCCATCATTTCTTCCATGATCTCACGGAAAGCGCTAAAATCCTCCTTGTAAAGATAAATTTTGTGCTTTTTGTAGTGGAAAGAACCATCGTCGTGAGTAAATTTTTTACTCTCGGTTATGGTAAGGTAGTAATCCCCGGCCTTGGTGCTTCTTACGTCGAAAAAATAGGTTCTTCTCCCTGCTCTTAAGACTTTCGAATAAATCTCTTCCTGATCCATTGTATCTTTCTGGCCCATATGGTATAGTGTATTTAGTACTATGTTGAAATATGTTACCAAAAATGTAAAAAAAAAGCTAATTCAGCAACTTTTTTATGATTCTTTGCCGGAGAGTTGGTTTATGTAAAGATCTTTGTAATACCCATCGGTATTGTTCAACTCTTCGTGAGTGCCTTCCTGTATGATGCTTCCGTTGTCCATAATTATAATTTTGTCCGCATTCTTGGCAGAGGATACCCTATGGCTCACAATCAATGTGGTCTTGCTTTTTGATACTTTTTTCAGGTTGTTGAGGATTTCTTCTTCTGTCTCGGTATCCACGGCCGAAAGGGAATCATCGAACAAATAAATTTTTGGGTCTTTGAGCAGTGCCCTGGCTATGGAAACGCGTTGTTTTTGCCCGCCGCTCAAGGTAATGCCACGTTCACCGAGAATGGTGTCGTACTTTTTGGCAAAGCCCTGAATGTTTTTATGGACCACTGCTTTTTTGGCTACCTCCACAATTTCGTCGTGTGTGGCGTCTTCATCGCCAAAACGGATATTGTTCTCAATAGTGTCCGAGAACAGGAAAGCATCTTGCGGCACGGCTCCGATGGAACTGCGCAAACTGTCCAAATTTAGGTTTTGAACCGGGGTTCCATCGATCAGTACTTCACCTGATGAGGTATCGTACAAACGTGCTACCAAATCCAGAATGGTAGATTTTCCGGAACCTGTTTTGCCCAAAATGGCCACGGTTTGTCCTGCTTTTACCGAAAACGAAACATTTTTGAGGGCGGTAATGTTGGTGTCCTCATAAGTAAAGGTCACATTTTTGAACTCGATATCGCCTTTGATCGGAGTAGGCTCCTTAACCCTGTTTTGGATAGAGGGCTCCTCTTTCAAAAATTCGTTGATCCGTTTTTGTGAAGCCTCCGCCCGTTGTACTATGGATGTCAGCCATCCTACAATGGCCACGGGCCATGTGAGCATGTTCACATAGAGTATAAATTCGGCAATGATTCCAATGGTTTCAATTTCGCCATTGATGTATTGGCGACCACCAATGTATATGACGAACAGGTTACTTACGCCGATCAATAATATCATCAACGGAAAAAACCAGGCATTTACTTTGGCCAATGCCATACTGGTATCTTTTCCCTCTTGCGCCAAACTGCGCAGTTCATTGTTGATACGTGGCTCAATGCTATAGGCTTTGATCACCGATATTCCAGAAAAGGATTCTTGCGTAAATGTGGATAGCGTTGATAAAAATTCCTGCACCTTGGTGCTTCTTTTATGGATGATCTTGCTGATTTGATAAATCAAAACGGACAAAATGGGCAGCGGAAGCAAAGTGTATGCAGCAAGGGTAGGGGCCTTTATAAACATGAGCGGAATCAAGCAGGCAAAAAGCGTCAAGGTCTGGATACCGTACATAATGGCAGGCCCACCGTACAAACGCACTTGGTTGATGTCCTCACTGATGCGGTTCATTAAATCCCCGATCCTGTTTTTTTTGTAAAAATTAAGGCTAAGGAGCTGGTAATGGTCAAAAACCTCATTTTTTAAGTCGTATTCAATATATCTGGATACGTTGATGATGGTCTGGCGCATCAAAAAAGTAAATAGCCCTGAAAGAATGGCCGCTCCAACGATAATCAGAATATATTGGAGCAAAAGTCCCTTGGCATCCGATAACGTAATCACGTCCGACATGAAATCCTCCACCGCCTGGATGGATTTGTTCACGTACGAAGGCATCACCAATGAAAAAACACGGGCGATGATCGTAATCAAAACCCCTAAAAAAAGTTTGAGCCAGTATTTTTTAAAGTATTTGTTTAGGTGCTTTAGTTCCTTCATAAAAAGGGAAAAAGATGGTTTTTTAGCTTCGATGTAAGCGGACAATCCCGCAAATATATACCATAGCCCACAAAGTAAATGTTATAAAACTGATAAGAAAGCAAGTTTGGTAGGTAGGATTCAAATATAAGATTACTTTTGCGGTGTGAAAGCCAAACAATGACTTTAAAAGTTCTTTAGACATGTTAACCAGAAGGCACATTAGGGTAAAAGTGATGCAATGTATCTATGCATTGGTGCAATCCAAGGACGATTCGCTGCAAAAACAGGAAAAGTTCCTAAGAGTTAGTATAGAAAATATGTATGTTCTGTACCTTTTAATTTTGAGCCTTTTGGCCGAACTCCACCGTTTGGCCGAAAAACATGTGAGCCACGCTTCCAAAAAATATGTGGCTACCGAAGACGATAAGTACCCCGACCCGGAAAAGTTTGTGAAAAACCGATTGCTCCTTCAATTGGTGAACAACGAAGCATTGAAATCCGAACTCTCCAAGCGGAAACTTGACAATTGGTACTTGAACGATGAATACGTAAAAATTATCCACAAGGAGATTTTGGCAAGCGATATTTACAAAGAGTATATGTTCAATGGGGAGGATGATTATGCGGACGACCGAAATGTGATCATCCAGCTTTTTAAAGAGATCATAGCGCCCAACGAAAAAATTTACGATTATTTTGAGGATGACAAACTTACTTGGGTTGATGATTTCCCTATTGTGAACACTTTTTTGGTGAAGCGGCTTAAAAAGGCCAAGCCCGATTCCGGGGACCGATTCTTTTTGCCCGCATTGCTCAAGGATCAACAGGATATGGACTTTGCCAACGACCTCTTGACCAAGACACTGCTGAATGATGCCAAATGGGAGAAGGAAATAGAGGGCAAAACCCCAAATTGGGACAATGATCGTATTGCGGAAATTGACTCCATTGTTCTAAAAATGGCCATTTGTGAGCTGTTGAATTTTCCATCAATCCCCGAAAAAGTGACCTTGAACGAGTATTTGGAAATTGCCAAAGAATATTCTACGCCCAAGAGCAGCATATTTATTAACGGGGTGTTGGATAAGTTGGCGAAAGAGTACAAATCGGACGGAAGACTCCAAAAAATAGGCAGGGGCCTACAATAAACAATAATTCCTTAATTTTGGGAAAACAAATTTTAATCATGAAAAGAATAACAACAATTTTTAGTTTGATCGCAGTGGTTGCCCTAACCAGCGTATCATGCAAGGACAAGGCATCAAAAAAAATAGTTGCTGACAATGTTGAAACTGCCGTGGACAGAGATGAAGCGGCTAAAAACGTTCCGGTAATGTCTTTCGAGAAAACCGAGCACGATTTCGGTACCATCCAACGTGGAACTCCACAAGAGACTACTTTTACATTTACAAACACAGGTAATGCCCCTTTGATCATTACTGATGCAAAAAGTAGCTGCGGTTGTACAGTGCCAAATCCTCCAAAAGATCCTATTGCTCCAGGGGAGACAGGAGAATTGTTGGTAAAATTCAACGGTTCAGGTCAAAATCAAGTGACCAAGACCATTACAGTAACCGCAAACACTGCCAAAGGTTCCGAAATTTTAAGAATCAAAGCATTTGTACAGGCACCGGAAGCTACACCAGCAGGGCCAGTAAAATAATTAAAAGACCTAAATGGAAAACCTAGGACAGTTTTTACCGCTGATATTGATTTTTGCCGTGGCATATTTTTTTATGATCCGCCCGCAGATCAAACGTCAGAAGGATGAGAAAAAATTCGCTTCAGAATTAAAAAAGGGAGATAAAATTATAACCAAGAGTGGTTTGCACGGCAAGATCGTGGAATTGAACGACAAGGATTTTTCCTGTGTCATCGAGACCATGGCAGGCCGTTTAAAGTTTGATCGCTCCGCCATTTCCATGGAAATGAGCAAAAAATTAAATGCTCCCCCTGCTGAAAAAAAATAAGCGAAAACAGTAAACATTATATTAAGAACGTCCCTTGGGAATTACATTTCGAGGGACGTTTTTTTTGTATCTTATTCCAAATTTTTAAAAAGTATGGGAACCAGAAGACAGTTTGTAAAACAAAGCAGTTTAGGGGCAGCGGCCATGGGGGCATCAATGGTGTTTCCAACCGAGTTGTTGGCTACGATCAGAAAAAGTATCAGTCCAAACGATAAAATCCAGGTTGGATTGATCGGTTGTAAAGGAATGGGATTTTCCGATTTGAGTTCCATATTGCAGAACAGCGAGGTAGAAGTTGTGGCCCTTTGCGATGTGGATGAAAACGTGCTACGTGAGAAAACTGCCGAACTGGAAAAAGGAGGAATCAAAAAGCCAAAATGGTATTCCGATTACCGTAAACTGTTGGAAGATAAGGATATCCATATTGCCATAATCGGCACACCGGACCATTGGCATTGCCTACAACTTACAGATGCCATTGATGCTGGCAAGGATGTATATTGTGAAAAGCCGATCGCGAATTCCGTGGCCGAGAGCGATGCCATGTTGGCCAAGGTAAACGCAAGCGATAGGATGGTGCAGATAGGGCAGTGGCAACGCAGTGAGCCCCACTTTGTGGATGCCATCAATTACGTGCATTCCGGTAAATTGGGACAGATACGATTGGTAAAAGCATGGGCCTATCAAGGGTGGATGCAATCGGTGCCCGTGGTTCCCAATAGCCCGGTCCCGGCAGGTGTTGATTATGATATGTGGCTCGGACCTGCGGAGGACAGACCCTTCAACCCAAACAGGTTCCATTTCAATTTTAGATGGTTTTGGGACTATGCCGGTGGTCTGATGACAGATTGGGGCGTACATTTAATTGATTATGCCCTTTTTGGAATGAAGGCTTCCACGCCCAAATCGGTAATGGCCATGGGCGGAAAATTTGCTTATCCCAATGATGCCGCAGAAACTCCGGATACGTTACAAACCGTTTACGATTTTGGTGATTTCTCCCTATTGTGGGAGCATGCCACGGGAATCGATGGTGGAAACTACGGCCGTAACCATGGTGTTGCCTTTATCGGGAACAACGGAACCTTGGTGCTCGACCGTGGTGGTTGGGAAGTGATCCCTGAGCATGATCGTCCGCATTGGAGTCAAGATTTGGGACCAAAAATAGAAGCTGTGCCCTTGCAGCAGGGCGTTGGGCAAGGTTTGGGACTGCACACACAAAACTTTTTGGAAGCCGTGAAAACCCGGGATAAGACCATTTTAAAGGCACCGATAAAGATTGGTTACGATGCCGCCGTAGTAAGCCACATGGGGAACATTGCCTACAAAACAGGCGAACGTTTGTTCTGGGATGCGGAAAACCATAGGTTCAACCAAGCCGAGGCAGATGCCTTATTGACAAAAGAATATCATAATGGCTGGGAGTTTCCTAAAATGGGATAACTATTTTTTTGGTTGGAATCTGAGTGGATTTTTTAATAACAGCCAACGGTTAACTAAATATCGTTTCAATTGATAGATGAGGCGACGATTACCTATAAGAATCATTCAAACCCACCCCATCCTGAATCATGGGAAGAATTTTTTCCAGCCTACGTAATTTGGTTTTCTCCTGTTTGGCCTCGCCAATGTACTCGCAGAACTCCTTTTGTTTGTAGGGTGTGAAATTGTCAAAAGCAACCTTTAGTTTGGGGTTTTTGGCCAATTCTGATTGCAATATTTCCGGAATTTGAATCTTCTTGGCCTTCTCGGCCTTTACCTCCAATCCCTTTTTTTGATTGTCCAACGCCTCTTTCATATAGGCCAGGACAGTTTTTTCGTCGATTTCCTCCAGACTTTGGAACTTCCAGTGACGCATGCCCTTGGTTTTTCCTTCTTGGGCATTTTCCAGTACATTTTTTGGGTCCTTCAAATAAACGCCATTAAAAAACCAAACCCCAAAATGATGCTTGAACTTACATATCCCGAAAACATTTCTATTGTTCAAAGTGTACACCGGAATACCCCATTTAAAATTTTCTTCCGCCTCTGTTCTTAATGCGATTTCCCTAAGAAAAACAATTCCCTCCCTAAAGGGATGTTCGTTTTCGTAATAGGCTTCCAATTTTTCGGACTTTTCCACAACTACTTGATTTGACTAGCGGTAAGTTCGCAAATTTTTACGATAACCATCACCGCTTTTTCCATGCTTTCCAAAGGAACATACTCGTATTTGCCATGGAAATTGTGTCCGCCGGCAAAAATATTGGGGCACGGAAGTCCCATAAAACTGAGCTGGGAACCATCTGTACCGCCTCTAATGGGTTTTATGATAGGTTCAATTTGAAGGGATTTCATCGCCTCTTCCGCTATCTCCACAATATGAAAGACCGGTTCCACCTTTTCCCGCATGTTTTTGTATTGGTTCTCGATGGTCAAGGAAACGAACTCCCCATATTTTTTGTTGAGTTTTTCCTTGATGTCGTTCAAAAGGTCCTTTCTGGCCTGAAAATGCACAGCATCGTGATCACGGATGATCAAGTCTATTTCGGCTTTTTCAATCTCGCCCTTAATTTTATGCACATGGAAAAAACCTTCCCGACCCGTGGTGTGTTCGGGGACTTCGCTTGGGGGCAAATGGGTTAAATAATCGTTGGCAATCCCAATGGCGTTTACCATTTTGTTCTTTGCATATCCGGGGTGCACACTTTTACCGGTAATGGTAATTTTGGCTTTTGCCGCGTTAAAGTTTTCGTACTCCAGTTCTCCCACTTGGCTACCGTCCATCGTGTATGCCCATTCGGCACCAAATTTTTCCACATCGAATTTGTGGGCCCCTCTTCCAATTTCTTCATCGGGGGTAAAAGCGATCCTGATTTTACCATGTTTAATTTCGGGATGTTTGATGAGATATTCCATGGCTGTGATAATTTCAGCAACACCTGCTTTGTCATCAGCGCCTAAGAGCGTTGTCCCATCTGTTGTGATCAAGGTTTGTCCCTCGTAGGCCTTTAAATCTTCAAAATAATCGGGAGATAGCACAATGTTGTTCAACTTGTTCAATACGATATCCTTCCCGTCATAATTTTCAATGATCTGCGGCTTTACATTTTTACCCGAAAAATCCGGTGAGGTATCAAAATGGGAGACAAAACCAATGGTAGGAACTTTTTTATCTATGTTGCTGGGCAAAGTCGCCATAATGTAGGCGTTCTCGTCAATGGAGACCTCCTGCATGCCAATTTGATGCAGTTCCATCACCAATTTTTTGGCAAGGTCCCATTGTTTTTCAGTACTTGGGGTGGACTGCGAATAGGGGTCGCTCTGGGTGTCAGTGGTCACGTATTCTAAAAATCGGGGCAATAATTTTTCCATGGTCGGTGTTGATTTTTATCAAAAATAATGCTTATTCAAACGTAATTTTGCAAATCAAGGGCATTAATAAGTATCTTTCGGAAACCATTAAATTCAACCTCGCTTGAAACCGCTTGTATATATTCTTTTTTTGATATCCGGCTTTTATGGAACGGCCCAGATGGATTGTATTTTAGGTGTTGGCGGGCGCGATAACGAGACCATTGCCAAGGTTTTTGAGCTAACCGAAGAGCAGCAGGAAAACTTGAAAAATTGGAGCGCCGAACTAAAGATCAGAAACGATATTTTTAAGGAACGGGCAGCATATCTGATGAAACAAAACGAAGAGAGCTCTCCCGAAGTGCTGATGGAAGTATCGAAAAAGTATCAATCTTTTATAGATAGTATGGCAAAAAATGTCCATATGATGGATAAAAGACTATTGGAAAGCTTCAGTCAAGTTCAATACGACAGGTATTTGAAGTTATGTAACCAAATGACGTTGCGTCCCATCTACATAAACAGGTCTGTTGACGAAAATTGACCGAAATGTTAAGAACTGTTTTGAGAGTTTTTATTTTTGTCCAAAATCCATTCTGAATGTACAAAATCCTTATTCGCCCGGTACTTTTTTTGTTTGACCCGGAAGCTGTGCACCACTTTACTTTTAGGGCCATAAAGTTTTTTTCAAGATTGGGTTTGGGCGGAATTTTCCGCAATATTTTTGTTGTAGATGACCCAAGATTGGAGCGGGAAGTGTTTGGCGTACGATTTATAAACCCGGTGGGATTGGCCGCTGGTTTTGATAAAGATGCCAAACTTTACAATGAGTTTTCGGATTTTGGATTTGGATTTGTTGAAATAGGAACTGTAACCCCAAAACCACAATCGGGCAATCCCAAAAAACGATTGTTTCGATTAAAGGATGATAAGGCCATCATTAACAGGATGGGATTTAACAACAAAGGTGTTTTTGAGGCCGTTGAGCAGTTAAAGAAAAGGCACCGTGTAATTGTGGGGGGCAATATTGGCAAAAATAAAGTCACGCCCAACGAGGACGCATTGAAGGACTATCTCATCTGTTTTGAAGCTTTATTTGAGCATGTGGACTATTTTGTGGTAAATGTAAGTTCCCCCAATACGCCGGGATTGAGAGAGCTTCAGGATAGGGAGCCCTTGACCAATTTGCTCAAAAAGCTGAAAAGTCAGAATAAAAAGCTGGCCAAGTCCACGAAGAGAAAGGAGAAACCGATTTTGTTGAAAATTGCTCCGGATTTGACGGACGATCAACTCTTGGATATTATCGAAATTGTTGCCGACACAAAAATCGAAGGGGTCATAGCGACCAATACCACCATTGAACGTAAGGACTTAAAATCGCATCTCACCTTATCCGAAGAAGCCGGCGGTTTAAGCGGAAGGCCATTGACGAACAGAAGTACCGAGGTAATCCGTTTTTTGGCCGACAACAGTAGAAAGGCATTCCCGATCATAGGGGTCGGCGGCATACATTCCGAAGCGGACGCACTGGAAAAATTGGAAGCAGGTGCAGATTTGGTCCAACTTTACACAGGTTTTATATACGAAGGGCCCGCCCTTATCAAAAAAATCAACAAGGCCATTTTAGCAAAAATGGACTAATACGATATGCACAGTCCGTTATTATTTCTGGAGACCGTCAACTCACCTATTTTGATTGCGTTTTTGGTGTCTTCCCTTGCGTTGGCCTTATCACCGGGGCCGGATAATATTTTTGTGCTCACCCAAAGTATCGGTAATGGAACAAAATCAGGTCTGGCCACCGTGTTTGGTTTGGTCTCTGGCTGTTTGGTCCACACCACCTTATTGGCTTTTGGCGTTTCGGAAATCATCAAACGGAGCGATACATTGTTTTTTGCCATAAAGTTGTTTGGAGCCATGTACCTGTTGTATCTGGCTTTTCAAGTTTACCGAAGTGACGCTTCCATACTTTTGGATAAAGAGAACAACCCGGCCAAATCGCCCCAAAAACTGTTTTGGACGGGGTTTACCATGAACGTGCTCAACCCGAAGGTGACCATCTTCTTTTTGGCATTTTTCCCCGGGTTTTTGTTCAGTGATAGTTTGAGTGCCGTAGTTCAGTTCTACATTTTGGGGTTCATTTTTATGCTCTCCGCACTGCTTGTTTTTGGTGCCATTGCAGTTTTGGCGGGGAAGATTTCCAAATATCTGTCACGACATAAAAAAACAGGTGTCTATTTAAAATGGGTGCAGATTGTTGTTTTTGTAGGGATTGCCGTTTATCTATTTCTGTCGGAGAAATAAGTACTATTTTTACGGGAGACTATGCAAAAAGTAAAACTCATAGAATGTCCACGGGACGCCATGCAGGGTATCAAGACCTTTATTCCTACGGATGAAAAGGTGAAGTATATTCAATCCCTGCTGGGCTGCGGCTTTGATACTATTGACTTCGGCAGTTTTGTTTCCCCCAAGGCGATTCCACAGATGCAGGATACCGCAGAAGTTTTGGCAAAGTTGGATCTGTCCCGCACCCGAAGTAAGCTTTTGGCCATTGTGGCCAATGTGCGCGGCGCTCAAGATGCCTGTGAACACGAAGCGATAGATTATCTGGGATTTCCCTTTTCCATTTCAGAAAACTTTCAGATGCGGAACACGCACAAGACCATTGACCAATCCGTTGAAACTTTAAAGGGGATATTGGAGTTGGCCGATGCCCACAATAAGGAAGTCGTTACCTACATATCCATGGGGTTTGGAAACCCTTATGGAGATCCATGGAACGTGGAGATAGTAGGGGAGTGGACCGAGAGATTGGCCGAAATGGGGACTAAAATCCTTTCATTGTCCGATACCATTGGCAGTTCCACCCCAGAAGTAATCGACTATTTGTTCAGCAATCTTATTCCAAAGTATCCTGAAATAGAGTTCGGTGCCCATTTGCACACAACACCGACCAAATGGCACGAAAAAGTGAATGCGGCCTACAAGGCAGGTTGCCGTCGTTTTGATGGAGCCGTGCAGGGTTTTGGCGGTTGTCCCATGGCAAAGGACGAACTGACCGGCAATATGCCCACGGAAAAAATGCTGTCCTATTTTACTACAGAAAAGGCGGATTCGGGCGTTAACTGGATGGTTTTTGAAGCGGCTTACAATAAAGCCACAGAGTTGTTCTCCGTATACCATTAACTACTTTTCATCGACATAAATTTGTCTGCCATTTATTTAGATTGAGTCTAAATGGATATCTTTGAGACTTCCAATGAACCATCATTATGAAGTATAGCGGTCTATTGCCCAACTTGCCCAAGGAACTCCGTATTTTTATTGCAACTTTCGTCATTGTGCTATCCGTGGGATATTTTACGGGGTTGCTCTTTATCCAAGAAACCGAATCCACCACGCCAACAGGAATTGAGGAGAACTATTTGGGCAACGAAGATGATGAAGATGCCGATGTAATGAAATTTAAAAAAGGAAACCGCGAAATGCTAACTGTGGTTCACACGCATGTGCTTTCCATGTCACTTATATTTTTTCTATTGGGCGGATTGGTGTGGCTTGCAAAAGCCCCTAAAAAACTAAAACTCTTTTTGACGTTGGAACCATTTCTTTCCATTATTCTCACCTTCGGGGGTATTTATGTGATGTGGTCAGGAGTCAGTTGGTTTAGGTACGTCGTTGTTTTCTCTGGAATTTTGATGACAGTTACCTACACAGGTTCAGCAATATTAGTACTGTGGCAATGCTTGTTCCCGACCAGATATAAAATGTCGGATGTCAGTTCTCGATAAATTGATAGTCAATTTCAGAATGACTGAGAAGTTCAACACCCTGTTTTTCGAAGGATAGTAGGCTCAATATTTCACTGACCTCTTCCTTGTTTACCAAAATAATGAAGTGCTTTTTGCCCACGGAGATTGGAATTTTACGTTGATGGCTCCAGTTTTTCAAGTGTTTTTCCCAATAGGGGATATCCAACTGCTCAATGTATTCCCTCAGTGCATCAAGCTCCCATTCATAGAGTTCAAAGCATAGGTTGTTATATATCAACTGAAATAGTTTGGTGTGGTCACAGAAAGTCAATACACCATTTTTCGATCTGTTCATTACATTCAAAAATCTGCACATAAAAAAGATTTGAACCCTAAAGATAACAATTATATAGAATGATTCTAAATAATTGGATGAAATTCTGGTTAAGTCAAATAATGTAATCCGAACACGGTGAGGTAATCCAATAAATTAGTGGTATATTTGCACGCAATTAATCCGTAATTGCAATGGAAGCTCACCAGAACAAAATTGTTGGAGAAGGTCTTACTTATGACGACGTTCTTCTTGTGCCGGCATACTCCGAAGTACTTCCCCGAGAAGTAAACATCCAATCAAAATTTACCAAGAACATTACCATAAATGTGCCCATTGTCTCTGCGGCCATGGATACGGTGACCGAATCCCGGATGGCGATTGCCATGGCCAGGGAAGGTGGTATTGGTGTTCTGCATAAAAATATGACCATTGAGCAGCAGGCGCTCAAAGTGAGAAAAGTGAAGCGTGCCGAGAGCGGGATGATCATGGACCCGGTCACGCTTCCCCTCAATTCTTTTGTGCGCGACGCCAAAGCGAGTATGAGGGAACACAGCATTGGGGGCATTCCCATTGTGGACGATAACAAAAAACTTATCGGGATCGTGACCAACCGAGACCTTCGTTTTGAAAAGAATGACGATAGGCCCATTTCGGATGTCATGACATCCGAAAATTTGGTTACCGTTGCTGAAGGAACTTCATTGCAACAGGCGGAGGTCATCCTTCAAGAAAATAAAATTGAAAAATTGCCCGTGGTCAACGATAAGGATGAACTTATCGGGTTGATCACGTTCAGGGACATTACAAAACTTACCCAAAAACCAATTGCTAATAAAGACCAGTACGGTCGTTTGCGCGTAGCAGCCGCCATCGGTGTTACCGCTGATGCCGTTGATCGCGCCGGGGCATTGGTGAAATCTGGCGTGGATGCCATTATTATAGATACTGCCCATGGACATACCAAAGGTGTTGTCAGTATTTTAAAGGAAGTCAAGAAGTCCTTTCCGGAATTGGAGGTGGTTGTAGGTAACATTGCCACTGCCGAAGCTGCCAAATATTTGGTGGAAGCTGGTGCCGATGCCGTAAAAGTGGGTATAGGTCCAGGCTCCATTTGTACCACGCGAGTAGTTGCCGGGGTAGGTTTTCCACAATTTTCTGCAGTTTTGGAAGTTTCTGCCGCATTAAAGGGTACTGGGGTTCCTGTAATTGCCGATGGGGGAATCCGATACACTGGTGATATTCCCAAAGCCTTGGCCGCTGGAGCTGATACCGTAATGTTGGGCTCGCTATTGGCCGGAACCAAAGAATCCCCGGGAGAGACCATCATATATGAAGGTCGTAAGTTCAAATCCTACCGTGGCATGGGCTCCGTTGAGGCCATGAAACAGGGAAGTAAGGACCGATATTTCCAAGATGTGGAGGACGATATTAAAAAACTGGTTCCCGAAGGTATTGTGGGACGCGTGCCCTATAAAGGTGAATTGGTGGAAAGTATGCATCAGTTCATCGGAGGACTACGTGCCGGTATGGGATATTGTGGAGCAGGCGATATAGAAGCTTTGAAAAACAATGCCCGATTTGTGAAGATAACCTCCAGTGGTATCCACGAGAGTCACCCACATAACGTGACCATTACAAAGGAAAGTCCTAATTATAGTAGGTAAAATATAAGGTTTTGGCTCGCTGGGGAATTTTATTTCCCAGCATAGCTTTTCCAGTCCTTGTCCTTATAAATGTTATCGCCGAAGTATTTGGCAATCTGCATAAAGGGTTCCACTTGTTGATAACCGGGAACTGGGGATAGCATATTCAATTTTTCATCCAAGAAAACTACGGTCGGGTAACTCATCTTGCCTTGTAGCAAGGCTGCGGCCAATTCGTGGTAGCCCCTTCTTCCGGACGGAACATATTTGAATGTTTTGCCTTGGTATTCAATAGGGTCTTTACCTTCGGCATCCATTTTTACCATGTAAAAATTGTCCTGCATGTATTTGGATACTTCCGGATTTTGGAACGTATTTTTATCCATCTTTTTGCACCATCCGCACCAATCAGTGTACACATCCACAAATATTTTTTTGGGTTGGGCATCCGTTTTGGAAAGTTCAACGGCCTCTTCCCAAGAAATCCAATTGATATCTTGGGCTTGTGCATTCAAGCCGGAGAATACTAGAAAAAGTAAACAGATTTGAGTGAAAATTGAGCGCATAGTCTTGGTTTTTGACGTAATCGTCGTCCTATCAATACAAAACTAACGAAAATTGTGCCAAAAAAGTATTGCCTTTAACAGTCCGATAATGCTTTATGCTTACTTTACAGTTTGCTTTTTTGATGGTTCAAAAAGTTCCTTCACATCAACTTGGTTGTTCAGGATATCATCAAATGTTTCCCTTTTTCTGATTAGATGGGCCTTTCCTTGATACCAAAGGACTTCCGCTGGTCTGTATCTGGAGTTGTAATTGCTCGCCATGGTAAAGCAGTAAGCGCCTGCATTTTTAAAGCATAAAATGTCACCTTCGGATATTTCGTTGATTCTGCGGTTGCTGCCAAATGTATCCGTTTCACAAATATATCCCACTACCGAGTAGTAACGCTCCCTGCCTTTGGGATTGGAAATATTAATGATTTGATGGTTGGATCCATATAGCATGGGTCTTATCAAATGGTTGAAACCTGAGTCGATACTGGCAAAAACCGTAGAAGTAGTTTGTTTTACCACGTTTACTTTTGCCAAAAAGTAGCCGGCTTCGCTCACCAAAAATTTACCGGGCTCAAAAGCAAGGGTAAGTTCCCTACCATATTCTTTGCAGAACTCGTTGAATCTTTTGGTCAGTTTTTTGCCCAACTCATCAACATTGGTCTGAATATCACCTTCCTTGTACGGTACTTTAAAACCACTGCCAAAGTCGATAAATTCTAGGTCCTTGAAGTTTTTCGCGGTTTCAAAAAGTATTTCCGAAGCGTAAAGGAATACATCAATATCTAAAATATCGCTTCCCGTATGCATGTGGATCCCATTGATGTTCATGTTGGTCAAGTCGACAATACGCAATAAATGTGGAATCTGATGCACGCTGATACCGAACTTGGAATCGATATGTCCCACGGAAATATTGGAGTTTCCTCCCGCCATCACGTGTGGATTGATTCGGATACATACGGGAATATCGGGGTGCTTGCTGCCAAACTGTTCCAAAATGGACAGGTTGTCAATATTCACCTGAACTCCAAGGGCTGCGGCTTCCTCAATCTCTTCCAAAGAAACCCCGTTGGGCGTAAAAATGATGGATTCCGGCTTAAAACCGGCCAAAAGTCCCAATTTTACTTCTTGAATGGATACCGTGTCCAGTCCGCTTCCCAAGCTGTTCAGCAATCGTAAGATACTGACATTGGACAAAGCTTTGGCCGCATAGTTCAATTTAAGATTGGGTACACCTTTAAAAGCATTGGTCAACTTTTTATATTGTGAGGTAATCTTATCGGCATCATAAACATAAAGCGGTGCGCCAAATTGCTCGGTAAGCTGAAGTAAGTCCTTAGAATTCATGTTGTACGGTATTTTAAGCAAAACTATGTCTTGTTGCTTATACACGCAAGAAATAAAATATTTTTATCAAAATATAACAAGTTGTTTTATTTGAAACATTTGTGGTTTGCCTAGAGTTGTGGCTTTAAGTTTTGATGCGTATTTTTAGACAAATCACTATAATGAAACTGCCCTTGTTCCCATTGCAGTCGGTATTTTATCCGGGAGAAACGGTGCCGCTGCATATTTTTGAAGACCGTTATAAGCAATTGATCAACGATTGTAGGAGGGAAGCTATGACCTTTGGTGTTCCGGTTTATATCAATAATTCCATTTCTTATGGTACCGAAGTGCAATTGGTAGAGGTGGTGAACACTTACGATACCGGGGAGATGGATGTGGTTTGCGTGGCGCGTCAAGTTTTTAAGGTGCTGAGCTTTGAAAAACAATTGGAGGGAAAGCTCTACGGTGGTGGAGAAATCGAGTTCTTGGACCATGAGAACGATGCCGATGAAGGTTTAAGGGAAGAGG